>NZ_JBXAWD010000006.1:0-299536 GCF_057291535.1 Pseudomonas sp. 1L-E-NC-VB-C3 | reverse complement strand
GGCAAGCCAGCTCCCACAGTTGGAATTGGGTATATCCGCCAGAGACTGGTCGGCTATAAGGCCGCCATCGCTGGCAAGCCAGCTCCCACAGTTGGGATTGGGTATATCCGTCAGAGACTGGTCGGCTACAAGGCCGCCATCGCTGGCAAGCCAGCTCCCACAGGGATCAGGGCAGGTCCGCTGCTCATTCGTATCTTTGAGATAGCTATCGCGAGCAGGCTCACTCCTACAAGAGCAAGAGCAAGAGCAAGAGCAAGAGCAAGAGCAAGAGCAAGAGCAAGAGCAAAAGATCGCAGCCTTCGGCAGCTCCTACAGTCTCCGCGTTCGCCTTAGGCCGAGTGTCAGCTCGCCTGCTTTTGATCTTGATCCACCGGCGACGTCGGAAGGCTGAGCGGAGGGATTGATCCGGGCGTGGGAGCGCAGCGACCGTCTGGCGCAGCCAGACACAGCGGAAGGAGGTGCAGCGAAGCAAACCGGAGCCGCTGCGCCCGGATCGATCCCGCAGCGAAGGAACCCGAGCCTGCGAGGGCCGAACGCAGGAGCAAGCGTTTTTTTGCTTACTTTTTTTAGGCGTTTGTAAAAAAAGTGAGTCGCCGTAAGGGCGAAACCCTAAGCAGCCGTTACCGCAGCAACGGATATGTACTCGGTCAACCAGAACAAATCATCGCTCGACAACAAGCCTTCGCGAGCAGACTCGCCCCCACAGAAATCGCAAGCGTGCTGAAGGCTGAATCAATCCCCTACCCCTCTGCCCGCCCTTCGCCTTCACGATCACCACGGTAATGCCTGGCCAGCGGAAAATCCGGCAGCCACGATTCACGCCGCACAATCCAGCTCTCATAGGTCGGCTTCAACTGATCCGGCGCATCCAGCGCGCCGAGGTTCACCTCGACCTCATCACCACTGCGGTTGAACACCGACGAGCCACAGCGCGGGCAGAAATCCCATCGCGCCCCTGGTGTCACGCCCCCCCAGAGCCTATAACAGTCGGCGCTGCAATGCAGGCGATGTTTCAGATGAAAGAACTCGATGTTGCCGCACTGCAACGGGCATTCGACGGCCAGAGCTAATACACTCAGGCGCTGACCTGCCGGGACAATCACGATGAAACACGCCGCTGCGAAAAACCCCGAGAAAGCCCCGCGCTTCTGGCGCGACGACGCCCTGCCCTTCATCGAAGCGCGGGCCATCGCGGATGGTCGTGAAGTCTGTTATGCGCGGCATTCCCATGCGCACTTTTCCATCGGCGCAATCACCGCCGGGCGCAGCACCTATGTGCATGAGCAGGCGCAGTATGAAGTGGCAGCAGGCACCGTGGTGCTGATGAATCCCGGCGATGTACACGCCTGCAATCCGATCGATGATCAGCCTTGGTCGTACGTGATGTTGTATGTCGAAACGCCGTGGCTGACGGATTTGCAGCATCAATTGGGGTTTGCCGGGGAGCTGGAATTCCGGCGATTTTCCGACACCCATCTGGCTGATGCCGAGCTGTTCGGCAAATTGATGGGGTTGTATGAGGTTTTGCTCGACGACCAAATGGAGGCGCTGGCGAAACACAGCGCGGCGGTAGAGTTTTTCAGTGATTTGCAGGTCCGCCTGAATCCGGCGGATGAGCCCGTCGATGAGCCGAATTTCAAGCTGGAACGCGCCGCTGATTTCATCCGTGGACATTGCACCGAAGTGCTCAGCCTCGAGGCGATTTGCGCGGCGGCGCAGCTGTCGCCGTCATACCTGATTCGCGCGTTCAAGCAGCGCTACGGGATGACGCCCCATGCGTTCGTGGTCAACCAGCGCATCCAGTTCGCCCGCGAGCGCTTGCGCAGCGGCCAGTTGATTGCCGATGTCGCGCTCCAGGCCGGGTTTGCCGATCAGGCGCATTTTCAGCGAGCGTTCAAACAACATCTGGCGGCAACGCCGGGGCAGTATCGCGGCTGACTTCATACTCAAAGTTGAACACTGCCCCCCTTGTGGGAGCGAGCCTGCTCGCGAATGCGGTGGATCAGTCAGTGAAGTGTTGAATGACACACCGCGTTCGCGAGCAGGCTCGCTCCCACAGGGGGTTGTGGTGGGCCTGTCAATCAAGTGAACAGCAAATAAAGCGCACTCACCGCCAGCAACAACGCCATCAACCGATTGAACCAGCGCATCCCGGCGGCATTGCTCAGATAACCGCGCAAAAACGTCCCGGCATACGCCCAGCAGCCCACCGACAGATAGCAGATCACCAGATACACCGCCGCAAACTGCCAGACCAGCCGCGCCTCGCCGTCGGCGACAAACGCGCCCATGCCGGCCACGCATGCCAGCCAGGCCTTGGGGTTGAGCCATTGCATCACCGCGCCATAGAGCATCGACGGCGCACGGCCGGACTCGCTGGTGTTCAGTTGGCCGTCATCGCTGGCCAGTTTCCAGGCCATGAACAACAGGAACGCCACCCCGGCCCATTGCACCACGCGGGTCATGAATGGCCACAATTGCAGCACCTCATGCAGGCCCAGGCCCATCAGCACCAGCAGCAGCACAAACCCCAGCGTCGCCCCGGCCACGTGCCGTTGGCTGGCGCGGAAACCGTACTGCGCGCCGGCGCTCAAGGCGACGATATTGACCGGCCCGGGGGTGATGGATGCGGCGAGGGCAAACGCCGCCATGGAAAGAATCAGACTCATTGCACACCTGCTTCAATCGAGGAACGAGGTGGCTACGGTAGCGAGCGGGGGATTTGCAGTATTGAAGAAAATGACCCTGAGGCTGCGAATCTGATCCGATCGTTCCCACGCTCTGCGTGGGAATGCAGCCCGGGACGCTCAGCGTCCCATTCAGAGCCGAACGCAGAGCGTCCGTAGAGGCATTCCCACGCAGAGCATGGGAACGATCAAAACCTACAGGGGGCACTCAGGCGAGGCGCGGCACGGTGAAGCGGAATTCGCTGCCCTGCCCCGGCTCGCTCTCGGCGACGATCTGGCCGCCATGGGCTTCGACGATGCCTTGGGTGATGTACAAACCCAGGCCAGTGCCGGTCGGGTTGCCTTCCTTTATCGTCCAGTAGCGGTCGAACACATGCGGCAAGTGCTCCTTGGGAATGCCTTCACCACTGTCACGCACGATGAACACGATCTCGTCGCCCACCGATTTCGCGTGTACGCCGACGGTGCCCATGCGCGGGGTGAACTTGATGGCGTTGCCCACCAGGTTCGACAGCACCTGAAACAGCCGCTCGGGGTCGGCGTGGATGCGCAGGTCAGGATCGGCCTGGAAGGAAATGCTGATGTCCTTGTCATGGGCCAGCGGCGACAGCAACGCTTGGGCCTCTTCAAAGATGTGCCCGACCTCCAGCGCCTGCGGGGTGATCGAGTAGCGCCCGGCATCGATTTTCGAGGTATCGAGCAGGTCTTCCAGCAGCGTGTTCATCCGCGCCGTGGCCTGCTGCATGGTGTCGATTGCAGTGGAGATACGCCGCGAAGTGTGCGCGCCTTCCGAGCTGAAGGCTTTCTGCATCATGCCGCAGAGCATCGAAATCACCGTCATCGGGTTGCGTAGGTCGTGGGAAACCACCGCCACCAGATCATCGCGCGCCTGCACAGCCGCCTGCTCGCGACGTACCTGACGGGCCAGGTCGTTTTCCAGCGCCGAACGGCGCAGGTCATTGGCGGCGAACCGGTCACCGTGGCTCCACTTGGTGGAGATCCCGGCCATCTCGACCTTCCAGATTTCGAACGAGGTACGCGGACGCAGGCGCATCCCGGCATCGGAGGTTTCCAGATCCAGCGGTTTGCGCGGATCGCCACTCCAGTTGATGTTTTCCTTCACTTCCGGACGGAACCACAGCACACCGTTGTCCACCGGTTTGGGCAGGCTCATGGCGAGCACACCGCTGGCCACAGACTGATACTGCGCCGCCGGCGGGTAAACGCTGGACAGGTGATGGCTGGCGAACACCGGCTCGCCGCGCGCCTGCAACCACTTGTGCAGCGCGCGAATTTCTTCCGGCGCCGGGCAGTTGCCGTAACGGTGCAACTGCTTGTCTTCGATGATCGCGATGCCGCCGGCATTGACCAGCGCCATCAGCGTCGCTGGCTGATGGGCGAGGCCGTCGAAAACGTTCTCCGGCGAATCGATCATCGCCTGGTTGAGCCGCGACAGCGCCTCGACCTTCTCTTCACGCTGGCGGGTCAGTTCAAGGGTTTCCATGGCACTGATCTGCAACGACAGGACCTGGCCGATGGTCTGGCAAGCCATGCGCAATTCATGCGGCACGTGCAGCGGCTGGCGATTGCCGCAGCTGATCAGGCCCCAGAGCTTGTCGCCCTTGAGCAGCGAAATGCTCATCGACGACAGCACGCCCATGTTCTTCATGTACTGACAGTGAATCGGCGAGACGCTGCGCAGCGTGGCGAAACTGAGGTCCAGCGGCGTTTGCGTGTCCGGGCGCAGCTTCGGCACCAGTGGCACTGGCTGATAATCGGCGTTGGGGATGATCCGCAGCCAATTGGTGCGGTACAGCTCGCGCGCCTGCTCGGGAATGTCCGAGGCCGGGAAGAACAGGCCATTGAACACTTCCATCGACGGATCGGACGCTTCGGCGATGACCTGACCGTGGCCCTCTTCCTCGAAGCGATAGATCAGCACCCGGTCGTAACCGGTCATCGCCTGGATTTCCTTGACGCTGATGTCGTACAGGGCCTGCAGCGTGGTCGCCGCTTGCAGGCGCTGGAGCATGCGGCCCAGGTGGGTATTGACCCCGGCGACGTTGCGCGGCTGGAAATTCTTCACATGAATTTCCAGTTCGAGAATCAGCACGCCCTGATGGCGGTGCAGCAAACCTTCGAATTCAGTGCCGTTGAGCTCGAATCGCAGCGGCGCCGCCTCGGAAAACGCTGTCTGCTGCAAGGCTTCGAGCACGTGCGCGGTGTGTTCGGCGCCGATCAGGCTGTGCAGCGGCTGGCCGATCAGCGATTCGGGCGCGCGGGCCAGCAGGGTCTCGACGTTGGCGCTGACCTGAATGATCTGCAGCGCAGGCTCGGTCAGGGTCAGCAGCAAACCATGGGGCTGGATCGCGCCAGGAAAGCGGATTGGCTCGTCGGCACAGTTGGCCAGCAGTTCTTCAAAGGCTTGTGGGTCTTGCGGGTTCATGCCAGTACCTCCTGGCGCTCGAGCCACTGCTCGAAACAGCTGAATGTGGTTTGTGCTGCGCTGACCACGGCCGCGCGTTCGCTGGCCGCCATGGGCCGGTTGCTCAGGTATTCGATGAACTCGCGCCAACGCCGCCCGGTGGCCGCGCCGTAGACATCGAGGAAGGCAGCGCCATTGTCGGCGTCCAGATTCAGCCGCGCGGCGATCTCCCGACGCAGGATCTGCCCGCCGAGAGTGGCGCCTTCGAGCACGTACAAAACGCCGAGACTGGCGGCGCTGGAGTCGATCACCGGCAAGTCCTCGCACAGCGGCAAATCATTGGTCGTCGCGCCCAGTGCGCGCAGGTCGGCGTGCAAGGTCTCGGCCTTCAAACGAGGCGTCAGATCGAAATCATCCGGGACAGCGCCACTGGCGAGCAACGCCCGTTCCAGCGGCTGATAAAAACCGTAATAGGCCGCCATCAAGCGCTCGAATGCGGGGGTATCGAGGGTATCGGTAAAAAAAGGAAGGCGTTTTTCCAGTGCGATGTGCAGTTCGGCTGTGCCGGCCCGCAGATCTTGCAGCACCGGTGGCACATAAACCTCACGGGCCTTTGCTTGCATGTAGATCGCTCTTGGTGGGACCCGGCAGGGGCCATTCTGGGTGGGCTCGACGTGGGGGGAATTTATCACGCCACGCAGCTTTTTCTGCCTGCCAAAGCGTTTTTTCTGTCGAACTACGACCCTATGACAGGTTCAGAGTGGCGCCGGATCAGAAAAGTTCGACCGACGCCATTATCCTGCCACTGCTGACCACCTCAATCAGCGCCGTCGTTCTGCACCGATGGATCGCCGTTGGCCGGTACGCTGTTGTCGGCAACGGGTTTCGATGGGTTGTTTTTTTCGGCGCCGGGATAACCGGGCAGACCGCGAGTATCGTCCGGCGTCATGACATCCTCGTTATCTCGACTAACGTCCCAGTCGGTGGTGGCGTTGGGGTCTTCATCGCGCCCGGCCGTGCCGATGGCGAAGCCGTCGTCGTTGGGATTGACGGTTTGCTTAAGCGCTTTGTCGTTGCTGGATGGGTTGCTCATGTCTGCCTCCAGAACACGTTGATCGGACTTGTTTGGAAACGCCTTGGCCGCTCAAGTGCAATGGACAAGACCAACGGTGCATTCGCGGGGCACTGGTCGCCTGGCGTGAACCACCGCAACGGCGCACGGTTCTCAAGAGAACCACTTGCTCGAGCACCGTCATGAGCCACCCGCGATTCGGCATTGAGGAAGAGTACTTTCTCACTGACCTGCAGAGCCTGCGCATGATCGGCAGTCCGCCGCCACAGGCCATCGAGGCTTGCCGGGCGGCGCTGGGTGTGTGGTTTGCCACGGAGATGTTTCAGGGGCAGATCGAAGTGGCTTCGCCGGTATTCAGCGATTTCGAGCACGCCAGTGATTTTCTGCGTGGCAGCCGTCAGGCCTTGGGTGCAGCCCTTGAACCGTTTGCTCTGGGCGTGCTCAGCGCCGGCAGTCATCCGCTGGCCGACTGGCGCGAGCAGGTTCCGACCGACGAGGAACATTTCCATCATCTGTTCGAGCGCTACGGCCATGTTGCCCGCCGCAGCGTGTTGTCGGGGCTGCATGTGCACGTCGAGGTGATCGAGCCGCTGGATCGCATCGCCGTGATGAACGAAGTCCTGCCGTGGACGCCGCTGCTGTTGGCGCTGAGTTGTTCGTCGCCGATCTGGGATGGCGCCGCCAGCGATTTCATGAGCTATCGGCAGACCGCGTGTGACGAGTGGCCACGCATGGGCATCCCGCCGCTGTTTGCCGATCAGCGCCATTACGACGAACACTTGGCGTTGCTCATGCGTATCGGCGCGATCAGCCAGCCCGGCGAGTGTTGGTGGGGCGTGCGCCCGGCCGCGCGTTTTCCGACCCTGGAACTGCGCATGACCGACGCTTGCCCTCGGGTCGATGATGCGCTGACCCTGGCGGCGTTTTTCCGCGTGTTGGTGGCTCATGCCAGTGCACAGCGGCGGCCCGGTTTGCTGTACGACCAGACCGCGCGTTCGATGCTGGAGGAAAATCGCTGGCGGGCCAAACATCAGGGGATTCATGCGCGCTTTTTGGTCGAAGGCATCGACGGCGACTGTTCGCTCGCGCAGTGGCTGGAGCTGGCCGAGCAGCGTTTTGCCGAAACGGCACAGGTATTGGGCGCGGCGCAGTTGTTCGAGCGTGCCCGGGCGATCATCGACAGCGGCACCAGCGCCGATCGGCAACTGGCGCTGTTCAATCTGGCGTCTGAACAACCGCAAAACGGCCGTTCGGCCCTCGGGCAAGTGGCCGAGCTGCTGCTTCAGGAAACCGCTGGCTGATCGCTCTCGGACGGGCCTTTGAGTTCGACCTGATTGCCGTCCGGGTCGAAACAGTAAAGCGACAAGCCGTAACCCTCGGCGCCAAAACGCCTGGCGGCTTGTTCAACGGTCAGCCCGAACGATTGCAGATGGGCGATGAGCGCGGCTTCGTCGAACGGTTCTATGCGCAGACAGAAGTGATCGACGTTGCGCTTGTGCGCATCAGCGGCGCCGCCGCCCTTGCGCCCGAGTTCGCCCGCCAAATCGACGAGATCGATCATCGACGTACCGGCCCGCAGGTGCACCAGCCCCAGCGGCTGGTTATGCCTGACCACTTCGGCGCCGAACACCCTGGCGTAGAAATCGATGCTGCGCTTCAGGTCGGCGACGCGCAGGACGATATGATCGATGTGCTGAATGGAAAAGGGATGCATGAGTTGGCTTCCTCGAAAGCGGCGACCCGCTCATTGTGCTGCACAAGGGAAAAAATTCACTGTCGATTTTTCGGTGGAGCCATCGACAAAGCGGATTTACTCTCTGGCCATGAACATACCAGCCGCTGTCCTGCCGCCCCACGCCGAAATGGTTCGCGCCATGCTCGAGCGCGACACTGCCTATGAAGGCGTGTTCTTCACCGCCGTGAAAACCACCGGGATCTTTTGCCGTCCCAGTTGCACGGCGCGCAAGCCGAAACCGGAAAACGTCGAATTCTTCGCCCACGCCGACGAATGCCTGTGCGCCGGCTACCGCGCCTGCCTGCGCTGCAAACCGCTGGACGCAGCGGCCATCGCCCCGGACTGGGTGCAGCGCCTGCTCAATGCGGTGGACGCCGATCCCGAACGGCGCTGGAGCGATGCGCAATTGCTCGCCGAGGGCATCGAACCGCTGAAACTGCGACGCTGGTTCAAGCAGCACTTCGGCATGACCTTCCACGCCTGGCTGCGCACACGTCGCCTTGGCATGGCCTTGGGCGGGATCAGGCAAGGCACCTCGATCGATCACGCGGCGTTCGACTCCGGCTACGAGTCGCTCAGCGGTTTTCGCGATGCGTTTCAGAAGTCCTTCCACATCACCCCGGGCCGTGCGGCCAACAGTGAGCCGTTGCTGTTCACCCGCCTGACCACGCCGCTGGGGCCAATGATCGCCATGGCCGAGCGCCGTGGGCTGGTGTTGTTGGAATTTCTCGATCGCCCGGCGCTGACCCGTGAAGTTGAAGCGCTGCAAAACCGTTACGGCTACGCGATTGCACCGGGGCATAACGCCCACTTGCAGCAGATCGAGGTGCAACTGGCGGATTATTTCGCCGGCAAACTGACTCAGTTCAGCGTGCCGCTGCACCTGCCCGGCAGCGCTTTTGCACGCGAGGTGTGGGCGGCGCTGCTGCAAATCCCCTACGGTCACACCAGCACGTACGGCGCCATCGCGGCAGGCTTGGGCAAACCCGGCGCCAGCCGTGCCGTCGGCCTGGCCAACGGGCACAATCGGTTGTCGATTGTGGTCCCGTGCCACCGAGTGATCGGCGCAGACGGCTCGCTGACCGGTTATGGTGGCGGACAACCGCGCAAGGCGTTTCTACTCAGACTGGAAAACGCCGCACTGCAAATGACTCAACAATTGGCTTTTTGAGCCGTGCGATCCAACACGCAAACAGGGATTTCGATGAGTACGTTCGAATCACCGCAACATGGCTGACATGTATGAGATGGCCAGCGCTTTTCTGGCCGCGATAGACACTGACTGGCAGCGCCATGTCAGCGCCGTCGGGCCATGTCTGCATCAGCCACATCCGGCGCGCGACCCGTATGAATCGCTGGTACGGGCGATTGCCTATCAGCAACTGCACGCCAAGGCCGGCGATGCGATCCTTGGGCGTTTGGTGGAGTTGTTCCCCGGCCAGTCGTTTCCGCATCCGCAGCAGATTCTGGCTACCGAGGTCGAGCGACTGCGTGCTTGTGGTTTTTCGGCGAGCAAGATTGCGACGATTCAAGGGATCGCCCAGGCTTCGCTGGACGGCGTGGTGCCGGATTACCCGACTGCGCGGGCGATGGACGATGAAACCCTGATCGAACGCCTGACCAGTTTGCGCGGTGTCGGCCGCTGGACCGTGGAGATGCTGTTGATCTACAGCCTGGAAAGCATGGACATCCTGCCGGCGGATGATTTTGGCGTGCGTGAGGGATATCGGCGCTTGAAGGGACTGGAGGTGCAGCCGACGCGCAAACAGATGATCGAGATTGGCCAGGCATGGAAACCTTATCGGACGGTTGCGGCCTGGTATCTGTGGCGCGTGGCCAAGGTTTAGACCGCGTTATCGTTCTTCGCGAGCAGGCTCGCTCCCACACTGAATCAGCGTTCGGCGCTCTGTTTCCGCGCTCCCAGGGTGAGGGGAAAATCGAACTGTCGCTGCAAATCCTCAGCCTTGAGAATCTCGAATAACGCCTGCGCCGCCGCCGACAGGTCATTGCCCGGCTCGGTCAACACACCAATCGCCCGCTCCACAGAATCATTCAAGGTCAGGCAATGCGCACCGAGCTCGCACATTTGCCCCGCGCACAATGCCGGCACCGCGCTGACCCCAAGCCCGCTGGCAACCATTCGCCCGACCGTCGCCAATTGATGACTCTCGAACTCCACCGGCAACTTCATTCCGCGCGCCTGCAAATGCTCTTCCAGCATCACCCGCACCGTCGATGGCCGCTGCAGGGTGATGAACGGTTGCTCCAGCAAGGTCTGCCAATCGATATCGGCGCGACCGGCCAGCGCTGAATCGGCCGGCACCACGGCGACAAAGCGATCGACATACAAAGGCGTGAATGTCATCGATGTGCTCTGCATCGGCGCGAACGCCACGCCGAGTTCAACCTGACGATCGCGGACCATTTCCAGCACTTGCTCGTTGATCACGTCGTTGACCGTCACGTTGACGTTCGGATAACGCGCGCGGAAGCTCTTGAGAATCGGCGGCAGCAGATTGCCGGCAAACGACGGCATCGCCGCCAGCGTCACGCGTCCGCGTTGCAGGCTGAAACGCTGGCGCATCTCGTCTTCGGCGTTGTCCCAGTCGGCGATCAAGCGGCGCGCCAGCGGCAGCAGGGACTCGCCTTCCGGGGTCAGCGCGACATTACGCGTGTTGCGGCTGAACAGACGCCCTCCCAGGCCCTCTTCCAGCGCCTTGATGGTCAGGCTGAGCGCTGACTGCGACAGGTGCAGACGCTCGCAGGCCACAGCAAAACTGAGGCTGTGAGCCACGGCGAGAAAGGCCCGGATCTGTTTGATGGTCATGGTCGCTTTGCTCCAGTTGCAAGCTGCAAGCGTCAAGCTGCAAGCCGTGATGCGATGGCCCTGATCGTTCCCACGCAGGAGCGTGGGAACGATCATCGCCGAACGCGTATTGGTGAGATTTATCAATCAATCAACCGGAAAAATCAACTTAACAAATATATCCAGCAGAGAGACACTCCAGTCATTCGGCTAGCCAGCCGCCCGCAAATAATAAAAGAGGTGCCTATGGCAGGTTTCGACAAGCGTGTGTATTCCTACGAGGAAGCGATGGCCGGGCTGGAAGACGGCATGACCGTCATCGCCGGCGGCTTTGGTCTGTGCGGCATTCCGGAAAACCTGATCGCCGAGATCAAGCGCAAGGGCACCCGTGACCTCACCGTGGTTTCCAACAACTGCGGCGTTGATGGTTTCGGCCTTGGCGTGCTGCTCACCGACCGCCAGATCAGCAAAGTCATCGCCTCCTACGTCGGCGAGAACAAACTGTTTGAAGAGCAACTGCTCAAGGGCGAGATCGAAGTCATCCTTACCCCGCAAGGCA
The DNA here is from genome assembly GCF_057291535.1 of Pseudomonas sp. 1L-E-NC-VB-C3. Taxonomy (NCBI): domain Bacteria; kingdom Pseudomonadati; phylum Pseudomonadota; class Gammaproteobacteria; order Pseudomonadales; family Pseudomonadaceae; genus Pseudomonas; species Pseudomonas sp. 1L-E-NC-VB-C3. The sequence continues at coordinate 288,252 of NZ_JBXAWD010000006.1, read as the reverse complement.
CCCTCGCCGAAAAAATGCGCGCGGGCGGCGCCGGCATTCCGGCGTTCTTCACCGCCACTGGCGTTGGCACCCCGGTTGCTGAAGGCAAGGAAGTGCGCGAGTTCAAGGGGCGCAAATATCTGATGGAAGAATCCATCACCGGCGATTTCGCCATCGTCAAAGGCTGGAAGGCCGACCATTTCGGTAACGTTGTTTACCGTCACACCGCGCAGAACTTCAACCCGCTGGCCGCGACCGCCGGCAAGATCACCGTGGTCGAAGTCGAAGAAATCGTCGAGCCCGGCGAACTCGACCCGACGCAGATCCACACCCCGGGCATCTACGTCGACCGGGTCATTTGCGGCACGTTCGAAAAACGCATCGAACAGCGCACCATCCGCAAATAATTCAGGCCTTCGGAGAACAACAACATGGCACTTACCCGCGAACAAATGGCTCAGCGCGTCGCCCGCGAAATGCAGGACGGCTACTACGTGAACCTCGGCATCGGCATTCCGACCCTGGTCGCCAACTACATCCCCGAAGGCATGGAAGTCATGCTGCAATCGGAAAACGGCCTGCTCGGCATGGGTCCGTTCCCGACCGAAGAAACCATCGATGCCGACATGATCAACGCCGGCAAACAAACGGTGACTGCACGGATCGGCGCGTCGATCTTCAATTCCGCCGAATCCTTCGCGATGATCCGCGGCGGCCATGTCGACCTGACCGTGCTCGGCGCGTTCGAGGTCGACGTCGAAGGCAACATCGCTTCGTGGATGATCCCCGGCAAACTGGTCAAGGGCATGGGCGGCGCGATGGATCTGGTGGCCGGCGCCGACAACATCATTGTCATCATGACCCACGCGTCCAAGGACGGTGAGTCCAAGCTGCTGGCCAAGTGCAGCCTGCCGCTGACCGGTGCCTGCTGCATCAAGCGCGTGCTGACCGACCTCGCCTATCTGGAAATCGAAAATGGCGCTTTTGTCCTCAAGGAACGCGCACCTGGCGTCAGTGTTGAGGAAATAGTCGCCAAAACCGCTGGTAAACTGATCGTCCCGGATCACGTACCGGAAATGCAGTTCGCTGCCCAGTGAGGAATTCGAAAATGCAAGACGTCGTCATTGTTGCCGCCACGCGTACCGCGATCGGCAGTTTTCAGGGCTCCCTGGCCAATGTATCCGCCGTAGACCTGGGCGCGGCGGTGATCCGCCAGTTGCTCGAGCAGACCGGCCTCGACGGGGCGCAGGTCGATGAAGTGATCATGGGCCAGGTGCTGACCGCTGGCGCCGGGCAGAACCCGGCACGTCAGGCCGCGATCAAGGCTGGCCTGCCCCACGCCGTACCGGCCATGACCCTGAACAAGGTTTGCGGTTCGGGCCTCAAGGCTCTGCACCTGGGCGCGCAAGCGATCCGTTGCGGCGACGCCGAGGTGATCATTGCCGGCGGTCAGGAAAACATGAGCCTGTCCAACTACATCATGCCGGGTGCGCGCACCGGCCTGCGCATGGGCCACGCGCAAATCGTCGACACCATGATCAGCGATGGCCTGTGGGATGCGTTCAACGATTACCACATGGGCATCACTGCCGAGAATCTGGTCGACAAATACCAGATCAGCCGCGAACAGCAGGACGCCTTCGCTGCCGCCTCCCAGCAGAAAGCTGCCGCTGCGATCGAGGCCGGGCGCTTCGTTGATGAAATCACGCCGATCCTGATCCCCCAGCGCAAAGGCGATCCGGTGGCGTTCAAGGTCGACGAGCAGCCACGCGGCGATACCAGCGCAGAATCTCTGGCAAAACTGCGTCCGGCGTTCAAAAAGGACGGCAGTGTCACCGCTGGCAACGCCTCGTCGCTGAACGACGGTGCCGCCGCCGTGATTCTGATGAGTGCCGAGAAAGCCAAAGCGCTGGGCCTGCCGGTTCTGGCCAGGATTGCCGCCTACGCCAACGCTGGCGTCGACCCGGCGATCATGGGTATCGGCCCGGTATCGGCGACCCGCCGCTGCCTGGACAAGGCCGGCTGGAGCATCGATCAGCTCGACCTGATCGAAGCCAACGAAGCGTTCGCTGCGCAATCGCTGGCCGTGGCCAAAGACCTGCAATGGGATCTGGACAAGGTCAACGTCAACGGTGGCGCCATCGCCCTCGGTCACCCGATCGGCGCATCAGGTTGCCGCGTGCTGGTGACATTGCTGCACGAAATGCTCAAGCGCGATGCGAAAAAAGGTCTGGCGACCTTGTGCATCGGCGGCGGTCAGGGTGTGGCTTTGGCGCTGGAACGCGGCTGATACGGAGTTCTAGGTTGACGGCGGATCCACGACATCCGCTGTTGGCTGGCAACAAAAAACCCGGTGCGATTTGCGTTGCACCGGGTTTCTTTTTGCCTGTCTACAATCGGTGGTGAATGTTCTGACCCCTTCGCGGGCAGGCTCGCTCCCACATTCTGCAACGCATTTCCCTGTGGGAGCGAGCCTGCTCGCGAAAGCGCTTGTTCAGGCGCCAACCACTCAAGGCTTGCGCAGCAAATAGGTATCCATGATCCAGCCATGCTCCGCTCGCGCCGCCTTGCGCACCCGTTCGATCTCATCGGCCACTTCCGCCAGCCGGCCGCTGAGCAGTATCTCGTCCGGCGTGCCCAGGTAAGCGCCCCAGAAAATCTCGGTCTGCCGATCCGCCACCCGCTGGTACGAATCCTCGGCATCGAGCATTACTACCAGACTGTCCGCTTCACTCACCTGCCCCGCCGCCAATCGCCGGCCTGTGGTGATTTCTACTGAGCGACCAATCGTGTTCAAAGGTATTTTGTGCTGCGCAGCCAGGGCCTGAACGCTGGTGATCCCCGGTATCACTTCGTATTCAAACTGACAGCGGCCTGATGCCTGAATCGCCTGAAGAATCCGCAACGTGCTGTCGTACAAGGCCGGATCGCCCCAAATCAGGAAACCGCCGCACTGGCCGTCGGACAATTCTTCATTGATCAGCCGTTCGAAGGTCTGCTGCTTGGCAAGGTTCAGTGCATCGACGCTCGCTGTGTAGTCGACATCGCCGCGCTCGCGCTCCGGACTGCTGGCTTCGACAAAGCGATGTGCGTGGTCGGTGATGTAGCGCTCGCAGATCTCGCGGCGCAGATCGATCAGCGTCTGCTTGCTCTGGCCTTTATCCAGCAAAAAGAACACATCGACCCGATTCAGCGCTTTCACCGCCTGCATCGTGATGTAGTCCGGATTGCCGGCGCCAATGCCGATGACCAGCAGCTGTTTCATCAGAATTCCTCTTCAAGGGCTATGCCCGGCAAGCGTAGTCGCCAGATGCCATTGAAGCGCAAGTCGATCATCGCCAGCGGCTCGATGTCGATTGCATTGAACGCCGCGCCTTGCAGCACCTGCATCAGCGCCGCGCGCATGACGAACGGATGGGTGACTGCCACTACATGTCCAGGGGTTTCGGCGATGGAGTCCAGCCACATTGAGACCCGCTGCGTCAGTTGCCTGACCGATTCGCCGCCGTGGGGTGCGGCTTCAGGATCGGCCAGCCAGGCTTGCACAGCCTGGTTTTCATTGGCTTGCAGATCCTTGATCGATTGGCCGTGCCAGCGTCCCCAATCGCAATCGCGCAGGGCTTGATCAATCTGCGCATCGACGCCAAACCACGCTGCCGTTTGCCGGGTACGCAGCTCAGGCGCGCAAATCAGTCGCCGTGGCGGGGCGAATCGCGCCCTCCACGCGTCAGAAGCTAAATGCAACTCTTCAACAGGCTCGTTCGTAGGAAAACGCGCCAGTTTCTGTGCGATGGTTCGCGCATGGCAAATCAGTGTCAAACGGCTACTTGGCACAAGCAGGTTCTCGGTCGAAAGATAAAACAAACAATGGCACACAGCCGATACGCGTCGCATTGTGCCGTAAAACATCGGCGTTCAGGGTTGTCACCGGCCAGTCGCTGAGCTTGGGATAGGCAATGTCTGACACAGCAATCGGCAAAGGACTACAACAGCGCGTTACTTCGACGTAGCCCTTATTACACGGGCACCTTGCACACTTTTGGTGCTCGGAAAACCTGTACAAAAATTAGCTAGACATGTAGCACCCATTACATAAATACTCGTTTAACGGATTGTGAAACGAATTCGACACCCCATCCAGCAGGAGCCCGGATGCCCCCTCTCAGAGACCTGATCACCGACCCCGGCCTGGACCTGACGCCGTCGGAGCGCAAAGTCGTTCGCGCCCTGCTTGATCAGTATCCACGCAACGGTCTCGGGCCTATGGCGCGACTGGCCGAACATGCCGGTGTCAGCGATCCGACCATCGTGCGTCTGGTGAAAAAGCTCGGTTTCGGCGGTTATGCCGAATTCCAGGAAGCCCTGCTCAGCGACATGGACCATCGCCTGCGTTCACCGCGCACGCTGTTGCAGCCGCGCTCGCAGCAGAACAAGGACGATGCCTGGGCGCATTACCTGGCGGACAGCCAGCGTTTGCTGGTCGACACCCAAGCCCTGACCCAGCCTGAGGACGTGCGCATCCTCGTGGAATGGCTGCTCGACAGCCGCCATCAGGTCTACTGTTTTGGTGGCCGCTTCAGCATTCTGCTCGCCAACTACCTGCTCAACCACCTGCGTCTGCTGCGTCCCGGCTGTTTCGCCATGGAAGATAACGCGCTGCTGCCTGACCGCTTGTTCGACCTGCAACGTCAGGACGTGGTGCTGGTGTTCGACTACCGGCGCTACCAGACCCAAGCTTTGCGCGTTGCGCAGGCGGCGAAAAACAACAACGCGCGAGTGGTGTTGTTCACCGATGTCTACGCCTCGCCGCTGCGCGAATTGGCCGACCTGATCATCAGCGCGCCGGTGGAATCGGCGTCGCCGTTCGACACCATGGTGCCGGCGCTGGCGCAGGTCGAGGCGTTGATTGCCTGCCTGACCTTGCGCGTGCCGGACCCGGCCGATCGCCTGGAAGGCATCGATGCCCTGCGCAACGATTTTGCGACTCACCTGCTGGAGGACAAATAAGGATGTTCAGCCTTCCCCACCGCTCGCCACGGGACCTGCCGTTTGCGACCGACCACACCGCTTTGTTGCTGGTGGACATGCAGCGCGCCTGGCTCGAACCGCAATTCGACCCGCACCTGAGCGGCGCGGATGCCGAGTATTTTCTCCAGCGCACGCGCAGCCAGGTGGTGCCCAACCAACAGCGCCTGCTTGGCGCCTTTCGTCAGGCGCAGCAGAACGTGCTGCACACGATTATCGAAAGCCTGACCGCCGACGGTCGCGACCGCTCGCTGGATCACAAACTGTCTGACATGCACTTGCCCAAGGGCAGCGTGCAGGCTCAGGTCATCGCTGAACTGACCCCGACCGAAAACGAAATCGTGCTGCCGAAGACCTCCTCCGGGGTGTTCAACTCGACCAACATCGATTACGTGCTGCGCAATCTGCAAACCCGGCATCTGATCATCGCCGGCATCGTCACCGACCAATGTGTGGACATGGCCGTGCGCGACGCCGCCGACCGTGGTTATCTGGTGACGCTGGTAGAAGACGCCTGCGCCACTTACAGCGCCGAACGCCATCACGCCTGCCTCAACGCGATCAAGGGTTACTGCTGGATCACCGACACCGACACCGTGCTCGGTCGTCTGCGGGAGATGCAGCCATGAGCCCGCGCCTGACGCCTTTACCGATGACCACGCTGGTGACAACTGACCTGATCGGCATCACCCGGGGCCGCTCGTTTCCTAGCGATGAGCTGGAGCATTACCAGGCGGCGGGTTGCGGCTGGGTCCCCGCCAACAGCGCGTTGACGCCGCAGGACATCATCGCCTCGAGCAGTCCGTGGGGCGCGTACGGCGATCTGCGGCTGATTCCGGATCTGAGCAGCCGCGTCACTGTCGGCAGCGGCCCGGACGCCAATGCACCGGTGCTGGATTTCATCCACGCCGATATTCGCGAGACCGACGGCCAGGCCTGGGGCGCCTGCCCACGCACATTGCTGCGCGATGAAATCGAGCGCTATCACGATGAGTTGGGGTTGCAGGTCAACGCCGCCTTCGAACATGAATTCAACCTGCACGCAGGCATTGCCGAACACGCGGCGTTCTCTCTCGAAGCGCAGCGCCAGGGCGCCGAATTCGGCGGCTGGCTGCTCAGCGCCCTGCGCGCCGGCGGCGTCGAGCCGGAAATGTTTCTGCCGGAATACGGCAAGCACCAATACGAAATCACCTGCCGCCCGACTCTTGGCGTAGCGGCGGCGGATCGTGCGGTCAACGTGCGCGAAATCACCCGGGAAATCGCCCGGCAAATGGGCCTCGACCTGAGTTTTGCGCCGAAGACTGCCGCCGAAGCGGTGTGCAACGGTGTGCACCTGCACGTCAGCCTGCTCGACCTGGCCGGCCAGCCGATGTTGTACGACGCCGGCACCAGCAACGGCCTGTCGAGCATCGGTCAGCATTGGGCTGCCGGAGTCCTGCATTTTCTACCGGCGCTGTGCGCGTTCACCGCGCCGACGCCGCTGTCCTACCAGCGTTTGCAGCCGCACCACTGGAGCGCCTCCTATGCGTGTCTGGGGCAGCAGAACCGTGAAGCGGCGCTGCGCATCTGCCCGACCGTGACCCTGGGCGGCAAGTCCGCCGCGCAGCAGTTCAACCTGGAATTTCGCGCCATGGACGCCACCGCCTCGCCGCATCTGGCCATGGCCGCGCTGCTGATTGCCGGGCGGCTGGGGATCGAACAACGTCTGGCGCTGAACGCGATCACCGATGAAATTCCCGATTCACTCAACGACGAGCAACGCAAGGCCCGGGGCATCGTCGCCCTGCCCGCCTCGCTGGCCCAGGCGCTGGATTGCCTGCGCGACAGTGCAGCGTTCAATGAATGGCTGCCCAAGCCGTTGCTCGACACGTATTACGCCCTGAAAACCGAGGAACTGGCGCTGACGGAACAGCTCTCGCCCGCTGACCTGTGTGAGCACTATGCACGCCTGTACTGAATCCGCCGAGCTGGGGTTGTATACCCGCCCGGTCTACACCCTGAGCCGCGAGGACTCGACGAATCCGTTGATCCTCGTGTGCGAACACGCCAGTCGATACATCCCCGACGCCCTGAACAATCTGGGCCTGGACGAGGCGGCCGCACGCGAACATATCGCCTGGGACATCGGCGCGCTGCAACTGGCCGAACAGTTGTCGGAACAGCTTGGCGCCACGTTGCTCAGCGCCAATTACTCACGGCTGCTGATCGACCTCAACCGCCCGCGACATGCGCCGGACAGCATTCCGTTGCAGAGCGAGATCTACCCGATACCCGGCAACCGCGAGCTCGACGAAGCAACCCGCGAGTACCGCCGGCAAACGCTGTTCAAACCGTTTCATGCGCGCTTGCAGATGTTGATCGACGAGCGCATTGCCAAAGGTCTGCCGGTGCGGGTGGTCGGTATTCACAGTTTCACCCCGGTGTATTACGGCCAGCCGCGACCGCTGGAAGTCGGCGTGTTGTTCGGCCAGGCCAAAGACTATGCCCTGCGTTTGCTCGACGGCCTGCAAGCGCAACCGTTGAAAGTGGCGGGCAACCAACCGTACAGAATTGATCCCTTGGGCGACATGACCGTGCCGGTGCACGGCGATGCCCGGGGGCTTGAGGCGGTGCTGATCGAGGTGCGCAACGATCTGCTGCGCAGCCCCGAAGCAGTGTCGCGCTGGGCCGGCTACCTCGCACCTTTGCTGTAAATGACGGACCGATAAAACATAAACCGACCGATGGCTGACAAGGAGTTGCGCTTCATGGAAATTGAAGAATTCGGCTACAAGCAAGAGTTGAAACGTAGCCTGACGCTGACCGATCTGGTGGTGTACGGGATGATCTTCATGATCCCCATCGCCCCGTTCGGTGTGTATGGCTACGTCAACGCCGAAGCACCGGGGATGGTGCCGCTGGCGTACATCATCGGCATGGTGGCGATGCTGTTCACCGCCCTGAGTTACGGCAGCATGGCCAAGGCCTTTCCGGTTGCCGGCTCCGTATATTCCTACGCGCAACGCGGCCTTAATCAACACGTCGGCTTCATCGCTGGCTGGCTGATGCTGCTCGATTACCTGCTGATTCCGCCGCTGCTGTACCTGTATTCGGCGATGGCGCTCAACCATTTGTACCCGGACATCCCCAAGGTCGGCTTCATTCTGGCGTTTCTGGTCAGCGCAACATTCGTCAACCTGCGCGGCATCACCTTCACCGCGCGGATGAACATGCTGTTCCTGCTGGCACAACTGGTGGTGCTGGGCATCTTCCTGTTCTACGCCTGGAACGCCCTGCACAACGGTGGCGGTAACGGTGAGCTGACGCTGGCGCCGCTGTATCACCCGGAAACCTTCAACTTCGCTCTGCTGATGCAAGCGGTGTCGATCGCCGTGCTGTCGTTCCTCGGCTTCGACGCGATCTCCACCCTCGCCGAAGAAATCAAGGAAGATCCGGGCCGCAGCGTCGGCAAGGCAGCGCTGATCACCCTGGCGGTGATGGGCACGATTTTCGTCGTACAGACGTGGATTGCCACCGATCTGGCGGCGGGCATGGGCTTCAAATCCGCCGACACCGCGTTTTATGAAATTGCCGAAATCGCCGCTGGCAGCTGGCTGGCGACCCTGACAGCCGTCGCCACGGCGCTGGCCTGGGGCGTGGCCGTGGCAATCACCTCGCAGGCCGCCGTCTCGCGTCTGCTGTTCGGCATGGCCCGCGACGGCAAGCTGCCGAAGGTGCTGGCCAAGGTCCACCCGAAACACAACACGCCGTACCTGAGCATTTATCTGGTGGCCGTGTTGTCGCTGCTGATCTGCTACCTGTTCATCGACGCGGTCGACATCCTCACCTCGCTGATCAACTTCGGCGCCCTCAGCGGTTTCATGCTGCTGCACCTGACGGTGATCAACCACTACTGGCGTCGGCAGAAGTCGGGGCAGTTTGTGCGCCATCTGCTCTGCCCGGTGATCGGCTTCATCATCGTCGCCGCCATCATGTACAACATGGGCGTCGATGCGCAGAAACTCGGCCTGATCTGGATTGCCCTTGGCCTTGTGTACCTGTTCTTTCTCAACAAGCTCGGCGCCAGTACAGCGCTGCCCGATCCGAGCAAAGGCTGACAAGAAAAAGAGCGGCGTCTGACAACAAATCAGGCGACCGCCGATTCAACGCGTGGAAACCGACAGTGATAGTCAGGTTCGGCGAATGGGCCGAATCTTTTGATACAGGAGTACATCCATGCTGGTCTTACGCCCAGTCGAGCAGAATGATCTGCCCCAGCTACAGCGCCTGGCCCGCGAGAGCCTGATCGGCGTGACTTCGCTGCCGGATGACAGCGAACACCTGCGCGAAAAAATCGCCGCGTCGTGCGCGTCTCTCGACAGCGCCGCCACAGCCCAGGGGCCGGAAAACTATTTCTTTGTACTGGAAGATCTCGAACGCCAGCAATTGGTCGGCTGCTCGGAAATCCTTGCCACCGCCGGCTTCAAGGAGCCGTTCTACAGCCTGCGCAACCGCCATTTCACCAGTGCATCGCGGGAATTGAACATCGAGCATGGCGTGCCGGCGTTGTCGCTGTGCCATGACCTCAGCGGGCATACCTTGCTGCGCGGTTTCCACATTGACACCGCGTTGGTGCGCACGCCGTTTTCTGAACTGCTGTCGCGAGCGCGCCTGCTGTTCATTGCTGCGCATGCACAGCGGTTCTCCGAGGCGGTGATCACCGAGATCGTCGGCTACAGCGACGAGCAGGGTCACTCGCCGTTCTGGGATGCGCTGGGCAAGCACTTTTTCGACCTGCCGTACGCGGAAGCCGAGCGTCTGTGCGGATTGCAGAGCCGCACGTTCCTCGCCGAACTGATGCCGCAATACCCAATCTACGTGCCGATGCTGCCGCAAGCGGCGCAGGATTGCATCGGCCGCGTGCACCCGGACGGCCAGGAAGCGTTCGACATCCTCGCGCGGGAAGGCTTCGAAACCAACAGCTACATCGACCTGTTCGACGCCGGCCCGACCCTGTATGCGCGTACCGCAAACATTCGCTCGATCGCTGACAGCCAAACGGCCATTGTCCGCCAACAAGTATCGACCGACGCCCGTGGCCGTTATCTGCTGAGCAATGACGCCCTGCATGACTACCGCGCGATTGTCACCGAACTTGATTATCACCCCGATCAGCCGCTGCCCCTGACGCCCGCCATCTGCGCGGCGCTGAAAGTCAGCGAAGGCAGCTCGATACGGCTGGTCGCTCTGTGAGCCGCGTTAGCCATCCGCGCCTGAATCGGTACGCCAAAGGAGTTGGAGCATGATTGTCCGTCCGGTAAAAGTCAGCGACCTGCCTGCCTTGATGACCCTCGTCGAACAGGCCGGGCCAGGTTTCACCACCCTTCCGGCCAACGAGGACCGACTTGCGCACCGGGTGCGCTGGGCGCAACGGGCGTTCGCCGAACAGGTCGAACGGGCCGATGCCGATTACCTGTTTGTCCTCGAGGATGATGAGCAGCGCGTGGTCGGTGTCAGCGCGATGGCCGGCGCCGTTGGCCTGCGCGAGCCCTGGTACAACTACCGGCTCGGGGTGACCGTCAGTTCGGCACCGGACCTGGGCATTCAGCGGCAGATCCCAACGTTGTTCCTCAACAACGAACTGACCGGGCAATCGGAGCTGTGCTCGCTGTTCCTGCGCCATGACCAGCGCAACGGCAGCAATGGCCGCCTGTTGTCGCTGGGTCGTCTGCTGTTCGTCGCCGAATTTCCGCATCTGTTTGGCGAGAAGATGATCGCCGAACTGCGAGGCAGTGCCGATGAAAACGGTTGCTCGCCATTTTGGGACAGCCTCGGCCGGCACTTCTTCCAGATGGATTTCACCCACGCCGATCACTTGTCCGGCCTGGGCAACAAAGCCTTTATCGCCGAACTGATGCCGCGCCAGCCGCTGTACACCTGCCTCCTCACCGAACAGGCGCAGGCGGCGATAGGCCAGACTCACCCGAACACCCAGCCGGCGTTGAAGATTCTTCAGGCCGAGGGCTTCACGCACAAAGGCTATATCGACATTTTCGACGGTGGCCCGGTCATCGAAGCGCCGATCCGCAGCATCCGCACGGTGCGCGACAGTCTTGAACTGACCCTGAGCCTCGGCACCCCGGACGAGCAGGCGCCGCTATGGCTGATTCACAACCGCCGATTGGAAAACTGCCGTATCACCGTGGCGCCCGGGCGCCTGGTGGGCAATAGCCTGGTTGTCGATCGTCTCACTGCCAAACGCCTGCAACTTCAGCCGGGCAATTCAGTGCGCGCAGTGCTCCTGCCCCATCAACAGCAACATGCCGTGGCGGCCTGATATTTCCAGCACGGGAGATTAAACCTTTCAGCCGCCAGTCCTGCCGCGCAAATTCGTCATGATTCTTGACCCATTCGCGTGATAGCCTTTTCACTCTTCGGCGTTGACACCTTTGCTCAAGCCTTTCCATTCCTTATGTATTGGTGGAACTCGTATGACCAGGCTTTCCCATCAAGATTTGCGCCGCAATTTCCGTCAGCTGCTGGCCTCCGACACCTGCTACCACACGGCTTCGGTATTCGACCCGATGTCCGCCCGCATCGCCGCTGACCTGGGTTTTGAAGTGGGTATTCTCGGCGGTTCCGTCGCCTCCCTGCAGGTGCTTGGCGCGCCGGACTTCGCCCTGATCACCCTCAGCGAATTCGCCGAACAGGCCACGCGCATTGGCCGCGTCGCCCAATTGCCAGTGATCGCCGACGCCGACCACGGCTACGGCAACGCTCTTAACGTCATGCGCACCATCGTCGAACTGGAACGCGCCGGCGTCGCTGCACTGACCATCGAAGACACCCTGCTGCCCGCGCAATTCGGGCGCAAATCCACCGACCTGATCACCGTGGCCGAAGGCGTCGGCAAGATCCGCGCGGCGCTGGAAGCCCGGGTCGACACCGAGATGGCCATCATCGCCCGCACCAACGCTGGCATTCTGCCGAATCAGGAAATCATCAGCCGCACCCGCCAATATCAGGCGGCGGGCGCTGACGGTATCTGCATGGTCGGCGTGCAGGACTTCGATCAGCTGGAACAGATCGCCGAACATCTGACCGTGCCGCTGATGCTGGTCACCTACGGCAACCCGGCCCTGCGCGACGACAAACGCCTGGCCGAACTGGGCGTGCGCGTGACCATCGACGGCCATGGCGCCTACTTCGCCGCGATCAAAGCAACCTACGACAGCCTGCGCGAACAGCGACAGATCTTCACCCAGGCCGCCGATCTGAGCGCGACCGAGTTGACCCACACCTATACCCAACCCGAGGAATACATTCTCTGGGCCAAGGAGTACATGAGCGTCAAGGAGTGATGCACACGCTGCACCGGCCCCTTCGCGAGCAGGCTCGCTCCCACAGTTGAAATGCGGTCCCCTGTGGGAGCGAGCCTGCTCGCGAAAGCGTCTATTGCGGCACCGCTAAACCGGCGTCTTATACCCCTCCTCCCGCTGCGCCGCCCGCGCCTGAATCACATTCAGAATCGCGCAGCCCTCGCGCATCAGCAGATGAACCGCGCTGGTCACCCGCGTCAGATCACAATCGGAGATGCCCTTGAGGTTGAGGCTGGCGAAAGTGTCGGCCAGATCGCGCACGACCAAAAACCGGTGCATCGCACAGGCGGCCATGTCGCTGAGTTCAGTGTGGGTATTGATGAAGAGCACCGGCGATTCGGCGTCGTAGGTGTCGATGGGGAGATAGCGCGGCATTACTTGGTCGGTCATAGAGTTCACTCCAGAAAGGTCAGGTTCTGTATTCGACCGGCCAAGATCGTCGCAGGGTTATCTGCGAACCGAGACTATAAGAGCCGCGCCCGACGGCCGCAACGAGAGCTTCTGTCGGACTTTTCGGTATTTTTTGTACGCCGTCCTCGACTGCCACTTTTCCCACAAAAGCCCCTCACCCTAGCCCTCTCCCAGAGGGAGAGCGAACCGATTGGGGGATGCTCAGGATCTGCGCCGACGTGGTGGACCGTGTTGAATGCGAAATTGAATTCAGCAGAAAATCTTAAGCTTGCCGCATTGACTATAAACAACACGGTCAGTCCCCTCTCCTGGGGGAGAGGGCTAGGGTGAGGGGTGAGTCAACTGACACCCCATCCCAAGCATTCACACCACCAACCCCATCACCGCGGCTTGGCCAACTCCATGATCATCCGTGACAACAAATAAATCCGCGGCGCCACGCTCGCCACTTCGGCATATTCCTCCGGCGTATGAATATTGCCGCCGACAATGCCGAAGCCATCCAGCGTCGGCGTCCCTACGCCTGCGGACAGACTGGCATCCGCCGCGCCACCACTGCCCTCCTCGGTCAGCTTGCGGCCAATCTCGCCGTAAATTCCCTGGGCCATGGCCATCAGGCGATCCGACTCGGCCGTTTGTGGCATCGGCGGCAAACCGCGCTGCAGAGAGGTTTTCACCTCGGTCTCGGCAATCAACTTGTCCTGCGAGACCCGCGCCAGATCCTTCTCGATGCGATCAAATTCCTCCGGCACTGCCGCACGCACATCCGCTTTGGCCGTGGCCTGATCAGGAATCACGTTGGTGCGATCACCGGCCTTGAGCACGGTAAAGTTGATGGTGGTCTTCTTCGCCTCGTCACCGAGCTTGCCCAGTTGCAGAATCTGATGCGCCGCTTCCATCGCCGCGTTCCGTCCCAACTCTGGCGCGACGCCGGCGTGGGCGGCCTTGCCTTTGACTTCGACCAGCGCCGTCGCACTGCCCTTGCGCCACACCACCAGGCCATCGGCCGGGCGCCCCGGTTCGAGGTTGAGGGTGACGTCGTGCTGTTTGGCGGTTTTCTTGATCAGGTCGGTGGCGACGTCCGAGCCGGTTTCTTCGCTGGCATCCAGCAGGAAGGTGATCTGCGCGTAATCCTTGAAGTCGAGGTTCTTCAGCACTTTCAATGCGTAGATGCCGGCGACGATGCCGCCCTTGTCGTCCATTACACCCGGCCCGTAGGCGCGGCCGTCCTTGATGTGGAAAGGCCGCTCGGCGGCGGAGCCTTCCTTGAACACAGTGTCCATGTGAGCCATCAGGAGAATCTTCGCTTTCCCGGTGCCTTTGAGCGTGGCCAGCACGTGGTTGGATTTTTCCGGGGTGTTGGGCACCAGTTCGATGGTGGCGCCGAGTTTTTTCAGTTCATCGATGGCAATGTCGCTGACCTGTTTCAGGCCCGGCTCATAACCTGAGCCGGAGTCGATATTGACCAGTCGCTCCAACATTTTCAGGGCTTCGGGCTGATACTGCTCGGCATCGGCGAGCACTTGTTTGTGCGGTTCGGCGGCGTTTGCTGCCGAGAATGCGAGGGACAGACCGAGGCTGGCGGCCAGCAGAGAGCGGGAAAATGAGAACGTCATGAAGCAGTCCTTGTTTCGTGTCGGAGGGATTCAACCGTAACCGACATCGGCGCAAGGCTCTATAGCGGATGCGACACTGATCTAACCGACAACACATACCCCGGTGGGAGCGAGCCTGCTCGCGAAGGCGTCGTGGCAAACGATATTGATACCGCCTGACCCAGCGCTTTCGCGAGCAGGCTCGCTCCCACAGGTATCAGCTCGCCCGTCAGACCGAATCCAGCAGCGCCTGCCTCGGCTTGTTGTCGCTGTTGCAGATCACCCGATTGCGCCCACTGGCCTTGGCTTCGTACAACGCCTGATCGGCCTCATCCAGCCAACGCGTGGCGTCGGCATGGCTCGGGTCGTACGCGGCCAGGCCAATGCTCAGACTGACCTTCAACGCGGGGTTCTGCTCGTAGCCCATCACCGCAAAACGCTCGCGCAAGGCTTCCATCGCCTGAGCCGCGTTGAACAGTGGCAGCTCCGGCAGAATCACGCAGAACTCGTCCCCGCCATAGCGCCCGGCCACATCCGTGGCGCGAAGATTCTGTTTGAGCAGTTTGCTCAACTGGCGCAGGACGATATCGCCAGCGACATGCCCATAGGTGTCATTGATCGCTTTGAAGTGGTCGATGTCGATCAGCGCAATCGCCGCGCCCTGCTGCTGGCGTTTGCAGCGCTGGAACGCGAGGTTCAGTTGATCCTTCCACGCGCCGTGATTGAGCAGGCCGGTGAGGCTGTCGGTGCGACTCAACGCTAGCAGCTCGCGCTTGTGCCGACCGAGGGTCGAGGCCTGGCGAAAGCAGATCCAGCCCAGCGCCAGCGGATATAGCAACAGCAACGGCAAACAGGCGTACAGCTGCAGCGGCGATGTCGGTGGAATGAACGCCGGAGCAAACACCACCAGCCCCACGCCCATACCGAATAGCTGTGCCGCCGTGCCCGCCAGCAAAAAACGCCCGCCACCGATGGCGACGTTGTTCATCGCCATCATCGAAATCGTGGTAGCGCTGGGCAAGGGATTGAACTGCATGGCGGCGACCCAGAAGCCGCCCATGAATGCATCGATCAGCAAATTGCGGTGTTCGGCGCGAAACGGCACGCTCGAGCTTCGCGCCCATTGAAAGGCCAGATGCGGCCAGACCAGGCCGTTGAACAGCATCAGGCCCCACACCCACAGCGGCGGATCGAGCGCATGCATCGCCACGCTGACACACATCAGCCCGAGCAGCAGCCCGAACACCCGCGACCTGTACAGCCTCCTGGCCAGTGAAAGTCCCTTTCCTCGCGTATTTCCCATAAGGGCCTCGACCGCGCGATGCATGGTTACATCCCGACAAGGATGTGTCCGGAGTCTATCAGGGCGCCGCTAAATAGCCATCACCGGCCAGCGGCCTGAATAGAGCGCTATCAGCGCCGCACGCGCGGCCCAGAGTTGGCTATAAATGAAAGAGGGGAAATGGAAAAACAACTATAAAAAGGGGGCACATGCATACCTACGCTGTGTTGATCATCGGCAGCGGTTTCGGCGGCCAGTGCGCGGCGGTCAACCTGCTCAAGGCCGGAATCGACGATTTTCGCATTCTTGAGCGACGCGACTTCTTCGGCGGCACCTGGTGCCAGAACACCTACCCCGGCGCAGCGGTGGACGTCCCGTCGCCGCTGTATTCGCTGTCATTCGCGCCCTACCGCTGGTCGCAGATGTTCGCCGAACAGGCGGAATTGCGTCGCTACACCGAACAGCTGATCGAGCAGTTCGGTTTGCGTGAGCGCGTGGAGCTGGGGGCGGATGTCGAGCGCGTCGAGTGGGACGAGGCGGAAAAACACTGGACGGTGCACACCCGCGCCAAAGGCATCTTTCACACGCAGTTTTTGATCAACGCTTCCGGGCCATTGAGTCAGCCGGTCATCCCGCACTTTGCTGGGATGGATCGCTTTCAAGGCAAGACTTTTCACACAAACAATTGGGATCACAGCTACGACTATCGCGGTAAACGCGTCGCGATCGTCGGCAGTGGTGCCAGCGCCGCGCAGGTGATCCCGGCGATTGCGCCACAAGTCGAACACCTGCATGTATTCCAGCGCACGCCGCATTGGGTGCTGCCGCGTGCCGATCGCAAATTCGGCCGTTTCCAGCGCTGGCTGCTCGGTCTGAAGCCGGCGTACAAGCTGCTGCGCTGGCTGATCTACTGGCAATTCGAAACACGGGTGATCGCCTTCAAATACTCGAGACCGGCGATTCATCTGGTCCAACGACATGCGCTGCGTTTTCTCAAACGCCAGGTTCCGGACCCGGTACTGCGGCAGAAACTCACCCCGGACTTCACCATCGGCTGCAAACGGGTGCTGGTGTCCAGCACGTACTACCCGGCGCTGAGCCGCGCCAACGTCACGTTGCACAGTCGCGAGCACGGCATCGCTTCGATCGACGAAAGCGGGATCAACACCGTGGACGGTGAGCATCTCGATGTTGATCTGATCGTCTGGTCGACCGGTTACGACGCCACCGACGGGGTGATTTCCTACCCGGTCAGCGGCAAAAACGCGGTGCAACTCAGAGATGTCTGGGCCGAATACCCGCGCGCGTACCTCGGCACCAGCCTGCCGGATTTCCCCAACCTGTTTATCGTCACCGGGCCGAACACCGGCATTGGCCACACCTCGGCACTGTTCATCATCGAATCGCAGATGAACTACATCCTCGACTGCATCCGCACCGTACGGGCCAAAGGCCTGAGCAGCATCGAAGTGCGCCGTGACGCAGAACGTACCTACACTGCAATGATCCACCGGGAAATGCAGCGCACGGTGTGGAAATCCGGTGGTTGCCACAGTTGGTACCAGAGCAAGAGCGGTCATGTGATCGCGATGTTTCCCGGCTTCAGTTTCAGCTATCACCTGCTGACCCGGGCGCTGAAACCGGCCGACCATATTTTGTCCTGAACACGTATAAGGAAGACGTCGATGCTTTTGCTGTTTGTCGCACTCGCGGTTTTCGTGGCCTGGAGCTGGTTGAGTTACCCGGCGGTCGGCCATTGGTTGTACAACCTGGCCATGGCCAGCGAGGCCAGGTTGTACAAATTGCACAAGATCGAAGTGCCGATCGCCGAGATGACCGTGTCGACCTGGCAAGGCGGGCCGTACGAGGCGTCCAGCGCGATCCTGATGCTGCACGGCTTCAGCGCCGACAAAAACCTCTGGCTGCGCTGCGCCCGGCATTTCGTCCGTCAGTATCGGGTGATCATTCCGGATCTGGCCGGCCACGGTGAGACTGGCTTCAAGGCTGGCGGCGGTTACGACATTGCGGTTCAGGCCAAACGCATGATTCAACTGCTCGACGTCTGCGGCGTGGAGAAAGTCCATGTCATTGGCAACTCCATGGGCGGCTACATCGCCGCGTGGCTGGCGGCGACCTATCCGGAGCGGATCGCATCGCTGGCGCTGATCGACCCGGCCGGCGTCACCGCACCGGAGCCCAGCGACATGGAGCGCCATCTGGCGCGCGGGCACAACCCGTTCCTGATCAACTCCCGCGAAGAATTCCAGCGCTTCTACGCGATGACCATGGAGTCGCCGCCGTGGGTACCGAAACTGGTGCTGGACGCCGTCGCCCAGCGCTACGAGCAACAACGTGACGAGCTCGAAGAAATCTTCCGCGACTTCCGCGCGAGCCCGCCGATGGAGCCGAAACTGGCCGAGATCAAATGCCCGGCGCTGTTGCTCTGGGGGCGCAAGGATCGCCTGATCGACGTCAGCAGCGTGCCGGTGTGGAGCAAAGGCATCGCCAATCTCGAAGTGGATGTGTGGGATCACGTCGGGCACATGCCGATGGTCGAACAGCCGGGAAATACCGCGCGTCTGTACGGGGAATTTCTGGAACGACAGCGATGAAGATGGATATTCGCAATGCCCCAGGTTGCGCAACTGATCGTTCCCATGCTCTGCGTGGGAATGCCTCAGGGGACGCTCTGCGTCCAGTGACGCAGAGCGTCACGGGCTACATTCCCACGCAGAGCGTGGGAACGATCAGCGGAGACAGAAGGTTGGCGTTCCCATGAACATCCTTTACGACGAACGCCTCGACGGTCCGTTGCCCGAGGTGAACAAGGGCGAATTGCTCAAGGCTCTGCAACAAGCCCTGCCGGACCTGGACATCCTCTGGCGCGAAGATGAACTCAAACCCTACGAATGCGACGGTCTCTCCGCCTACCGCACCACGCCGATGCTGGTCGCCCTGCCCCGGCGCCTGGAGCAAGTGCAAACCCTGCTGAAACTCTGCCATCAAAACAACGTGCCCGTGGTCGCGCGGGGTGCCGGCACTGGGTTGTCCGGCGGCGCCCTGCCACTGGAAAAGGGCCTGCTGCTGGTGATGGCGCGGTTCAACAACATCCTGCACATCGACCCCGCTGCACGTATCGCGCGGGTTCAGCCGGGGGTGCGCAATCTTGCTATCTCCCAGGCGGCGGCCCCGTTCGGCTTGTATTACGCACCGGATCCGTCATCGCAGATCGCCTGTTCGATCGGCGGCAACGTCGCGGAAAACGCTGGTGGCGTGCATTGCCTCAAGTACGGCCTGACCGTGCACAACGTGCTGAAAATCGAAGTGCTGACCATCGAGGGCGAACGCCTGACGCTGGGCTCCGAGGCGCTCGATTCAGCCGGTTTCGACCTGCTCGCCTTGTTCACCGGCTCCGAAGGCCTGCTGGGGATCATCACCGAAGTCACGGTGAAACTGCTGCCCAAACCGCAAGTCGCCAAGGTCCTGCTCGGCAGTTTCGATTCAGTCGAGAAGGCCGGCCGAGCGGTTGCCGAAATCATCGCTGCCGGGATCATTCCCGGAGGCCTGGAAATGATGGACAACCTGGCCATTCGCGCCGCCGAAGATTTTATCCACGCCGGTTACCCGGTCGACGCCGAGGCGATTCTGCTGTGCGAACTCGACGGTGTCGAAGCCGACGTGCACGACGATTGCCAGCGCGTACGGGAAGTCATGACAGCGGCCGGCGCCACTGAAGTGCGCCAGGCCCAGGACGAGGCCGAGCGCGTACGTTTCTGGGCCGGGCGCAAAAATGCGTTTCCGGCGATCGGCCGGTTGTCGCCGGATTATTACTGCATGGACGGCACCATCCCGCGCCGCGAATTGCCCGCTGTGCTGCAAGGTATCGCCAGCCTCGGCGAAAAATATGGCTTGCGCGTGGCCAACGTGTTCCACGCCGGCGACGGCAATATGCACCCGCTGATTCTGTTCGACGCCAACCAGCCGGGGGAGCTGCATCGCGCCGAGGCATTGGGCGGCAAGATCCTCGAACTGTGCGTGAAGGTCGGCGGCAGCATCACTGGCGAGCACGGCGTCGGCCGCGAAAAAATCAATCAGATGTGCGCGCAGTTCAACAGCGACGAGTTACTGCTGTTTCATGCAGTGAAAGCCGCGTTCGATCCGCAGGGCTTGCTCAATCCCGGCAAGAACATTCCGACCCTGCACCGCTGCGCCGAATTCGGCGCGATGCACATTCACGCCGGGCAACTGCCCTTCCCCGAGCTGGAGCGATTCTGATGGCTGATTTCGACGCCGCCAACGCCCTGCTCGATCAGGTCAACGCCGCGCGGGCCAATGCCACGCCGCTGAAGATTCAGGGCGGCAACAGCAAGGCCTTTCTCGGTCGCGAGGTGGCCGGCGAAGTGCTCGACACCCGTGCTCATCGCGGCATCGTTCAATACGATCCGACCGAACTGGTGGTCACCGCACGTGCCGGCACGCCGTTGTCCGCGCTGCTTGCGGCGCTGGATGACGCCGGGCAAATGTTGCCCTGCGAACCGCCATCCTTCGCCGACAGCGCCACGGTCGGCGGCATGGTCGCCACGGGACTGTCCGGACCTCGCCGGCCGTGGTCCGGCTCGGTGCGCGACTTCGTTCTCGGCACGCGGGTGATCACCGGCCTCGGTCAGCATCTTCGCTTCGGTGGAGAAGTGATGAAGAACGTCGCCGGTTATGACCTGTCGCGGCTGATGGCCGGCAGTTTCGGTTGCCTCGGTGTGCTCACCGAAGTGTCGCTGAAAGTCCTGCCGAAACCGCGCCAGTGCCTGAGCATTCGCCTCGATATCGACTGCGCTCGGGCCTTGAGCAAACTTGCCGAATGGGGCCAGCAACCGCTGCCGATCAGCGCGGCATGTCACGATGGCCAGAGTCTGTATCTGCGTCTGGAAGGCGGCGAAGGTTCGGTAACGGCGGCGCATCAACGGCTCGGTGGTGAGCCGTTGGACTCGGTTTTCTGGCGCGACCTCAACGAACAGCGCCTGAGTTTTTTCGACGAAGGTTTGCCGCTGTGGCGCCTGTCATTGCCGAACAATCTCGGCCCTCTCGAGTTGCCCGGCGAGCAACTGATCGACTGGGCCGGCGCGCAACGCTGGGTGAAATCCGAAAGCTCTGAGATTCACGCACTCGCCCATTCCTTGGGCGGCCATGCAACGTGCTTTACCCACGGTGCCACCGACTCGCCGTTTCAACCCTTGGCGCCAACCTTGCTGCGCTACCACCGGCAACTCAAGGCGCAACTCGACCCGCAAGGGCTGTTCAACCCCGGACGCATGTACGCGGAGGTCTAGCCATGCAAACCACCCTCAGCGAGCAATCGCGAAAATTGCCCCGGGCTGGCGAAGCGGAAAAGATCCTGCGCACCTGCGTGCATTGCGGCTTCTGCAACGCGACGTGCCCGACCTATCAATTGCTCGGCGATGAACTCGATGGCCCGCGCGGGCGCATTTATCTGATCAAGCAAGTGCTGGAAGGCGCACCGGCCACCGAGCAGACGCAGCTGCATCTGGATCGCTGCCTGTCGTGCCGCAACTGCGAAACCACCTGCCCGTCCGGCGTCGATTATCACAACCTGCTCGACATCGGCCGTGCGGTGGTCGACAGCGCGGTGCCGCGCCCGGCCGCCCAGCGCTTGCTGCGCGAAGGCTTGCGTGCGTTGGCGCCCAATCCCGGTTTGTTCAAAGGCTTGCTGCGCATGGGCGCGACCTTTCGACCACTGCTGCCGCGCCTGCTGGAAAGCAAATTGCCGCAGCACTTGGGTGTTATGGGGTCGCGCCCCGCTCCTCGGCATCCGCGCCGAGTGTTATTGCTCGAAGGCTGCGTGCAACCGGGCCTGTCGCCGAACACCAATGACGCGACCGCGCGGGTGCTCGATCGCCTGGGCATCAGCGTCACACCGGTGAACGAGGCCGGTTGCTGCGGTGGGCTCGACTATCACCTCGACGCCCAGGCCAAAGGTCTTGACCGCGCTCGACAGAACATCGACGCCTGGTGGCCGCACTTGCAGAATGGCGCCGAAGCCATCGTGCAAACGGCCAGCGGTTGTGGCGCGTTCATCAAGGATTATGGGCATTTGCTTGCGGACGATCCGATCTACGCGTTGAAAGCCCGGCAGATCAGCGAAATGACTCGGGACCTGGTGCAAGTCATCGCGCAGGAACCGCTGGAACAGGTCTGCGCCGCCAGCGAACGACGCATCGCCGTGCATTGCCCGTGCACGTTGCAGCACGCACTGAAACTCGGCGGCGCCGTGGAAGCCGTGCTGACCCGACTCGGCTTCAACCTCACACCAGTGCCGGACGGCCATTTGTGCTGCGGCTCGGCGGGCACCTACTCGCTGACCCAACCGGTGCTGGCGCGGCAACTGCGTGACCATCGACTCAACGCTCTGGAAAGCGGCCGGCCCGAGTTGATCGTCACTTCCAATGTGGGCTGTCAGAGCCATCTGGCGAGCGCCGGGCGCACGCCGGTCAGACACTGGATCGAGCTGGTGGATCAGTCGTTGGCAGAATGAAGTTCGTAGGATTCTTCGTTTGCCCGAGTGGGCGAAGGCTGCGATCTTTTCGGGCATCCATTTCGTCACCGTGGCAGGAATTTTTTTCATGACCGTGCAGCCGTTCGTCAGCCCCGACCTGATCCGCCAACGCTTCTCCCGAGCGATGTCCGACATGTACCGCGAAGAGGTGCCGCTGTACGGCGCGCTGATGGAACTGGTGGAGAAAACCAATCGCGAAGTGCTGGCACGTCAGCCTGACATCGCCGGACAGCTCAAGCGCACCGGCGAAATCGAACGCCTGGACATGGAACGCCACGGCGCCATTCGCGTCGGCACCGCGAGCGAACTGGCTACCCTCGCCCGCCTGTTCGCGGTGATGGGCATGCAACCGGTGGGTTATTACGACCTGACCCCGGCGGGCGTGCCGGTGCATTCAACGGCGTTTCGCGCGGTGCATGAAGAAGCGCTGCAGGTCAGCCCGTTTCGCGTGTTTACCTCGTTGCTGCGCCTGGAGCTGATTGAAGACGCCGAATTGCGTTCGTTTGCCGAGTCGGTGCTGGCCCGTCGTACGATTTTTACTGACTCCGCATTGCGCCTGATTGAACAGGCGGAAACGGCAGGCGGACTTAATGACGACGAAGCCGCAGAATTCGTCCGACAGGCACTGGAGACTTTTCGCTGGCACCACAGCGCCACCGTCAGCGCCGCGCAGTACCAGAAACTCAGCGCCCAGCACCGCTTGATCGCCGATGTCGTTGCGTTCAAAGGCCCGCACATCAACCACTTGACCCCACGCACGCTGGACATCGACACCGTTCAGGAGCAGATGCCTGCCCATGGCATCACACCCAAAGCGGTGATCGAAGGTCCACCACGCCGCAATTGCCCGATCCTGCTGCGCCAGACCAGCTTCAAAGCGCTGGACGAGCCGATCGCCTTCACCGATCAGCCCGAAACCCGTGGCAGCCACAGCGCGCGCTTCGGCGAAATCGAACAACGCGGCGCAGCTCTGACACCCAAGGGTCGCGCGCTGTATGACCGCTTGTTGAATGCCGCTCGCGATGAACTGGGCGACTTCCCCAATGAAGCCAATGCCGCACGCTACGACGCGCTGATGACGCAGCACTTTGCCGAATTTCCTGACAGCATCGAGGGCATGCGCGAACAGGGGCTGGCGTACTTTCGTTATTTCGCTACGGAAAAGGGCATCGCGGCGCACGGACTTGGCGAATCGTCACTGGAGGATTTGCTGCGCGATGGCTACGTGAAAGCGGAGCCGCTGGTGTACGAAGATTTCCTGCCGGTGAGCGCGGCGGGGATTTTTCAGTCGAACCTGGGGGATGCCGCACAGGCGCATTACGCCGAACACTCCAATCGACATGCTTTCGAACAGGCGCTGGGGCGTTCGACCATTGATGAGTTGGGGTTGTACGCCGAGACGCAACGGCGGTCGATTGAGGAATGTGCCGAAGTGCTGCGGATCAAACTCACCTGAATTTTGCACCGCTCTACTGTAGGAGTGAGCCTGCTCGCGATAGCGGTGTAACAGTCGCCGATGATGTGACTGGAAAGACGCCTTCGCGAGCAGGCTCGCTCCCACAGGTTTTGCGGATGGACCGCCGTTCAGGACAAGCGACAAAACCAAATGGTCGCTGCATCTATTGGAAAACAATGTCGGATCTGAATTATCCCGCTTGTTTTCACAAACCAATCAGATCGGCAAATTAAGCTTCACCTAAGCTTCCCCCGCTAGCATCCCGGCTCATCAACCTGTCGTCTTGAGCCGTGATGAGTCCCTCCGACATGAAAGCCTTCGATCTGCCTACCCAGCCGCATCCCGACTTCAGTCTGGTTCTGGTCAATTACAAAACCCCGGACATTACCCGCATGTGTCTGGAGCTGTTGCGCGAGCATGTCCAGGCGCAGGGCATTCCAGTATGGGTGGTGGATAACGATTCGGCGGATGCCAGCCTCGATTATTTGCGTTCGCTGGACTGGATCAATTTGATCGAGCGGCCGTCGCCGGGCAAGGAAATGGGGCATATTGCCCATGGCAAGGCGCTGGATCTGGCCTTGGCGAA
The DNA here is from genome assembly GCF_057291535.1 of Pseudomonas sp. 1L-E-NC-VB-C3. Lineage (NCBI taxonomy): Bacteria > Pseudomonadati > Pseudomonadota > Gammaproteobacteria > Pseudomonadales > Pseudomonadaceae > Pseudomonas > Pseudomonas sp. 1L-E-NC-VB-C3. The sequence continues at coordinate 263,992 of NZ_JBXAWD010000006.1, read as the reverse complement.
AGTTGAGACCGATTATTTGTTTCTGCTGCACACCGACACCTTTGTCTACGACATGGAAGTGTTTGCGATGATGATGCGCGAATGCACGAAAAGTGCGGACATGGCGGCGGTCGGTTGTGTTGAGCAACTTGATCGTGGGTTACTGCGTGATACCTGGCGGTTAACTTCGCGGTTCTGCAAACATCATGTTCGTCGGCTAAAAGTTCATTTCGGCCTGCGTTCGAAACCACCACGCCCGTATAAAGAAACGCATCTGAAAAGTTTCTGTACGCTGTGGAATGCACGTTTGATGAAGTCGCTCGGGCTGCACTTCTGCATGGATGAGGAGGTGCCTGGTTACACGCTTCAGGATCGAATGGTCGGGTTGGGCTATGGCGTCAGGTTTCTCTCGCCGCGGAAGATCTTCCGCTACCTTGATCACATCCAGGCCGGCACCGTCGCGGCGGCAGGCACATATGGCAAGGATCATCGCCGTACAAAAATGTACCAGCAGACACTCAAGCGCTTGCAGGGGCAGCATGGCAAAACCGGTATGCAAGCTTCGACTTGATCGAAAACAATAAAAAAGGGCGACTGCAAAGTCGCCCTTTTTGTTTGCAGATTCTGTATACAACTTTCGTCAGTAGTGGAGTTCGCCCAGTGTTACGGCCTGGCAATCCTTGCACCGGTAAAGAGCCCTGACACTGGGCGAACGCCGAGGATTTTAATTCAAACAAGTGGACCTGTCGTCCTGGGCAAACATGAAATTTTTGCACTGAAAAGTTAAAAACTGTGTTTTGCCGATTTATCCCGGGAATTGTCTTACAAAAACCTTTATATGATTGCTCTCATACATAAAGTTGTACAAGAGCAATAAACTTGTAGAGTTAATACTCAACTATCGTGCTGACTGGTCACTTTCAGGATATCGGTATAAGTGACAATAACGCTCTGTCCTACTTTCAGATCTTTCAACTTGGCCTGAATCTCCGGCTTCTTCACATCGAGCGTCTTCGATTGTCCGGACGGATCTTGGAGGGTGACCTGATTGGTCTTCAAATCGATTTTGCTGATTTTCAGCTGCACCTGAACCTGACGATAGGCCTCGCCGCCCGGGTTATCGCTGCCCGGGGCCTTGCGCAGTTCGCCGGTACGTTCGGTGGTGCCCGGCAGACCTTTATCCACGTCTGTATCGAGATAAGCGGCGACAGATCGCTGCACCTCGATCTTCACCAGGTCCCCTACTTTGAGATTGGCAAGATTTTTCGCTTTGTCGCTGAGCTGAACGTGGACCTGACGTCCCTCGGGGCCTTCCAGCACGACCTGGTGATGGGCCGGGTCGACGGCGAGCACTTTGGTGGTAACGGAATCGGCCTCAACGACGGCGGATAACGGAATGTCGGCAGCTAAAGCGCCGAAACTGGCAGCAGAAAGCAGCGTTGCGAGAGTGATGGCCTTGGCCAGAGCGTCGAGCTTCATATGCATTACTTTCCCTGTGATGAAATGGCGACGCCCACCGCCGAAACGACTTCAGCAGCAGGCGTGCCAGTGAGCATAGACGCTGTTCAGGGCTTGACTTGGGTTTGTGGCCCACGGGTATGTGGCTTGGCGGTCTCTTGCGCAGTGGATTCGCCACTCGGCGTGCCTTTGCCGCTGTCCTGCCGCTGCTTGGGATCGGTCGGGCGCAGGGCATCATTGTCGCGCTCGGTTTCACCGGCCGGGCGTGGTTCGTCGGGGTTGTCGTTCTGGTTGCTGGTGGTATTCATGGCAGGAGTCCTCAGGCTTCGGGATCTTCGAGTTCGCGGGCGACGTTGACCTCGGGTGACTGCTTGTGCAGATCGTCGGCTTTGGCGCGCATCAACTGCCATTGCTCAAGATCGATTGCGCCTTGGCCGAGCAGGTCATCGGCGATGCGTTGCAGATCGAGGTAGTGAGCGTCAGGGGAGTTCTGCCAGTAGGCTTGATCGTCGAACAGGCGCTGCCAGGTGTCGAGGTCTGGGGGTTGCAGGTCGTCGCTCATGGGTGAGTCCGAAAATGGCGGGTTTCTGGGTAGAGCGGAGAGCGCTGGCGAGAGTTCCAGTCAGTTAACTCAGCGGTCACAGCGCTGACGCTTTCGCGAGCAGGCTCGCTCCCACAGGGAAGAAAGCGGTGCCGCCGTTAATATCCGGTCATTTCCAGATAGCCTTGGCCAGGATGGCTGCCATCAATCTTCACCGGCCCTTCCCAGTACGGGATACGCAAATTCATCCACGCATTGCGGTTGATCGCGTCAACGCTGATATCGAGTTTCTTGTCAGGAATACGGATCGACCATTTCACCGGCATCGGCCGATCAGCAACCTTGGCCGTATCCTGCGGCACAAGGCTGATCTGCTCGCTGCGCAACGTCTGAATCTGCCCGTCAGCGGCGATCCAGGTGCCGGTCAGATAAGGCGCGCCGGTCTTCTGCCGCATGCGATAAAGCATCACGTGTTCGCCGCTGTCCAGATGCAGCGAGAACCAGTCCCAGCCAGTTTGATTGGCGGTGAGTGGCTGACTGCTCCACTCGCGATCGAGCCACGCCGGGCCGCTGACGGTGTAGGTCTGGCCGTCGATCTGCAGCGTGCCGCTGGCCTGGAAAAATGGCTGGCTGTAGTAATACGACGCCTGGCCTTCTTCGGATTTCTGGCTGAAACCCTGGTCGCCTTGCAGCACCAGCGGTCGGCTGGAGGTAAGGCGCAGTTGATAAGCGAAATTCTTGTCACGAGCACTGAGTTGCATGTCGCGCAACGGATCCTGCGCCTGACTGGCAAACATCCAGTCATCGATCCACGCCTCGAACGGCGCCAGGCGCACGCCGGCCTGGCCTACTCCGCCCCGGGCGTAGCGCTCGGCGGCATGATGCACCGAGCGCGAAGTGACTGCCGCATGGCCCAGCCAGATCGTTTGGTTGCCCCAACCGGCCTGCTCGGCGACGGGTTTCAGGGCGCTGCGAAACAGCGTCCATTGCACGCCGAAATCATTGCCCTGCTGATCCTTGAGGTTGGCGGTGACGTACCACCACTCAATGCGAAAACCATCATGCGCGCCATGATCGGCCGGAAAGCTGAATACCCGACCGGGCACCACCGGGGTGAAGGATTGCGCCTGATCGCCCATGCCGGCAAAACCCTTTTCCTCGGGTGCAGGCTGATCGCAGCCAGCGAGCAGCAGCGCAATCATCAGCACGAGCCATTTAGTCCTCATGGGCAAACGTCCTCAGCAAGTCCGCCGGTTGCGTGCGGTACAGCGAATACAGCGGCCATGCCGAAGCCAACAGAGTCGCCAGCAAGGCCAGGCCCGTCAGTTGCAGCAACTGCAACGGGAACACCCGCAACGGCAAGCGCCAGCCGAACGCCTGCACGTTGATCACCGCATCGAGGCACCACGCCAAAGCGATGCCCAACGGCAGCGCCAACAGCAACGTCAATACGGCAAGCAGCCAGGTCTGACCGAGGTTGAGCAGCATCAATTGTTTGCGCGTCACGCCCAGCGCCCACAGCGGTGCGAGTTGACTGAGGCGACTCTGGCTCTGGGTCAGCAGGCTGATGAACAGCGCCACGCCAGCCACGGCCAAGGTCAGGCTGTTCAACGCCGCCGTCGCAGCAAAGGTGCGTTCGAAGACTTGCACCGACCAGCCCTTGAGCCGCGCCTGATCGACGATGCGGTTGTCATCCAGCGCAAAACGCGCCTGCAAGGCGTTGAGCAGCGCTGGAATCTGTGCTGGATCGACACGCAAATTGAAGCGGTTCGGCGTGAGTTGCGGCCAGCCGCGCAGCAGGTGCTCACTGCTGATCAGCACGTGACCCTTCGGATTGCCGTAGTCGGCGTAGATGCCGACGATGCGCGGCGACCATGTGCCGTTCGGCGTGGGAATGTTCAGATGCTCGCCCGGCTTCACTTTCAGGCGTCGCGCCAGTTGTTCGCTGAGCATCACCGCATCGTCCGTGGCCAGTTTGCCCCACGGATCGCTGCCACTGCTGTCGAGCAACGGCCAATGCTGGCGATAGTAGGAGTGGTCGATGATGCCGTAGACATCCGCCGGCCAGCCTTGCAGCGTCACCGAAACCTGCCAGTTGGGCAGCACAGCGGTCACATTCGGCTGCTGTTTGAGCCAGTCGTGCATCTCGCGGGCCTGCGCCGGATTGGCCGGGTTGATGTACAACTCGGCGCTCAGGCGTTGTTCGAGCCAGTCGTTGAAGGTCTGGCGAAAACCGGCGGTCATGCTGCCGGCGCCGATGTTGGCGGCGAGCGCCAACAGCAGCGCCATCAGCGCCAGACTCAGGGCTGGCAATTGCTGGCGGCAGTCGGCGAGAAACCACTGGCCGAGCACCGACCGACTGCGCCCGAGCAACGGGTTCAACAACGCGCTGAGCAACACCGGCAAGGCCAGCGCGGCACCGAGCAACAGCCCGGCCATGAGCACGAAACCGCTGCTCAGGCTGTCGCCCCAGATCAGCGCTGCCAGCGCAATTGTCAGCAGCGCTGTCGCCAGCCAACCCTGTCGGCGCAACCAGCGCGAATACTGTTGATGCCAGGCCTGCGGATCGGCCACCGCCAGCAACGGCAGACGCGCCGCCCGCAGCAGACTGTTGGCCCCGGCCAGCAACGCGCCGAGCAGGCTCAGCCCTATGCCGCTGAACCACCACCAGGGACTCAGGCGCAACTGCCCCGCCACTTCCGCGCCATATAAACCGCGCAGGCTGGCGGCGACGTCCGGCAGCAGCACGCTGGCCAGCCAATAGCCGCTGATCACACCGAACAATCCGCCGATCAGCGCCAGCACACCCAGTTCAACCACCAGACATGCGATCAGCATTCGTGCACTGACGCCACAGGCGCGCAAGGTGCGCAGCAAACCTCGGCGCTGTTCCAGAGCGAGGCCGATGGCGGCGTGGACGATGAACAGGCCGACCAGAAACGACAGAAATCCAAGGGCATCGAGATTGAGGTGAAAGCTCTCGGTCAGCCGCGCGAGGTTGTTTTCTTCGCCGCTGCTCTTGAGCTGCAAGCGATCGGTGAAACTCGCTGGTAATTCTTGATGAAAGTCCTTGGGTAGCAGCAGTCGCGACAATTGCTCGGGTTGTTCGAGCAGGCGCTGCGCTACGCCGATGTCGACCAGCAACAGGCCCGGCGCCATGTCCTTCTGCGCGAGCAGTGGCGGCAGGGTTTGGCCGTTTACGGTTTGCGGTGTATCACCTTCGCGCAAGCCGAGCATTTGCAGGGTGTCCGGGGAAATCCAGGTGCTGCCCGGCGGGCTGAAAAACTCGACGATGCGCTCGATCGGCATCGCCTGCCCGGCTACTGCCGAATCCGACGGCAGCGACACCGGCTCGATGCCCATCACCTGAATGCGTTGATCTTCCTGGCCCTTGAGCGTCAGCCGGCCCTGCAACACCGGTGACATTGGCCAGCCCTGACGGCGCAATTCGATAAACCAGCGCTGTGGAAACAGCGCCCCATTCGGCGTGCTCAGGCTGGCTTGCGGTTCGCCGCCGATCATCTGGCTGGCCCGCGCGTAGCTGTCACGTGCCTGACTGTTCAGCGCCTCGACGCCAGTGAGCAGACTGGTGGCCAGCCACAACCCGGTCAGCACGCTGAAAAACTGCACGGGATGGCGCCGCCAGTGGCTGAGCAGCGCGCGCAGGGTTTGCCGCCAGATCATCAGGCGACCCGCCCGTTCGACAACACCACGCGCTGAGCCAGACGCGCCGCAACGCGCTGACTGTGAGTGACCATCAACAAAGTCGTCGGCGTGTCATCGAGCAATTCCAGCAACAGCCGCAGCACTTCATCGCTGGTCGCTTCATCGAGGCTGCCGGTGGGTTCATCCGCCAAGAGCAATTTCGGCTGCGAAGCCAATGCCCGGCCCAATGCGACTCGTTGCTGCTGGCCGCCAGAGAGTTGCTCGGGGTACCGCGAGAGCAGATCGCCAAGACCCAGACGCTGCACCAGATGCGCTTGCCAGCGCGGCTCATGGCGCCCGGCCAGGCGCGCCTGAAAGGCAAGGTTGTCTTCCACGCGCAGGCTGCCGATCAGGTTGAACTGCTGAAACACCAGACCGATTTCCGTGCGCCGCCAGTTCGCCAGTTGCGCTTCGCTCATGGCTTCCAGGCGATGTTCGCCGCTGCGAATACTGCCGCTGTCGACCTTGTCCAGCCCCGCCACCAAATGCAGCAGCGTGCTTTTGCCACTGCCCGATTCGCCCATCAGCGCGAGGCTGCCACCGGCCTCCAGCGTCAGGTCGACGCCTTGCAGCACCGGCAATAATCCCTGTGGCGTGGCATAGCTTTTGAAAACGTCGCGAACCTCAAGCATGGGCAAACCCGATCAGTGAACCTGGGCCTAGGATAGCGGCCCTGAATGGTTTTTGTCCGCTGATGATCATCGCCAACTCCGGGACGCGCCATACGCTGCTGGCTGTTCGGCCATAACGATAAAAAACCGGAGACACCCATGCCCCGTTTCATCCTGAGCCCGCGCGGCCTGCTGACCTGCCTGATCACCGCTTGCCTGAGCCAACCGTTGCTCGCTGCTGACGGTCCGGTTGCGCCGAGCATGCAAACCGCCGCAAGCAACGCTGCCGTCCTGCAAACCCTGCCTTTCAGCGACCGCACCGATTTCGAATCCGTCAGCAAAGGCCTGATCGCACCGTTCAAGGGTCAGATCAAGGACGCTGCCGGCAAAGTCATCTGGAACGTCAACGCCTATGACTTCCTCGTCAAAGACAAGGCGCCGGAATCGGTCAATCCGAGCCTGTGGCGGCTGGCCCAGCTCAATGCCCACGCCGGTCTGTTCGAGGTCAGCCCCAAGCTGTATCAGGTGCGCGGCCTCGACCTCGCCAACATGACCATCATCGAAGGTGACGACGGGCTGATCATCATCGATCCGCTGACCATGGCCGAAACCGCCAGGACGGCGCTGGATCTGTACTACGCCAATCGCCCGCGCAAACCGGTCGTCGCGGTGATCTACAGCCACACTCATGTCGATCATTTCGGCGGCGTGCGCGGGGTAATCGACGAGGCCGATGTCAAGTCCGGCAAGGTCAAGGTCTACGCGCCGGTCGGCTTCATGGAACACGTGATGAGCGAGAACGTCATGGCCGGCAATGCCATGAGCCGCCGCGCGCAGTACCAGTTCGGCAGCCTGTTGCCGCGCAGTGAAAAAGGTCAGGTCGATGCCGGCCTCGGCAAGAGTGCGCCCAGCGGTGGCACGGTCACACTGATTGCGCCTACCGATCTGATTGCCGAGCCGTTGGAAACCCGCACCATCGCTGGCCTGCAAGTCGAATTCCAGCTGACCCCGGGCACCGAAGCGCCAGCGGAAATGAACCTTTATCTACCGGAGTTGAAAGCCCTGTGCATGGCCGAAAACGCCACGCAGATGATGCACAACATCCTCACCCCGCGCGGTGCGCAGGTGCGTGACGCCAAAGCCTGGTCGCAATACCTCGACGACAGCCTCATGCGCTACGGTGACAAGGCCGACGTGCTGTTCGCCCAACACAACTGGCCGACCTGGGGTGGCGAGCGGATTCGTACTTTGCTCGCCGATCAGCGCGACATGTACGCGTTCATCAACGACCGCACCCTGCACTTGCTCAACCAGGGCCTGACGCCGCTGGAAATTGCCGAAGCAATCAAAAAACTGCCCGGCTCGCTCGATCAGAAGTGGTACACCCGTGGTTATTACGGCTCGCTGAGTTTCAATACGCGCGCGGTGTATCAGCGCTACATGGGTTTCTACGACGGCAACCCGGCCAACCTCAATCCGCTGCCCCCGGTCGATGCGGCTAAACGCTCGGTCGAGGCCATGGGCGGTGCCGCGTCGGTGCTGGAGAAAATGCGCAGTGCGATGGCCAGCGCTGACTACCGCTGGGCCGCTCAGTTGGGCAACCAGTTGCTGTTCGCCGATCCGGACAACGCGGATGCCCGCAACGCTCAAGCCGAGACGCTGGAACAGTTGGGCTATCAAAGCGAGAACGCCACCTGGCGCAACATGTACCTGACCGGTGCGATGGAACTGCGCAACGGCGTACCACCGCAGTCTGCCAATACCGTATCGGTGGACATGGTCCGGGCGATGAGTCCGGAAATGTTCTTCGATTACCTCGCGGTACGCCTGGACAGCGACAAAGCCATGGCCCATGACCTGACGCTGAACTGGACGTTCGACGATGTGCAAAAGGATTTCACCCTGACCTTGCGCAACGGCGTGCTGACTCACCGCGCCGGTCTGAATCCGGCGGCGGATGCGAGCGTCAGCCTGAGCCGCGATACGTTGGAGAAGATCAGCCTGAAGCAATTGGACTTCCCGACGGCGATGCAAAAAGGGCTGGTGAAGTTGCAGGGCAATGGTCAGAAATTCGGATTATTGATGGGCAGCCTGGATACGTTCGGGCCGCAGTTCAATATCGTCACGCCGTAAGTCAAAAGCCCCTCACCCTAGCCCTCTCCCGGAGGGAGAGGGGACCGACCGAGTTGCATGTACGAGATACGCCGACGTGGGATAACGAGTTGAATGCAATTTTGAATAACACGCACATCAGCTCCCATGATTCATAAGCCCCCTTCCCGGAGAGAGAGGGGACTGACCGTGTTGGATGTACGAGATACGCCGACGTGGGATACCGAGTTGAACTCAGATTCCGAACGCCATGAAGATCGGCTCCCTTTCCCCCTCGCCCCCTTGGGGGAGAGGGCTGGGGTGAGGGGGTAAATCTTGCTGGCACCCTCAATAACGATCAATTACCTCAATTCTGCTTTCAACAAACCTGCCCCGGATTCAACCGGAACTGCTTCGGCGTAATCCCGAACTGTTTGCGAAACGCGCGGATAAAGTTGCTCGGCTGGCGATAACCCAGCCGCTCAGCTATCCGTTCGATCGGTTGATCACCCGCCGTCAGCCAGTGCCGCGCCATTGTCAGATTGTCCTCACGCGCAGGTGCGCGAGTTTCAGCGTGCCAGTGACGCAGCATGCTCTGGTGCAGAAACGGGTTGGCGCCAAGCAAGACCTGATCGAGGCTATATCTCGGCAAGGTCAGGCACAGATGTTCGCCCTGCTCCACCGCGATACCCACTCCACGCAGCCAGCCACCGGCCAATTGCGCCGGGCGCAGGCTGACACTCACAAACAAATCTCCAGGCGCCCCGCCGAGTCGACGGGCAATGTTGCGCACCAGCGTTATCGCCGCCGCATCCAGGGCGAAATGATGGAGCTGCCCCTGCAGCGAACGCAGGCGCAAATGAGCGAAATCGCCCGCCTCGACCAGTTCCATCGCAACGTAATTGATCACCCTTGGCAAGCAGTCGATGAAGCACTTCAGACTGGCCCGCAAGGTCGCGGACGAGTCGAGCAGGATATTCAGTCCTTGCAGGCAATCGGTCGCCATCCCGTCGGCCAGTTCACAGCCAAACGTCGGCGCTACCCCTGACCGTTCACACTCACGCCACAACTGTTCAACCTCTTGTGCGGCAATCATTTGATGCTGCCCGGCGAGCACTGACGGGCAGATCCCCACGCGCGCCATCAAGCGTTGCGGGCACAGTCCGGACTGGCGAGCATGCGCGAGAATCGTGCGGGTAAACGCGCTGGAGGCGAACAGAGACTGAGACATGAAGGCGTGCCATCGAAGAACAGGCGTGTACTTATGCCAGCGGACGTGCTATCGATCCAATGCATTAAAAGTATCCGCAAAATGCAGGAGACGCATGATGGATCTTCGCCAGCTTCGCCACTTGGTCGCCCTCGCTGATTACCGCAACTTCGGTCGCGCCGCCGAGGCGATCAACCTCAGCCAACCGGCGTTCAGCCGCAGCATCCAGACTCTGGAGCGTGACCTTGACTGCGAGCTGGTCGAGCGCAGCAGCCGTGAGTTTCGCCTGACCGGGCAAGGCCAACTGGTGCTGCAACATGCGCGGCGCCTGCTCGCTGGCAGTCAGGCGCTGCACAACGAATTGACGCAATACAACGGCCTCACCGGCGGCGAACTGCAATTCGGTTGCGGCCCGTATCCGGCGCAGGTGCTGGTGCCGGAAGCGCTGGCCGACTTCATTGATGCGCATCCGGCGATTCGCACGCGGTTTCATCAGGGCGACTGGCAGCAATTGACGCTGTGGTTGCGCGAGCAGCAGATCGAGTTTTTCGTCGCCGATGCGCGGCACTTTGTCAGCGATCCGCAGTATCAGGTGCATCTGCTGCGCACGCGGCCGGGACGGTTTTTCTGTCGCGCCGGCCATCCGCTCCTCGCGCAACGAGACCTGCGATTGCGCGCCCTGCTCGATTACCCGATCGTCGGCACGCGCATTCCACCGATGATCCGCAAGGTGCTCGCCGATATCCTCGGTGAGCAGGACTTCACCCCAAGCGTCGAGTGCGCACAATTTGACGCGATCCAGCGCGTAGTGCTGCGTTCAGACGCGGTGGGGCTCGCCACGCTTGAGGCCTTGCGTGAACAACTTGATCGAGGCCTGATCGAGCTGCTCGACTTTGTCGACGTCCCCCATGACGAGCCTGCGCTGCAACTGGGTTACGGCATCGTCAGCCGCGCCGGTTTTACCCTGACGCCAGCAGCGCGGGCGATGATCGAGGCGATCCTCAGCGTCGATCAGCGTTTGCTGGCGGCTAACGGAGCTACGGGAGACGCGCGCACAACATGAGCAAAATCGATCCGCAACCCGTCAACGCTTTTTACGCGCCGACCCTGCTGCCGGCCATTGAAGAATTGCTCGCGCGCGGCGTTACCCAAGGCGCAATCGAAGCGCAGCTGCGCCGCAGCCTGTTCGATCTGCGCACGCCGTTCACGCGCATGCCGCTGCTGATGTCGCGGCGCTTCTGGGCGTTTGCCGTGGAACAGAGCGGGGATCCACTGATCGGTCTGGCGGCGGGTGAACGTTTCGTTTCGACGGCCACCAACGGGCTGACCTATCTGTTCGATGTCGCCGTGTCGCTGGAACGTGCCTGTGCGTTTTTCGCCGAGTACTTTGCGTTTTTCAACGGACATTTCCGTGTGCAAATCCTGCGTGAAGATGACGGCGTAACACTGCGTCTGGTCGAAGCCGGCAGTCTGGGTGCTCCGGCGGCGCTGACCGATTACATCCTTGTCAGCCTGTGCAGCCTGGTACGACGCAAATTGCTCGCCAGCGGCGTGAATCGTGATCCGGTGCTAGGTGTGGCATTGGCATCGGCAAGCCGCGAGCAGCATCAATCGGCATTGCGCGCCCCGGTGAGCGCAGAGCAATCATGCGCGGCGATTTATCTGGATCCTCAGCTGTTCGTGATGCCGTTGACACCGGGCAATCCGGCATTGGAGACAACGCTTGTCGATCTGCTGGAACAGACCCGACGTCTCAGTGAATCGACCTTGCTCGGACAGCTCAGCGATTATCTGATCGAAGATCTGGCTTCAGCGGATTGGCAGCAGTTCTGTGTTACACAGCATTTGCTTGAGCGCACGGCGGCAAGGCGTTTGAAGGCGTTGGGCTGGACTTTCAGCGAACTGCTTGATGAGCATCGCCGCTATCGTGCCGAGGACCTGCTGCAATCCGGGGCGCTGGAGCTGGTCGAAGTGGCTGATCGGTTGGGTTACAGCGATGTGCAGGGATTCAACCGGGCTTTCGCGCGCTGGCTGGGGTGCGCGCCTGGGGAGTATCGCGCGCGGTGGCTGAAGCTTTGAATTGGCTGGTGTCAGTGCTGGTCCCATCGCTGGCAAGCCAGCTCCCACAGAGGCCAGTGCTGACACAGGATTTGTGAACAACCTCGAACCCTGTGGGAGCTGGCTTGCCAGCGAAGAGGCCCGCCCGAGCAATCAAAAACTCACTGCCCCGCAGCCACACTCGCCGGTGCCCGCTCAGGCGTAACGATGCTGCCCAGATCGATATGCTTCCACTCAGGCTTGGCACCCAAGCGCGCATTGAAGCGGTAGTTGAAAGTGAACTCATCCGCCGTCGGCACGCTCAGCGGTTTGCCATATACCGCTTCAATCCCCGCAAGGTCATAACCCATCACCTGCAACAGCGTCGGGAAGATGTTGTAGTGGCTGGAGCGGTCCTTGTTTGCCGGCAGATTCGCTGCCCAGTCCGGCGTCTGCAATCCACGGCCCTGAATCACCACCAGCGGCACCAGCCCCTCCTCTTCCACCGGGTCGCCGCCGCAGTGGGTATTCAAGCCCGGGTTGCCGCGCTCATGCAGATCCTGGCCATGATCGGAGGTGTAGATCAGCAGCGCATTGTCCAGATTGGCCTGGGCAAACACCCGGGCGAAGAACTCGCCGACGTTCCACAACAGCGTGTTCTTGTAGGCGTTGCGATACAGCACCCAGTCATCCGGCTGGCCGTTGAAACCGGTGCGTTCGCCAGTATCGGCGACTTCAGTGAACTGCCCGCGCGGCAGCGTTGGCCGGTAGGCCATGAACGCGTCCGGGTATTTGTCATGCACCGGAAAATGCGCGCCGACCTTGTTGATCACGATCAGCTCGGGGCGATCGTCATTGAGCAATTCGATCAGCTTCGCCGCTGCCGCCATATCGCGGTCGCGCACACTGGTCTGGTCGAATTGCACGAAACTGTCGATGTCGTTTTTCTCGGCAGCGGTCATCAGGTTCTGCAGGTTGCCGGCCGTGCGTTGGGCGTCGATGTAGACCGTGCCGAGCCCGGCCTTCTTCGCGTACTGCCAGATCGACGGCAACGTGCTGTTGATGCGCCTGTAATCGGCGCGGGTGCCGCCGTAGCGCAAGGTGACGTTGGTGTCGGCGCTGCAGTTGGCAATGGACGCGGCATAACCGAAGTTGAAGACATCGACCCCGGCCGGCGCTTGCTTGAGGTTGCTGTGCACGCCGAACGGCGCGTTGATGTCGAGGTAATTGCCGGAAATGCTTTCGTCGATGATCAGCACGATATCGTGGCCGACGGCAGGCGTGGCGCGCGCAAGCGTCACCGATTCACGCGGGCCGACGGTGTCATGCAACGCTTCGTAAGCAAACAGGTTGAGGTAGGCCAGCGGCGTGTACATGATCGGCAGACCACGTGCGCCCTCACCCGCTCGTAGAAACAACAATCCGCTGAGCATCAATACGCCGACGAGGGGCGCCGCGACCCGCAACGTGTTGGGTATGAACAGCGCATGACGCGGCTTGAGCCCGATGCCGAACAACAGCAGCAAGCCACTGAGCAGCGCGCGCAGGATCGCGTCGCGGTACTGATAGGCCGCTTCCTGAATGAAGCCGCCGGAGTACACCAGCGAGACAAAATCGCTGTACCTCAGGTAATCCGCCGTGACCCGGGTATAGACATCGAAAAAAACCGCCGCCACAAACAGCGTTAATGCGAACGCATGTCGAACAAGAGCCTGACGTATATAGGCAGTTAGATATAACGCGAAAGTAAGCGCCAAAAACATCGCGCCAAAAACAAGTGTATTGAAACCCCACCCGATAGCATTTAACCGTTCCAGATAATAGTCGGAAAAGAGCAATAGATAGGTAACTAAAAGCAGTTCCTTGGCGTATTTGAACATGGCGATACCGGCCGTCCGAAATGGGAGGTTGTCAAAGCTTTGTCGGTCAGAACCTGACACTAGCACCCGGCCATCAAAGCGCAAGAAATGACTGATAGCCGGGTAAAGCGTCAAAAAAACGGTGACTCAAATCTGACACACCCGGGGGGATGAAAGCCTTTAATTTCGGGGACTTAGACCGTCTGTCGGTTAAATTGAATCTGAACAAATCTGCAAAGAAAGAACAAATTCAATCGCAGCAATGACTTGATGGCCAATCGCCAAAAACGCCTCAAGTGTTATACCCGTGCAACATGTCATTTTGCTGACACGCTTTTCAAACCCTGCGCTATACCCCTTTAACAATCTCATTCCGTAGTTAACTTTTCTGGTTTTATTGAGGTGCGCAGATGGACGTGAGCGTATTTGGCACTGGCTATGTCGGACTTATACAAGCCGCTGCACTTGCCGATGTCGGTCATCGGGTTTTATGCATTGATATTGATCCCAACAAGATCAAACAACTGCAACAAGCGGTACCGCCCATCAGTGAACCAGGCCTGTCCGCAACACTTGAAGAAAACATCAAGGCCGGGCGCTTGTTGTTCAGCACCCAGGCCAGTGATGCGGTGACTCACGCCGAGCTGATTTTCATCGCCGTCGGCACCCCGGCGGACGAAGACGGCTCAGCCGACCTCAGCCATGTACTCAACGTCGCCCGGCAGATCGCCGGTCTGATGGAGGCCGATCGTACGCTGATCATCAAATCCACGGTGCCGGTCGGGACTGCCGACCAGGTTCTGGCCACGGCCACCAGCGAATTGCTGTTGCGCGGCAAAACCGAGCTGCAGGTGCGGGTGGTATCCAACCCGGAATTTCTCAAGGAAGGCAGCGCCCTCGCCGACTGCATGCGCCCGGACCGGATCATCATCGGCACCCGCGACGACGCTGCCCGCGAGCAGATGAGCGAGCTGTACGCGCCGTTCTGCCGCAACCACGAAAAACTGATGTTCATGGACAACCGCAGCGCCGAGCTGACCAAGTACGCGGCCAACGCGATGCTCGCCACCCGCATCAGTTTCATGAACGAACTGGCCAATCTCACCGAGCTGCTCGGCGCCGACATCGAAGCGGTGCGCAAAGGCATCGGCTCCGACCCGCGCATCGGCTACCACTTCATCTATCCGGGCTGCGGCTTCGGTGGCTCGTGCTTTCCCAAGGATCTGCGTGCCTTGCTGCACACCGCCGAACACAACGGCATGCCGCTGAAACTGCTGCGCAGCGTCACCGACGTCAATGACAGCCAACGGCACATCCTGTTCAGCAAATTGCGCGCGCAGTTTCCGCAAGGCCTGGCCGGCAAATCCATCGCGGTCTGGGGCCTGGCGTTCAAACCGAACACCGACGACATGCGCGAAGCCCCCAGCCGTTACCTGATGGACGCGTTGTGGGCCGAAGGCGCCAGCGTGCAGGCTTATGATCCGGAAGCCATGTCCGAGTGCCGACGCATCTACGGCTATCGCAACGACCTGCACCTGTGCGCGACCCGCGACGACACCCTTGAAGACGCCGACGCGCTGGTGATCTGCACCGAGTGGAAAAACTTCCGCGTGGTCGATTTCGAGCTGCTCGCCGAGAAGCTGCGTTCGAAGGTAATCATCGATGGGCGCAATCTCTACAACCCGGAACAAGTAGCCGCCGCCGGCCTGCATTACAGCGGCATCGGCCTGCGCCACATCGCCCCTGAAGGGCTGCGGCCATGAAGATTCTGGTGACCGGTGCCGCCGGTTTCATTGGTGCCCATTGCGTCCTGCGCTTGCTGCGCGACGGGCATTCGGTGGTCGGCCTGGACAATTTCAACCACTACTACGACCCGCAGCTCAAGCACGACCGCGTGCAGTGGGTGCGCGAGCAGGTCGGCGATTTTCCGCTGGCCACGGTGGATCTGGCCCACGCTTCAGCGATCGATGCGCTGTTTGCCCGCGAGCAGCCACAAGTGGTGATCCATCTGGCTGCGCAGGCCGGGGTGCGTTATTCGCTGGACAATCCACGGGCGTATCTGGACAGCAACCTCTACGGTTTCCTGAACATTCTCGAGAGCTGCCGCCACCACCCGGTCGAACACCTGATCTACGCCTCGTCGAGTTCGGTGTACGGCGCCAATCAACACACGCCTTACTCGGTCAAGGATGGCGTCAACCATCCGCTGTCGCTGTACGCCGCGACCAAAAAAGCCAATGAACTGATGGCGCACAGCTACAGCCATCTGTTCGGCATTCCCTGCACCGGCCTGCGCTTTTTCACCGTGTACGGGCCTTGGGGTCGGCCGGACATGTCGCCGATCCAGTTCGCCCGGGCGATCAGCGAGGGCGAGCCGCTGAAGCTGTTCAATTACGGCGAGCACCAGCGCGATTTCACCTACATCGACGACATCATCGAAAGCATCGCACGCCTCATCGATCAGCCACCGCAAGCCAATCCGCAGTGGGATCGCGAGCAGCCCGACCCGGCCAGCAGCATGGCGCCGTGGCGTCTGTTCAACATTGGCGGGCAGCAGCCGGTTGCACTGAAAACCTACCTCGCGCTGATGGAAAAACATCTCGATCGGCAAGCCATTGTCGAGCTGCTGCCGCTGCAACCGGGCGACGTGCTCAACACCTGCGCCGAGGCCAGCGATCTGGCCCAGGCCACCGGATTCCAGCCCCGGATAGAACTGGATGAAGGACTGGGCCGCTTCATCGCCTGGTTCCGCGACTACTACCCCACTGCCCGTGCGCCGCTTGCGGCTGATTGAATGCGGAGGACGCCATGACTGGACATGAAAGAAGTGTGTCGATTGCACAGATGCGCCCTGACAAGCGCGTCGACCCGGAACATCGCATGCGCCTCGACGCGGCGATCCACCGTCAGGGTCGCGGCTGGCTCAGCGGCCGCGATGGCGGCCGCCCATGGCAGCTGTCGCGGACCAATCGGGTGGTCGCCTGCCTCGGTGCGCTGACGATTCTCGTGCTGATCTCCCCAGTGCTGCTGGGCCTGGCCCTGGCCATCAAGTTCACCAGCCCGGGGCCGGTGCTGTTCGTGCAGAAACGCACCGGTTATCGCGGCCGCAAGTTCGGCATGTTCAAGTTCCGCACCATGGTCAGCAACGCCGAAGAACTCAAAGAGTCGCTGCGCCACCTGAACAAGCACGGGGCAGACGCCATCGACTTCAAGATCGACAAAGACCCGCGCGTCACCGGCATCGGCAGTTTTCTGCGGCGCACCAGCCTCGACGAGCTGCCCAACCTCATCAACGTAGTGACCGGCGACATGCGCCTGGTCGGCCCTCGCCCGACCTCGTTCAACGCTTACCGCTACAAGGACAATCACCTCGCGCGTCTGGCGATCTACCCCGGCATGACCGGTCTGTGGCAGATCTCCGGACGCAGCAACATCGACTTCGACCAGCGCGTTGAGTTGGACCTCAGCTACATCGCCGAGCAGAGCCTTCTGCTTGATCTGAAGATTCTGTTGAAAACCCCCTTCAAAGTATTCAGCGGCCACGGAGCAAGCTAATGGACGGTTCAACCAATAAAAGCCTGAGCATCGCCAGCCCCAGCGAATCGAATCTGACTTCGACCGTGCTGGATCTCGATCTGCGCATTCTGTTCCTGACCGCCGCCAACCCCGGCGCCGGCACCACTACCAGCGCTCTGGCACTGGCCAGTCAGCTGGCGCAGATGAGCAGCGGCCAGGTGCTGCTGGTCGACGCCAGCCAGTCGGCGAACAACCTCACCCAGCAGATGAACCTCGGCAAGGAGCGCGGCCTGCGCGACCTGCTGTTCAATCCGGGCAACCCGCCGCTGTTGCAGGACTGCGTGGTGCAGGTCTCGAGCCTGCCCTTCCATGTGCTGCCCAACGGCCGGCCGATCCGCACGCTGGAACACCTGACCGCCGAGCGCCTGAGCCCATTGCTCGACCAGTTGGGCAGCCAGTACCGCTTTGTGGTGATCGACGGCGACGCGGTGTATTCCGCCGCCGACACCCTGGTCATCAGTACTCAGGTCGACGGTGTGGTGTTTGTCGTGCGCGCCGAAGACACCCGCTGGGAAGTCGCCCAGGCCGCTGTGCAACGCCTGACTCAGGCCGGGGCGAAAGTGGTCGGCAGCGTGTTCAACCGGCGCAAGTACTACATGCCCAAATGGCTTTACAAAAACCTGTAAGCGAACGCAAAGGATGACGCCATGAACGCCAGAATGCTTGTCCTGCTGTTGCTGCCGCTTGCGGGCTGCACCAGCACTTCCGAGACCCGCAACATGCCGGTGAATATTCTCACCGCCACACCGGCCAACGCCCAGGCCACCGACATGCCGCGGGTCGAACAGACCCTGCGCCCGAAAGACGTGCTGGATGTGATCTTTCACATCAGCACCAGCGGTTCGGACGCTTACCGCGTGCAATCAGGTGACCAGATCGGCCTGAATTTCACCGCCGCCAGTCAGCTCAACGGCACGCAACTGGTGCTGCCCGACGGCACTATCGAACTGCCGGGCGCCAACACCTCGGTGAAAATCGCCGGGCTGACCAGCGAAGAAGCCCGTCAGGAAATCCAGCGTGCGTATCAGCGCAAGCAACTGTTCCAACCCAACCGCAATCAGCTCTCGGTACAGATTCTCAGCCCGCTGAGCAACGAGCAGAACCTTAAAAGTGCGCTGAACCATCCGGCCACCGGCATGAGCCGCGAGATCACCGTCGGCACTGATGGCTACGCGAGTTTTCCGGAAATCGGCGCGGTGCCGCTGCAAGGCATGACCGTCAATCAGCTGGAAACCTTCCTCAATCAGAGATACGCGCAACTGCCGGGCCGCATGACTGTGGATGTGCTGCTCAAGTCCACCGCCGGCAACGAGATCTACGTGCTGGGTGAAGTCGCACAACCGGGCTCGTATCCGATCCGCCGGCCGGTGTCGGTGCTCGAGGCGCTAACTCTGGCGCGCGGCACCAACGTCAAGGCGCGGCTGGATTCGGTAGTGATCATGCGGCGCAACGGCAATCAGGTGCAGGCGATGAACTACGACGTCGAGAAAGCACTGTCCGGTGACGCGCCACAAATCGCCTATCTGCAGCCGGATGACATGCTCTACGTGCCAAAAACCAAACTGGCCAGCGCCGGCGAACTCGCCCGCCAACTGGCTGATGTGGTGCTGTTCCAGGGCGTCGGTTTCAGCTTCGGCTACCGCGTCGACAACAAAGGCAGTGACAACTGACTCTCAGGTGACCGACATGAACCCAAAAGAAAATTACCTGCACGAGTTCTTCAGGATTTTCTTCGCCAACAAGCAAACGGTGAAGCGCATCTTCCTGACCTTTGCAGTGATCGCCCTGCTCCTGCCGTTGCTGCTCAAACAGAGCTTCGATATCACCGCGCAGGTCATCGTGCAGTCGAAAAAGCTGTCTCAGGGCGATGCGACCACCTCGCTGACCCAGGACAGCGCCACCTTCATTCCGCCATCGCTGGCGGACATGGAAACCGAAAGCAACATCCTCCGTTCGCCGGCACTGATACGTCAGACCATCAGCGAACTGCGCGACATGGGTCAGTACAACCCGCCGCCGGGGATGCTCAGCAAGCTGGCGGGCGAGCCTTTCAAGCGTTACGTCAGCACGCCGCTGCGCGAATACGTGATCAATCCGCTGCGTAATGCGCTGGGCATGCAAACCGATCCGGTGCGCGACACGGCACTGGACGGTTTGACCCAAGACGCCATCGACAACCTGAAGATCGAAACCCTGCCGGGTTCCAATGTGATCTCGATCGTCTACAGCTTCCCCGATCCGGCCCAGGGCACAACATTTGTTGCCGCGTTGCTGCAGAACTATCTGGTCGATCGTCAGGCGTTGCAATCGATCGAGCTGCCGCATTCGTTCTACGAAACCAAGAAGCATCAGTATCAGGTGCGGCTCGATGGTCTTGAAGGCGCGCGGCTGAGCCTGCTGGAAAGCGTCGGTTCTTCCGACCCGAAAGAGGAAATCACCTTTCGCCTCAACGCGATCAACACCGAAGAGCAGGCACTCAACCTGTATCGCGATCGCTTGCTGCAAAGCCAACGCTGGCTCGATTACCTGAAAACCAGCCTGGCTGCCGCCAACACCAACAAACTCAACGACTACACCTTCCCGTTCACCTTCACCACGACGGTGGACAACATTGCCTTCGAGGACCGCGAGATCAGGCAGATGGGCGAGGCGCTGACCACTCAGGTCAGCCGCTATATGAATGACCTGGCGGTATTTCAGCCCGGTAGCGAGCCCATGTTGCTGGCCCGCGAGCAAATTGCCCGCACCCGCCAACAGTTCCTCAAAGTGGTCAACAACCGCATCCAGGAACGCACGATCGACCTTTCGGTGGTGAGCCAGGTCATTGAGCAGAAAACCGCGCGCATTGCCGAGTTCAAGAACCGCATCCATCAGCTGCAGCAGACCCAAAGCAAGCTGCGTCAGATGGACACCGAGATCGGCGCGTTGCACGCCGCGTTTTCCACCTATGCGCAACGCTTTGCCGAGAGCAGTACGACACGCGCGCTGGACAACGACCTATCCAACGCCCGGGTATTGAGTCCACCGTTCGAGCCGACCGAGGCGGCTTTTCCCAAGCCGATGCTGATCATTCCGTTCGGGCTGTTCACCGGGCTGCTGCTGGCAATCGCGTTCGTCTACGTGCGTGAGTTCTTCGACCATCGCTTCAAGCATCCGGCGCAAATCAGCCATGAACTGGGCGTGCCAGTGTTGTTGGTGCTCAACGAAGAAACGTCGCAGCCGGGCAATCCGCACAAGAACTGGACCATGCCAAGCCTGGTTCACTGGGTGCGCAATTGAACGCGGTGTCCACCCCAATCGTCGCCCTGCCGATCATTCATTTGCTCAGCAGCGGCGGCTTCTACGGGGCCGAGCGGATGTTGCTGGATCATTGCCTGGCCACGCCGGGGCAGCACCAAGTGCTGTTCCTCGACGCGCCGCCAGAACTGATCGCGCGCTTTCGTGATGCCGGGGTGGGCGCTCTCGCTTGTGCCGGGCTCGGCGAGCTGTTGCGGCACTTGCGTCAGCGCCGTGGCGACAAACCGTTGCTCAACACCCACAACTTCAAAGGACTGCTGTTCGGCTGGGTCGGCGCCACGCTGTTGCGCCTGCCGCTGGTGATCACTCAGCACGGCTTCACCCCGCGCAGTCGCAAGCAGAAGTTCTACACCTGGCTGAGCCTGCAACTGTGCCGCACAGCGTCGGTGAAACAGGTGGTCTGCGTGGCGCACAGCATCGCCACGCTGCATCTGAAGGCCAGCGTGAGCGCGGAGAAGTTGCAGGTGATTCCCAACGGTTTGCCAGCGGCGCCAGCGATGCCGCCGCTGGCGGACCGGCAACGCTGGCTGGCCGGTTACGTCGGTCGGTTGAGCAGCGAGAAAGGCCCGGACCTGTTTCTCGATGCGCTGATCGGCCTGTGTCACCAGCATCCGCAACTGGACGCGGTGATGCTCGGTGACGGACCGGAACGCGAGGCCTTGCAGGCGCGCATCGATGCTGCCGGTTTGCAGCAGCGGATTCGCCTGCCGGGCTACCAGACGGCGATGCAAGGCTGGTGGCAACAACTCGATGCGTTGGTGATCAGCTCGCGCACCGAGGGCACGCCGATGATTCTGCTCGAAGCGATGCAGGCCGGCGTGCCGGTGGTGGCGTTCGCGGTCGGCGGTATTCCCGATGTCCTGCAGGACCGTCACAACGGCCTGCTCGCGGCGCCGACGGATACCGCCGCCCTCGCCCGCCAGCTCGACACCTTGCTGGCCGAACCGAAGCTGGCCGCGCAGTTGCGTGAAAACGCCAGACGCACCCAACAGGAACGCTACGACCTCAAGGCTTTGGCCGAACGCTGGTCGCAGCTGTACATCCACACGGCACGGGAGACACGCGCATGATTTTCCCGCTCTCGATCGTCAGTCTGTTCGCCCTGGTCAGCCTCGGTCTGCTGGCCAGTCCCTGGCCGTATCTGGCGCCGGGGGCGGTGATTGGCCTGGTCGGTTTCACCGTCCTGTACCGCAAGCCGACCTGGGGCCTGCTCGGCATTGCTGCGCTGGTGCCGTTCGAAGGTTTCTTCAAGGACAGCTCGGTATCGGGCAGCAAATTGATCGGTGCTTCGCTGGCGGTAATCGTGATGCTGCAACTGGCGCTGCATCAGATTCCGTCGCAGCGCCTGCGCAGCAATCTGTGGCGCTACCTGATCGGTTTCATGGCCCTTTACCTGCTGAGCCTGTTCGCCAGCGACAATCTGGGCATGTCGCAAACTCATCTGCGGGAACTGAGCGTGGGTCTGGTCCTGTTCGTGATCACCCTGTTGATCGGCCGTGAGTTGAATCTGGATCTGTTCGCCCGACTGGTCACGCTCAGTGTCAGCGCGACCTGCGCGATGGCGATGTTTTCCAGCCGATTCCAGGACAAGGGCCGCGCCGCCGGCCTGCTCGAAGACCCGAATGCCTTTGCCCTGCTGATCGCTTTCGCCATGCCGCTGGGCCTGCTGCTGGTGATTCGCAGCCCGAACCTGCCGCACCGTTTGTTCTGGGCTGGTTGCTGTCTGTTGCTGCTCGGCGGCATGACCAAAACCGAGTCTCGCTCAGGGCTGGTCGTACTGGCGTTGAGTCTGGCAATCGGGGTCTGGCACTACCGCCAGCAGTTGACCCGCATTCGTCCACGGCATTTCGGCTTCGCCATGCTCGGTGCTGCGATCATCCTGCCCTTGGCGATCTATGCGATGCCGGCCGGTTATCTGGCACGCATTCAATCGCTGAGCATCCTCAGCGCCGGGGCCAAGGCTCAGGACGAATCCCTCGGTCGACGCGCCTCCTACATTGTCGTCGGCAGCCAGATCATCCGCGAGCATCCGCTGCTCGGCTCCGGACCTGGCACCTTTCCGCTGCACTACGCGACCACCGGTTATGCCAAGGCGTTCTCGGCCAACCGCAAGATCGGCGACCTGTATCGCCGGGCGCATAACACTTATCTGGAGATCTTCAGCGAACTGGGGATTCCCGCCGGCCTGCTGTTTGTCGGCATGCTGGTGCAGGGTTTCTACAACCTGATCCGCGCACGACGCACCTGGCTGCAACGGCGCGAGTGGCAGCACGCAGGCATGGTTACCCATCTGGGCATGAGCTTTCTGTCATTGACGCTGTTCCTGATGTTCCTCAGTGCGCCGAACCTGAAATACCTGTGGATCATGCTGGCGCTGACCTGGGTGCTGCGCCTGAAAGCCGAGCAGGCAGCGCTGACGGAGGCCAAAGCATGAGCCGGATCAGCATTGTCATTCCGATGTACAACGAAGCCCGGCACATCGGCCGCACGCTGCTGGCCGCCAGCAAGGCCGCGCACGCAGCCGACATCGACTGTGAACTGATCGTGGTCGACAACGGCTCCACCGACGAAGGGCCGCAGATCGCCCGCGCATTCGGCGCGCAGGTCCTGCTGTTGCCCGGGCTGCTGATCGGCGCCTTGCGCAATCGTGGCGCAACGGTTGCCCGCGGTGAATGGCTGGCGTTCATCGATGCCGATATCGAGATGCCGGAAGACTGGCTGAAGCAGATGTTCGCTTTGGCTACGGGCGACCAGGGCGACGTCTTCGGCCTCGACCTGCACACCCCTGCCGCCGCGCCATGGTTCGCTGCCGCGTGGCAGCGCCGCTCGTTGCGGCCGTCGAGCCGTGCCACGCGCACTGTGCAATGGATGCCCAGTGCCAACCTGCTGATGCGCAAGCAGTGGTTCGACAAGGTCGGCGGATTCAACGAAACCCTGCGCACCGGCGAGGATAAGGAATACACCCTGCGTCTGCACAGGCACGGTGCTCGCCTGCTGTCGGTCAATACCAGCGTCGCTCTGCATTGGGGCTACGAAATGACCTGGCGCGAATGGGTCGGCAAGGAACTGTGGCGTCAAGGCAGTCATCTGCAACTGCTCCGAGCCCACGGCATGAGCTTGCGTCTGCTGCGGTTTCCGCTGCTGTCATTGCTGGTGTGGTTGCTCGATGCTCTGGCGCTCGTCGCATTGCTGGGCGGCAACGCGCATCAGGCGTTGATGCTGTTGATGGCGGGCTTGCTGCCCAGTCTGCTGCTCAGTGTGCGGCAGAGCATTCGTCAGCATAACGTCGGCCTGACCTTGCAACTCTGGGGCCTGCACTGGGTGCGCCTGCACTTGGCCAGCGCGGCATTGATTCTCGGTCTGTGTCATTGGAATGCAAGGAGGCCTGCCCGTGGCTGAACTCATTTTTTGCCTGTGCCTGTTGTTGCCAGCGTACGCCTACATCGGCTATCCGCTGCTGCTCACCTTGCTCGCGCCACTGTTCCCGGCCTGGCGACATGCCCCCGCACCGCCGCTGAACGTCAGCATCGTGATTGCCGCGCACAACGAGGCACGCCATATCGAGCACAAGCTGCGCACGCTGCTGGCTCAGGACTATCAGCCGGCCGCGTTGCAGATCATTCTGGCCAGCGACGGTTCGACCGATGACACGGTGGCTTGCGCGCGCAACGTGATTGATCCACGCATCACCGTGCTCGACCTGCCGCGTCAGGGCAAAGCCGCCACGCTGAATGCCGGCGCGGCCCTGAGCAGCGGCGACATTCTGGTGTTCACCGATGCCGACAACCAATGGTCGCGCGACACCCTCGGCCACTTGCTCGCGCCGCTGAGCGATCCGCAGGTCGGCGCCTGCGCGGGGCACATGGTGATCCCGGTTACCGGTGGCGGGCTGAGCATCGGCGACAGTCTGTATCGGCATTACGAAGGCTGGTTGCGCCGGGTCGAGAATCGCACCGGCTGCATGGTCTCCGCCGACGGCGCCCTGCTCGCCTTGCGTCGCGAGCTGTTCCAGACCGTGCCGGCCGAGGTCAACGATGATTTCTTCATCAGTACCTGCGCACCGGTGGCGCATAAACGCATCGTCTACGTGCCCGAGGCGCAGGTGATCGATCAAGGCGTCGACGAAGCGGACAAGCAATGGCGTCGCCGCCAGCGGGTCACCGTCGGTGGCCTGCAGAGCCTGGCGCAACGCCGTGAACTGCTCAATCCCTTCAAGCACGGCCTGTATTCGATCGCGTTGATCAGCCACAAACTGATTCGTCGACTGGCGCCGGTGCTGTTGTTGCCGCTGCTGCTGAGCAATTTCTGGCTGTGGAACCAGCACGGTTTCTATCGCCTGAGCCTGGTCGCGCAATTGATCGGCTACTCGATTGCCATCGCAGGCCTGCTGGATTCGCACCACCGTTTACCGAAACCGTTCCGCCTCGCGGCCTTCCTGCTGGTGACGCTGGCAGGCATGAGCGTCGGCCTGTGGCAGTTCCTGCGCGGGCAACGGTACGCACAGTGGAATCCTGACCAGAATCGTTGAGAGGGCGCATGCCATGGCTATCAAACAACTGATAAAACGCACCAGCGGCTGGCTCTATCTCAACTCGTCCGTGGGGCGCAGCCAGTTGCACGGGGCCGGAGTCATCCTGATGCTCCACCGAGTGCTGGCCAACGACCGTGCGGCCAACCTGCCGCACCGCAATGAACTGTGCGTAGGCCCGCAGGCGTTCGAACACTTGCTGATATGGCTGCGCAAGCATTTCGATTGCGTGCCGCTGATGGAGTTGTTGCAGCCCAACGCCCTGCGCACCGAGCGCCCGCGCGTGGCGCTGACCTTCGATGACGGCTGGCGTGACAACGCGGTCAATGCCTATCCGCTGCTGCAAAAATATCAGGTGCCGGCGAGCATTTTTCTTTCCACCGATTTCATTGGCAGCCGGCAGCGGTTCTGGTGGGAAAGCGTCGGTGAAACGCTGTGGGGCAGCCATGGCGAAAAGGCCCGTATGCACCTGATCGAGCACCTGCGCATCACCGGTCATCCGCTGCCGGTGTTGCTCGACGATATCGATGTCGACCGGCGCAGCCTGGCACTGCTGCATTACCTGCAAGGGCTGAAGAGCCTCGATCCGCAGGAACTCGAACGTCTGACCAATGAGTGTCCGCCGGATTCTCTGCCGCAAGCGCTGGACTGGCATCAGGTGCGCGCCATGGAAGCGTCCGGTCTGGTGCGCTTCGGCCCCCACGGCGCCAGTCATGCGATCCTCACTGGCCTGGATGACATGCGTCTGCACGAAGAAATCAGCCGCAGCCGCGATGCCTTGCACAACGGCTGCAATCGGCCTTTACCGGTGTATTGCTACCCCAACGGCGACAACGATGAGCGCGTGCGCGAGCAGGTCGCCAATCACGATTATCCGTTTGCTCTTGGCACGTCCACCGGACTCTATCGCGGCGCCGGCGACCCGCTGAACCTGCCGCGCTTCGGCGTCAGCCAACGCACCGCGCGCAATCCGGAGCTGCTGTCGCTACGGATCTTTCGCGGGGCACGGCCATGAGTCGCGGCAGCTACATCCGGCATCTGGCCCTGAGCATGGGCACCAAACTGGCGATGATTGCCCTGCGCCTGCTGCGCAATGTGTTGCTGGCGCGGATTCTCGGGCCGAGCGAACGCGGTCTGTTCGCCCTGCTCAGCACCCTGCCGGATCTGATCAGTGCGGCCACCAGCGGCGGCTTGAATTCGGCAGTGGGTTATCAAGCGGCCAACCAGCGGCCGATGGGGGTGTTGCTCGCTCAGGTGTTGGTGTTCGGCTGTCTGCTGGCCGGGCTACTGACGTTATTGGTGGTGGCACTGGCGCGAGAATTCGGCAGCGAACTCGATGTCACGATGCAGCTCGGTCTGCTGGCGTGGCTGTTGCTGCTGGCGGTACCGCTGACCGTGCTCAAAAGCGGCCTGCTGACCTTGCACAACGCGTCGGGTGGCGTGGTCGCCTTCAATGTCCTGCGCCTGATCGAATCGCTGGCACCACTTCTGCTTTTTATTGCGCTGTTCTGGATGTGGAAAGAGGCGGCACTCGAAGCGGCGCTCATCAGTTGGCTGGCCGGTATCAGCCTGGTGGTGCTGGTGGGCTGGATGTGGCTCAAACGCGCACAGCCGCTGCAACTGCAATGGGATCGTGCAAGCCAGAAGGAGCTGCTGAAATTCAGTGCACGCAGCCATCCGGACTTGCTGTTCCAACAGGTCATTCTGCGCTCCGATTACTTGTTCATCGGCGCCCTGCTGGGCAGCAGCGCGCTCGGCCATTACGCCATGGCCAGCGCCGCCGCTGAACTGTTGCTGATCGTTCCGGAAGCGGTCACCACGCCGCTGATGAAGCGTCTGCTACAACAGGACAAGGGCATGGACAAGGTTACGCCGCTGGCGCTGCGTCTGACCGCCACGGTAATGCTCTGCGCCTGCATCGCCATGGCGCTGATCGGCGAATGGCTGATCATCACCCTGTTCGGCGTCGCCTACCAACCGGCATATCCGGCGCTGCTGGCTTTGCTGCCGGGGCTGTTGGGCCTGTGCTACGCAAGCATTCTGCGCCTGGACCTGATCGGCAAGAACCGCCCTGCCACCGTCTCGATGATGATGGGGGTGGGGGCGTTGCTCAATCTGGGCCTGAACCTGCTGCTGATCCCGAGCTACGGCATCGTCGGCGCAGCGGCGGCGTCCTCGATTGCCTATCTGGCAGTGACCGTGGCGATGCTGGTGCTTTATTGCAGACTGAGCGGCGTGCCGTTCTGGCACACGCTGTTCATTCTGCCCGGTGACATCAGCCCGATGTGGCTGATGCTGCACCGCAGGAAAGCCGCATGAAGCGCCTGGCCCTGCTACTCGGACTCGGCATGACGCTGAACGCCTTCGCTGCGCCCATGCAGTGGGGCGACATCCGCGATGGCAGCCTGTATCTGCAAGCCGACCGCCCGGATACAGTCACCGTGCGCTGGGTTCCGGCGTGGCAGGCCGAGGCCAATGAAGAGCATATCTATCTGCTTGACGGCCATGGCCGCTTGCAAGGTGACCGCTTCATCAAGGCCAGTGAGGTCCGCGGTTCGCAAAGCTGGCCGCTGGTGCCGGGAGCTGCCGGTTATCGCTTGGAGATTCCCGGCTACAGCTTCCGCAGTTACCGCGTCGAGCATGACGCCACGACCGTGGCGCTGTTCAGTCCGGCCAAAGTGCATTTCAGTATCGAAACCCGCAAGGGCGATGAGCTGTTTTTCCAGGTCGCCCCTGGGGAACACGCGGTGCTGAACGGCAAATACCATGGCGGCGTCAACGCGCTGCAAGCGCAGCGCATGGACGATGGACAACAGCTGTCGCTGGCCCTCAAGCCCTACCGCGCCTATTGGCAATTCGATCAAGTGGCGTTGCCGGTCAGTGACCGGCCTCAGGCCTGGCGCTTGCGCCTGCAGGGCAGCGGTAAAGCCGCGTTCTGGCTCGATGGCACGGCCAACCTGTTTGCGCAGAATCCGCAGCAGCTGCAGCCAGTGCATGAAGAATCGGGTGAAGTCCGCCTGACCCTGCACGCCAAGGCACTCGGGCGCACTCCGGATCTGGGCATCGCGCTGCCCAATCTGATGCCGCCCGCGAGCAGTCATGCCGTACTGGATGCGTTGAAACCGAGTGCGGCGAGCTACTACAGCTACGTTGACATAACGTCGAAAAGTGCCCGCGTCGAAGACCCGGTTCGCCAGCTCTATCAGACTCGCTTCGCCATCCGCCAGGACATCACCCTGCTCGCCGGCACCGGGCGTCAGGCCAATCTGCGCGCCGATGTGCAAAGCAGCAACGGCCTTGAGACATGGCTCGCCGGCACGCGTGCCTTGGGTGGTCAAGGCACGCATTACATCGGCTTCGCCGACGAGCCGAACCTCAACTATTCGAGCTACGACGAATACCGCTCGATTTTTGTCAGCATGGCCCGCCAGGTGCGCAGCGATCCCGCCAACGCCAGGGCCGGCGTGCGCATCGCCATGCCGGCCAGTTCGCGCCTGGTCAACGGCCCGTTCGCCAATAACGCCGCAGACAAACGCGGGATCGATTGGGCACGGCGTCTGCTCAGTGAAGCGCCCGATCAGATTGACGCGTTGGCCTGGCACGAATGGATGATCCGCGACCTGCTCGCCACTCGCGTCTACCGCGACAGCGTGCGCCGCGCCGCGCAACTGGTCGGCCTCGACGCAAAGGGTCAGCCGCGCAAAGCCTTGCTGCTCGATCAGACCAATCTGTCCAGTGGCTCGAGCCTGAGCCCGTACGACCAGGAAACTCATTACGCCGCGCTGTGGTGGGCATCGGTGGTCATCAATGCTTCTCAGGACGGTTTGCTGAGCATGCTCAACTGGTTTCAGGCGGCCGACGAACCGCCCTACGCCAAGGGCATGGTGCGCGTGTTGGCCGGCGATCGCTTCGAGCTGAAACCGGTGGGCCTGGCCCAGCAATTCATCGCCCGGCATTGGCTGCCGCACGTGCTGCAACTGGATAACGACGCCTTCGAAGTGGACGTACTGGCGATGGCCGGCGACGAGCAGCGCACGTTGCTCGGGGTGAACAAAGGCACGCGCCTGCAACGCGTTGCTCTGAGCGGTGCCAAGTGCCCGCTCAACCAAGGCGCCCTGCATTTCTTCGGCGCTGACAATCGCGCCCGCGACGCACCATTTGCCTGCGAACACGGGCGCGTGCGTTTCGAATTACCCGGGCAAACCCTGTTTGCCCTGAACTGGAACGCTTCATGAACCGCCCCTCCGCCCTGCGAGCGTGATGCTGCGCGCGGCACTTTCATCAGGAGAAGAGACCATGGATATCTTTAAAAAACTCAGCGGACATATCCGTCGCAAAGGTCTGCGAGCGACCTTGGGGAAGATCCGCAGAATGTACATTTTTGCCCATCAGCAACTGCTGTGGATGGAACGTGATCTGGTCAGCCCCGTGCCGCCGCATAGCCTCAAACCCTACCCGCCGCTGCGCGTAATGGAGATCACCGCAGACAACGCCAGCGCCTTCACCCGTTACTTCGGCGACCGTGTCGGCGTCATGGCCGAGCTGGCCAGTGAGGGTCATACCGGGCATATGCATGTCGACGAGCAAGGTGATGCCGTTGCGTTCATCTGGGGTACGCCGCGCGACTATTTTGATCGGCATTACTACGGTTGCCGGTTCCCGGTGAAACCTGGCGAGTTCTTCGAATTCGGTGGCGAAATGACCCGTGCCTACTGGGGCAGCGAATTGTCAGTCGATGTGCAAGTGCGCCTGTGGCAAGCCATGGCTGAGAAAGGCTGCCGCAAAGTGGTCGATGTCTGTGACTCGAGCAACATCCCGGCGCTCAAGCTGCACCTGCGCATGGGCTATACCGAGCAACAGCGGATCATGAATATCTACACGCTGTTCGGTCGCTGGCGCTTTTATCGCGAAACCCGCTACAGCGGCTCGCGCCTGGAGGCACTGCGGAAAAATTCTCGTCCACCTGTCCCAGCAACGGCGGTCTGAACCTATGGTGATGCGATTTGAATGGCGCACCTCCCTGTGCGCTGCCGACTTCCCGGCAACCGCGTATGAAACGCTGCGCCTTCACGTAGCCGATCACACGCCGTTCAACCACCTCGGCTGGTTGTGCGCAGCAGAGCAGGCGTTGGAAGAGAATCAGTGCCTGCACGTTCTGCTCGGCTGGGAAGCAGAGGCTTTGCGCCTGTGCCTGCCCCTGGTGTCCAGCCGCGAACGCTTCGCGGGCGTGCCATTTCGCGTCTTGCGCCACTTGGGTTATCCGCTGGCCGATCGGTTGGCCCTGCTGTCGTTGCTCGGCGCAGAGGATATGCGCGATGCGCTGATGCTGATCCGTCAGCGCCTGCCCCATGCGCTGCTGCAACTCAACGAACTGTCGGAACCTGCCGGGGAAGAAAGTGCCCTCACCGATTGGATGGCGCGTAGCTCCACCGCTGAACGGCGCCTGAGTTGCCGGGTGCCGGTGCATCTGATCAGCGACGCCGACCAGCAGGAAGTTTCCGGCGACCCGCGCTACAAACTGCGTCGTGCGCGCAAACGGATTGCCGCGTGCGGCGCTCAAGTACGGCGAATCACCCCCGATGCGCTGTCGATGCCTCCGGTTTTACAGGCGTTGCAAGAAGTCGAGTCGGTCAGTTGGAAAGGCGACGAGGGCGTCGGCATTTTCGCAAATGACCACAGTCGTCAATGGATACAGAACGCCTTCACCGCCCTCGCCGCTCAAGGGCTGGTGCGAGTGGTGACACTGGAGCTGGACGGCCGCTGCATCAGTTATCGGCTGGGCCTGCTCGAGCAGGGCCGCCTCTACGACTACAACCTGGCGTTCCTGCCGCAACATGCCGATCTGGGCAGTGGTCGAGTGCTGCTGGAGGAATGGATTCGCTGGGGCCTGGACGAGCAATGGCACTGGATCGATGCCTCGCGGGTCAGCCTGGAAAACTCCAGTCATCAACTGCACGAGCGCATGACCGGACAACTGGAACACTGGCGCTGGAGCTTCTACTCATGGCGCCCCAGTGGCTTGCTGCTGGGCCTGGGCCTGCGTCTTTGGTACTGCGTCAAACCGGCCCTGCAAAAATGGCGCGCACAGCGTGCCGGCAAACCGAAAGCGGTAAATACCTGCGCAACTCAACCGGCAACATCATCCACCACACCAGGGCTAGCGCCTCGGAGAGCATCATGAACGTCATCGACAAACTGCTTCTGCGCATCAAACAAAAAGGCCTGCGCCGCACCCTTGGCGCTTTCGGCAAACGTTATGTCTTCGCTCACCGTGAATTGCTGTGGATGGAGCGCGATCTGGTCACGCCGATCGCGCCGAACAAACTGCGCCCCTGTGAAGGTTTACATAGAGTCGACATCACCGAGGACAACGCCAAGGCTTTCGGCAAGTACTTTGGTGACCGTGTGCAGACCATGGCCGAATTGGCCGCTGAAGGGCACACGGGGCACATGTACCTGGACCAGGAAGGCCACACCGTCGGGTTCGTCTGGGCCAGTACCCGCGACTATTACGATCGGCACTTCTACCGCTACACGTTCACGATCCAGCCCGGTGAGTACTTCCAGTTCGGTGCCGAAATTGCCCGGCCCTATTTCGGCAGCACCTTGACCGTCGACGCACAGACCGCACTTTGGCAAGTCATGGACGCCGGGGGGTATAAAAAGGTGGTGGATATCTGTGACAACGCCAATATCCAGGCTCTGAAGATGCATGTGCGCCTGGGCTATAAGGAACAAGGGCGGATCACGCATGTTTACGACCTGTTCGGCCACTGGCGCTTCTTCCGCGAAACGCGCTACAGCGAGTCGAGGCTGGAGGCGCTGCGCAAGCCGGAAAGACCAGTAGTAAGTACGCCCGCGCAGGCTTGATTCAGGCTGAATATTTGCGGCGGTTTTGATACCGCCATCGCGAGCAGGCTCGCTCCTACACTGGAATGCATTTCCCTGTGGGAGCGAGCCTGCTCGCGAAGAGGCCAGTAGCTGCACCCGCAGCTCTCACAAGCGATTGGCTGGTTGCCTACAAACTGTGACGACACTTCCAACATCCAGTAAAGACTTGGCCGACTGTTTTTCCGTATCCACTTGGATACAGTCGAGCAATGTCTTATCTTATCCAGCAAACCGCAATATTCCAGGCTTGGCACCGTTCGATTAGAGACTTGCGCGCCAAAGTGGCTATCGCCCGGCGTATTGATCGGGCGTCAACAGGCAATCTCGGCGACGCCAAATCGGTGGGCGATGGAGTCTCTGAGATGCGTCTGGATGTTGGCGCGGGCTACCGGGTGTATTTCACAATCCGCAATGGCGCAGTAATCATTCTGCTGGCCGGAGGCGACAAATCCTCACAAAGCGCAGACATCCGACGCGCACAAAAAATGGCAAAGGAGGTTTAACCATGAGCCAGACTTTGACGAATTTCGACATGGTCGCGCTGCTCGACAGTGATGAAGCCATCAGTGAGTACCTGTCACAGGTGCTTGCAGACGGAGACAGCGAAGAATTCCTTCGCGCAATCGGCTACGTGTTAAAGGCGCGAGGAATGACGCAGATCGCCAAGGATTCAGGCATGGGTCGTGAAAGTTTGTACAAAGCTTTTGCTCCCGGAGCGAAGCCGCGCTTTGACACAGTGTTGAAGGTGATTCATGCGCTGGGCATTGATCTTTATGCGCAGCCGGGGCACGCAGTCAATCACGCCGTTTCCTGAATTTTCTGGCGGTCGCAAGGCCGCCATCGCGAGCAGGCTCGCTCCCACATTGGAATGCGTTTCCCTGTGGGAGCGAGCCTGCTCGCGAAGAGGCCAGCCGTCGCAAAAAAGGTTCTCAGGCCTTGCTTGCCACCAGGCTAAAGCACATCGGCAGCTGCGCCTGCTGGTTCAGGTAGCAGTCATACACCTCTTCCCGGTTCGAATGCGCATATTCCTGAAAATCCACAATGCTCAGCCCCGCTCCAATGGCGCCGCTGAAGATCGCGCCCAGCGTATGCACGAACCAGTACGACTTTGCCGCCGGCTGCTCGACTTTACCTACGTAAACGATCGGCTCTTGCTGCACAAACGGCTCGGCACGGAAATACGAGCTGGCGAGGCGGAAAGGATCTTCAGCCCGTGGATCAACCATTTCCAGAAACGGATGGGTTTCGTAGATCACCAGTTTGCCGCCCGGCTTGAGCACCTGCGCGACATGACGGAAGAATTCGCCGATGTCAGGCATCCAGTTGAGTACCCCGATGGTGATCAGGCCGACGTCGAAGCGGTTATGCAGCGATGCGGGCAGATGGTGGATATCGCTCTCGACGAATTCGGCAGTATGCGGCGAGCGGCTGTTGAGCTCGCGGGCCTGCTCAAGAAACGCTACCGATTGATCGACGCCGACGACACTGCGCGCACCCAGCGCAAACAGCGACAGGCTCTCCCGACCGTTATTGCAGCCCAGTTGAATCACGTCTTTGCCGTCGACTTCCAGCAAGCCGCGCAAGGTGTCATCGAGGCAGCAAAACTCCCCCTGCGCAACATCGCTGAGCAATGCCTGCCAGTCCGGTGAATCCTGATGATGGCGAGCGGAATCGTTCCACGCCTGTCGATTGCTTTCGATGGCGGTTTTGGGGTTGGGCACTTCCATGGCGCTACTCCGGGTGAAGCTCGTGATTGAGCGGCGTGAGTGTAGAACAGACGCGGGGTGGCGGTTGTTCCAATGTTGTAATCACACTGCGCAGTCCTCTTCAGCGAGTCCTACAGAAAAAGGAAGGAACTCGGGAAACCCCAACCGTTTTCCTACATCTTCCGTCGGTTGGCCGTCGGAAGCGCTCAGTCTAGGATTTGTCGAACTACAAGTACTCATGGAGCTCGACCAAGATGCAGTTCATCCAGACAACGACGACAGCAATCCCTGTACCGAATAGACTGCCAGGCATTGATCCCGGAGGCACTATGGACGGCAAAATCTTTCCCGACGATTCAGGGTTTGAAAGCGACGAGCAGGCTGCCAGTCATGATCGCTGGTTGCGAGCCAAGGTGCAGGCGTCCAGAGATGATCCCCATCCGAGTCTCACCCATGAGGACGTGATGGCGGACATGCATGCCTTGATCGAATCCATGCGAAAAAAGGTCGATGCAGATTGAGTGGCGGCCCGAAGCCAAGGCCGATCTTTCGAACATCCTCAGATACATTGGCGAGAGAAACTTTGCAGCCGCAGTGAGTCTCTCGAAATCCATCGAAGAATCCACAACCTCACTCTCCGTTCATCCCCATCTCTACCGTAAAGGTCGATCTCCCGGCACCCGGGAAATCGTTGTACATCCTAACTACGTAGTGATTTATGAGGTGACGGATCGAATCGAGATACTTAGCGTTTTGCATACCCGACAGGAATATCCATAAAGACATCGCAGGAAAAAACGGTAGGACGTTCGCCCGATCGATAACACGCCGTTTGCCCAGCAGGCCCCACTATCAAAGATTCACATGACTCTGGTTAAGCCGCTCACGCAAAAACTCCACCAGCGCCTGTACCGGCCGCGAAGCCTGGCGATGCTGCGGATAAACCGCCGACAGGGTCAGTGGCTCCGGGCGCAACTCATCCAGCACTGGCACCAGCCGCCCGTCCTTCAGCGCCGCACCGACGATGAAGGTCGGCAGATAGGTAATGCCCATCCCCTGCACCGCTGCGTCCCGCAGCAGTTCGCCGTTGTTGACGCGCATGCGGCCGGTGACGTTGATAAGTAGCGGTTTGCCCGGCGCTTCGTTGAAACGCCATTGCACCGAGCGCCCGTGGCCGTAAGGCAGGCAGTCGTGGCTGTGCAGGTCTTCGGGTTTGAGTGGTGTGCCGCGTTCGGCGAGGTAGGCCGGGCTGGCGCAGTATACCCGTTCGATGCTGGCGATACGTCGGGCGATCAATGTCGAGTCCTCCAGCACGCCGATGCGCAGGGCCAAGTCGTAGCCTTCGCCGAGCAGATCGACCGGGCGATCGCTCAGATCCACTTCGACGGTGACTTCGCGATAACGCTGCAGGAATAGCGGTAGCAGACAACCCAGATGCGCCACGGCAAACGACAACGGCGCGCTGAGGCGAATCGTGCCGCGCGGCTCGGCGGTTTCGCCGGCGATGCCCTGCTCGACCTGTTCCACCTCACCCAACAAGCGCAACGCCGATTCGTAATAGCTCTGCCCCAGCGGGGTGACGTCGAGGCGGCGGGTCGAGCGATTCAACAAGCGCACACCGAGGCGCTCTTCCAGTTGCATCAAACGGCGGCTGACGAACTGCTTGGACAGCCCCAACTGATCGGCCGCGGCGGTGAAGCTGCCGGAGTCCATGACCTGGCAAAAAATACGCATGTCTTCGAACGGGTTCATTGTCACTCTCTGGTGGACAGTTAAACGCTTTATAGCCGCTTTTTCGCTTCTCAGCAGCCCATTAATCTGTGCTCACGGTTTGAAAACAACCCTGAACACAAAGAGCTGCCGAAGGCAGCCATCTGATCGTTGGAACGCGGAGCGTCCCCGGCTGCATTCCCACGCAGAGCGTGGGAACGATCAGATCGCAGCCTTCGGCAGCTCCTACATCACACATTCAAAAATGGAATTGAACATGAGCATCAAGAAAACCCTAGCCGCGTCCCTCCTCGCCCTGTCCGTCAGCAGCGCTTTCGCCGCTGGCAGTCCTGGCGTCGAACACAACACCCAGGCGTTCCTCGATGCCCTCGCCGCTGGTGGTGGTCGTCCGCTGGAGCAACTGAGCCCGAAGGACGCCCGTGCAGTGCTGACTGGTGCCCAAGCGTCGGTAAAGGTTGATCTGTCCGGCGTGGAAGTCAGCGACAAGGCGATCAAGGTCGACGGCCAGACCATCAACCTGAAAGTGGTGCGCCCGGCCAAGGTCAAAGGCGAGTTGCCGGTGTTCATGTTCTTCCACGGTGGCGGCTGGGTGCTGGGTGACTTCCCGACGCACCAGCGCCTGATCCGTGATCTGGTGGTCGGCTCTGGCGCTGTTGCGGTGTATGTCGATTACACGCCATCGCCGGAAGCGCAGTACCCGACCGCGATCAATCAGGCTTACGCCGCGACGAAATGGGTGGCCGAGCACGGCAAGGACATCGGTGTCGATGGCAAACGTCTGGCAGTGGCCGGCAACAGCGTCGGCGGCAACATGGCGGCGGTCGTGGCGTTGATGGCCAAGGAGCAGAAAACCCCTGCCCTGCGCTTCCAGCTGTTGATGTGGCCGGTAACCAATGCGCAATTCGACGACGCTTCTTACCAGCAATTTGCCGAGGGACACTTCCTTACCAAGGGCATGATGCAGTGGTTCTGGGACAACTACACAACCAACCCGGCCGAGCGTGCGCAGATCCATGCCTCGCCACTCAACGCCAGCGCCGAACAGCTCAAGGGCCTGCCCGCTGCGCTGGTGCAGACCGCCGAGTTCGACGTGCTGCGTGACGAAGGCGAAGGCTATGCGCGGCACCTGGATGCGGCCGGCGTGCCGGTGACCTCGGTGCGTTACAACGGGATGATTCATGACTTCGGCCTGCTCAATCCCCTGAGCCAGATTCCGGAAGTCAAAGCGGCGGTGCGTCAAGCGGCGGCTGAACTGAAGACTCATCTGAATCCATAAAAGCGAAAGATCGCAGCCTGCGGCAGCTCCTACAGGAAAACGCATTCCAAAGTAGAAGTTGTCGCAGGCTGCGATCTTTTCATTTGCAGCCATTGCGGAGCTTCGGTCATGACCCTTTTCTACGCCCACCTGCTGTCCTGGAGCGCTGTGCTGTTGCTGCTCGACGCCGCGCTCTGGCATTTCTCGCCCTTCAGCCATCGCGCGCCGCGAGTCGGTGTGCGTCTGGCACTGTTTCTGGCATTCAGCGCGCTGGTGATCAACGCCGGTGTCAGCCCGTTGCAGGCGCCGCTTTTCGCTGATGATCGCGTGGCACAACTGGGGGCGACGGCGCTGGGGATTCTCTGGTGGTTGTACGCAGCACGGGTGCTGACCGAAGTGATCGGCCTGGCGCTGATGCGCCGCATCGGTCACAGCGGTCGCTTGCTGCAGGATGTCATCGGTGCGCTGGTGTTTCTGGTCGCGATTGTCGCGGCGGCCGGTTACGTGCTGGAACTGCCGGTCAAAGGTCTGCTGGCCACTTCCGGGGTGGTCGCCATCGTGGTCGGTCTGGCGCTGCAAAGCACCCTCGCCGATGTGTTTTCCGGCATCGTCCTCAACACCACCAAGCCGTATCAGGTGGACGATCTGGTGATGATCGACGGCGTCGAAGGCAAGGTCTTCGATATCGACTGGCGCGCCACGCACCTGCTGACCAGCGCCGGCACCATGGCCGTAGTACCGAACTCGGTGGCGGCCAAGGCGAAAATCGTCAATCTCAGCCGGCCGAGCAACATGCACGGTGTCTCGATCAGTATCAAAGTGCCGAACCACATTCGTCCGCGTCGGGTATTGGATGCCCTTGATCGCACTCTGCAGGGCAGCAGTTCGCTGTTGCTCAGCCCGGCGCCGAAAGCCGTACTCAAAGAAGCCGGCGAAACCATGTCGGAATACGTTGCCAGCGGTTTCATCGCTGAGCTGGGCAAGAAGAGCGAAGTGCGCAATCAACTGTTCGACCTCGCCCATCGCCATCTCGAAGCCGCAGGTATTTCGCGCCATCCCGACGGCGTGATCGAACCGTCGAGCCGCGCCCGTGCGTTGCTGGACGAGGTGAAGATTTTCCGCTCGCTGAGCAGTGAAGAGCGCGATCGCCTGGCTGAGTCGATGGTCGCGCAGCAGTACACGGCCGGTCAGGTGGTGCTGGATCTGGACGAGGTGCCGGACAGTCTGTTCGTGATCGCCACGGGCGTGGTCAGCGCGACGGTGCCGGACGGCAATGGCCAGACCGAGGCCGGGCGCATGGGGCCGAGCGAAGTCATGGGTGAGCAGAGCATTCTTGCCGATACACCGTCGCAGGCGACGTTCACAGCACTGACGTCGAGCATCATTTATCGTCTCGACAAACAGTTGACCCGTGAGTGCATGGACAAGCGCAGCGAAGTCGGCCGGGCCTTGAACAAGTTGCAGGCGGTGCGTCAGCAGAACAGTCGCCTCGCGTTGATGGCCAAACCGGTGGCGGTGAAGAAAGGTGGTTTTTTGGGGTGGTTGCAGAAGCGCTAACAGCAAAAGATCGCAGCCTTCAGCGGCTCCTACGGGAAAATGCATTCCCATGCAGGAGCTGCCGAAGGCTGCGATCTTTTGATTTTCTTACTTGGCGGTGAACTTGGTATAGCTGTTGATCAGGTTGCGATAGTTAGGCAGACGCTCGGACAGCAGATGCGCCAGGCCTTCCATGTCGTTGCGCCAGTCGCCTTGCAGCTCGCAAGCCACAGCGAACCAGTTCATCAGGTGTGCACCGGCGGCCGACATCCGCGCCCACGCCGCTTGTTGCACAGTGGTGTTGAAAGTACCCGACGAGTCGGTGACGACGAACACTTCGAAGCCTTCAGCAATCGCCGACAGGGTCGGGAAAGCTACGCAAACGTCGGTCACTACACCGGCGATGATCAGTTGCTTGCGGCCGGTGGCCTTGATCGCTTTGACGAAGTCTTCGTTGTCCCAGGCGTTGATCTGGCCTGGACGCTGAATGAACGGCGCGTCAGGGAATTGCTCAAGCAGCTCGGGCACGATCGGGCCGTTGGGGCCTGCGTCGAAGCTGGTGGTCAGAATGGTCGGCAGCTTGAAGAACTTGGCGATGTCGCCCAGTGCCAGAACGTTGTTCTTGAACTCGTTCGGCGAGAAATCCTGCACCAGCGAGATCAGACCGGTCTGGTGGTCGACCAGCAGGACGACGGCATCATCTTTGTTCAGACGCTTGTAAGGAACGCTCATGGCAAAACTCCTGGATGGATGGTTGTTGCGGGAAGCGCCGGCCCTGATGACCGGCGCTTTTTTAAAACTCAGAACGCGAAGCAGGAACAGCCGAACGCGCCCCAGAAACCGGCGAAATCGCTGACCGGTGCATTCGACATCCGCGCTTTTTCATGGCTGTGGGTGTGCACGGCGCATGGCCCGCTGCACTGGTGAACCTGCGCTTGCAGTGGCGAGTTCGGGCGCCAGTGGCCCGGGACTTTGACTACCGGCGACCAGTCCGGCAGCACCGGAATCGAGCGCGGGCCGAGGTCTTCGAAATCGCCGGCGGCGTAGACGATCTTGCCGCCGACCACGGTCATGACCGACTCGATCCACTTGATCGCTTCTTCTTCAACGCTGAAGAAGTCCGCGCTCAGTGCCGCGAGGTCTGCCAGTTGGCCGACGCGGATCTGGCCCTTCTTGCCCTGCTCCGAGGAGAACCACGCGCTGCCGTGGGTGAACAGCTCCAGCGCGGTGCTACGTGGCAAACCTTCTTCGTACAACGCCAGACCGCCAACGGTGCGGCCGCTGACCATCCAGTACAGCGAGGTCCACGGGTTGTAGCTGGACACGCGGGTGGCGTCGGTACCGGCGCCGACCGGCACGCCT
Source organism: Pseudomonas sp. 1L-E-NC-VB-C3 (assembly GCF_057291535.1). Lineage (NCBI taxonomy): Bacteria > Pseudomonadati > Pseudomonadota > Gammaproteobacteria > Pseudomonadales > Pseudomonadaceae > Pseudomonas > Pseudomonas sp. 1L-E-NC-VB-C3. The sequence continues at coordinate 224,619 of NZ_JBXAWD010000006.1, read as the reverse complement.
TCGGCGAGCATGCGCTTGATCGGTGGCGTGGCTTCGGCAGCTTGTTTGCCGTAGCGATCGACGAAGTATTCACCCTGGAACGCCATGCGATCCTGAATCGCGATACCGCCGCCCAGCGCTTTCACACGCTCGATGTTCTGCGGGGTGATGGTTTCAGCGTGGTCGAAGAACCACGGCAGACCGTTGAACGGAATGTCGCGGTTGACCTTCTCGAACACATCGAGCATACGGCTGATCGATTCGTTGTACGTGGCGTGCAGACGGAACGGCCAGCGCTGCTCAACGAGGTGGCGTACCACCGGCTCCAGCTCCTGTTCCATGGTCTGCGGCAGGTCTGGACGCGGCTCGAGGAAATCCTCGAAGTCGGCGGCGGAGAACACCAGCATTTCGCCAGCACCGTTGTGGCGCAGGTAGTCGTCGCCCTGATGCAACTTGACGCTGCCGGTCCAGTTCTGGAAATCGGTCAGCTCTTCTTTCGGCTTCTGGGTGAACAGGTTGTAAGCGATGCGTACGGTCAACTGGTCGTCTTTGGCCAGTTGCTCGATCACTTGGTAATCGTCCGGGTAATTCTGGAAACCACCCCCGGCGTCGATTGCACTGGTCAGGCCCAGGCGATTGAGCTCGCGCATGAACTGGCGGGTCGAGTTGACCTGATATTCCAGCGGCAGCTTCGGCCCTTTGGCCAGGGTCGAGTAGAGAATCATCGCGTTCGGCCGCGCGACCAGCATGCCGGTCGGGTTGCCGTTGCTGTCGCGGACGATTTCGCCACCCGGCGGGTTTGGCGTGTCGCGGGTGTAGCCGGCCACACGCAGGGCAGCGCGGTTGAGCAGCGCACGGTCGTAGAGGTGCAGGATGAACACCGGAGTATCCGGCGCGGCCTGGTTGATTTCTTCCAGGGTCGGCATGCGTTTTTCGGCGAACTGGAACTCGTTCCAGCCACCGACCACACGCACCCACTGCGGGGTGGGCGTGCGATCGGCCTGATCCTTGAGCATGCGCAGCGCGTCGGCGAGCGATGGCACGCCTTCCCAGCGCAGTTCGAGGTTGTAGTTCAGACCGCCGCGAATCAGGTGCAAGTGCGAGTCGTTGAGGCCAGGGATGACGCAGCGGCCCTTCATGTCGACCACTTGTGTGGCGCTGCCCTTGAGGGCCATGGCCTCGGCATCGTTACCGACGGCGACGAAACGGCCATCCTTGATCGCCACCGCACTGGCCAGTGGTTTTTCCCGGTCTACGGTATGAAATTGGCCATTGAATAAAATCAGATCGGCGCTCATCGCAGTTCCTCAAGCGAAAGTGAAAAGAAGCAAACCCCGCTCAACGCGGCGAGGTTTCTTGGGAATCGAGGTGTTCGTGGGCCTGACTGGCTTCCAGCCACGGGGTAAACAGACGGGTGACCGGCGGCATCACCACGTAGACCACCGAGAGGACGATGGTCAGGGTGATCAGGAACGTGGCGACCACGTAGTTGGACAGAAGCGGATGCAGCGCCAGCAGCGGGCCCCAGATCAGCGGCACCAGCAGGGTGTGCGGCAGAATCACCAACAGTGTGACGACAGCCTGCTTCCAGCGCGGCGGCGGCGAGCCGGCCTCGGCCAGCGGTGTGAACCAGAATTCATTGACCGGCGCGACTTCGGTCTGATCACCGTCAGCCAGCATCGGTGCGGCTTCAGCCACCAGCGCCTGACGCTCGGAGGATTCCAGCCAGCCCTGCATCGCTTCGGTGGAGCTAAAGCGCAATACGCAAGTGTAGAAATCCAGACGCCCGCGCTTGCCGCGCACCACGTCGACACCCAAATGCCCTTCGCGCTGCCCGGCGACGCGCACGATATTGCGCAGCCATGCTTCATACGCCGATTCGAAACCGGTTTTGACCGAGTGTTTGATGATCAACGTGACGGTCTCATCGGCCCCCGGTGCTTGTGAATTGAGGACTTCAGGCATAACGCAGCACTCCGGGCAAACGAACAGGGATCGCCAGCCGTCCCGGCCCGGCAATCAATACGGTGGTGAAAAGAATCAACAGCAACCAGCCAAACTGCCCTTCAGCCACACTCCATTGCGGATGCACGACCAGCAGCGCCACGAGCAGTACAAAGAGAATAGGCAAACAAGCCAATCGCGCCAGCACACCGGCGACGATCAGCAACGGGCAGAGGACTTCGGCGAAAATCGCCAGGATCAGGGTCAGGTGAGCGCCGAGGTGGAACGGGTCTTCGATCAGTTGCAGCTGCGCGGTGAAGTCCAGCAACTTCGGCAAGCCGTGCACCCACAACAGAAACAACCCGCCGCTGACTCGCAGAAACAGCAACCCGATGTCGCGCGCCTGTTCATCCCTCGTAGCAATCATGACCCGACCCTTTGAATGTCATTGACGGGAATCATGCCAAGGCCGGCGCGGGAGAAATTGGATGGGTGTGCTTAGTTGCTTTTCAGGTCTTTGATGTTCTGCCGCCAGCCACAAAACAATGTGGGAGTGAGCCTGCTTGCGAAGGCGTCAGGTCAGTCACATCCACACTAACTGACACACCGCTTTCGCGAGCAGGCTCGCGCCTACAGGTTTTTGTGGTGACCAACAATGTTCATTCCACCCCGAATCCCTGTGGGAGCTGGCTTGCCAGCGATTGGTCGGCACATCCACCACCTTCTTTGACGGACCCACCGCAATCGCTGGCAAGCCAGCTCCCACAAGTCTATGTGCCGAATCACAAAGCCCGGTCAGCCCCGAATTTCTCTGTGGGAGCGAGCCTGCTCGCGAAGGCGTCAGGCCAGTCACATCCACACTAACTGACACACCGCTTTCGCGAGCAGGCTCGCTGCCACAGGAGAACTGCTTGTGTAATCGAGGGCGGTTAAAGCGCCGGAATATCCAGCGGCGCCGCCATGAACTGGCTGATGCGCGAGCGCAGCCACTTCTCCGCCGGGTCGTTGTCATGCACCCCGCTCCAGGCCATGGACAATTGCGCGGCATCGATCGGGAATGGCGGATCTTCGGCACGCAGGGCGCAGCCTTCGACCAAGGCACAGGCGGCGTAGTCCGGGACCGTCGCGATCATCTCGGTACCGGCGAGCAAGGCGCGCAAGCCGCTGAACTGCGGCACGCCGAGAACGACTCGGCGGCAACGGCCGATCTTGGCCAGATCCAGATCGATATTGCCGCTCAGGTCACCGGAGAACGACACCATTGCATGCGGACGTTCGCAATATTCGTCCAGGGTCAACGGCCCCGGACGGTCGTCGCCGCGCAGCACTTTGCAGGGAATATCACGCAGCTTCTTGCGCTTGGCATTGGCCGGCAGATCCGTGGTGTAGCTGACACCCACGGAGATTTCTCCAGAGGCCAACAGCGCCGGCATCAACAGATAGTTGGCGCGGCGCACCACCACGACGATCCCCGGCGCCTCCTGCTGAAGCTGGCGCAACAGCGGTGGAAACAGACCGAACTCGGCGTCGTCCGACAGACCGATGCGAAATACGTCGCAACTGCTGGCCGGTTCGAATTCCTTGGCGCGGCTGACTGCGCCGGAAATCACGTCCATTGCCGGTTGCAATTCCTTGAGGATCGCCAGCGCCCGCGCTGTCGGCTCCATGCCGCGACCGTTGCGCAGCAGCAACGGATCGTCGAACAGATCACGCAAGCGCCCCAGTGCAGCACTGACCGCCGGCTGGCCCATGAACAGTTTTTCCGCCACACGGGTCAGATTCTTTTCGAACATCAGCGCTTCGAAAATCACCAGCAGGTTCATGTCGACGCGGCGCAGATCGTTACGGTTCATGGGTGTGGTTTCCTTATCGGTGTCAGACGCTTTTTGCCACAGGCGTTGGGCACTTTACTCGATCAATGGCACTTTCGCCGCGCGTTTGTAGGGGCCGTACTCTACCGGCACCCATTGGAAATGTTTGCCCTCGGCGGTGATGTGGCCGATGCCCGGGAACGGCAGATGCGCTGCCGTCACCCAGGTCTTGCTTGCCGCCGCAGCACTGAACACTGCCTGACGACTGCTGATCGCTTGCTGACTGTTGACGTCGAAACCGATCGACACTTCCGGGTGCAAAAACTGCACCGCCAGGTTATGCACCAGATCGCCCATGAACACGATGCTCTGCTGCTGCGAATTGAAGCGATATGTGGTGCTGCCCGGCGTGTGGCCGGCTTCGAGGGTTGCTTCGACCAGTCCCGGCAGTGGCGACTGCCCGGCGGCAAACGTCTTGAAGCGACCGGCGGCAACATAGGGCGCCGTAGAGTCCCGGGCTATCTTGAAAAACTCTTTTGCGCCCGCCGGGGCCTTGGCCAGCGCTGCCGGATCGAGCCAGTAGTCGGCCTCGGCTTTGGCTGCAAACACGGTGGCGTTGGCGAACACCGGTTTCTTTTCGGCGTCGACCAGACCGCAGACGTGATCGAGGTGCAGGTGCGTCAGCAGAATCGTGTCGACCTGTTCAGGCTTGTAACCGGCGGCCTGCATGTTGGCCGAGAGTTGGCCTGCGGTGGCGCCGATGCACTGCCCTGCGCCCGTGTCGACCAAAATCAGTTGTTTGCCAGTGTTGACCAGAAAGGCATTGAACGCCGTCTGCACGCCAGGGGTTTCAATCGAACGGCGCGCAAGCAGCGCGCGAATCTGACTCTGGCTCATGCCCTGCAACAACTTCGGCGACAAATCGTTGTAACCGTCGAACAACGCGGTGACTTCGTAATCGCCGACAGCCAGCCGGAAATAACCCGGCGCCTGAGTGCCAACCTGCGGTGCCTGCGCCATGGCGCCGGACATTGCCAGCACGACCGCCAGCGTCGTTGCCGCTTTCACCAAGCTTTTCATTGCATTCCCCTTTGGACCTGGCCAACGGCGGCCGTGCTTTGTCGACATCGTCGCGCAAAGCGCCGGGCGCTGACTTGCAAGGATGTGCTGAGTTCCAGCCTGAGCGAGGAAATTAACAACGATTAACTCGTCAGTCTCAAGGCATCGCCCAACAATGAAGCCCTCTGCGCAGCGTTGCTTTTTTGACCTGAGGGAATGCGCCGACCGTGCCTTCCCCACCGACACGGACCTTGGCCATGGCTTATCTACAGCAATCCGTCGCCCTCGCCCCTGCCAGCGAACCGCGTAAAAACACGACTGGCGGACTCAGTCCGCAGCGCGAACGCCAGATCAAACAGTTGATCCTCGATCGCTTGGGCGAAAGCCTCGAAGTAGCTGAGCTGGCCCGGGCATGTGCACTGTCACGCAGTCATTTCTCCCGCGCATTCAAGTGCAGCACCGGCCTGTCGCCACAGGACTGGATCCGCGCCCAGCGCCTGGCTCGAGCCAAGTTGCTGATCCAGCACACCGACTTGAGCCTGACGCAAATCAGCCTCGAATGCGGCTTCTGCGATCAGGCGCACTTCTGCCACATGTTCACCCGCAGCGAGGGCATCAATCCCTTCGCCTGGCGCTGTCGAGTCATGGATAAACCGAAAAACACCGCAGCGCAGCCTGCGGTGTTTTGACTGCTGCCGTTACGCCACCCGTTGCACTGATGCTCAAACCTGAGGATTATGCCCGGACACCCCGGATCAGACGGCCTGCGCTTGCGCCAGGCACTGATTCGCCCTGTCCGCCGCATCACCGCAGGAGCGCGCTGTTGAGTTTTTCCCCGAATCAGGCCATTGCGTTTGGCCCCTATCGGATTCATCCCGGGCAACGATTGCTACTTGAAGGCCAACAGCCTTTGCGCCTGGGACGGCGGGCGATGGACATCCTCCTGATTTTGCTGGCCCATGCCGGTGAAGTGGTGAGCAAACAGCAATTGATGGCCGGGGTCTGGCCAGACAGTGTCGTTGAAGACATCAATTTGCGCGTGCACATGGCAGCGCTGCGCAAAGCGCTTGGCGACGGGCAGAACGGCCAGCGCTACATCGTCACCGTGGCGCAGCGCGGCTACAGCTTTGTCGCACCGTTCGTGCTCGACAGCATCGAAGCAACGCCTGCGGTCGCCGCGCCCCGGCACAACCTGCCGCTGCGTCGTACGCGGATGATTGGTCGCCAACCCCTGATCGATCACTTGATTAAGCAACTGCCGCGCCGACGCTGCATCACTCTGGTCGGCCCCGGCGGCATTGGCAAGACCACCGTCGCCCTGCGCGTCGCCGAACAATTGCTCGACCAGTATCGCGACGGCATCCGCCTGGTGGATCTGGCGCCCATCGCCGATCCCGCGCTGATCGGCTCGCATCTGGCGACGCTGCTTGATCTGTCCGCAGCTGAAGGCGATGCGCAGGCTGGTCTGGTCGACGGCCTGCGAGAACAGCAAATGTTGTTGGTGATCGACAACTGCGAGCACTTGATTGATGCGGTCGCCGCGCTCAGCGAGCAGATTCTGCGGGGGGCACCAAAGGTGCATATCCTGGCGACCAGCCGCGAGAGCCTGCGCGCTGAGGGTGAGTTCGTGCAGCGTCTGGAATCGCTCGAATGCCCGTCCATGTCGACCCCGATGGAGCCGGCCCAAGCACTGGGCTTTGCTGCGATGCAGTTGTTTGTCGAGCGCGCCACCGCAGCCAGGGAAAACTTCCGACTGAGCCACGCCGAGTTGCCGCAAGCGATCGAAATCTGCCAGCGCCTGGACGGCATTCCGCTGGCACTGGAACTGGCCGCCGCGCAGGTCAGCGAATTGGGCATGGACGGATTGCTCAAGCAATTGCGCGAGGGTTTGCCGCCATTGTCGGCCGGACACCACAGCAGCGCCGAACGCCACCTGACCCTGCGCGCGACGATGGACTGGAGTTTCAACCTGCTCAACGTCTGCGAGCAAACCTGTCTGCGGCGACTGGGGATTTTCCGCGGCAGCTTCACCCTCGCCTCGGCGGCAGCGGTGATCATCGGTCAACAGATTGATCCCGGCGCGGTGTTCACCGCCGTCACGCAATTGGTGGCCAAATCCCTGCTGAGCGTCGAAGTGGGCGACGAAGATGTTTTCTATCGCTTGCTCGACACTACCCGCCACTACGCACTGGAAAAACTCGAACAGGCCGACGAGCTCAACGCAACCCGCCAACGCCACGCCGAGCGCTGCCTGACACTGATGCAGCAGGCGCAGGCGGATTGGGACAATACTCCGACTGTATTGTGGATGGAGCGCTATGCCCGGGGTCTGGAGGATTTGCGCGCGGCGCTGGACTGGAGCCTCAACGGCCCGGGACCGGATGAGCTGGGGGTGCAACTGGCAGCCGCGTCGGCGCCTTTGTGGCAGGAGCTGTCGTTGCTGCGCGATTACAGCCGCTATGTGCGCCGGGCACTGAGTCTGCTGGAGGCTTCGCCAGCAGACTCGCTGCTACCGCCCTGCCCTCGCCTGCAAATCGCCTTGAAACTGGCGCTCGGTAGCGCCAGCTATCATACCTGGGGCGGCACGCCACAAACCATTCAGGCCTTCGTCGACGCCTGCCAATTGGCCGAGGAACACGGCGATCTGGCCGGGCAACTGCGTGCGATATCGGGGCATATGGCGGTCAATCTGAGTTGCGGGCATTACCGCATGGCTTTGGCCCAGAGTGAGCAATTCGACCGCATCGGCCTGCACGGCGAACCGCTGCTGTCACTGAGCACACATCGCTTGCGCGTGCTGGCCCTGCATTATGCCGGCGACCAGCCGCAGGCACGCGTACATGCCGAGCAGGTGCTGCAACGCATGGCGCACAGCGGCCATCTCAATCGTTTCACCCATGGTTTTGGCGTGCAATACGACCAGAGCGTCGCTTCGCTGACAGTACTGGCCCGAGTGCTGTGGTTGCAGGGTCTGCCCGAGCAAGCCTGGCGCGCCGCACGGCAGGCGCTGGACATCGCCGTGCAGATCAATCACGGCACATCGATCTGTTACACCCTGGCGCTGGCCAGTTGTCTGATCGCTCATTACAACGGCGACCATGTAAACGCCCGCGCGCTGCTGCAGTTGCTGCTGGAACAATCGCAGAAGCACTCGGTGCTGCTGTTCAATAACTGGGGCCGGCAGTATGCGCAGGTGATCGATCCGGATAATGCCATGCCCGTACCAGCACAGAGCAGCGGTCTGATTCGGGAAGTGATGGTTACGCTGGATGAGCGTTTTGTCGATGATGCACTGGTGGAGCGCGCGCGCAATGGCGATGCGGGATGGAGTGCAGCGGAGATATTGCGGGCGCGGGCGGCGGCATTGTTGAAGGGTTCATCCTGTGGGAGCGAGCCTGCTCGCGAATCGGCCCGCTCAGACACCGCTGAAACCCGAGAAGCCGAACAAACCCTGCAACAAACTCTGGCCATCGCCAGAAGCCAGGGCGCCCTCGCTTGGGAACTGCGCAGCGCCACGGACCTCGCCCGATTATGGCAGCGCCAGTCCCGCCATCGCGAAGCATGGGATTTGCTCAGCCCCATTTACCAGCGCTTCACCGAAGGCTACGCCACACCGGACTTGCGCAAGGTCCGCCTGCTACTCGACAGCCTCCACGAGCAGTGCCCGGCCTGAAGCGTTGCGCGTTCTGCTGAGATAGCGCGCATGGCGCTGTTTCAGTTCGAAATTGTCGTCACTGCGCTCGAACTGATCACGAGCATAGCGGCGCACGGTGTTGAGCATCCAATAGCGGGCCGTCGCACGGTTGGGTTCTCGAACAAGCAACGATTTGCGCGCCAACCCTTCGATTATCGCGGACAGTCTGGAGCCCGCCAGATCCGCGCTGCTGATCACACTCAGTGCGGCCTCCAGGGTAAAGCCCGCGCTGAATACCGACAGACGCAGCAGCACACGCTGTTCCATCTCCGTCAGGTACTGGAAGCTCCAATCGATCGCAGCGGCCATCGACTGATGGCGCGGTTCCGCGGTGCGCCGGCCTTGGCCAAGCAACTGCAGGCCGTTTTCAACCTGTGCCTGCAAGCCGATCAAGCCAAGCGCGTCGATCTGCGCAGCGGCGAGCTCGATCGCCAGCGGCAGACCGTCCAGTTGACGGCAGATCTCGCGCACACCTGGCAAATCCTGCTCACGCAAACAGAAGCCATGCTGCCGTGCCCGCGCGCGATTGACGAACAACTGCACCGCCGGATAGCCCATGGCTTCTTCGACGGTGTTCAATGTCGAGCGCTTGGGAATCGCCAACAGCGGCACGTAATGAACGGTCTCCTGCGCGACTTGCAAGGCTTCGCGGCCGGTGACCAGAATCGACAGGCGAGGCGCAGCATGCAACAGCGTTTCCACCAGTGCCGCACAGCTGTCGCGCTGGTGGTCGCAGTTATCCAGTATCAACAAGGCGTGCCGGCCGGTCAGTGTGAAAAAGTCTGTCTTCAGGGTGTGCAACAGGCGCTCGAGCAATGGAATGTCATCTTCGAGGCTGGCAAGGTCGACCCACCAGGCGCCATCGCGAAAGTATTGCAGGAGCAATTCCGCCACGCGCAGTGCCACAGTGGTTTTGCCAACGCCCGGTGCACCGGTAATCGTCATCAAGCGGCATACCGGCATTTGTCGAACCAGACTACCAATCAGGGCGTCGCGCCCACTGACTGGCGTCAGTCGTGCCGGAAGATTGTGCAGGGGCATGAGCGCGGCAGCGGGCATGGTCAGCGCATCACTGGTGCCCTGCTCCACTGGGGCGACAAAACTGTAGCCGCAGTGCGCCACGTGAATGATGAAACGCTGCCCGTTTACGCCGTCACCCAGTGCGCGGCGCAACGCCGCAATGTGCACCCGCAGGTTGATCTCTTCGACGACCGAGGTCGGCCATACCCGAGCAATCAACTGCTCTTTGCTGACCACCTCACCCGCGTGTTCGAGCAGCGCCTGAAGGATGTCCATGGCGCGCCCGCCCATGCGCAACGGCTGCTCTCCTTCAAGGACCAGACGTTGGCGCACATGAAAGGCGTAGGGGCCGAAACGCAGCACTGAACCGTGGCTTGTGTCGTTGTGATTATTCATGCCAAACATCTTGGCACTCTCGCGTGACGATACAACCGCCAGAGCCGACGCAGCACGGACATCCGACTGCGTCAGACGGACAGAACCGCTCTAGCTGAACTGTTCACGGTATTGTAACGGTGTAAGACCGAGCTTTTCGGCGAACAACGAGCGCATGTGCCGGACACTGCCAAAGCCGCTTTTGTAGGCGATGGTCTTGAGCGGCAGATCGCCGGTTTCCAACAGGTTTCGCGCGCAGTCAATGCGGGCATTCTGCAAAAACTCCATCGGCGTCATATTGACGTCACGGGCGAACAGGCGAGCAAAGTGCCGTGCGCTCATGTTCGCCAATCCGGCCATGCGCTCGACGGTGAACGCTTCATCCAGATGTTCAAGGACGTAATTCTGCGCGCGGGTGATGGGCGTTTCTTGCGGTGAGACTGCCGCCATCAACGGGCTGAACTGCGCTTGCCCGCCCTGGCGCTTCATGACCACCAACAAGACCTTGGCAACGTCCTGGGCGATTTTCTTGCCGTGATCTCTGGCCACCACCGCCAGCGCCAGGTCGATGCCGGCCGTAACGCCACCGGAGGTGATGAGATTACGATCCTCGACGTAGATCTGATCGGTGGTCACCGTGGTTTTCGGGAAAGCCTTGATCAGCCGTTCGGTGTAGTTCCAATGCGTGGTGACGCGATAACCATCAAGCAGGCAGGCGTGGCCGAGGATGAATGCGCCAGTGCAAATCGAACCGTAACGCTCCGCGCGCGGCACGGCTTTTTTCAACCAGCCAAACAGCTCGAGAAATCTCTGGTTATAGGCGCCGGGTCCGCCCGGCACCAATAGCAGGTCATAGCGCTCGGCCGCTTCGTCGATGTGCAAGTCAGCCTGAACCTGCACGCCGTTGGACGCCCTCAGCAAGCCGCGCTCTGTGCCGAGAGTCGTCAATTGATAGTGCAGATCAGGTTTCAGATAACGGTTGGCGACTGAAAACACCTCCAGCGGCCCCGCCATGTCGAGCATCAGAAAGTCAGGGAACAGCACCATTGCCACGGTTTTCATGGGAGGTTTCACACATATTCAAGGGTCAATACGCACGCTTCAGCCAAGGCATTATGGCGGACCGAGTGTTCAGGAGCGTGATCGAATGGGTGAACCATAACGCAAAACTGTCAACCTGAGCCGGACAGTCTTTCAATTTCCATCTACTTATTGCCTCACCGGGTAACCAGTAACCTTCTCCTCACTCGGACGAATTCACGTCCCGCCAGGAGATTTCATCATGCTGACTCTTCGCAAAGCCTCCGATCGCGGCCTCGCCAATCACGGCTGGTTGAAGTCGTTTCACACCTTTTCTTTCGCCAGCTACCGCAACCCGCGTGAACAGGGTTTCTCCGATCTGCTGGTGATCAACGATGACCGGGTCGCCGCCGGCAAAGGCTTTGGCCAGCACCCGCACCGCGACATGGAGATCTTTTCCTATGTGCTCGAAGGCGCGCTGGAACACAAGGACACCCTCGGTACTGGCTCGGTGATCCGCCCTGGGGACGTGCAATTGATGAGTGCCGGCAGCGGCGTGGCGCACAGTGAGTTCAACCACTCGGCCACCAAGCCCGTGCACTTTCTGCAAATCTGGATCGTGCCGGATGTCAGTGGCGCCAAGCCGCGCTATCAACAGGAACACTTCAGCGCGCAGAAAAAACGTGGTCGCCTGCAACTGATCATCTCGCCGGACGGTAGCAGTGGCTCCCTGAAAGTCCGTCAGGATGCGCGGGTCTACGCCGGGTTATTTGACGGCGAGGAAAGTGCCACGCTGAAATTGCCGGCCAATCGTTACGCTTACGTGCACGTTGCGCGTGGCAGCGTCGAACTCAATGGCCAAGCCTTGCAGGAAGGCGACGGCGTGCGGGTTCGTGAAGAACAGCTGCTCACCTTGAGCAACGGGGTTGATGCCGAAGTGCTGGTGTTCGACTTGCGGCCTCAGGAGTTGCCGCAAATGCCATGATCTGGCGCGATGCAGAACGGCCTTCCACTGAAGGCCGTTTTTTATTGCGGCGGCTCTGCTGAGGGTTGTACGACAGGTTTGGGTGACGATACCTCTTTGCCAATCTGAATCGCTGCCAGCGTGGTTTGTATCGTGGTCAACACCGCCGCCTGATTGGCAAAATGTGCGCCAACCAGCAAGGAAGCCACGCCGAGGAAATGCACAGTGGTGGCAGCCCAGTAATTGGCCTTTACCGTCGATGCCTGTCTGATCGCTTCCCGCGATTCGTCGGCGATTTTCTGCACGCCCATCCACATCAGGTCATAACGCTTGTCCCGTTCCTGCAGGGCCTTGTCCCGTTCAAGATAGACCTTGTCCCGCTCTGCCTGAGCAGCCAGGAACCCGCGAATGTCGGCGCGCATTTCTGCCACGCGGCCATCCATCCTCGTCTCGATGGTTTCTATCCTGGCATCGAATTCTTCGCGACTTATGCTGCTCATGATTTGCCTGTCCCGCCCCGCGTCCGATCTGTCCGTGACTGCATATTGATTCACTTCCCTGATTTTCAATTCGACACCTTTCTGCGGCTACGCGGCCTTCCCTGGCTCTTCGTTTCGATGCGTCACTGAGGTCTGCATCGAGCTGCAGTGACAATAGAACTCATCACGGACTACAACAAGCCGGCCCATTCTGTCTCGGACGTAGGCTGTTTCGTCAGCAGTTGTAGCCTCGGCAAAACCCTGAACCACTTATTCGTTTTCCAGCGCAAAAGCCTCAACGATCTGCTCGATGACCGCCCGTACCCGCGCGGTGTGACGCAGGTCAGCGTGGGTGACCAGCCACACTTCATACGGCAGCGGCCGGGTCCGCTCCGGCCAAAGTCTGACGAGGCCATCGCGTTCGCCCATGTATACCGGTATCTCGCCTATCCCGAGGCCTGCGGCAAGGGCTCGACGCACCAAGAGGCTGGAGCTGAGCGTGGCGACGATGCGTCCGCGGGTCAACGGTTCAGAGACCAGCGTCAGGTCTTTTTTGCTCTGTAAGTACGGCTGATACACCACCAGATCATGGCCCCCGAAAGCGTTGCCGGGCTGCGGTTCTCCATGGCGCTCGACATAGGCCTGTGCTGCGAAAAGTCCTACAGGCCAACGGGCGATTCGCCGAGCGATGAGATCCGGGTTATCCGGCCGAGTATTGCGCACCGCGATATCGGCTTCGCGCTTGGCCAGACTGAGGATTTGCGTCGACGCATCCAACTGGATCTGCACGTCGGGGTGCTGGTCATGCAGGCGCGCCATCGCCGGGATGATGAAGTCGATGGCCATCGAGTCGGTGGTGCTGACCCGTACGTTACCGGTCAGACGATCGTCCAGCCCGTGGATGTGCCGCTCCAGTTCCAGTGCCGAATGTTCCATTTTTTCCACACTTTTACGCGCCGCTTCACCAACACTGGTCAGCGCGTAGCCATCGGAGGTACGCAGGAACAGCGTCGCGCTCAAAGACTTTTCCAGCGCGGTAATACGCCGCCCGACAGTGGCCTGGTCCACGCCCAGAACTCGTGCAGCTCCGCGCAAGGTGGACTCGCGACAGACCGCCAGAAAAACCCGCGCATCATCCCAATTCATGCTGATCCTCATCGAAGCATTTTTGCATCACTCTGCCGCTTAATCGCTGCATATGCGCAGCCAAGATAGCCGATAAGCTGAGCGCCATACACCTCTTGTGAGATCGCTATCATGCGTACTGCAAATTCCTCCGGCATCTGGCTGCCGATCTTCGCCGGGCTTTGCGCCAGCCTGGTCAGCATTGGCCTGGCGCGTTTCGCCTACACGCCGCTGGTCCCTTCGCTGATTCAGGCACAGTGGTTTTCCGCCAATGATGTCGTCTATCTCGGCGCGGCCAATCTGGTCGGCTACTTGATCGGCGCCCTGCTCGGTCGTCCCATGGCCCATCGACTGGGTAACCGCAACGCCCTGCGCCTGATGATGCTCGCGGTCACGGGAGCATTTTTTGCCTGTGCTTATCCGCTCTCGGTGAGCTGGTTCTTCGGCTGGCGTTTGCTGTCCGGCATTGCCGGTGGCGCGATCATGGTGCTGGTGGCGGCAACCGTGCTGCCTCACGTTCCGGCGGCGCACAGAGGCTTGGCCAGTGGCGCAATCTTCCTTGGCATCGGCCTGGGGATTGCTGGCTCCGGCACCATCGTGCCGCCACTGCTGACTCTTGGCTTGCAGGCAACATGGCTGGGGCTGGGCGCGCTGGCGTTGTTGCTGACCGCGTTGAGCTGGTTCGGCTGGCCTGCGGATACCGCGCACCCTGTGGCTGCGCACGCAACGTCGGCTGATGAGCCGACACCGCCGGGCGTCTACCTGTTGTTTGCTCAATACGCGTTCATGGCCGCCGGGCTGGTGCCTGCCATGGTGTTTCTGGTGGATTACGTGGCTCGCGGACTGGGCGCCGGGGCGCATATCGGCGCAATGGTCTGGGTGATGTATGGCCTGGGAGCGATTGTCGGGCCGGTGACGTACGGTTTTCTGGCCGACCAGCTTGGTGCACGCACTGGCATTCGCGTGGTGCTGGTAGTTCAAGCCATTGCCCTCGGTTTGCTCGCCGTCTCCCATGCGTTTCTGGCGCTGGCTTTACTGGCGGTGATTCTCGGCTCGTTCCCGCCGGGCATCGTGCCTCTGGCTTTGGCCCGCGTGCATGAGCTGGTGCCGTCGCATCACCGTCAGCAGATCGCCTGGAGCCGTGCCACTGTGTCATTCGCAACCTTTCAGGCGCTGGCCGGGTTTGCCTATTCGGCATTGTTCAATGCCTCGGGCGGCCAGCACACGCTGCTGTTTGTGATCGCCGCTGGCGCAATCGTCGTGGCTCTACTGCTGGAGCTAGCCATGCGCTGGCTGCCCTCTGCTAATGAAACGCGCTGCGCGGCGAACTGAGGGGAATCATTGCACCCTGTCTGCGCTCCCATCTACACGACCTTCTCCACAGGAATCGACATGTCACTGCCTAAAGAAATGACCCGTATCGAAATCACCCAACCCGGCGGCCCTGAAGTATTGCAAGCCAGGCGCGTATCTCTGCCCACTGCTTCCGAGGGCCAAGTGCTGATCCGTGTTCACGCCGCCGGAATCAATCGTCCGGACGCCTTGCAGCGCGCCGGCAAGTACCCGATGAAGCCCGGCATGGACCCGATCCCCGGTCTGGAAGTGGCTGGCGAAGTGGTCGCGGTTGGCGCCGGAGTAACGCGTTTCGCGGTCGGCGATCGGGTCTGCGCGCTGACCAATGGCGGTGGCTACGCCGAGTATTGCGCGGTTCCGGCCGGCCAGACTTTGCCTGTGCCGGATGGAGTCGATTGGGTCCAGGCCGCCGCAGTTCCAGAAACCTTTTTCACCGTCTGGGCCAACCTGTTCGGCCTCGGCGCCGCCAAGGCCGGGCAGCGCGTGTTGATTCACGGTGGCACCAGCGGTATCGGTACCACCGCGCTGATGCTCTGTCGTGAATTTGGCATCGAGGCGTTTGCTACCGCAGGCAGTGCTGAAAAATGCGACGCGATCCGTCAGCTTGGCGGGCAACCGATCAACTATCGTGAGGAAGATTTCGCCAAGGTCATTGCCGAGAAGACCGCAGATCAAGGCGTGAACGTGATTCTCGACATCATGGGTGGCTCGTATCTGAACGGCAACATCAGCGCACTGGGAATGGATGGCCGACTGGTGATGCTCGGCTTTCTCGGCGGCGCCCGCGCCAACGACATCGATCTGCTGGCCATCCTCGGCAAACGCGCGGTGGTCACCGGTTCGCTGCTGCGCGCGCGTACGGCTACGGAAAAAGCCGCCATCGCCGATCAACTGCAAGAACACGTTTGGCCTGCCCTCAGCGCCGGGCGCTGCCTGCCGATCATCGACAAGGTTTACCCGCTGGCTGACGCGGCTCAGGCCCATGCCCGCATGGAGGGCGGCGATCATATCGGCAAGATTGTGCTGCAGGTGGCGTGATCGATTGCAGCATCTTGTAATCGTTGGGCGTGCACGGTGGTCGAAAAACAGTCACGCGCAGACCGAGGCATCTGGTAAAAAGCGTTCTTTGTCTGCGCTGTGGTGAAACGATTAATGTTCCTGTCCTTCCTGACCCGTCTGCGACGCCGCCGCTTGGCGTTCGCCATGATGGCCGCGCTGATCATTGGCGTGCCGACGAGTTGTGCGGTGCTGGAACACACCGAGCGCAAACTGTTGTTTCGCATCGAGCCGGGCACCGCCGGCTGGTATCGCGGTCTGCCCGGCAGCGTTCAGGAACTCGATCTGCAACCGAAGAGTTTCAAGGCCGGGCAGAACATCCATGCCTGGTGGTGGCCGGCGGAACGTGCCAATGCCCCGGCAATCCTTTACTTGCATGGTGTGCGCTGGAACCTCACCGGACAGTTATTCCGCATAGAACAACTACGCGCGGCGGGCTATTCGGTGCTGGCCATCGATTATCGCGGGTTCGGCCAAAGCAAGGGTGATCTACCATCCGAAAGCAGCGTTTATGAAGATGCCCGCGTGGCCTGGGAGCGCTTCCAGCTGCTGCAACCGGACCCGAACAAGCGCCTGATCTACGGCCACTCTCTCGGCGGTGCGGTGGCGATTGATCTGGCGGCCGAGCTCGGACAGAACGCGGCGCGCAACAACACACCTCTGCCGGTTCGCGGTCTGGTCATCGAATCTACCTTCACTTCTCTCGCCGACGTAGCTGCCGCCGTGGCCAACACCTCGCTTCCTGTGCGTTGGCTCCTGTCGCAGAAATTCGATTCCATCGACAAGATCGCCGACATTCACATGCCACTGCTGGTGGTGCATGGCCTGGCTGATGCCTTCGTGCCGCCGCGCTTCAGCGAGCAGCTATTCAATGCCGCAGAGCAGCCCAAACGCCTGCTGCTCGTGCCCGGCGCGACGCACAACAACAGCATGGCGCTTGGCGGCCAGGGCTATCGCAAGGCTCTGGATGCACTGATGCAGACCAAAGCGGCGCCGCGGGTTGCCGGGCCGGCAGTGGCCAAGGGCTCTCGCGATTCCTGAGCTGTGTAAATCAGTCCTGAGAAACCGGCATCAGCGCCGAGCCAACTCATGGCGTACGCATTGTTCGTAATAGGTCTGCTTGACCGCTGCCGGTTTGAGCTTCGAACTGCTGTTGTAGGTCTGCTCGGTAATCCGCATCGCTGTCATGCGCATCCAGGGTTGCTGGAATCGGCGAACCTGCAATTGCTTGCGCGCGCCATACAGCGAAACCCCGGACAGTTTTGATCGCTGCGCACCGGCAGCAATATCCGAGCCCCAGGTGCAGGCAAAGCGATGGCCCTTGCTCAACTCTTTTGCCTGCACTCCCGAGGCGATCAAAGCCAGGGAGAGCGTCACAACGGTGATGACAATCGTGCGCATGTAGCCAACCTAACCTTTTGAAAAAAGGCGATTTTGCCGGTGCGAAACACCTATGGGGGCCAGCAATTTGCCTGCTGTCGCGAGATTTTTGATCCGGCTGAATACAATCAGGCTTCGCCGCTCGTCCAGTACTGCGCACCTTTGGCAGACAGGCTTATCCAAAGCAGTACATCCCACCGCGTAGAAGGCCCACGTGATGAACAAGAAAATCTTCGCAATTTCGTTTTTCAGTCTGTGCTTGATTGGCCCGCTCCACGCTTGGGCAGCCGAAACGACAGCGGGCGCTGCCACCCCCGCCACCGCCCTGCCCGGTGTCAATCATGCACAAAGCTCTAGTGACCATGATGAGAAGGCCAACAAGAAAGGTGAAGAGTCTTCAGGCGCCAATGCGGGCTCAGAACCGCACGAGACGGAGAAGGATGCGGCGACGTCGAGCGACTCCGAAGATCTTGAGAAAAAACCCGCTCAGTAACCACGGACTTTGCTATTCATAACAAAATACCGACGCCGAACTAGCGCAATCCACGGTGATATCAATATGATGCGCGCACTGGCCACCATAGAAGGTGGCCAGAGGAAAATACATCCAAGGAATGCAAATGAAAGATTTCGTCATCGGCGTCAACAACATCGTTCTCTACATCGCACTGGCGGTCATCCTGATCGTTTCCCTCTTCATGATGAGCCAGAGCTTTCTTTCGGGTCTCGGCATGTTCGTAGGCGGTACCCTGGGCTGGTGCATCGTCTCCGGCTTCTGGTTCGTGCAATCGGCGACCTACGAAGAACTGCGCAAGCTGAACTCGAAAACCAGCTGATCTGCGCCGAGTATTCGTTAAAGAAAAAGGCCAATGTCATCGACATTGGCCTTTTTCTTTCAGCTTCGAAAGGATTGATTAGTCATTGCTTGGTGCACTGAGCGCCCAGTCCCATGCCCATGGAACCCAGAGCAACCATCGGGCCGCTCGGCAGTTCGCACGTATATTCGCCACTTTCGGTTTGCGCGGTGTAGAAGGTTGTATTGAAGTCGCTGCGGATATTTGAAACCTTGATTACGGGTTTACCGATGGTGGTCTGTGCGCGATTCTTGAGATCACTCTCTCCCGGTTTGACGGTCTGGCATCCAGTAACTGCGAGCGCCATTGTTGCGAATAAAGCGAGAACCGGGATAGTCCTTGATGAGTTCATTGCAGATCGACCTTTTTGATTTTCATACCGGAGAAATACTGGCAATAACCTGCCAAGCGAAAGGACTTTAAGGTCGAGCCAGAACGGGGGCAATTAGGTCGGATGTGCTAATGGCTGAAGGCTAGCCTCACCTGCGATGAGGTTGTGCAACTGCTTTCCGGTTGCCGGCCGCTGTTAATCGGTTTGGAAAACGTCTACCCGCAAGCGATCGCCGCCCTCCTCTCGGCAATCGATACGGACCGACAAAAACAGGTGAATGACTTCGATGTTGCTGCGCAGATGATCAGTCATGCGCGGCGTGGTGAACGATCCGCCACCGGCCAGCGCCATCGGCAACAGCAACTGATCGGCCAGATGCTCAGCGACAGCAGCATCACTGCGCAACCAGTCGACAGCCTGATTGATTGCGGCATCGGCCACCTTCTCGGCGCGTAACGACACTTGGCCAAATGCGCTGAACACCTCAGTGACATGCTCGAAAACATACTCCAGCAATAACACATTGCCCGGGCCGCGTGCCGGGTCAAGCGCCACAGGTTGCAGCGCCTCCACTGGCCAGTTCAAACGCTTGGCCACCTGACTCAGCTCTCGCTGAGCGACAGTGGGTGCGAGACCTGCGGTCAGCGCCAATGCGCGTCGTGAGACTGCCTCGCCGCGCTCACACAGGTCCAGGCGCGTGAGGCGCGAGGGCTGCACCTTCACCGCAATTTCGCCACCGCCCGCCGGTACGAAACCATGACGCAGCAACTCCAACTCGACATCGCCGCCCATGCGCCGCAGCAGCGGCAACCAACTGCGCGACAGGAAATCCGTCGGCGGCGCCAGCGGATTATGCGTGCCACCGGAGATTGTCACTCGACTGGCCTGCGGCGCCTGCAACAAGGCTGGCAACAGCGTCTGTAGCACCAGCGTGCAACTGCCCGCCGTGCCAATAGCGAACTGAAAGTTGCCTCCGCTAATCTCGCCCGGTTCGAAGCTCAGGGCTTGCGACCCCAGATGCGCACCAGATATCTGTGCACCACAAATCTCGGCCGCCGCCATCACGGCTGTCAGATGCTGACGCAGCAATCCCGGACGACTGCGTCTGGCGCGAATCTGTTTAATGCGAAACGCCCGACCTGTCACCATCGACAGGCTCAACGCACTGCGCAACACCTGGCCGCCACCGATGGCGCCGTCCAGTTCGATTATCTCTTTCATTGCAAATCCTTACGCGTATAGCCCGACGGTGTCTCTGAGGTACCGTTAAACCGTCGTGGGTCTTCCTGAGTTACGATCAATATTGATAATTCGCGCTTCAGCTCAGCCGCGATGAACCGGGGCAGCGCCGGATGCAGAATTCTCGCCAGCGCTGTAGCTCCTTATCCTTTGACGCACACCACCTGACGCAGGGTGTGCAGCACTTCCACCAGCTCACGCTGGGCGTGCATGACTTTGTCGATGTCCTTGTAGGCCATCGGAATTTCGTCAATCACCGCTTCGTCCTTGCGGCATTCCACGTGGGCCGTGGCGCGAATCTGATCGGCGACGGTGAAGGTATTCTTGGCCTTGGTGCGGCTCATGGTGCGCCCGGCGCCGTGGCTGCAGGAACTGAACGACTCTTCGTTGCCCAGACCGCGCACAATGAAACTCTTGGCGCCCATCGAGCCCGGAATAATCCCCAGTTCGCCCTTCTTCGCTGACACCGCGCCTTTGCGGGTAATCAGCACGTCCTCACCGAAATGCCGTTCCTTCTGCACGTAATTGTGGTGGCAGTTGACCGCCTCCAGCGCCACTTCGAACGGCTTGCGGATGATCTGCCGCGTGGCCTGAACCACCGCACGCATCATCAGTTCGCGGTTCTGTCTGGCGAAGTCCTGCGCCCAGCCCACCGCTTCCACATAGTCATCAAAATGTCGGCTGCCTTCTTCGAAATAGGCCAGGTCACGGTCCGGCAGGTTGGCAATATGCTGACGCATATCAGCTTGGGCCATCTGGATGAACAGGTTGCCGATAGCGTTGCCGACACCGCGCGAACCGCTGTGCAGCATGAACCACACCCGGTTGGCTTCATCCAGGCACACTTCGACGAAGTGGTTGCCACTGCCGAGCGTCCCCAAGTGCCCACGGTTGTTGGTGTTGGCCAGTTTCGGATACTTGTCGGTGATCAGTTTGAAGCGCGGCTGCAACCCCGCCCAGGCCTGATCGGCTTGCTGAGGAATCTCGTCCCAGGCGCCTTTGTCTCGCCGCGAACGATTCGAACTGCGGCCATGTGGCACCGCTTGCTCGATGGCACTACGCAGTCCGTGGAGGTTGTCCGGCAGATCCGAAGCCATCAGCGATGTACGCGCAGCGATCATTCCACAACCGATGTCGACGCCCACCGCTGCGGGAATGATCGCGCCGACCGTTGGAATAACGCTGCCGATGGTTGACCCCTTGCCCAGGTGCACATCCGGCATCACCGCCAGATGCTTGAAGATGAAGGGCATTTTCGCAGTGTTCATCAATTGCGCGCGGGCTTCATTTTCTACTGGAACGCCTTCGGTCCAGAGTTTGATTGGCTTGCCGTCGGCGACTTCGAGAAGCTGGTAGGTTTGGTCTTTCATATCTTGGTGTCCATGTTCGTTTCCACCAGCATTGCAGCCGCTGTGCCAGCTTTGGATGCGGCTATGGTTTTTTCTGCTATGTTTCTGATTTTAATAGCTTTTATCTCTGATTCGACGAGTCTCGATAATCTATGGAAGACAAATCAGACCAGCAAAATTATCATTGCATATCGTCATTTATCTTATGAGATAAGCATGCCCAACAAACGCACGGTCGCCATCGGATTTATCGGAGCCACCCTGGATCGTGTCGGCAAAGGTGCCAGCCGTTGGAATTATTGGCGACCAAGCGTAGGTCTGTGCCAACAAACAGAACTCCCTATCCATCGGCTTGAATTGATTCACGGCCTCGACGCGCGCGACGTCAGCCTCGCCGAGCGTGTCCGAGCGGACATCCAGCAGATTTCTCCGAGCACCGAAGTGCGCCTGCATCCAATGTCGCTGCGCAATCCTTGGGATTTCGAAGAGGTGTACGGCGCACTGCACGACTTCACCACTGCGTACAATTTTGACACCGAGCACGAGGATTACCTCGTCCACATCACCACCGGCACCCACGTCGCACAGATCTGCTGGTTCCTGCTGACCGAGGCGCGCTATCTGCCAGCCCGGCTGATTCAGACCTCCCCCGCCAAGCGCAAGAACGAAAACGATCACGCCTGTGGCACTCATGCGCTGATCGATCTCGACCTGTCGCGCTATGATCGGATTGCTTCACGCTTCGCCAGCAAACGTCTCGAAGGCCTGGAATTTCTCAAGTCCGGCATCGCCACACGCAACCCGGCCTTCAACCGCTCCATCGAACAAATCGAGCGCGTTGCGCTGCGCTCGAAAGCCCCCATGCTGCTGATCGGCCCGACCGGCGCCGGCAAATCCTTCCTGGCGCGGCGCATCTACGAACTCAAACGTAACCGTCATCAAATGCAGGGACGCTTTGTCGAAGTCAACTGTGCAACCTTGCGTGGCGACGGCGCGATGTCGGCCTTGTTCGGACACGTCAAAGGCGCCTTCACCGACGCGCAAAACGCTCGCGATGGCCTGCTGCGCGCCGCAAACGGCGGCATGCTGTTTCTCGATGAAATCGGCGAGCTCGGCGCAGACGAACAAGCGATGCTGTTAAAGGCAATCGAAGAGAAACGCTTCTTCCCGCTGGGCTCGGACAAGGAAGTCGAGAGTGATTTTCTGATAATCGCCGGCACCCACCGCGACCTGCGCAGCCGCGTCGCCGAAGGCCTTTTTCGCGAGGACCTGTACGCAAGGATCAACCTCTGGACATTCGACCTGCCCGGCCTCGCCGGCCGCCGCGAGGACATCGAGCCAAACATCGATTTCGAACTGGAACGCCACGCGCGCGAACATGGGCAACGCGCGCGTTTCAATCTCGAAGCACGCCGACGCTACCTGGCCTTCGCCAGCTCACGTGAAGCAGCGTGGCTGGGCAACTTTCGCGAACTGTCCGCGTCGATTACACGGATGGCAACTCTGGCCGAAAGCGGACGCATCGATGAAGCGCAGGTAGACGATGAGATCGATCGATTGCGATATGCATGGGGCTTGGCGCAACCCACTGCGGTATCAACTGAGTTGCCGGGAGATAGCGAGAGCATGGACTTGTTCGATCGCTTACAGCTGAAGGCGGTTATTGAGGTATGCCGGCAGGCGGACAGCCTGTCGGATGCCGGTCGACAGCTGTTCGGCATTTCCCGGCAGGCCAAGGCGCAGCCTAATGATGCCGATCGCTTGAGGAAGTACCTGGCGCGGTTCGGACTTGAATGGGGCAAGTTAGTGGACACGAAGTGAAGCACAGCGCTCTTGATCGCACTACTTCAATGATGACTGTAGAAAAAATGAATTAGCCGCCTGATCTCTCGGTCAAGAATTATGAACGCAGTAAATCTGACGAGGTGACAGCAATGACTATCCAGGCAGAGACACTCGTACAACTGACCGAAGCGCTCCAAGAGCGAGGCATGAAAATGGTCTCAGACGTCCATTTCACACGCGCACCCTATCGATACAACCATCGCTGGATCTGCATCGTAGAGTGAACATGCTTGTTGCCGGCGCCTGGATCGAAGCGTCCAGCCGCCGGCGCCGCTCAGCTTCGCCCACCCAAGCCCAAATAACCGTCTGCGCCCGGGGATGGCGATAGAGGGTTGGGCGGCAATAAAAACCCGGCGCGATGGCCGGGTCTCGTGAACTATTACAATTGATCGGGCTTACTTAGCGCCGCCATTATCTCGGCCCGTCTGGGCGTCCTGATCAGAGCCAGGATTGCCGGCTGGCGGATTCCAGTCCTCTGGTCGTTCGTCGGTGCCCTGCTTCGGCTCAGAATCAGCCTGCTCCAGGCCGGAATCATGACCCTCGCCAGAATCAGGGGTTTGTTCGTCTGGTCCCGGATATGGCGCTTCAGGGCCGTTGTTGTCGTCGATCATCATTCTCTCCCGTCAGTGGCGCAGGGGCTGCGCTTAATAAGTAAGAGAAGATCGGCGCACAGAGAGTGCTATTTGCTCGACGAGCGGACTTTCTTACTAATCCAAACACTTGGTGCGAGTCGCAGGCGTGATCGAGTAGCCCCGCAAATCACACACACATGAAAAAGGCCAATGCTGTGAACATTGGCCTAAGTCATTGAAAAATATGGTCGGGACGGAGTGATTCGAACACTCGACCCCTAGCACCCCATGCTAGTGCGCTACCGGACTGCGCTACGCCCCGACTGATGTTGCATCCCGTTCTTCACCTCGAAGAACGCTCAAGAATATATCGCAAGCTTTTGAAAACTGGAAGTATTCAAGCGCAGCTTTTTATTTCTTGAGTATCACCAGAACATCTTCCAATTCGGCAATCATCTGCCGAATCATCTGTTTGTACTGTGTGGTGTCATCTTTGGCTTCGTCGCCGGACAGGCGCAGACGTGCGCCGCCGATGGTGAAACCCTGATCGTAAAGGAGCGCGCGGATCTGCCGGATCATCAGCACGTCCTGGCGCTGATAATACCGGCGGTTCCCGCGGCGTTTGACGGGGTTGAGCTGAGGAAACTCCTGCTCCCAGTAGCGCAGCACGTGTGGCTTTACGGCACACAGCTCGCTGACTTCACCAATGGTGAAGTAGCGTTTGCCCGGGATGACGGGTAGTTCGTCGTTATGACTTGGTTCCAGCATAAGCCTCAACTCGGGCCTTCAACTTCTGCCCTGGACGAAAGGTGACCACACGGCGAGCCGTGATCGGGATTTCTTCCCCCGTTTTCGGGTTGCGGCCAGGCCGCTGGCGTTTGTCCCGAAGGTCGAAATTGCCGAAACCGGACAATTTGACCTGCTCGTTGTCTTCAAGAGCGTGCCTGATTTCCTCGAAAAACAGTTCGACCAATTCCTTGGCTTCCCGCTTGTTCAGGCCCAGCTCTTCATACAGACGTTCCGCCATCTCAGCTTTCGTCAAAGCCCCCATACGTCACTTCCTTAACGTGGCGTTCAACCTTTGTTCGAGCGAGGTGAGGATATTTTGCGTCGTCGAATTCACCTCATCGTCATTAAGAGTGCGCGATGGATGCTGCCAGGTCAAGCCGACTGCAAGGCTTTTTCTATCAGGATCAATACCTTTACCCTGATACACGTCAAACAGCCTGAGCTCTGTGAGCCATTCGCCTGCATTTTCACGGATTACGTCCAGTACAGCCGAGGCCGCGACGTCTTTGTGCGCGATCAGTGCAAGGTCACGACGCACTTCAGGAAAGCGCGACAACTCGTGGAATTTCGGCATTTTACCGAGCGCCACTTCCGCCAGAACCAGCTCAAAGACGAACACCGGACGATCCAGCCCCAGTGCCTTCGACAGCTCAGGGTGAATTGCACCGATATAGCCTACCTCGCGACCTTCACGCTCGATGCGCGCGGTCTGACCCGGATGCAGCGCCGGGTGCTTGCCCGGAGCAAAGGTGAACGAATCCAGGGCACCGGCGAAACCCAATACCGCTTCCACGTCAGCCTTGACGTCGAAGAAGTCGACGGTGTCGCGACCCTGCGCCCAGCCTTCCGGCAAGCGGCTACCGCAAACAACCCCGGACAACATCGGCTCTTGCTTCAAGCCGTCAAGCTGACCAACGAAGCGCAGGCCGCTCTCGAACAGACGCACACGATCCTGCTGACGATTGAGGTTGTGCTGCAACGCCTTGACCAGACCTGGCCACAGCGACGAGCGCATGGCAGCCATGTCATTGGAAATCGGATTGGCCAGCAACAGCGGCTCGACGCCCGGATTAAACAGTTCGAACTGACGCGGATCGATGAAGCTGTAGGTGATCGCTTCCTGATAACCACGAGCAACCAGCAAACGGCGCAGCTCAGGCAGATCGCTACGCGCTTCGGCCTTGGCTTGCGGGGCCAGACGCGCTTGCGGGTAGCGAACCGGCAGACGGTTGTAACCGTACAAACGAGCCAGCTCTTCGATCAGGTCGACTTCCAGGCTGATATCGAAGCGGTGGCTTGGTACTTCAACACGCCACTGCCCTTCCCCTTCAGCGGTAATGTTCAGACCCAGAGCGCTGAGCAGACGCTCGACCTGTGCCGCATCCATTTCCATGCCAAGCATCTGCGTGATGCGCTGGGCACGCAGGGTGATCGGCGCAATCGACGGCAGATGTTGCTCGCTGACGGTTTCGATAACCGGACCAGCTTCGCCACCAGTGATTTCCAGCAGCAGGCCAGTGGCGCGCTCCATGGCTTCACGGGCCAGCTTCCAGTCAACGCCACGCTCGTAGCGATGCGAAGCGTCGGTGTGCAAGCCGTAAGAACGTGCCTTACCGGCAACAGCGATCTGATCGAAGAACGCAGATTCGAGGAACACATCGCGCGTGGTCGCGGAAACACCGCTGTGCTCGCCACCCATTACGCCGGCGATCGCCAGTGCACGAGTGTGGTCGGCGATGACCAGCGTATCGCTACGCAGGCTGACTTCCTGACCGTCGAGCAGAACCAGCTTCTCGCCCTCTTCAGCCATCCGCACACGAATGCCGCCATTGATTTCGGCGAGATCGAACGCGTGCAGTGGCTGGCCCAGCTCGAGCATCACGTAGTTGGTGATGTCCACCGCAGCGTCGATGCTGCGCACTTCGGCACGACGTAGACGTTCAACCATCCACAGCGGCGTCGGCTTGGACAGGTCGACGTTACGGATGACCCGACCCAGGTAACGTGGGCACGCGGCTGGGGCCAGCACCTCGACCGAGCGCACTTCGTCGTGCACCGCTGCAATCGCAGCTACCACAGGACGGGTTACCGGCACGGCGTATAGCGCGCCGACTTCACGAGCCAGACCGGCCAGGGACAGGCAGTCGCCTCGGTTCGGAGTCAGGTCGACCTCGATGCTGGCGTCTTCCAGATCCAGGTATACACGGAAATCTTTGCCCACCGGCGCATCGGCCGGCAGCTCCATCAGACCGTCGTTGCCCTCACCGACCTGCAGCTCGGCTTGCGAGCACAGCATGCCGTTGGACTCGACACCACGCAGCTTGGCTTTCTTGATCTTGAAGTCGCCCGGCAGTTCTGCGCCGATCATGGCGAACGGAATCTTCAGGCCCGGGCGCACGTTTGGCGCTCCGCACACGACCTGGAAAGTTTCCGCACCATTGCTGACCTGGCATACGCGCAACTTGTCGGCGTCCGGATGCTGCTCGGTGCTCAGCACCTCACCCACCACCACACCACTGAATACGCCGGCGGCCGGAGTAACGCTATCGACCTCAAGACCGGCCATCGACAGACGAGCAACCAGCTCATCGCGATCTACCTGCGGGCTGACCCAGCCACGCAGCCATTGTTCACTGAATTTCATCCTGCTCTCCTAAGAATTCGTTACGACTAGCGAAATTGCGCGAGGAACCGCAAGTCGTTGTCGAAGAACAGACGCAAGTCGTTCACGCCGTAACGGAGCATGGCCAGACGCTCGACACCCATGCCGAAGGCAAATCCGGAGAACTCTTCCGGATCGATGCCGGACATGCGCAGCACGTTCGGGTGAACCATGCCGCAGCCCATCACTTCCAGCCAGCCGGTCTGCTTGCAGACGCGGCAGCCTTTGCCGCTGCACATCACGCATTCCATATCGACTTCAGCGGATGGCTCGGTGAAGGGGAAATACGAAGGACGGAAACGCACGGCCAGTTCTTTCTCGAAGAACACCCGCAGGAATTCTTCGATGGTGCCTTTGAGATCGGCAAAATTGATATCGCGATCAACCAGCAGGCCTTCGACCTGGTGGAACATCGGCGAATGGGTGATATCGGAGTCGCTGCGATAGACGCGGCCCGGGCAGACGATGCGGATCGGCGGCTGCTTGGATTCCATGGTGCGGACCTGTACCGGCGAGGTATGGGTGCGCAGCAACATGTTGGCATTGAAATAGAAGGTGTCATGCATCGACCGGGCCGGGTGATGGCCTGGGATGTTGAGCGCTTCAAAGTTGTGGTAGTCGTCTTCGACCTCAGGACCTTCGGCGATGCCGTAGCCAATGTGGGTGAAGAACTGCTCGACGCGCTCCAGAGTCCGGGTGACCGGATGCAGACCGCCAGAGGTCTGGCCACGGCCCGGCAACGTCACGTCGATGGATTCGGCAGACAGTTTGGCAGCCAGTTCGGCTTCTTCAAACAATGCCATGCGCGCATTGAGAACGCCTGTAACACGTTCCTTGGCAACGTTGATCAGCGCACCGACTTGCGGACGCTCTTCGGCCGGCAGATTCCCCAGGGTCTTCATCACCTGAGTCAATTCGCCCTTCTTGCCAAGGTATTGAACCCGGATTTGCTCCAGGGCATTGATATCTTCAGCGCTTTGCACAGCCTCTAGTGCTTGAGAGACCAGCGCATCCAGGTTTTCCATGTACAGACTCCAGATACAAAATAGGGGAAGAGCTTGAAGGCTCTTCCCCTATTTATGACGTTTAACACCTGGCCCCACAGAGGTGAGGCCGGGTGACTGTCGGGGGTACTTAAGCCAAGGTGGCTTTAGCTTTCTCGACAATCGCAGCAAACGCCGCTTTTTCGTTCACTGCCAGATCAGCCAGAACCTTACGGTCGATCTCGATGGACGCTTTTTTCAGGCCAGCGATGAAACGGCTGTAGGACAGACCGTTAACACGAGCACCAGCGTTGATACGAGCGATCCACAGAGCGCGGAACTGACGTTTTTTCTGACGACGGTCACGGTAGGCGTATTGGCCTGCCTTGATTACCGCTTGCTTGGCAACACGGAATACGCGGGAGCGTGCGCCGTAGTAGCCTTTAGCAAGTTTCAGAATTTTTTTGTGACGCTTACGGGCAATGACGCCACGCTTTACACGAGCCATGAGTTACTTCCTCTATTCTTGACTAAATTAACGAAGGCGCAGCATGCGCTCGACTTTTGCCACGTCAGACGGATGCAGCAAGCTGCTACCGCGCAGTTGACGCTTACGCTTGGTCGACATTTTAGTCAGGATGTGGCTCTTGAAAGCGTGCTTGTGCTTGATGCCGTTAGCAGTTTTCAGAAACCGCTTGGCAGCACCACTTTTGGTTTTCATTTTTGGCATGTTCGGATACTCCGCATTCAGTTGATAAACATAATCAGAAGGCCTGCCGTGCCCTGTTGATTACTTCTTCTTTTTCGGGGCGATGACCATGATCAGCTGGCGTCCTTCCATCTTAGGATGCTGTTCGACCGAACCGTACTCGAGCAGGTCTTGTTCAACCCGCTTGAGGAGTTCCATCCCCAGCTCCTGGTGGGCCATCTCACGGCCGCGGAATCGCAAGGATACCTTGGCCCTGTCCCCGTCACTCAGGAAACGTACCAGGTTGCGCAGTTTTACCTGGTAATCCCCTTCCTCCGTCCCTGGACGAAACTTGATTTCTTTAACCTGAATCTGCTTCTGGTTTTTCTTCGCCGCGGCAATCTGCTTCTTCTTCTCGAAGATCGATTTGCCGTAGTCCATCACCCGGCAAACAGGCGGGACTGCATCTGCGGAAATTTCCACCAGATCAAGCTTTGCTTCTTCAGCGATACGAAGCGCTTCATCAATCGAGACGATGCCAATCTGCTCGCCATCAGCGCCAATTAACCGAACCTCGCGTGCCGAGATATTCTCGTTGATCGGGGCTTTCGGTGCAGCTCGTTTATCTTGTCTCATTTCACGCTTAATAATAATTACTCCGAATCTGGGCGACCACGCCGGGAAACCGCTTGCGCGAGAAACTCAGCGAACTGGGCGACGGGCATCGAGCCCAGGTCAGCACCTTCACGAGTACGCACAGCGACAGTCTGCATCTCGACTTCCTTATCTCCGATAACCAAAAGATAGGGAACCTTGAGCAAAGTATGCTCGCGGATTTTAAAGCCGATCTTTTCATTTCTCAAGTCGGACTTGGCACGAAATCCGCTTTCGTTGAGAGTTTTTTCAACCTCTGCGACAAAATCTGCCTGTTTATCAGTGATATTCATGATCACCGCCTGGGTCGGCGCGAGCCAAGCAGGGAAAGCACCTTCGTAGTGCTCGATCAGAATCCCGACGAAACGCTCGAACGAACCGAGGATCGCGCGGTGCAACATCACCGGGTGTTTGCGGCTGTTGTCTTCGGAGACGTATTCAGCGCCCAAACGGACAGGCAGGTTAAAATCGAGCTGCAAGGTACCACACTGCCAGACTCGACCGAGACAATCTTTCAGCGAGAACTCGATCTTCGGCCCGTAGAAAGCACCCTCGCCCGGCTGCAGATCGTACGGCAGGCCAGCAGAATCAAGGGCTGCAGCCAATGCAGCTTCAGCGCGATCCCACAGCTCATCGGAGCCGACGCGTTTTTCCGGACGAGTGGACAGTTTCATCTCGACTTCGGTAAAGCCGAAATCGCGATAGACATCCATGGTCAGCTTGATGAACGCAGCGGACTCGGCCTGCATCTGCTCTTCGGTGCAGAAGATATGCGCGTCGTCCTGAGTAAACGCTCGCACGCGCATGATGCCATGCAACGCACCCGACGGCTCGTTACGGTGGCAAGCACCGAACTCGGCCAGACGCATCGGCAACTCGCGGTAGCTTTTCAGGCCCTGATTGAACACCTGCACGTGGCATGGGCAGTTCATCGGCTTGATGGCGTAGTCGCGGTTTTCCGACTGAGTGGTGAACATGTTGTCGGCGTAGTTGGCCCAGTGCCCGGATTTTTCCCACAGGCTGCGGTCGACGACTTGAGGAGTCTTGATCTCAAGGTAGCCGTTGTCGCGCTGGATCTTGCGCATGTACTGCTCGAGCACCTGGTACAGAGTCCATCCATTCGGGTGCCAGAACACCATGCCCGGCGACTCTTCCTGAGTGTGGAACAGGCCCAGACGCTTGCCGATCTTGCGGTGATCGCGCTTCTCGGCTTCTTCGATGCGCTGGATGTACGCCGCCAGCTGTTTCTTGTCAGCCCAGGCGGTGCCGTAGACGCGCTGCAATTGCTCGTTCTTGGCGTCGCCACGCCAGTAAGCGCCCGACAGCTTGGTCAGCTTGAAGGATTTCAGGAAACGCGTGTTCGGCACGTGCGGACCACGGCACATGTCGACGTATTCTTCGTGATAGTACAGACCCATGGCCTGCTCGTTCGGCATGTCTTCAACCAGACGCAGCTTGTAGTCTTCGCCACGAGCCTTGAACACTTCGATCACTTCAGCGCGCGGAGTGACTTTCTTGATGACGTCGTAATCTTTCTCGATCAGTTGCTGCATGCGCTGTTCGATAGCCGCCATGTCTTCCGGCGTGAAAGGACGCTCGTAGGCAATGTCGTAATAAAAGCCTTCGTCGATGACCGGGCCGATGACCATCTTCGCGGTCGGGTACAGCTGTTTGACCGCGTGGCCAACCAGGTGCGCGCAAGAGTGGCGAATGATCTCCAGCCCCTCTTCATCCTTTGGCGTAATGATTTGCAGGGTCGCGTCGCTGCTGATGATGTCGCTGGCGTCGACCAGTTGGCCATTGACCTTGCCCGCGAGCGTGGCTTTGGCCAGGCCTGCACCAATGGACGCGGCGACCTCGGCTACGGAAACCGGGTGATCGAATGAACGTTGACTGCCGTCGGGAAGAGTAATAGTTGGCATGGCGCCTCCTCTCCTAGTGGTGACCCCTACCAAAGGTCACGTGGGTTGGGATGAGCCAGTACAAGATCCGATCCAGGCCATTCAATGACGAACGCCTGCCTTACAGCGGCAGGAGCCTTGCGGCCAACCGGAAAACCGAACCAGAGTGACTGGGATTCAAATCGGAAAAATTCGCACGCCGACCGCTTCGGGACTGAAGGTCATCCGAAGCCTGAGAACGCTTGAGCCCGGCATGCTAGCACAGATGAGCGGTCGCTTACGCCCTGATTTGGCAGAAGGCCAAATGTCCGTTTTTATGCCAGAGTGCTGAACTTGATCGGCCTTTGCGCCCTCAGATAACAAGACATTGACCCACAAGGAGCATCCTCGCATGCGTCTGAAAAGCTTATTCGCCCTCGTCGCCCCCGTCGTTCTGCTGCTACCACTGAGCGCCCATGCCGACTGGCCAAAAGGCGAGCGCGAGAAGTACATGGCCCAGTGCACTCAGGCTGCAACCCAGCAAATCGGTGCTGCCGCGGCGAAATCCCACTGCGCTTGCGGAGCTGACGCCATCAAGTCCTATCCGGCCAGTGACATTCAGGCGCTGATGGACAACAAGGCGACTCCTGAATTGCAACAGAAAGCCCTTGGCCAGATCGCCAAATGCAAGGCAAATACCGCCCCGAAAAAATAAGAAAACCGGGCATTAACATCGGCTGAAAGGCGGAAAAAAGTGCTGGAAATGAGGCTTTTCAGACGATTTATGCAGGTTTTACAGGTTTTTTTATCGTCTTTACGTTTCGCTGAAAGCCTTTCAAACCGGGGCTTTCAGCGCAACCAGGTGGTAAAGAAAACACGACTGATTGGCAAACAGCACGTCCGGGGGGCTACCAAAGCGAACATTTCGACTATGATACCCGGGTGTGCCCAGTTGGCCTGAGCAGCACAGCACTACTGAAAATATATGTTTCTTGGAGATACACCATGTCTAATCGCCAAACCGGCACCGTTAAATGGTTCAACGATGAAAAAGGCTTCGGCTTCATCACTCCTCAAGGTGGCGGTGACGACCTGTTCGTACACTTCAAAGCTATCGAATCCGACGGTTTCAAAAGCCTGAAAGAAGGCCAGACCGTCTCTTTCGTGGCTGAGAAAGGCCAAAAGGGTATGCAAGCTGCACAGGTTCGCCCAGAGTAATTTCTCGGCGCACTAAAAAAACCCCGTCCTGGTGACGGGGTTTTTTATGCCTGACGCAAAAGGACTCAGCCGCAGTTGACGCGAGTAACTACCAAGTTGTTGTCGGTGTTCAGGTTCAGGCGATCGGAGCGGTATTCCAGGGTGATCATGTCGTTCGGCTTGAGGAAGCGCGCATTTTGCGCCCCAGCCTTGGCACGCGCCTGATCCAGCAACTCAGGGGATGCCTTCTTGCCGATGGCAAATTGCGCCGCCGATGCTTCGCAGCGGCTATTTCCTGATTCAGCCGCCACGGGCTCCTTTGCCGACTCGCTGGAAGTTGTGCTGCAACCAGCCAAGAAAGCAGCGGCCATAAGTGCACCCAGTGTCGCGAACTTCAAAGGCATGAAGCCTCCTTGTTTTCAAATGTTTAAGCAGAGATCGTGCGACCGCCAATGCGGCGTTTGGTTTCAAGGCTCAAGCCATGCCCTGCCCCACGAGCGGAAAAATGCCGAGTGTGCCTGAGCCGCCCTGTCCGGCTCATCAAACATTCGTGACTGAATATTAACGACCTCAATAAACGTCGATGTAGTCGTAGGGCGGATTCGGCCAGTTGTCTTTGAGTGCGTTGAAAATCTGCATCACCCAGACTTCATCGCTGGCTGCGACGTTACCCACATAGCCCGCCCCCTTCGCCCAGGTTTCCAGGCGAAACAACAGACCCTCGATATCCTGCCCACCGGTCACCGTAGACAGATAGGCAATGCCATCTTTGGTCACGCGCAATTGGTTGTGCACGTCGTCACTGCCCGAGGCAAGCAATTGGCGAACTGCTTCGAGTGTGAGGCCGTCAGGGGTATTCAGATCAATCTGCACAGCGGGGTCCTTTGCAAGCCAGAAAAGACCAAGTGTCGCATAGGGCTCCGCTCATGCCTAAGTCGCAGTGCCAAATGCCGCACAAAATGGTTAACTCGAAAACAGACATCCTGACCTTTCGAGCCTCCCATGACCAGTGTAAGCATCGACGCCGCCATCAACGCCAAATGGGCCGAAGGACACAGCTCTTACAGCCCCGGCACGACGGAAGAATTGGCGCTGATCGGCATTGATTTACTGGTCAAGGAGCTGGGGATAGAAGCGGCGCAGCATTTTATCAATCAGGTATTCGAACGCTATCCGATCGGTCAGGCCGAACAGCCGCAGTGAAAACCCGCAGGCAACCGCCTGCGGGTTGACGACTTATTTCAGGCGTTTCAGGCGCTCGGTCAGCAGATCAAAGAATCCCTGGGCGTCGCCATTTTCGACCCAGAATGCATTCTTAGGCGCTTTCAAGCCGTCGTACCAGTCGACAATGGTCTGGCCGAATGTCGGTCCTTCTCGGCTATCCACTACGACGTTGACCGCCCGACCGGTGAACAGCTCAGGCTTGAGCAGATACGCCACAACCGTCGCGTCATGCACCGGACCGCCGGGAATGCCGTAGTGCTCCATGTCGCCCTTGATGTACTCGTTGAGAATGTCGCCGACGATCTTGCTCGCATTGTTGTTCAGCGCGGCGATCTGCTTCAGGCGTGCATCGCTGGTCAGGACCTTGTGGGTCACGTCCAGCGGCAGATAGGTGAGCTTCACCCCGCTCTTGAGCACCACCTCGGCAGCCTGCGGATCGGCGAACAAGTTGAATTCAGCCACAGGGGTGATGTTGCCACCGTTGAAAT
Source organism: Pseudomonas sp. 1L-E-NC-VB-C3 (assembly GCF_057291535.1). Taxonomy (NCBI): domain Bacteria; kingdom Pseudomonadati; phylum Pseudomonadota; class Gammaproteobacteria; order Pseudomonadales; family Pseudomonadaceae; genus Pseudomonas; species Pseudomonas sp. 1L-E-NC-VB-C3. The sequence goes on along the minus strand of NZ_JBXAWD010000006.1, from coordinate 190,605 downwards.
GCGCCCCGCCCATGATCACCACTTCCTTGATGCCCTGAACGATTTCCGGCTCCTGGATCAATGCCAGAGCCAGGTTGGTCTGCGGACCGAGCATGGCAATGGTGATGCTGTGCGGTTTGGCCGATTTAAGAGTGTCGATCAGGTAATTGACCGCATTGCCTTTCGCCAAGCCTTTCTTCGGTTCGTGAACCGTGACGCCTGACAAGCCTTCCTTGCCATGAATGTTCTCGGCGTAGATCGGCGTGCGCATCAGCGGCTTCGGTGCGCCAGCGTAAACTGGCACGTCTTCGCGCCCTGCCCATTCGCGAGCGAGTCGCGCGTTACGCGAAGTCTTGTCCAGGCGCACGTTGCCGGCGACAGTCGTTAACGCGCGGATATTCAATTCATCCGGCGACGCCAGCGCGAAGAGCAAAGCGACAACGTCGTCAGCGCCTGGATCGGTGTCGATGATCAAATCGATTTTTTCAGCGGCCTGAACGCCGGTCGCAGTTATCACAGACAAAAGCAGCAGGCTCCGGACCAGTTGATGAAGTTTTGCAGCATAGCGTTGCATAGCGCATTCCTTGTGCAGGTGATATCGGAAATCAGAATGTAACCCCGGCGACCAGAACGATGTTGCAGTACGGCTGACATTCTCCTGTACGAATGATCGCCCTGGCTTGTCGGCTAAGCACCTTGAACTGCTCGTGGGTGAGCAGATCCCTACGGCCCAGCGCGCCCTCTTCGTTCAACGCGTCCAGATCGGCAAGTGCCGTGGGTTGTTTGTCGAAGATCTCTTTGGCCAGCACATGGCTTTCTACCTGCATCTCGCTGAGTACAACTTTCAGCGTGCTGACGAAATCAGGGATGCCATGGGTCAGCGCCAGATCAATCAACTCGACACCCGGTGGCACGGGCAAACCGGCATCGCCAATCACGACCATGTCACCGTGGCCAAGAGAAGCGATCAGTCGCGACAGCGCGACGTTAAGCAGAGGAGTCTTTTTCATGCGGGTTTGAACGCCTGTACTTCGGACATGGTTGGAATCGACGGTTGCGCACCGGCGCGGGTAACCGACAGTGCAGCGGCGATCTGCCCGTAGCGAATCGCCTCGGCCTCAGTCTTGCCATCGGCCAGCGCTGCGGCAAAACCGCCGACGAAAGTGTCGCCCGCCGCCGTGGTATCGACCGCCTTCACGGTCGGCGCGGGGAAATGTTCGAAGCCGTTGCCGTTGGCGAACAATGAGCCTTGCGCGCCTAACGTGACGATGACTTTGCCCGCGCCCATGGCAATCAACTGAGTGGCAGCCGTTTCTGCCGACTGCAGCGAGTCGACAGCGAGCCCGCTCAATGCGGCGGCTTCGCTTTCGTTGGGAATCAGATAGTCGATGGCGGCAAACCAGTCAGCCGGCAAAGGACGGCTGGCCGGCGCCGGGTTGAGGATGACGGTTTTGCCCAGCTCACGCGCACGCTTGAGCGCATGTCCGACCGTCGCATCGGGAATCTCGAGCTGACAGATCACTACATCGGCGGCCTGTAAAACCGCATCAAAACGGTCGATCACTGCCGGCGTCATCGCGCCGTTGGCACCGGCGACAATCACGATGGCGTTCTGGCTGTTGTCATCCACCACAATCAGCGCTACGCCACTGGAATCCTCTACGACACTGACAGCCTCGCAGTCGATGTGCTCGGCGAGCAAGGCATCACGCAATCGCACACCGTAGTCGTCATTTCCGACGCAACCGATCATCGCCACCTTAGCGCCCAAGCGCGCAGCAGCAACCGCCTGATTGGCGCCCTTGCCGCCAGACACCGTGGCAAAGGAATGACCGATCAGCGTTTCACCGCCGCGCGGCAGCCGCGGGGCCCGGGTGACCAGGTCCATGTTCAGGCTGCCTATTACCACTACATTTGCTGGCATACATCACTACTCATCAATTCGGTTTCAGCGATATTCGGTGAACACGCCGGACAGCGGCGCGGTCGATTCGCGCAGGACAATGCTCGGGGTCACGATGCGTTGATCGGTGCCCGAATCGGGCGCAGCAATTCTGCGCAACAGCACTTCGGCGGCCATCTCGCCCAGTTGCAGGATCGACTGGCCGACCGTGGTCAGCGCCGGATAGACATAACGGCTCATCTGAATGTCATCGAAGCCGATCACCGACAGCTCGGCCGGTACCCGGACATTACGTTCAGCCGCCGCACGCAGCACACCGATGCCAATCATGTCGTTGCCGGCAAAAATCGCGCTCGGCGGATTGATCTCGAGCAGCCGGGCAGCGGCGTTGTAACCGCCGGTGCTGGTGAAGTCGCTTTCGAGCATACGCTCCTCGCGCACCTCGATTCCCGCTTCTCGCAGCGCTCGGCAATAACCGGCCTGACGCATTTGCGCCACGCTGGTACTGGCCGGACCGCCGATGGTGGCGATGTCGCGATGCCCCAACTCGAGCAGGTGACGGGTTGCCAGATAAGCGCCGTATTCGTGGTCGATGCGCACCAGATCGGCATTTACACCTTCCAGACCCCGGTCAACGATAACCATCGGCGTCTTCACGCCTGCCAGCCCTTGCGCCAGACCAGTGTCACCGCCGGCGGAGGCGACGATCAAACCGTCGATACGTTTTTCCAGCAACACGCGCAGATAACTGCGCTGCTTGTCCGGATTGTCGTCGGAGTTGCAGAGGATCACGCAGTAACCGTTGCGCTCGCAGTAATCCTCGATTCCGCGCGCCAATTCAGCGAAGTACGGGTTGAGGCTGTTAGGCACCAGCAGGCCGATGGTCGCCGTGGTTTTGGCTTTCAGCGAGCGCGCCACGGCACTGGGCACGTAGTCGAGGCTTTTGATCGCCGCCTCGACTTTGCGCCGCACTTCTTGACTCACCGGGCGGGTGTTGTTCACCACGTGCGACACGGTCGTATAGGAAATGCCCGCGAGCGCCGCTACATCCTTGATCGTTGCCATGGTTCAGCCCCGGCGACTGGCGCGTTGACTGCGATAGGTGTCGAGCACCACGGCGATAACAATTACCGCACCGGTGATGATGCGCTTGGTCGGCTCCGTCGCACCAATCTGCGCGAGACCGGCCGCGAGCACGGAAATGATCAGCACGCCAAAGAAAGTACTGATCACCGAACCGCGTCCACCCATCAGGCTGGTACCACCGATAACCACCGCCGCGATCACTTGCAGTTCCAGGCCCGAACCTGCGTTCGGGTCAGCCGCCTCCAGACGCGAAATCTGAAACAGAGCGGCAATGCCCGCCAGCAGGCCCATAAGGCTGAACACCAGAATCTTGTAGGGCTTGGGATTGATCCCGGCCAGCCGCACGGCTTCTTCGTTGGTGCCGATGCCGATCAGGTAGCGGCCGAAAACCGTGCGGGTCAAAACTGCCTGCGCGATGAAGATCACCAGCAAAGCGATGATGAACGACGGGGAAATGCCCAACGCGATCGGATTCGACAGCCAGGCGAACGCATCGCCAATGTAGGCAGTGCGCGACCCGGTCATCTGATACGCCACACCGCGGGCCATTTCCAGCACGCCGAGAGAGACGATGAACGACGGAATCCGCCAGGCCACGGTGATCGAGCCAGTGATGGTCCCGGCTAGCGCCGCCACCGCCATGCCGAGCAGCGCCGCTGGCAAAACGCTCCAGCCCCAGCCGAGAATCGCAACGCTGACCGTCGATGCGGCCAACGCCAGCACCGAGCCGACGGACAAATCGATGCCGCCGATGATCAGCACAAAGGTCATGCCCACGGCCAGCACCATCAGGTCGGGAATCTGGTTGGCCAGGGTGCTGAAAGTGTTGTACGAAAGGAAATGGCTGCTCAGAACCGAGAACAGCGCAATCATCGCCAGCAATGCACCGGCCAGGCCCAGATAAGTACCCAGGCCAAAGAAATTGCCACTACGTTTACTGGCAGAAGATGCAGTTTTCATGGGAGATCCCTAGGCGCTGCCTCATTGAGCAACGCATCACGTTTCTGGTAGCCGGCGAATGCGGCGGCAAGCAAATCATCCTGGGTCCAGCTGTCGCGCTCGAAGGTGTCGATCAGACGCCCCGCCGAAAGCACGCCGATCCGGTCACAGATCAGCATCAACTCGCGCAAGTCACTGGACACCACGACCAATGCCTTGCCCTGGCGGGTCAACTCACCGAGCAAACCGTAAATATCGAACTTGGCGCCGACATCAATCCCGCGAGTCGGCTCGTCGAACAGCAGCACCGAACAGTCGCGCTCCAGCCAGCGACCGATCACGACCTTCTGCTGATTGCCGCCGGACAGTTCCGAAACCAACTGCGTCGGGCTCGAGCTGCGGATGCGCATGGCTTCGATCTGACGCTTCGCCAGGGAGATTTCGTCGCCGTTGTTGACGAAACCGCCACTGGAGATTTCCGGCATGTTACCCAGGGCGATGTTGGCGCTGATCGACTGACTGAGCAGCAGCCCTTCGCCCTTGCGATCCTCGGTGATCAACGCGATGCCATTGCGTACGGCATCGACTGGCGAGCGAACACTCACGACTTTGGCCGGGGAGCCGAGCGCGATGGTGCCGCTGTCGGCAGCATCGGCACCGAATATCAGCCGCAGCAATTCCGTGCGCCCTGCCCCGATCAATCCGGAAATGCCGAAAATCTCCCCGGCACGCACCTCGAAAGAGACGTCGCGAACTTTATCCGAACGCGTCAGGCCTTTGACTGTCAACGCCGGAGCGCCGATCTTGCGCGGCCCCATGTCGATGTGTTCGCCCAGCTCGCGACCGACCATCAAGGTGACCAGTTGCTCGCTGTTGTAGTTGGCCATCGGCTCGACGCAGACCAGATTGCCGTCACGCAGCACGGCAATACGCTGGGCCACCCGCGCCAGTTCTTCGAGACGATGAGAGATATAAATGATGGAAACGCCGCGAGCCTGCAATCGGGTGATCTGCTCGAAGAGCATTTCGACTTCGCGCGCCGTGAGCATCGCGGTCGGCTCATCAAGGATCAGCACGTGGCAATCGCCAATCAGATTGCGCGCGATTTCGACCATCTGTTGATGACCGATACCGAGTTCACCGACCAGCGTGTCCGGATCGATCGCATCGAGGCCGACTTGCGCCATGGCTTCGATCGCCGCCTTGCGCAACTGCTTGCGGCTGATCCAGCCAGCGCTGCTCGGCAGATTATCCAGAAAGAGGTTTTCCGCCACCGACAGCGTCGGCAACAGATTGAGTTCTTGCATGACCATGCGCACGCCAAGCTCTTCGGCCTGGGTACGGCTGCCCGGACGATAATCCTTGCCGTGGAATTGCATCTGGCCGGTAGTGGGTGTGACCAGACCACCAATGATCTTCGACAGGGTACTTTTGCCGGCACCATTTTCGCCGGTCAGCGCCAGTACTTCACCGCGCATCAGCGTCAGATCGATGCCGGTGAGCACCGGTTGCGCATAGGTCTTGCCGATACCGCTGACCGAGAGGACAGCGTTCGGAGCGGAAACTGACATAGGAATCTCCACGCGCTCGCCCAGACGGACGAGCGCCGTTGTGTCGCCAGATGACTTACTGGGTGACCAGCTCGACCGGTGTTTCGATCACGCCGTTGGCACCGCTGTCGACTTTCTCGCCCTTGATGATCTTCAGCGCGGTTTCGATGCCGAACACGGCCTGCTTGGCTGCAAACTGATCAGCCGTCGCCAGCACGCGGCCGTCCTTGAGCATTGGCTTGATGGCATTGATATTGTCGTAACCGACGACTTTCACCTGCCCAGCCTTACCAGCGGCACGGACTGCGGAAACGGCACCGACCGCCATGCTGTCGTTACCGGCCAGCAGCGCTTTGACATCCGGGTATTCACTGAGGATCGAAGCCGCAACCTTGTTGCCCTTGTCGATTTCCCAGTCACCGGACTGCAGCGAGACCACTTTGATCTGCGCGGCTTCCATCGCGTCCTTGAAACCGGCCGTGCGCGCCTGCGCGTTGGTGGTGGTGGACACGCCTTCGATGATGCCGACCTCGTCGCCCGCCTTCAGTTGCTTGGCCAGATATTCGCCAACCAGACGTGCACCCTTACGGTTGTCCGGACCTACGAACGGCACGTTGATGTTCTTGCTTTTGACCACGGCGGGATCAAGCTGGTTGTCGATGTTGATCACCGTGATACCGGCGTCTACGGCCTTCTTGATCACAGGCACCATGGCCTTGGAGTCAGAAGGCGCGATCACCAGTGCATTCACCTTGGCCAGGATCATCTGTTCGACGATGCGAGTCTGGCCGGCAGTGTCGGTTTCGTCCTTGATACCGTTGGAGATCAGATCGAAATCGGCGGAGTGTTCTTTCTGGTACGCCTTGGCGCCGTCTTCCATGGTCAGGAAGAATTCATTGGCCAAAGATTTCATGACCAGCGCGACTTTGGGCTTTTCTGCGGATTCGGCGAACGCCGAGGAGACAGGTAGTGCGGCGGCTGTGGCAGCCAGCATAGCGACAGCAAGAAGACGTGCGGCGAATGGCAGCTTCATGGGTTCACTCCGATCTTATGATTATTGTGAGCAACGTTTGCGCTGACGTAAGCTACGTCACGGCTCCGGAAGCAGATGCCCTTCAAAGCCGCGCAAACGTTTGCGTAGACCGAACTATGAGAATCCCGCTGACATTTGTCAACAATCAGAAATCGTCTTTTGTTGTAGGCCGAATCGCTGAGTCGGCCATCAGACGCTTCAGGCGGTCGTGTTGACCAGGCCACCGCTTGTAGCGCTTTTCGACATCTCCTTGACCAACGCACCCGCCACCTCTGCCAGTGCGGCGCTGGTTTGCGCGATCTGGCCCTGAATCGACATCACTGCCTGGGATTTCGCTTCGGGAGTCGGATAGCTTGCGGCCTGAGCCGCAGCCAGTTGCTGTTGCTGCTCCTGAAGTTGCTTCTGCAGTTCCTTCATCCGCTTGAGCAACGTCTTGACGGTGATGCTGAGATTGCTGTCAGCCTCGGTTTCACTGTTTTCCTGCACAGGCCCGCCACCGGTTCTGACCTGATTCTTCTCAGTCTTTTCGGTACCCAGCGCCTGCGCCGAAGTCTCATTGGTCGCATCGTTCAGGCTGTTGATCGTCGCTGCAGTTTTACCGCCAATGGTGACTGCAGCGGGATTGGCAAAACCGACCGTCAGTGACATGTGAACTCCTAAGATTTGGTTTCCTTGAGGACGCATCGGCCTGAGAGCACATTTCTTTAGCGGGGATTTGTCACCCGCCTGGCTTTTCAGAGATTGCCTATCGGCGAGCCGAACACGAATCCGTCTGTCGTTCGGAATCCCGGATGGATGGATCCTCAACGATGCTCTAGCCCTCGACAAATATTGATTTAAATCATTGGGTTAAACATTTTCCGCCAGCACATTACGCATGGTATGAATCCTGCTCCCGTCCTTGCACCTCGAGCATTCAGATCGGCTTGGGGCGCATCTAGATGAACCTGCATCAGCACCGTCTCACGACTAGAGAGAAAAATAATGAAATCTGCTTTCAATACTTTGATTCCGGGCGCATTGGCCCTACTCCTGCTCCTGCCTGCTGCCCTTCAGGCAAAAGAAGCCGAAACCCAGACGAAACTGGCCAACGTCGTCGTCCTCGCCACAGGCGGCACCATCGCTGGCGCCGGCGCCAGTGCGGCCAACAGCGCCACGTATCAGGCAGCAAAAGTCGGTATCGAACAACTGATTGCCGGCATTCCCGAGTTGAGCAAACTGGCTAACGTGCGTGGCGAACAAGTCATGCAGATCGCTTCGGAAAGCATCACCAACGACAACCTGCTGCAATTGGGTCGTCGCGTTTCCGAACTGGCCGACAGCAAGGACGTGGACGGCATCGTTATCACCCACGGCACCGACACTCTGGAAGAAACCGCGTACTTCCTGAACCTGGTCGAGAAAACCGACAAGCCGATCATCGTCGTTGGCTCGATGCGTCCGGGCACTGCCATGTCGGCAGACGGCATGCTCAACCTGTACAACGCCGTCGCCGTGGCGAGCAGCAAAGAAGCGCGCGGCAAAGGCGTGCTGGTGACCATGAACGACGAGATCCAGTCCGGTCGCGACGTCAGCAAAATGATCAACATCAAGACCGAAGCATTCAAAAGCGCCTGGGGTCCGCTGGGCATGGTGGTCGAAGGCAAATCCTACTGGTTCCGCCTGCCGGCCAAGCGTCACACCATGGATTCGGAATTCGACATCAAGGACATCAAGAGCCTGCCTGACGTAGAAATTGCCTACTCCTACGGCAACGTCAGCGATACCGCCTACAAGGCACTGGCTCAAGCCGGCGCCAAAGCCATCATCCACGCCGGCACTGGCAACGGTTCGGTATCTTCCCGCGTGGTTCCATCCCTGCAAGCGCTGCGCAAGGATGGCGTGCAGATCATTCGCTCGTCCCACGTCAACGCCGGCGGCTTTGTCCTGCGTAACGCCGAACAGCCCGACGACAAATACGACTGGGTTGTCGCTCACGACCTGAACCCTCAGAAAGCCCGCATCCTGGCGATGGTTGCACTGACCAAGACCAACGACAGCAAAGAGCTGCAACGGATGTTCTGGGAATACTGATTGAACATCGCCTGATCACTTCTCGATCGGGCAATTGCGCATCACCTGTCAGCTTGACAGGTGGTGCCCCGCTTACACCCTTCCAATACTTTTCCCACAAAAATCTCGACAAGTCCTACACCAAAATCGGAAACCCGCTGTCAGAGGATTTTCTTGAATTTTAAGCAGTTGCGAAATCGCTTACAGTTAAATACTGTATGCACGTACAGCTTAATAAGGATAACCTCGTGGCCACCTCTCCTGCTGCTCCTGACGCTTATGAACGCATGGGTATGCGCGTTCAGAAAATCATCAATTCCCCCACCGCACAAAAAGCCAAAGCCGCACTGATTTTCCGTCTGCCGGATGAGCCGATGGACGACTGGGAGCGCTTGCTCGAGGAAATCGACGAGAACGACAACGTCACCCTCGCCTATCGCGATGACGGTGGCGTGCAGATTTTTTGGGTTGTGCCGAAGGAAGATTGATTCAATGAGTGTCCGCTGTGTTGCTTTGCTGTTGTTGTTTTTCGCCGTGGGCGCCCAGGCTGGCGCCCCACGTACATTTTCCGAAGCCAAGAAAGCCGCATGGAAACTTTATGCGCCGCAGTCCACGGAGTTCTACTGCGGCTGCAAGTACACCGGCAACCGCGTCGATCTCAAGGCTTGCGGCTATGTGCCGCGCAAGAACGCCAAGCGTGCATCGAGGATCGAGTGGGAGCACATCGTGCCGGCCTGGCAGATCGGGCATCAGCGGCAGTGCTGGCAGCAAGGCGGACGCAAGAATTGCACGCGTTACGATCCGGTTTATCAAAAGGCCGAAGCTGACCTGCACAACCTGGTACCGAGCATCGGTGAGGTCAACGGTGATCGCAGCAACTTCAGCTACGGCTGGTTGCCGGTGCAGTCCGGTCAGTATGGATCCTGCCTGACGCAGGTCGACTTCAAGGCCAAGAAGGTCATGCCCCGCCCTTCGATCCGCGGCATGATCGCCCGCACGTATTTTTACATGAGCAAACAATACGGACTGCGCCTGTCGAAGCAGGATCGGCAGTTGTACGAAGCGTGGGACAAGACCTATCCAGTGCAGGACTGGGAACGTCAGCGCAACCAGAGCGTGGCGTGCGTGATGGGGCGCGGCAACGAGTTTGTCGGCTCGGTAAATCTTAAAGCCTGCGGCTGATCGCAGCACAAATAAAAAGGCCTCGAGCGTTATGCTCGAGGCCTTTTTCACGTTTGGCGTTCAACCTGTTTTGAAGGCGCTACGCTTATGGCGTGAGGGGATGCTCAATCACCACCGACTCGATATTTTGTTTCTTGGCTTTTACCAATGCCGCATCCACCTGCACCTTGCGCGCCTCGGCGTCAGCCTGAGAATTGAACGGACCGATCAGAATTCGTGTTTTACCGCTGCCGTCCTTGACGACCGTCGGAACGAAAGCATGCTCGATCAACCAGCCGCTCAGGTCACTGACAGCCTGCGGAGTTTCGCCACGCACTTCCAGATCCCACTGTGGCGCGGCGGCCGCCGGCGCTGCCGCGACCTTTGTCTCAGGCTTTGGCGCATCTACACTCTTGCCTTCACCGCAGCCTGCCAATGCCAGTGCCGCTACCAGCCAAACCAATTTGCGCACAACGCTTTCCTCGGAATTCACAAAGCGGCGATCTTATCATTCATAAATACTTCGCGAGCCCCGCAAAATGGGCACAAAACAACGAGAATGATGATTGCAGCCTCTGTATAGTTACGCCCTGGGAATTAATGCCGCATCTGCGCGTCAGAAAGAGGCACCCAAACCGTGAGACTTCGCACTAATCTATAGATACCACCGACCTCTGCACTGTCTGAATCAGGTGCCCTACAAAGCAATCAAGGAGAAGACCATGCTGATACTCACCCGCAAAGTCGGTGAAAGCATAAACATTGGTGATGACATCACGATCACCATCCTCGGAGTCAGCGGCCAACAAGTCCGCATCGGCATCAACGCTCCGAAAAACGTGGCAGTGCACCGTGAAGAAATTTACCAACGCATCCAGGCCGGCCTGACCGCTCCGGACAAGCCGCAAACACCCTGAGCCACTTTGCATTACGTAGCCAGTCCTATTGCCGTCGCGCAAGACTGGCTAAAGATTCACGCGCCGTTTAGCCATCCGCATTTCACCCCGCTGGGCACGGCGCCTGAAGCACACTGACTCCTTTCACTTGTCACTCCCTCCTTTCTTGCGCCGATATTACCTTTCACTCCTGGAGCTGGCTGTCGGACGTTTCCGATAGAGCACGGAGAATTTCGCCTTCTAAGCGAATATCACCCCACGCGCCATGCCTGTCGCCGCGACCATCATCAGGATCAGCAGCAGCGCTTCAACATGACTGATGCGCGCGTACAACTTCGCACGCCCGGCATCAGGCGCTACCCCGCGCGACGATGCGATGCGCCATTTGATCAGCGTGATCATGGGTGCAAGCTCTACCAGCAGGATCAGCACTAACAACGTCATCTTCAGATGAAACAGCGGCTGATGCAGGTAATAGTCAGAGCCTTTCTCGTAACCACCAAATGCGCGCATCGCTCCGGTAATAAGCAGCGTCAAAGCTGAAAGCCCCCACAAGTTATCCGCGAGCAGCACGCGCTTGACCTCTCCCGTACCCGCCGAGAGCTGGCTGAACACTGTGCCGCGCGTCAGCACCGCCCAGAAAGCCAAGGCAAACGCGAATAGATGAACAGCCGCAAGGATCCACTGACTCAGCATCGACGCACTCCCTTACAAAGAGTTGAAAATCGGCCAGTCAGTAGTAGACGAAAAAGCGGGGCCTCGCTTGGAGCTGACGGCGAGACAGATGCCAAACGCCAAAACGCAGGCAAAAAAAATCCCAAGCAGCTGATGGAAGCTTGGGATTTAAAAATGCATAAACCGTGGTGGTGAACGCGGAACGGATGTTACTTAAATTCCCAATATGCAACAAGGCTTTTTCGATAACCGGTTGGAGAAAAATAGCTGTAAGCCTTTGGATATTCAGGTGTTTTCAACAACGAAATGGTAGAAAAACGCACCAAAATGGCGCTTGATCACTTTGCCCAAATAGTAATGAATGGAGAGCTGATCAGAGCGAAGCGGAAATGACTGGGAACAAGCGTTGCGCAAATCGCAGACAACAAAAAAGGGCTCACCTTTCGGTGAGCCCTTCTAGACCGCCCAGCAGAGCGGATTTTGTTTGGTAGGCGCGATTGGACTCGAACCAACGACCCCCACCATGTCAAGGTGGTGCTCTAACCAACTGAGCTACGTGCCTGCTGTGAGGCGGCATTCTACGGAATTCCGGAGGGGTGTCAACACCTTTTTTTCACCTAACCCTATGAATATGCAAAATATTTAATTTCGCCTCAGCGACGAAGATTTTTCGGTAGCTGGCGGAGGTTTTTCAACTCGGGTAGGATCGACGCACTCGTAAAATATATTAAACAGAGGCGGCAGGATGGCGAACAACCAATACCCAGAGTCTTATTACGCTGCGTCGGCCAATGCCGTACCACCACGCCCTGTGCTGCAGGATGATGTGGAGACGGACGTCTGTGTGATCGGCGCCGGGTATACCGGGCTGTCGTCCGCCCTGTTCCTGTTGGAGAACGGTTTTCGCGTAACCGTGCTGGAAGCGGCGAAAGTCGGTTTTGGCGCCTCGGGCCGAAACGGCGGGCAGATCGTCAACAGCTATAGCCGCGACATAGACGTCATTGAACGCACGGTCGGCCCCAAGCAGGCGCAACTGCTCGGCGAAATGGCCTTTGAAGGCGGCCGGATCATTCGCGAGCGCGTGGCCAGATACAACATCCAGTGCGACCTGAAAGACGGTGGTGTATTCGCCGCCCTTTCCGCCAAACAAATGGCCCACCTTGAATCGCAGAAACGGTTGTGGGAGCGCTTCGGCCACACCCAGCTGGAATTGATGGACCAACGCCGCATCCGCGAAGTGGTCGGCTGCGATCAGTACGTCGGCGGCATGCTCGATATGAGCGGCGGCCACATCCATCCGCTGAATCTGGCGCTCGGTGAAGCAGCGGCAGTCGAGTCTCTCGGCGGCACCATCTATGAGCAATCACCTGCCGTGCGCATCGAGCGCGGGGCCAATCCGGTTGTGCATACGCCGCAAGGCAAGGTCAGGGCCAGGTTCATCATCGTTGCCGGCAACGCCTACCTCGGCAATCTGGTGCCGGAACTGGCGGCCAAATCGATGCCGTGCGGTACCCAGGTGATCACCACCGAGCCGCTGGGCGATGAGCTGGCGAAGGCGCTTTTGCCGCAGGATTACTGCGTGGAGGATTGCAACTATCTGCTCGACTACTATCGCCTGACCGCCGACAAACGCTTGATCTTCGGTGGCGGCGTGGTTTACGGCGCTCGCGATCCGGCGAACATCGAAGCGATCATTCGCCCGAAGATGCTCAAAGCTTTCCCGCAACTCAAGGACGTGAAGATCGACTACGCCTGGACCGGCAACTTCCTGCTGACCCTTTCGCGCTTACCGCAGGTCGGGCGCCTGGGCGACAACATCTATTACTCGCAGGGCTGCAGCGGTCACGGCGTCACCTACACGCATCTGGCTGGCAAAGTCCTCGCCGAAGCGTTGCGCGGTCAGGCCGAGCGCTTCGATGCCTTTGCCGACCTGCCCCACTACCCCTTCCCCGGCGGGCAATTGCTGCGCACACCGTTTGCCGCGCTGGGGGCCTGGTATTACGGGCTGCGCGATAAGTACGGTCTATAAACACCATCGTGGCGAGGGATTTATCCCCGTTGGGGGTGCGAAGCGCCCCCTCTTGAGCAGGAGGGGACTGCTGCGCAGTCCAACCGGGGATAAATCCCCTCGCCACAGTAGATTCAGCAAGGCTTAGGATCAGAGCTGATCCCGAGCGATCCCGCTGCGAATCCGCAGGATATCCGCCAGCACTGCCAGCGCAATTTCCGCCGGTGTCTTGCTGCCGAGGTTGAGGCCGATCGGCGCATGAATCCGCGCCAGCTCCGCCTCGCTCAAACCACCAATGCGACGTAAGCGCTCAAAGCGTTTTTGCGACGTCTGCAGCGATCCCATCACACCGATGTAAAACGCCTTGGTGCGCACCGCCTCCATCATCGCCAGATCATCGATACGCGGATCGTGGGTCAACGCCACTACCGCCGTATCGCGATGACAACCACCGTCGGCAATAAACACCGAAGGCAGCTGCCGACGGATTTCTACGCCATTGAGCACCACACCTTCCAGCACCTCGTCGCGCGGATCGCAGAGAATCACTTCGAAGCCAAGTCCTACCGCGAACTCGGCACAGGCCTGCGCCACACTGGAGTAGCCGGCGAGCAACAAGCGCTGTGCTGCACCGATACGGATGCGCACCCGATCAATCTCACGCTCGATCCGTGCACCCTGCTCGCGATCAGCCAACAGAACGCGCGCACCGCTGGCCAGATCGACTTCGCGAAGCAGACGACGTTGACCCAGCAGCGCTGATTCCAGTTCACGCAGATGCGCCTGCACCGCGCAGTCGGCGTCAAGTTTTTCCACCAACACATCGAGAATGCCACCGCAAGGCAGACTGACCCGCGAGCGCGGATCATCGCCTTCGCCGTAACGCACGACGCTGACTGCTTCGAGAAACGCACCTTCGGCAACGCGCTCAAGAAAATCCTCCTCAACGCAACCGCCCGACAGCGAACCGATCCACTGCCCGCTTTCGTTCACCGCGAGCAGCGAACCCGGCGCGCGCGGTGCCGAGCCGTAAGTGGTCAGCACCGTGCACAGCCAGATTCGCTGCCCGGCCACCGACCATTCCAGCGCCCGACGCACCACTTGCAGATCGAGATGCTGCATATCAGTGGGCCTTGTGCTCGACGCTCGGCGCGTCGGCTTGCAGCTTCTGCACTTCACTTACTGCCAGCTCAGCGCTCTGGCCGCCCCAACCCTGACGCAGGTAGTTGAGCAGATCAGTCAATTGCTCAGGACTGAGCTTTTCAGCAAAACCCGGCATCGGCTGCATGTGCTCGAACCCGGAAAACTTCTGTTCGCCGATGCCGTCATAGATCACTCGCAACAGGTTGCGCGGATCTTCCAGACGCAACGTGGTGTTGCCGCGCATGGCCACTGCGATGTGCGGTTTGCCTTCACCGCCAGCCGCGTGACAACCGGCGCAGACGTTCAGATATTCCTGACGGCCGCGCTGAGCACTCGCGCTGAGCTTGTCCAGCGGTACTTCGACGAGCTCTTTGGCTGGTGGCGGTTGCTCGCCAAGCAGGAACGTCGCCATTGCCGCCAGATCAGCATCGCTCAGACCTTGAGTGCTGTTGTGAAACACCGGGAACATTTCGTTGAACATCGTTCCTTGCGCGCTCATGCCATGCTTCAGAAACGTGCTCAGATCCTGCTGATTCCAGCCGCGCGCGGCCAGGTCGGTGGCCAGCAGGCTCGGCGCGAGATAACCATTGAGAATGCCGCCGGTCATGCGCTTGTCCATTTGCATCGCGCCCGGCAGGCCACGTGGCGTGTGGCATTCACCGCAGTGGCCGAGGACATCGACCATATACTGGCCGCGCTTCCACGCCGCACTTTTGCCTTCGGCCGGCTCCAGCTTGACGTCTTTACCGTAGAGCATGTTCCAGCCGGTCAGGCCCAGACGCACGTTGAACGGAAAGCTCAGGCTGGTCACCGGCGCGGCGCGTTCGATCGGCTCGATGGTTTTCAGATACGCGTGAATCGCATCGGAATCGGCGCGCGGCATCAGGTGATACGAAGTGTACGGCATCGCCGGATACAGATTCGCACCGTCGCGCCGTTTGCCTTCGGTCAGCGCAGCGAAGAACTCGTCATCGTTGTACAGACCGATGCCGTGCTCTTTGCTCGGGGTGATGTTGGTGCCGTAGATCGTGCCGAACGGCGACACGATCGGCAGGCCGCCGGCATAGGGCGCGCCACCCGGTGCGGTGTGGCAGGCCATGCAGTCAGCGGCGCGGGCGAGGTATTCGCCGCGCTTGACCTGATCATCGGCGTGGACCGCCAAAAACGGCGCAGCCAGTCCGACCGCAAAAGTCAGGCGGGTCAGTAAACGCTTCATGCTCAACCCTCCTTGACCAGACCAAGATCGGTCAGCACGTTGCGCGTGGCGTTGTAATAACGCACGTACCCGGTGCAGCGGCAGACGTGATGGCCGAGGCTGTCCTCGATCACCTGTTCCAGCTGACTTTTGACGATCGGCTGGCGCTGCAGCTTCTCGACCAACACCGTCGCGGCGTTGACGAAGCCTGGCGCGCAGTAGCTGCACTGGAAGGCAAACTCGTCGACAAAGCGCTGCTGGATCGGATTGAGCTCAGTGACCTGGCCCTGCTCGTCGCGAGTGGCGTGGCCTTCGATGGTGCGGACTTTCTTGCCCTCGAAGTAGTGCGCGCCGGTGATGCAGGTGCGCACTTCTTCGCTGGTACCGTCGGGGTTATCGACGATCACCACGCAGGCGTGGCAGATCCCCTGACCGCAGCCCAGCCGCGAGCCGGTGAGGTTTTTGTATTCGTGCAAATAGTCGATCATCGGCAGGTCATCAGGGATGTCCACCGGGCCGACGGATTGACCATTGAGGGTCAGTTGAAGCGGACGGTTAGCCATTGAGGGCCTCCTTGATGCGCGCAGCGGTGATAGGCAAGTCACGAACACGTTTACCGATGGCGTGCGCCACGGCGTTACCGATGGCACCGACAATCGGGATCATCACCACTTCGGCGATGCCCTTGGACGGATCGCTCGGCGACAGCGGCGGCAGGATCTCCGCAGTCTGCTTCCACACGGCAACGTGACGGGCCATCGGCAGACGATAACGGTTGAAGTTCCAGTCACCCTCCCCCGGCCCGCCTTCGTACAACGGCATTTCTTCCATCAGCGCATGACCAATACCCATGGCGATACCGCCTTCGAGCTGGCCCTTGACCAACTCTTCAACCAACACGCGCCCGCACTCGATCCAAGAATGGTGGTTGAGCACCTGAACCTCCGCCGAGCCTTTGTTGACCTTCAGCTCGACCAACGTGGCGACCGGGCTGTAATAGGTCACGGCAGCGTTGTTCAACTGCACTACCGGGTAGTTGACGTTCTGCCGATCAAGCAAGTGGAAGCCGGCGCTGTTCATCTGCGCTTTCTTCGCTTGTGGCGCGCCATCGCCGTATTTCACCGCCAGACCGTCGAGCGGCAAGCGCTCGCGCACGCCGTCGATGCTGTATTCGGCTTCGGCCCAGCTCCAACGGTTGAAACCGTGCACCGTGGCGCCCGTCACCAGCCCGCGTTCGTGGGCGCGCTTGGCCAGCTCTTCGAAACTCAGCGGCTGCATGCCGTTGGCGGTCAGCTTGCCGTCGACCCAATGCGCATCTTCGCGACGCACCACGTAAGGGTTGGCCTGGCCGCCGTACGGCCCCTGACGCCATATCTCCAGCGCCGCGGGCCACAAACCATGGTTGAACAGCACGCGCGCGGCCTCACGGGTTGCATGGCTGAAGTAATAGGCGGAGTTGGTCGCCGAAGACGCCGACGCCAGCTTGCCGACCCAGCGCGGGTTGCGCAGCAGATTATCCTGCTCGGCCTGACTCATGATGTACGGGTTGCCGCTGGTGATCAGCTGCATTTCCTGCCACTCGGTTTCTCCGGTCTTCACATCATGCGCCGGGCTGCCGAGGAAATCGGCGACGACCAAGGCTTGCGAAGTGGACATGCCGGTGCCGATTTCGATACCGATATGGCGCAGGGTGATGCGCCCGTCAGCGGTGAATTCGATGCTGGCCATCGGTGCTTCGGAGCCGGTACCGAAGTCTTTCTGGCAAATGGCGAAACCGACGCCGTACCAGTTATCCGGGTCTGCCGCTTCACGTTGTTGCTTGATCGTGTCGCGGTTTTTCCAGACTTCGTGCACCGAGGCCTTGTCGAGAATTTCGTGCAGGCGCAATGCACCGGCCGGGATTGCGCCCTGGGTATTTTTCATACCGGAACGCAGGGCATTCCTGCGGCGCAAATCGATGGCGTCGACACCCAGACGATTGGCGATCTCGTCGACCATCATTTCGGTCGCCGCCATGCTTTGCAGGGTGCCGTAACCGCGCATCGAACCCGCCTCGACCGCGCGCGAGTGATACGCGGTGACTTGCAGGTCGTTCTGCGGCATGTAGTAGATCGACTGCGCTGCGGTGGCGCCAACCGCCGCCACCGATGGGCTGTAGTTGACCCGACCGCCGCCGTCGACGCTCATTTCTGCACGGAAAATCTTGAAGGTGTAGTCGTTCTTGTCCACGGCCAACTGGTAGCGGATGTCGAACGGGTGACGCTTGATACCGCTCTGGAATTGCTCATAGCGGTCGTTGGCCAGACGCACCGGCACACCGGCGCCGTACAGCGCGGCCAGGGCTGCATAGTAGACAAAAATGTTGTGGTCTTTGGAGCCATAGCCGACGGTATAGCCCGGGTGCATGTTCAGGTTGGCCAAGCCGAAACGCGACGGCCCGATCATCTTCGCAGTCTCGGTCGCGACTTCCAGCGGGCACTGCGTCGCCACGACGAAATGCAGGGTTTTGGTTTTCGGGTCGTACCAGCCGTTGCCGTTGTCCGGCTCAAGGGCGGCCGGTTCGATCGACGGCGTCTTGTAGCGCTCATCGAACACCAGCCAGTTGTCTGGCGGCGTGTCGATCTCCTGCTTCATGCGGTCGGCGTAGAACAGACCGCGCTCGGTGAGGTTGCCATGCAGGTTCGGCGATGCGTTCCACACTGGACGGCGGTTCTTCAGCATCGGGAACAGAATCGAATCCTTGAGGCTGGCGAACTCGTCTTCATCCGCCGAGGTCGCGCCACCGACGCGCACATAGCGGAAGCTGCCGTAGGGATCGCCTTCGTAGAACGGCACTTTGGCGCCGTAACGAATCGCCTTGTCATTGAATTTGAGTTGATTCTTGGCCTGACGGAAACGCTCGAAATCGTTCCAGATCAGGATCGCCACCGGGTGACCGATGAACATCGGCACTTTACCTTCCGGCAGCAATGGATCAGGCGCGTGCTCTTCGGGGAAGACGATACCGTCCTTGTCCAGATCGGCAGCGGTAACGATGCGGTCTGGCTGCAGATCAGCGCCGAGCCACGACAGGTCGTAACCTGCGTAGATACGGTCGGCCTTGATGGTTTTCAGCAGCATGGCGTGGCCCTGTTGCTCAGGCCAGCCAGGCATGTCCTTGGCGCGGATGTCGCGGGCAAACACCTTGCTGCCGCAGACCTTGGACAAGGCATCGTTGCGTTGACGGGCCTTGCCGTTATTGCCGAGCCATTTCTCGGACGGCACGGTGACGCTGTTTTCCATCAAGGCAGCCAGCGCCTGACTGCTGAGCGGCGTAAGCGTAACGCTCACACCCGCCACCAGCCCGCCCTGGAGGAACGAGCGCCGGGATATTTCACGGTTGGACATGGATCATCCTCTGGGCGGTTATAGGTCCGCCCTTGTGGTTATCTACTGGGGATCTCGAGTCGTGCAGAAGCTCTTTCTGGCGAAGCAAAGAGCTGTGTTGACAGTGCAAAGCTGACCGAAAGGTTAACTTTAAAGGTTTCTGCGCCCACAGCAAACAACCAGTTACAAAAACCTGACTAAATAATCAAAAAATCAATGCGACGTAGCACCGCATCCGATCTGCCGAGATAACAGAGCGTGCCTATGTGGGAGCGAGCCTGCTCGCGAAAACGTTTTTCCAGGCAATACAGATTTTGAACGTGCCGGCGCTTTCGCGAGCAGGCTCGCTCCCACAGGGATTCGCATGGACTTAAGGAGAGAGGAATGAGGAATAACCAAATTTCAGACACAAAAAACCCCGGTCTTTCGACCAGGGTCTTTGCTATCGATCCGATTCAGCCAATGGCTGATTTCGGCGCTTCAAGGCGTTCAGTGGTCCTTGAAACAGATATGGCGCAGCGGACGGGACTCGAACCCGCGACCCCCGGCGTGACAGGCCGGTATTCTAACCGACTGAACTACCGCTGCGTATCGCTTTGAGCTTGCGCTCAAGTAACTCGTTTTGATTGCCGGCTTCGGTGCCTTGCAATCGCGAACCAGATGAATCTGACTCGTAAAATATGGCGCAGCGGACGGGACTCGAACCCGCGACCCCCGGCGTGACAGGCCGGTATTCTAACCGACTGAACTACCGCTGCGCGTCGGTGCAGGCACTTTCAGCCTACTCTCTTGCTTGCGCAAGCTTCTCGGTAGTGGTGGGTGATGACGGGATCGAACCGCCGACATTCTGCTTGTAAGGCAGACGCTCTCCCAGCTGAGCTAATCACCCGTTTGCATCTCCGAGGCCGCGAAATTTACGCAGGTGGCGAAGCTAAGTCAATAGCAGGATTGGAGTTTTTCTGAAAAAGACGAAATTGCTTCATTCCTGAAGAAGCCATCGACCGATGGACCGCATTCGCCAGCAGGCTCGCTCCCACAGGACGCGGCTTCGCTTGTTATTCCGTGTAGATCATCTTCTTGGTCATGCCGCCATCGACGACGAATTCCTGCCCGGTGACAAATCCCGCATTGCGCGACAGCAACCACGCCACCATCGCCGCCACGTCTTCGACCGTCCCCACCCTGCCCGCCGGATGCTGGGCGTGATCGGCATCGGCCAACGGTTCGGCGCGACGCACCGAGGGATCACGCGCATCGATCCAGCCCGGACTGACCGCATTCACGCGGATTTCCGGTCCAAGGCTGATTGCCAGCGCATGGGTCAGCGCCAACAGCCCACCCTTGCTCGCCGCATACGCCTCGGAGTCCGCCTCCGACTGTCGCGCACGGGTCGAGGCCAGATTGACGATCGAACCGTTGTGCGCACGCAGATAAGGCGCACAGTGCTTGGCCAGCAACATCGGCCCGCTCAGATTCACCGCCAGCACTCGATTCCAATAGGCGAGATCGAGGCTTTCCAGAGTAATGTTGTGCGGATCGGCCACCGCCGCGTTGCAGACCAGCGCATCAAGGCGACCAAACTGCCCCAGCACCTCGGCCACGCCCAGTGCGACCTGATTTTCCTCGGCGACGTCCATGGCGATGAACCAGGCATTCTCGCCCAGCACCTTCGCCACTTTCGAACCACGCACCCGATCAAGATCGGTCAGCACTACCTGCCAGCCTTCGCTGATCAGCCAAGCGGCGATTCCGAGGCCGATACCGCGTGCAGCGCCAGTGACCAGCGCCACGCGGCCATGGGTATTGGCTGCCGGTGTGGACAACTCGATCACAATGCCGCCAGACCGCGCGCCAGGTCAGCCTGCAGGTCAGCGACATCTTCCAGACCAACCGCGACGCGGATCAGACTGTCGCGAATCCCCGCTGCTTCACGCTCCTGCGGCGCCAGACGGCCGTGGGAGGTGGTGCTTGGATGGGTGATCGTGGTTTTGCTGTCGCCGAGGTTGGCGGTGATCGAAATCAACCGAGTAGCATCGATAAAGCGCCAGGCGCCTTCTTTGCCGCCCTTGACCTCGAAGCTGACCACCGCACCAAAACCCTTCTGCTGGCGCTGGGCCAACTCGTGCTGCGGATGGCTCTTGAGGCCGGCGTAATGGACTTTCTCGATGCCGTCCTGCTGCTCCAGCCATTCGGCCAGCGCCTGAGCGTTGGCGCAATGCGCTTTCATGCGCAGGTTGAGGGTCTCGAGGCCTTTGAGGAAGATCCACGCGTTGAACGGGCTGAGGGTCGGCCCGGCGGTCCGCAGGAAACCCACCACTTCTTTCATCTGTTCACCGCGACCGGCGACAACGCCGCCCATGCAGCGGCCCTGACCGTCGATGAACTTGGTCGCCGAGTGCACGACAATATCCGCGCCGAGCTTCAGCGGCTGCTGCAACGCCGGGGTGCAGAAGCAGTTGTCGACCACCAGCTGCGCGCCCTTGGCATGCGCGATTTCTGCCAGCGCGGCGATATCCACCAGCTCGGCCAACGGGTTGGACGGCGATTCGACAAAAAGCAGCTTGGTGTTGGACTTGATCGCCGCGTCCCAGGCCGACAGCTCGGCCAGCGGGACGTAATCGACTGCGACGCCGAAGCGTTTGAAGTATTTCTCGAAGAGGCTGATGGTCGAGCCGAACACGCTGCGCGACACCAGCACATGATCGCCAGAACTGCACAGGCTCATCACCACCGCCATGATCGCGGCCATGCCGGTTGCCGTGGCGACGGCTTGCTCGGCGCCCTCCAGCGCGGCAATGCGTTCTTCAAACGCGCGCACGGTCGGGTTGGTGTAGCGCGAATAGACGTTGCCAGGCACTTCGCCGGCAAAGCGCGCCGCTGCATCGGCAGCGGTGCGGAATACGTAACTGGAGGTGAAGAACATCGGGTCACCGTGTTCGCCTTCCGGCGTGCGGTGCTGACCGGCACGGACGGCCAGGGTATCGAACGCTACGCCTTCGAGGTCGCTGTCCAGCCGACCGGCATCCCATTCCTGACTCATGCTGTCTCTCCTTGCTGTTCTCGAACAATAAATATCAGATACAAAACCGGCCCCTCAGGGCCGGTGGAAACTCAGTTGTTGTACAGATCGATGATCGCACTGACTGCCTGGGTCTTGACCTTCGAGGCATCGTTGCGCGCCTGCTCGATCTTGTTCAGGTAAGCCTCGTCGACGTCACCGGTCACGTACTTGCCGTCGAACACTGCGCAATCGAAGTGCTCGATCTTGATCTTGCCGCCGCCGACCGCTTCGATCAAGTCAGGCAGGTCCTGATAGATCAGCCAGTCTGCACCGATCAGGTCGGCCACGTCCTGAGTCGAACGGTTGTGCGCGATCAGTTCGTGGGCGCTCGGCATGTCGATACCGTACACGTTCGGGAAGCGCACCGCAGGTGCCGCCGAGCAGAAGTAGACGTTTTTCGCGCCAGCTTCGCGGGCCATCTGGATGATCTGCTTGCAGGTGGTGCCGCGCACGATCGAGTCATCGACCAGCATGACGTTCTTGCCACGGAATTCCAGCTCGATGGCATTGAGCTTCTGGCGTACCGACTTCTTGCGCGCAGCCTGGCCCGGCATGATGAAGGTGCGACCGATGTAACGGTTCTTGACGAAACCTTCGCGGAATTTCACGCCCAGGTGATTGGCCAGCTCCAGCGCTGCGGTACGGCTGGTGTCCGGAATCGGGATGACCACGTCGATATCGTGCTCAGGGCGCTCGCGCAGGATCTTCTCGGCAAGCTTCTCGCCCATGCGCAGACGCGCCTTGTAAACCGACACGCCGTCGATGATCGAGTCCGGACGCGCCAGGTAGACGTGTTCGAAAATGCACGGGGTCAGCGACGGGTTGGTTGCGCACTGACGGGTGTGCAGCTTGCCGTCTTCAGTGATGTAGACCGCTTCACCCGGGGCCAGGTCGCGAATCAGGGTAAAACCGAGCACGTCCAGCGAAACGCTTTCCGAGGCGATCATGTACTCGACGCCTTCGTCGGTGTGTCGCTGGCCAAACACGATCGGGCGGATGCCGTGCGGATCGCGGAAACCGACGATGCCGTAACCGGTGACCATCGCCACAACGGCGTAACCACCAACGCAACGGTTGTGCACGTCGGTCACGGCGGCGAACACGTCTTCTTCGGTCGGCTGCAGCTTGCCGCGCTGGGCCAGCTCGTGGGCGAATATGTTGAGCAGCACTTCCGAATCGGAACTGGTGTTGACGTGACGCAGATCGGATTCGTAAATCTCTTTGGCCAACTGTTCAACGTTGGTCAGGTTACCGTTATGCGCCAGTGTGATGCCGTACGGCGAGTTGACGTAGAACGGCTGGGCTTCGGCCGACGTCGAGCTGCCGGCAGTCGGGTAACGGACGTGGCCGATACCCATGTGGCCGACCAGACGCTGCATGTGACGCTGCTGGAACACGTCACGCACCAGGCCATTATCCTTGCGCAGGAACAACCGGCCATCATGGCTGGTCACGATACCGGCAGCGTCCTGGCCGCGGTGCTGGAGCACGGTTAGCGCGTCATACAGCGCCTGATTGACGTTCGACTTACCGACGATACCGACGATGCCACACATGCGACGCAACCCCTACTTAATGGATCTGAACTGAACAGCACTCACTGAGGCGTTTTCGCCGTCGGCAAGAGCTGCTCCTTGAACGGAATCTCAGCGGGTACGCTGATTCCGCTGGCAAGCCACTGACTGCTCCACCCCAGTATCAGGTTTTTGGACCAGTCGGCGACCAATAGAAACTTGGGCACGAGCTGTGATTCTTTCCACCAGCCGTCCTGCTGTACCGGCCCCAGGCTCAACAGCCCGACCGCCACGACCACCAGCAACACGCCACGCGCTGCGCCGAAGGCCATGCCGAGGAATCGATCGGTCCCGGACAACCCGGTGACGCGAACCAACTCGCCGATAAGATAATTGATCATTGCGCCCACGATCAGTGTGGCGACAAACATGATGGCACAGCCCGCGATCACGCGAGCCGATGGGGTTTCGATGTATCCGGCGAGGTACTCGGACAGTGAGCCACCAAACATCCAGGCAACCGCTCCTGCGATGATCCAGGTCAGCAGCGATAAAGCTTCCTTTACGAAGCCGCGGCTCAGACTGATCAAAGCGGAGATGGCGATGATTGCAACGATCGCCCAGTCAACCCAGGTAAATGGCACAGTGCAGCCTACAGACGGATAAGGCGGCGCATTTTAGCAGAGCGCATGGCTGTCGGTAAGCTGCGATTGTCAGTGCTTTTCAATCGAGGTGATAGATTTCAGCCACGTTCAGGCTGAAAACGGACAACGAAGCCCTTGAGGTTCTGCTGACGACTCAGCAGATCGCGCAGACGATCGGCTTCGGCACGCTCGATCAGCGGACCGACGAACACCCGATTCTTGCCATCGGCAGAACGAATGTAGGCGTTATAACCCTGGCTGCGCAGGTTCTTCTGCAGGCTCTCGGCGCTGGCGCGGCTCGACAGACTGGCCAGTTGCACCGACCAGCTCACCGACAGACCGTTGGCATCGACGCGGCTCTGCGTGGTGTCAGGCTTGCTGGTTGCGGATGTGATCGGCTGAGCCGGCGCCGGAATCGGCTTGGCCACCGGTGGCGGCGTTGCCGGACGGGCTATCTGCGCAGGGATGGTCGGTGCTGGCGCAGCCGGTGCAGCCGGGGCCGCAGGCACCGCTTCTTCAGCGACTTCTTCGTCAGTCGGCACAGGCTCTTGCGGCAAGGCTTGCGGCTCGGGCACAGCCACCGGGTCAATTTGCACCTGCGGCATGGCCGAAGGCTGAGGCGCAGCCGGGGCCTCGACGGTCACCTGACGCTGCTCGTCCTGACGGGAAAACAGCATCGGCAGGAAGATCACCGCCAGCGCCACCAGCACCAGCGCGCCAACCATGCGCTGCTTGTACGCTTTATCCAGCAAAGCCATTTGCCGCTTCCTCCGTGGAGCGCCGGGCCAGCCATTCAAGGGCCTCGGCGACACAATAAAATGATCCGAACAAGAGAATCTCGTCGTCGCTGGTTGCTATAGCGCACTGCCCTTCCAGAGCGGCCGCAACGCTGGCATAGGACGTTACTGAAGCACCAAGGTTCTGCAGCGCTGCCTCAAGTTCAGCCCCCGGACGCGCGCGCGGCGAATCCAGCGGCGCGACAGCCCAATGCGCGACACTAGCATTCAATTCGCCAACAACACCATTCAGATCCTTGTCCGCCAGCAACCCGAACACCGCCAGACGCTTGCCAACCGGCGGCCGCGCGGCCAGACGCCGGGCGAGATATTCAGCGGCATGCGGATTGTGACCAACATCAAGCAACAGGTTCAGGCGCTTGCCATTCCATTCGAATGACCGACGATCGAGGCGCCCAACCACGCGCGTCGCCTGCAACGCCGCGACAATCTGTTCGGCATTCCACGGCAAACCTGTCAGCAGATAAGCTTGCAGCGCCAGCGCGGCGTTTTCCATCGGCAGATCGAGCAGCGGCAAGTCGCGCAACTCGACCACTTGGCCTAGGGCATCGGTGCCGCGCCACTGCCAATGCTGCTCGGTGAAGCCAAGATCGAAATCGCGTCCACGCAGGAAGAACGGGCAAGCCAGTTCGTGCGCCTTGTCGAGCAGTGGTTGCGGAGGATTCAGGTCGCCACACAGAGCAGGCTTGCCCTGGCGGAAAATTCCGGCCTTCTCGAAGGCCACGGATTCGCGGGTATCGCCCAGATAATCGGCGTGATCGACGCCAATGCTGGTGACCAGCGCAATATCGGCATCGACCACATTGACGGTATCCAGACGCCCGCCCAACCCGACCTCAAGCACCACAGCGTCAAGCGCCGCCTGCTGGAACAGCCAGAACGCTGCCAGAGTGCCCATTTCGAAGTAAGTCAGGGAAGTCTCGCCGCGGCCCGCCTCGACCGCAGCAAAGGCTTCGCACAGCTGCGCGTCAGTGGCTTCGACGCCGTTGAGCTGCACCCGCTCGTTATAACGCAGCAGGTGCGGAGAATTGTAGACGCCAACGCTCAGGCCCTGCGCACGCAGCAAAGAAGCCACGAACGCGCAGGTCGAACCCTTGCCGTTGGTGCCGGTGACCGTGATCACCCGAGGCGCCGGCTGGCCCAGCCCCATGCGGGACGCTACCTGTTGCGAACGCTCCAGGCCCATGTCGATGGCCGACGGATGCAACTGCTCAAGGTAGGCGAGCCATTCACCAAGGGTGCGCTGGGTCATACGTTGGCAGGCACCGGCGGCACCACGATCGGTTCGATCGGCGCGGCGACGAACTTCGGCGTCGGCTTGCCGGTCATCTGTGCCAGCAGGTTACCCAGACGCGGACGCAGTTCCTGACGGTGGATGATCATGTCGATCGCGCCGTGCTCCAGCAGGAATTCGCTGCGCTGGAAGCCTTCCGGCAGTTTCTCGCGCACGGTCTGCTCGATCACCCGCGGACCGGCGAAGCCGATCAGGGCTTTCGGCTCGCCGACGATGACGTCGCCAAGCATCGCCAGACTGGCGGAAACGCCGCCGTAGACCGGGTCGGTCAGTACGGAGATGAACGGAATGCCTTCTTCACGCAGACGCGCCAGCACGGCCGAAGTCTTGGCCATCTGCATCAGCGAGATCAGCGCTTCCTGCATGCGTGCACCACCGGAGGCGGCGAAGCAGATCATCGGGCAGCGGTTTTCCAGTGCGTAGTTGGCAGCGCGAACGAAGCGCTCACCGACGATGGCGCCCATGGAACCGCCCATGAAGTTGAATTCGAATGCCGAAACCACTACCGGCATGCCCAGCAAGGTACCGCTGACCGAGATCAGCGCATCTTTCTCGCCGGTCTGCTTCTGCGCAGCGACCAAGCGGTCCTTGTACTTCTTGCCGTCGCGGAATTTCAGACGGTCAACCGGCTCCAGGTCAGCACCCAGTTCGTTGCGGCCTTCCGGGTCGAGGAAAATGTCGATGCGGGCACGTGCGCCGATGCGCATGTGATGGTTGCACTTGGGGCAAACGTCCAGGGTCTTTTCCAGCTCCGGACGGTACAACACCGCCTCGCAGGACGGGCATTTGTGCCACAGACCTTCAGGCACCGAGCTCTTCTTGACCTCCGAGCGCATGATCGAAGGGATCAGTTTGTCTACTAACCAGTTGCTCATGCTTTCTTTCTCCAGTACCGGCGGCCCGAACGCTCTGGTTCGCAGCCCCGCGTATGCCCTTGAGCTAAATTCATGTGTGTGGCGATGGTTGCCGAACAGTGGCGGTCAGCGCGGAACATGACCTGCGACGATTCAGCAACCCTCAGCCGCGCCTGCTTTGTGCAAGTGCATTGATGGACGGCGGCAGACTGCCAGCCGTCACATCGACGATGTATTGCCGCGCACCGCGTTGATGAATGCGCGAATCTTGTGGTGATCCTTGATGCCTTTGCTCGCTTCTACCCCGCCGCTGACATCCACCGCGTAGGGCTTGACCCGTGCTACCGCGTCGGCAACGTTCTCCGGCGTCAGGCCGCCGGCCAGAATCAGCGGTTTGCTCAAGTGTTGCGGAATCAGTGACCAGTCAAACGCCTCGCCGGTTCCACCGGGCACCCCTTCGACATAGGTGTCGAGCAGTACGCCACTGGCGCCGGGAAAGGCATCGCAGGCAGCAGCAATGTCATCACCCGCCTTGACCCGCAGCGCTTTGATGTACGGACGATGCCAGCCTTCACACTCCTCCGCACCTTCGTCGCCATGGAACTGCAAAAGATCCAGCGGCACCGCATCAAGGATTTCTCCCAGCTCGCAACGGCTGGCATTGACGAACAGCCCCACGGTGGTAACGAACGGCGGCAGCGCCTTGATGATCGCCCGCGCCTGCTGCACGTTCACCGCTCGCGGACTCTTGGCGTAAAACACCAGGCCGATCGCGTCAGCACCGGCTTCGACGGCGGCCAGCGCATCTTCGATGCGGGTAATGCCGCAGATCTTGCTGCGAACGGCTGACATGTCAGGAAAACCTCAAGGCAAAATCCGAAAACGTCCCGGATGGTAACAAAAGCGTTCGAGGGCGTCAGCCGTCAAGTTCGGAGAAACCCGTAAGGAAATGTGGCCCGATAAAGCGCTCGGGCAACGGAAATTCGTCGTGGTACTCGACCTGCACCAGATACAACCCGTAGGGATGCGCCGTGACCCCGCCGGAGCGACGCTCGCGACTTTCCAGCACTTCCTTCATCCACTCCACCGGACGCTCACCGGCACCGATGGTCATCAGCACACCAGCGATATTGCGCACCATGTGATGCAGGAAGGCATTGGCCCGAATGTCGAGCACGATCATCTTGCCGTGACGGGTCACGCGCAGGTGATGCATCTTCTTGATCGGCGACTTTGCCTGGCACTGACCGGCCCGGAACGCACTGAAGTCGTGAGTACCAATCAGGTACTGCGCGGCCTCGGCCATGCGCTCGGCGTCGAGCGGACGGTGATTCCAGGTGATTTCTTCATTGAGGTGCGCCGGGCGGATCTGATCGTTGTAGATCACATAGCGATAACGCCGGGCAATGGCTTTGAAGCGCGCATGAAAATGCGCCGGCATGACCCTGGCCCAACTGACGCTGATGTCGTGGGGCAGATTGATGTTGGCGCCCATGACCCAGGCTTTCAGCGAGCGATCAACCTGGGTGTCAAAGTGCACCACTTGGCCGCAGGCATGCACGCCGGCATCGGTACGCCCGGCGCATTGCAGGGAAACCGGCGAATTGGCGACTTTCGACAGGGCTTTTTCAAGCTCTTCCTGCACAGTCGCCACTCCGGTCAGCTGCCGTTGCCAGCCGCTGTAGCGCGAGCCTTTGTACTCAACGCCCAGCGCGACGCGGTAAAAGCCGTCGGGCGCCATTTCGGCGACCGGGTTATCTATGTTTGCCAAGGTGGGACAGCCTGCTGATTTGCAAAGGCGGGCATTATAAGGCGGTGGGCTGGGGATGCCAGAGTTCTCTATCGGCAGTACCGCCCCCTTCGCGAGCAGGCTCGCTCCCACATTTGCAATGCGCCCCCCTGTGGGAGCGAGCCTGCTCGCGAAAGCAATCGATCAAACACCGCCGAATCCGGCACAAACAAAAACGGCAGCCCCACCGGGCTGCCGCTTGTTGTTTACCGCTGAACTTACGCCAGGTTGGAAAGCATTTCCTTGGCCTCGCCCCGCTGCTTCTCGTCACCCTCGGTCAACACTTCGTTGAGGATGTCACGCGCACCGTCAGCGTCGCCCATGTCGATGTAAGCCTGGGCCAGATCGAGTTTGGTCGCTGCTTCGTCGGTGCCGGCGAGAAAGTCGAAATCGTCTTCGCCCAGATCATCGCCCAACGCAGCGTCCGCTTCGGTGAAGCTCGGCTCGGCCATGCTTTGCGACAGGCGATCCAGCTCGGCATTGACGTCGTCGAGCTCGGCCGCGAAAGCATCCGGCTCGGCGGCTGGGTTGGTGTCCATTTCGTCGGCCAGCGACAGGTCGAAATCGGCTGGCAGCTCCAGGTCGTCCTGCGGCACGTCAGCAACTACCGGCGTCTCGACCGGTGGCAAGTCCTTCACGCCGTCGTCCAGATCCAGCAGGAAGTCATCTTCAGCCAACGTGGCCGGCGATGGTTCGGCGCCCAGATCCATGTCCAGATCGAAGTCCGACAGATCGTCGAGATTGTCTTTCATCTCGGTCTGCTCTTGCAGCACCGAAGCGAAGCTCAGATCGTCTTCGGCCGGAAACGCGTCGAGCTCGACAGGCGCTTCTGGCTCGACCGCTGGCGCAGGATCGACCGGGGTGATGTTGTCGAGGTCGTCCAGGCTCAAATCGAACGCGGTGTCGAGATCGTCAGCGGCAGCCTCGGGCGCTTGCGGCTCGTCTTGCAGCAATTCCTTGACGTACTGCGCGTCCAGTTCGGCAGCGACGGCGGCAGCTGCCAGCCCACCGGCAGCGACCACAGCCATGGCCGGGAAGCGGCTTTTCAGCGCTTCGACCTTGGCGAAGTTATCGCCATTGGCCACCAGTTGACGCTCTTGCGCAACGAACGCATCGCGGTCGCCCTGCTGACCGTAGACTTCCATCAGCTTCAGGCGCAGATCGCTGCGTTCCGGCTCAAGGCTGACGCCCTCTTCCAGCAGCGCAGCGGCCTGATTAAGGCGGCCGGCATTGATGTGCGATTGCGCTTTGTCGAGCACATCATCAGAGCGTTCGCCGGCCGGGGCCACCAGTGGTGCGGCAATCGGCGCAGCCATCACCACCGGAGTGACGACCGGTGCAGGGGCTGGCGCAGGTGCCGGAGCTGGCGTGTTGAGCTTGACGCTGGCTGCCGGGGTTTCCAGGCCGGAGAAGCTGCTTTCCGGCAGATCCTGCTCAGCGGAGAACTCTTGCTCTTCAGCCAGAGCGCGGGCCATGCGCAGGTGCTTTTCGGCTTCCTGCTGGGCTTTGCGACGGCGTGCCAGCAGCAACAGCAGAAGCAGCAGAACAATCGCACCGCCGCCGATCAGGCCGAGCAGGATCGGATTGGTCAGCAGCTCATTGAAGGCTTTGTCGTCATCGGCGGCAGCAGGCGGCGTAGTTTCGACCACCGGCTCGACGACTGGCTCAACCGGGGTTTCCGCTGGCGGCGCGATGGCCGACTCTGGAGTCGGTGAAGCCGCTGCGGCGTCGGCCGGGGTGGCTGGCGGTGTTGCGGCCAGTTCGGCAGTGATCGCCGGCACCGGCGGCACAGCAGCAGTGGCGCCAGGCGCAGCGCCGGCGCCGTCGGCCTGCATCTTCGCCAGTTGATTGTTCTTCAGCTCGATCAGCTTTTGCAGCTTGTCCAACTGGCTCTGCAGATCAGCCATGCGGCTTTTCAGTTCCTCGTTGTCACGACGGGTCGTGTCGAGGTTTTCCTGAGTGATTGCCAGTTTGTTGCTCAGCGCCTTGGCGTCGCCCGCCGGGCCTTTCGCACCGGGCTTGGCGCTTTCCGCCGAGACCAGGCTCAGATTGTCCTGGGTGTTGGCCGCTGCACCGGTATTGCCACGGCCACGATTGGTCGCATCCAGCTGCTGTTGACCGGTGCCAGGCTTGCCCACATAACGCCGGCCCTGACGCCAGGCTTCGTTCTGCGCCGCCACTTCAGCGATGGCAGCCGACTGCGGCAGCGCTGTGCTTTGTACCGGGTCAGGCAGACGCAGCACCTGGCCGGTTTTCAGACGGTTGATGTTGCCGTCGATAAAGGCATTCGGATTGAGCGCCTGAATCGCCAGCATGGTCTGCTGCACCGAGCCACCGTTGCGCGCCTTCGCGGCGATTTCCCACAGGGTGTCGCGCGGCGTGGTGGTGTATTGATTGCGATGGGTGGCGCCAGTGGTTGGCGCGGTGATGGTCTGCGACGGCGCCGGTTGCGCGGCGGCGTCTGCGGTCTGCGGCGAGAATTTCGACGGATCGAGCAGCACGCTGTAATCACGCAACAAGCGGCCATTGGGCCACATCACCTGCACGAGGAACTTCACCATCGGTTCCGACAGCGGTTGGCTCGAGGTCACGCGCAACACGCTTTTGCCGTTGGCGTTGAGCACCGGGGTGAACGTCAGGTCATTGAGAAAAGCCTGACGGTCGACGCCGGCCTTGGCGAAATCTTCAGGGGAAGCCAGGCTCGGCACCACTTCGGCAGCGGTGAGATCCTTGACGTCGAGCAGCTCGATTTCAGCCACCAACGGCTGGTTCAGGGTCGACTTCAGGGTCAGCTCCCCGAGCCCGAGGGCATGCGCCATACCGGAGGACAGCGCCGAGGCGGCCGCTATTGCTAACACCAGTTTGCGAACTTGAACCATAGCCTCATCCTTTGTTTGAACGTTCCTCGGCCAGCGAGAAGCTTTTGAATACCGCTGCCGTAAGGCATTGCGCGCGACGACGGGGGTCGCCGCGCGCGATCATTTCGGTGCTGCCCCGGAAAGTCCCGGAGGGTGACTCGTCATCGACGCGCTTCGGGCAAGCATAGCGCTCACCTAGAATCAGTCGACAAATTGTTGCCAAGTATCTTTTACAGCAGGTCTTTTATCAACAACTCAGCCAGTTGCACGGCGTTGAGCGCCGCGCCTTTGCGTACGTTATCTGACGTCAGCCAAAGATTTAGTTCCGCCGGGTCGTCGACGCCCGTGCGCACGCGGCCTACGTAGACCACGTCCTGCCCCACCGCATCGCCGACCGCGGTCGGATAATCACCGGCCTCGACCAGCTCGATGCCCGGTGCAGCCTCAAGCGCTGCGTTGACCTTTTCCAGGTCAACAGCGCTGCCTGACTGCAAGGTCACGCTAAAGCTATCGCCAAAAAACACCGGGGCTTGAACGCAAGTGGCAGAAATCTTCAATAAAGGTTTTGCCAGAACCTGGCGCAGCTCTCGAACCAATCGTTTTTCCAGCAGCGTGTGGCCCTGCGCATCAGGCGTACCGACTTGTGCCAGCAGGTTGAACGCCATCTGCCGATCAAAGAACGTCGGCTCCAGCGGGCGCATGTTGAGCAGCTCGGCGGTCTGCCGCGCGAGCTCGGTGACTGCCTCGCGGCCTTGTGCCGAAACGGCCAGATTGGCGGTGACGTTGACGTATTGCAGATCGAGCAGATCGAGCAACGGCGCCAGCACCACCGCAAGCGTCGTCGCAGACGGGCTTGGGCTGCTGACCTGGAATGGGCTTTTCAGACTGGCGAGAATATCGGCATTGGCCTCGGGCACCACTTGTGGCGCCTGATCGGTGGGCAAGGCGCCGGACAAGTCGATCAACGAGCAACCGGCAGCATGGGCGCGAGCGGCGTAGCTCAGCGACACAGCAGCGCCGGCGGCGAAGAACACCAGTCTGACCTTGCTGAAATCGAACTCGTCGACCTCGCGCACGCGTACGTTTTTGTTGCGGAAAAGCACCGAGCTGCCGGCCGATTCACTGCTGGCCAGCAGGTGCAGGTTGCCGACCGGGAAGTCGCGTTCTTCGAGAATCTGTACGAGGGTTTCGCCGACAGTACCGGTGGCGCCGATAACGGCGATATCGAAAGTCTGGGTCATGGAGCTACCTCTGGCAAAACGGGGGGAGCGGCACTTTACCGGGTGGGTGGCGCGCAGGCAATTTCTGCAGGATTTGCGGCGGCTGGACCGGCCCTTTCGCGAGCAGGCTCGCTCCCACAGGGACCGCATTTCAATGTGGGAGCGAGCCTGCTCGCGAAAAAGGCAGTACAGACACCGGAGAAATCCTTGGCATAAAAAAACCCGCACCTCTCACAAGGCACGGGCTTCTTCAATGCTTCAAGCGATCAACGCTCCAGCAGGATCCGCAGCATGCGGCGCAGCGGTTCGGCCGCGCCCCACAGCAGTTGGTCGCCGACGGTGAAGGCGCCGACGAATTGCGAACCCATGTTCAGCTTGCGCAGACGACCGACCGGTACATTCAGGGTGCCGGTGACCTTGGTCGGGCTCAGCTCCTGCATGCTGATCTCGCGGTTGTTCGGTACCAGCTTGACCCAAGGGTTGTGCTGGCTGATCAGCCCTTCGATATCGGCGATCGGTACGTCTTTGTTCAGCTTGATGGTCAGCGCCTGGCTGTGGCAGCGCATGGCGCCGATGCGCACGCAGATGCCGTCGACCGGGATCGGGCTCTTGAAGCGACCGAGGATCTTGTTGGTCTCGGCCTGGGCCTTCCACTCTTCGCGGCTCTGGCCGTTCGGCAGTTCCTTGTCGATCCACGGGATCAGGCTGCCGGCCAGCGGTACGCCGAAGTTTTCGGTCGGGTACGCGTCGCTGCGCATGGCTTCGGCCACGCGACGGTCGATGTCGAGGATCGCGCTGGCCGGATCGGCCAGTTGATCGGCGACAGCGGCGTGGGTCGCGCCCATCTGCTTGATCAGTTCACGCATGTTCTGCGCGCCGGCACCGGAGGCCGCCTGATAGGTCATGGCGCTCATCCACTCGACCAGACCGGCCTCGAACAGACCGCCCAGACCCATCAGCATCAGGCTGACGGTGCAGTTGCCGCCAATGTAGTTCTTGGTGCCCGCGTCCAGCTGCTGGTCGATGACCTTGCGGTTGACCGGGTCGAGAATGATCACCGCGTCATCGTTCATGCGCAGGCTCGACGCCGCGTCGATCCAGTAACCCTGCCAGCCGGCTTCGCGCAGCTTGGGGAATACTTCGCTGGTGTAGTCGCCGCCCTGGCAGGTCAGGATCACGTCGAGGGTCTTCAGCTCGTCAATGCTGTAAGCGTCCTTGAGCGGAGCAATGTCCTTGCCCACGGACGGGCCTTGGCCACCGACATTGGACGTGGTGAAAAACACCGGCTCGATAAGATCGAAATCCTGCTCTTCCAGCATCCGCTGCATGAGCACGGAACCGACCATCCCGCGCCAACCGATCAGACCTACACGTTTCATCGCAACTACACCTTCTTGAAAAGTGGGCCGCTGCTTTGTATTGAATTTCGCAGCGGGCCCGAGAGATTACAGATTCCGCAGCGCGGCGACTACTGCGTCGCCCATTTCCTGCGTACCGACTTTGGTACAACCGGCCGAGTGGATGTCGCCGGTGCGCAAGCCCTGATCGAGCACGACACTGACGGCTTTTTCGATGGCATCGGCAGCGTCGTGCAGATTGAAGCTGTAACGCAGCATCATCGATACCGACAGGATCGTCGCCAGCGGGTTGGCAATGCCTTTACCGGCAATGTCCGGGGCCGAACCGTGGCACGGCTCGTACATGCCCTTGTTATTGGAGTCCAGGGAGGCCGAAGGCAGCATGCCGATCGAGCCGGTGAGCATCGACGCTTCGTCGGAGAGGATGTCGCCGAACATGTTGTCGGTGACGATCACGTCGAACTGCTTGGGTGCGCGCACCAACTGCATGGCGGCGTTATCGACGTACATGTGGCTCAGTTCGACTTCCGGGTAATCCTTGGCCACTTGCTCGACCACTTCGCGCCACAACTGGCTGGATGCCAGGACGTTGGCCTTGTCCACCGAGCAGAGCTTCTTGCCACGAACCATGGCCATGTCGAAACCGACACGGGCGATGCGGCGGATTTCGCTTTCGCTGTACGGCAGCGTGTCGTAGGACTGACGCTCGCCGTTGTCCAGCGTACGGGTGCCACGCGGCGCGCCGAAGTAAATGCCGCCGGTCAGCTCACGGACAATGAGAATGTCCAGGCCGGCAACGATTTCCGGTTTCAGGCTCGACGCGTCGGCCAGTTGCGGATAGAGGATCGCCGGGCGCAGGTTGCCGAACAGGCCCAGTTGCGCGCGGATTTTCAGCAGACCGCGCTCAGGGCGAATGTCACGCTCGATGGTGTCCCATTTCGGGCCACCGACCGCGCCCAGCAGCACGGCGTCGGCGGCGCGGGCGCGATCGAGGGTTTCGTCGGCCAGCGGCACGCCATGCTTGTCGATGGCCGCGCCGCCAATCACGTCGTGGCTCAGCTCGAAGCCCAGGCTGTACTTGTCATTGGCCAATTCCAGCACCTTGACCGCTTCGGCCATGATTTCCGGACCAATACCGTCACCCGGGAGAATCAGAATTTGCTTGCTCATGCTTTCCTCGTGTCTTCAAGCGGTGCGCCAGTGAACGGCGCGCCGGGAAAAATTCCTATCGCTCGGCCATCAGCACGATCACATCGGTACTGAACGAGCCGTCGGCATCTATCTCAAAATACTCACGCACTTCGTTGCCCATCGACTGCTGCAACTGGCGGATCGCCGCGCGCATCACGTCAGGTGTGCGCATGCGCTCGACCCAACTGCTGTACTCCAGACGCAGGCGCTGACGGGTGGTGCTGCGCACATGCAGACCGGCCTCGCTGACCTGGCGCAGCCACTCGGCGGCGGAGTAGTCGCGGACATGGCTGGTGTCGCGCAGCACTTCGACGCTTTGCAGGTAAGTGTCGAACAACGCACTGCCCGGTGACAACACGTCAACGAAAGCCGCCACCCCGCCCGGCTTCAGCACCCGGCGCACTTCGCGCAAGGCCAGACCGAGGTCGCTCCAGTGATGCGCCGAATAGCGGCTGAACACAAAATCGAACTCGCCATCGGCGAACGGCAAGCGCTCGGCAGCACCGTTGACGGTAATGATATTGCTCAAGCCGCGATCGACGGCAGCGCCGGCAACCACATCAAGCATTTGCTGCGACATGTCGTAAGCCACCACCTCCTTGACCAATGGAGCGACATGGAAACTGACATGGCCTGCGCCGCAACCCAAGTCCAGCAAACGAGCCTCGCCCTGCCCGGCCAGCTCAGCCTGTAGCAATGCGAATTCGGTGCCTTGAGCGTGAACGGCGCTGCTCAGGTAGGCGGCGGCCTGTTCACCGAATTGCTTTTGTACGACCTGAGTGTGTTGGGCGGTGCTGGTCATGGGTCACATCCTGTAAGCAGTGTTGTTTGAAATACATTCCCTGTGGGAGCGAGCCTGCTCGCGAAGAGGCCCGCCCTGACTACATCAATCCCGAATCAAGCGTCGCGAAACAACCACGGCTGACTAACCCGATGCTTGGCTTCAAACGTCGCGATCGCATCGCCGTCCTGCAAGGTCAGGCCGATATCGTCCAGACCATTGAGCAGGCAGTGCTTGCGGAACGCATCGATCTCGAAGCTGTACACCTTGCCATCCGGGCGGGTCACGGTCTGCGCCTGCAAGTCGATCTGCAATTGATAACCCGGCTCGGCTTCAACTTGTTTAAACAGTTCATCAACTTCTGCATCGCTGAGAATGATCGGCAGCAGGCCGTTCTTGAAACTGTTGTTGAAGAAGATGTCGGCGTAACTCGGCGCGATGATGCTGCGGAAACCGTACTCTTCCAGCGCCCACGGCGCGTGTTCACGGCTCGAGCCGCAGCCGAAGTTCTCGCGGGCGAGCAATACGCTGGCACCCTGATAACGCTCGGCGTTGAGGACGAAATCCTTGTTCAACGGGCGCTTGGAGTTGTCCTGGTACGGCTGGCCGACATCCAGATAACGCCACTCGTCGAACAGGTTCGGACCGAAACCGGTGCGCTTGATCGACTTCAAGAACTGCTTGGGAATGATCTGATCGGTGTCGACGTTGGCACGATCCAGAGGCGCGACAAGACCAGTGTGCTGAGTAAATGCCTTCATCTTTACTGTGCTCCTTGGATCAATTCACGAACATCGATGAAACGGCCGTTCACCGCTGCTGCCGCCGCCATGGCCGGGCTGACCAAGTGGGTACGGCCACCGGCGCCCTGACGGCCTTCGAAATTACGGTTGGAAGTCGAGGCGCAATGCTCGCCGGACTCCAAACGGTCCGGGTTCATCGCCAGGCACATGGAGCAACCCGGCTCGCGCCATTCGAAACCGGCCTCGAGGAAAATCTTGTCCAGCCCCTCGGCTTCAGCCTGCGCCTTGACCAGACCCGAGCCCGGCACGACGATTGCCTGCTTGATGGTCGAGGCGACCTTGCGGCCCTTGGCGATGACCGCAGCGGCGCGCAAGTCTTCGATGCGCGAGTTGGTGCAGGAACCGATGAATACGCGATCAAGCTGAATGTCGGTGATCGCCTGATTGGCGGTCAGACCCATGTATTTCAAGGCGCGAACGATCGAGTCACGTTTGACCAGATCCATTTCCTTGGCCGGGTCCGGCACGTTCTGATCAATAGCCAAAACCATCTCAGGCGAAGTGCCCCAGCTGACTTGCGGCTTGATCTGCGCGGCGTCCAACTCGACCACGGTGTCGAATTTGGCATCGGCGTCGGAGACCAGGTCTTTCCAGGCTTCGACGGCCATGTCCCACTGCTCGCCCTTCGGCGCGAATGGACGACCTTTGACGTAGTCGATGGTCTTCTGATCCGCCGCCACCAGGCCCACGCGGGCGCCGGCTTCGATGGACATGTTGCAGATGGTCATGCGGCCTTCGACGGACAGATCGCGGATCGCGCTGCCGGCAAACTCGATGGCATGGCCGTTACCGCCGGCGGTGCCGATCTTGCCGATCACCGCAAGGACAATGTCCTTGGCGGTCACGCCGAACGGCAATTGGCCTTCGACGCGCACCAGCATGTTTTTCATTTTTTTGGCGACCAGGCACTGGGTGGCGAGCACGTGCTCGACCTCAGATGTACCGATACCGTGGGCCAATGCCCCGAATGCGCCGTGGGTCGAAGTGTGCGAGTCACCGCAGACCACGGTCATGCCCGGCAAGGTCGCGCCCTGCTCCGGGCTGATCACGTGAACGATGCCCTGACGCACGTCGTTCATCTTGAATTCGACGATGCCGTATTCATCGCAGTTGTCATCGAGGGTCTGTACCTGCAAACGCGAGACCTGGTCGGCAATGGCTTCGATCCCGCCCTTGCGCTCCGGAGTGGTCGGTACGTTGTGGTCCGGGGTCGCGATGTTGGCATCGATGCGCCAAGGCTTGCGCCCGGCCAGACGCAAGCCTTCGAAAGCTTGCGGCGAAGTCACTTCGTGGATGATGTGACGATCGATGTAGATCAGCGCCGAGCCATCGTCGCGCTGCTTGACCAAATGCGAATCCCAGAGCTTGTCGTAGAGCGTTTTGCCGGCCATCAGACGGTTCCTCATCAGCTTGTTTCTATGCCCTGGGCTCATCAATAACCCTTTGGCTTGTGAGGCCGATCCTATGGGGTTAGATTAAATAACTCAAATTCATATTTTTTATGCTTTGGATAACCAACTGGAATGCGACATGGATCTGGCTAACCTGAATGCTTTTATTGCCATCGCCGAGACCGGCAGCTTCTCCGGCGCCGGCGAACGCCTTCATCTGACCCAACCGGCGATCAGCAAGCGCATCGCCGGGCTTGAGCAGCAATTGAAGGTACGCCTGTTTGATCGACTGGGTCGCGAAGTCGGTCTGACCGAGGCGGGTCGCGCCCTGCTGCCAAGGGCTTATCAAATTCTCAACGTGCTCGACGACACCCGCCGTGCCCTGACCAACCTGACCGGCGAGGTCAGCGGTCGCCTGACGCTGGCCACCAGTCACCACATCGGCCTGCACCGCTTGCCGCCTCTATTAAGGGAGTTCACCCGCCGCTACCCACAGGTTGCGCTGGATATTCAGTTCCTTGATTCGGAAGTGGCCTACGAGGAAATTCTCCACGGCCGCGCAGAACTGGCGGTCATCACCCTCGCGCCAGAGCCGCATACCCTGGTCAAAGCTACGCCGGTATGGGACGACCCGCTGGATTTCGTCGTCGCCCCGGAGCATTCGCTGATCAACAACGGTGTCGTCAGTCTGGCGGACATCGCCGGCCATCCGGCGGTTTTCCCCGGCGGCAACACGTTTACCCACCACATCGTCCAGCGTTTGTTCGAAGCTCAGGGCCTGACGCCGAACATCGCCATGAGCACCAACTATCTGGAAACCATCAAGATGATGGTCTCCATCGGCCTGGCCTGGAGCGTGCTGCCGCGCACCATGCTCGACGAACAAGTGGCAAGCATCGCATTGCCGGGCATACAGCTCACTCGCCAGCTAGGCTATATCTTGCACACCGAACGGACGCTATCGAATGCAGCACGCGCCTTCATGGCCCTGCTGGATGCACAAATCGATCGGCCAGGGATCCCGGCCTGACTTGTGCTACTCCTATAGAGCCGCTCCTGTGCCTAACGCCACTCAGCTCAAGGCCCGCTGACAATGCCGAAATCTGTTGACCGAATTCCGCCGATGCCGCGAATCCAGGCTGTTGATCCGCGCCATTCCGAGCAGAGCTGGGAAAGCGCGCCGCAATTGCTCGCCGCGCTCAACGGCGCGCGGCTCGGTGCCTGGTATTGGGACATCGAACGTGGGCAGATCAGCTGGTCACGGGGCACTCAGGCATTGTTCGGTTTCGATCCACGGCAGCCATTACCTGCCGACCTGGAATACCTCGACCTGTTGCCGCCGGAAGACCGCGCGAAAACCGTGCGCGCCTTCCACGCGGTGATCGCCGGCGCCCCGCTGGAGCAGGCGATGCATCACCGTATTCGCTGGCCCGACGGCAGCCTGCACTGGCTGGAGATCAGCGGCAGCCTGCTGCCAGACAAGAACGGCCGGCCCCGAATGATCGGGGTGATTCGCGAAATCACCCACCAACGCCAGCGCGAGCAGGCCCTGAGCAGCTCGGAGAAACGTTTCGCGACACTTTTCCACCTGTGCCCGAACATGGTTCTGCTGACCCGTCAGGATGACGGTCTGATCAGCGAGGCCAACCAGTATTTCGAAAGCCTGTTCGGCTGGCCGGTGCAAAGCGCAATCGGCCGCACCACCCTGGAACTGGGCTTGTGGGTGCATCCCGAGCAACGCGCCGAACTGGTGAAGAAAACCAAAGCCAAGGGCGAGCTGATCAGCATGGAAGTGCAGTTCCGCGCCAGCAATGGCCAGGTGCACGACGGCATCCTCAGCGCGCAGAAGGTCGAGCTCGAAGGCCAGCCCTATCTGCTCAGCACCTTCCTCGACACCACCGAACGCAAAGCCGCCGAACTGGCCTTGAAGGACAGCCAGGAACGCCTCGACCTGGCGCTGGACTCGGCGCAACTCGGCACCTGGGACTGGCACATCCCCAGCGGCATGCTCTACGGATCGGCGCGCGCTGCGCAATTGCACGGGCTGGAGCCGATTCCATTCCATGAATCATTCGAGGAGTTTTTCGAAGGCGTGCCGGGCGAGGAGCGCGACAGCATGCGCGACGCCTACCGCAGCCTGCGCGAAGGCCCGGCCGGCAATTATCAACTGACCTATCGCGTGCAATTGCCCGACGGCAGCTCGCGCTATCTGGAAAGCCGCGCGCGTCTCTATCGCGACGACAACGGCGCGCCGCTGCGCATGGCCGGCACGTTGCTGGACATCACCGATCAGGTCGAGCGCGAGCAGCGGCTGGTAGCCTCGGAAGAGAAATTCGCCACGCTGTTTCAGGTCAGCCCCGATCCGATCTGCGTGACGCGCCAGGAAACCGGGGAGTTCATCGAGATCAATTCGAGCTTCAGCCAGACTTTTGGCTGGAGTGCCGCCGATGTGATTGGCCACACCGCCGAGGAAATCGGCCTGTGGGACGCCTCGGCAAAGAGCCTGCAACGCATCGAACGGGTGATTCGCGAACAGGG
The DNA here is from genome assembly GCF_057291535.1 of Pseudomonas sp. 1L-E-NC-VB-C3. Classification (NCBI taxonomy): domain Bacteria; kingdom Pseudomonadati; phylum Pseudomonadota; class Gammaproteobacteria; order Pseudomonadales; family Pseudomonadaceae; genus Pseudomonas; species Pseudomonas sp. 1L-E-NC-VB-C3. The sequence goes on along the minus strand of NZ_JBXAWD010000006.1, from coordinate 149,526 downwards.
CCTGAGCAACGTGGCCATTCTCGTCCAGCACAAGGACGGCCAGTCGCTGACCTGCGTGATTTCCAGCCGGCAGATCAGCGTCGGCGATCAGCCGTGCATCGTCACCACCCTGCGCGACATTACTCAGCAACAGCGCTCGGAAGCGGCGCTGAAGGCCAGCGAAGAAAAGTTCGCCAAGGCGTTTCACTCAAGTCCAGACGCGATCACCATCACCGAGCGCGACACCGGGCGTTATCTGGAGGTCAACGACGGTTTCTGTCGCCTCACCGGCTACCGCGCCGACGAAGTGGTGGGCAAAACCGTTTATCAGGTGGGGATCTGGGCCGAAGAGAAACAGCGCTCGACCTTACTCGCCGAGTTGCAGATCAAGGGCCGCGTGCATCATCAGGAAATGCTCGGGCGCAACAAGCGCGGCGAGTTGCTCACGGTGGAAGTTTCGGTCGAGCCGATCACCCTCAATGAAACCGCCTGCCTGCTGCTGACCGCGCGCGACGTCAGCCTGTTGAAGAACGCCGAAGCGCAGATTCGTCACCTGGCCTATCACGACCCGCTGACCAACCTGCCCAACCGCGCCTTGCTGATGGATCGCCTGAGTCAGCAGATCGCCCTGCTCAAGCGCCACAATCTGCGCGGCGCCTTGCTGTTTCTCGACCTCGACCACTTCAAGCACATCAACGATTCCCTCGGTCACCCGGTCGGCGACACCGTGCTGAAAATCATCACCGCGCGGCTCGAAGCCAGCGTGCGCATGGAAGACACGGTAGCGCGCCTCGGTGGCGATGAGTTCGTGGTGTTGCTCAGCGGCCTCGAAGGTTCGCGCAGTGAAGTCAGCGAACAAGTGCGCGCGCTGGCCGACACCATTCGCGAATTGCTTTCGGAGCCGATGTTCCTCGATGGCCAGCGCCTGCAAGTGACGCCGAGCATTGGCGTGGCGCTGATTCCCGATCACGGCTCGACCCCGACCGACCTGCTCAAACGCGCCGACATCGCCCTGTACCGGGCCAAGGATTCCGGGCGCAACACCACGCAGATGTATCACAACACCATGCAGAAAGCGGCCAGCGAACGCCTGCGCATGGAGACCGACCTGCGTCTTGCGCTATCGCGCGGCGAGTTCAACGTGCACTTTCAGCCGCAAGTCGATGCCCGCGACAACCGCATCATCGGCGCCGAAGCCCTGGTGCGCTGGAACCATCCCGAACTGGGTGCGCAATCGCCTACCGAGTTCATCAAGGTGCTGGAAGATAGCGGCCTGATTCTCGAAGTCGGCACCTGGATCCTCGATGAAGCCTGTAACGCCTTCAAACAATTGATCGCGTTGAAACTCGTTGACCCGCTGAACTTCAGCCTGTGCGTGAACATCAGCCCGAGGCAGTTCCGCCAGAACGATTTCGTCGAACGCATCGAACACAGCATGACCAGCCACGGCCTGCCCTGCTCGCTGCTGAAACTGGAAATCACCGAAGGCATCGTCATTCAGAATCTGGAAGACACCATCAGCAAAATGCGCCGGCTGAAAAAGCTCGGCGTGAGCTTCGCCATGGACGATTTCGGCACCGGTTATTCATCGCTGACGTATTTGAAGCGGCTACCGGTAGACACCCTGAAGATCGACCAGTCGTTCATCCGCGATGCAACCACTGACTCCAATGTCGCGGAGATCATTCGCGCAATTGTCGCTATGGCCCGCAGCTTGGAATTGGAAGTGATTGCCGAGGGCGTGGAGACGCCCGCGCAACTGGCGTTTTTGCAGGGCCTGGAATGCCATTTGTATCAGGGCTATCTGCACAGCCGGCCGGTGGGGTTGGAGGATCTGAAAAAACTGCTGCCCTGAATCGGCGGTCGCACAGACTGGCAACAGAGCAACAATTGCCACGGTTTGCGTCAGCCTGTAGGGTCGCGTTTTTTGCGCCGCTTCGAGATCAACCATGCAGGATGCATCCCTTCCCCGCCCGGCCCTGCTGGGCATCGACCTTGGCACCACCAACAGCCTGATCGCCGTCTGGCGTGAAGGCCGCGCCGAACTGATTCCTAACGCCCTCGGCGATGTGCTGACACCGTCGGTGGTCAGCCTTGATGAAGACGACACGATTCTGGTCGGCAAAGCCGCCCGCGCCCGCCTGACCACGCACCCGGAACGCACTGCCGCCGCGTTCAAGCGCTTCATGGGCAGCGACAGGCAAATCCAGCTCGGCTCTCGCCAGTTCAGCCCGGAAGAGTTGTCGGCGCTGGTGCTTGGCTCCCTCAAGCAAGACGCGGAAGCCTTTCTCGGCCAGGCGGTCACAGAAGCGGTCATTTCCGTACCGGCATATTTCAGTGACGAGCAGCGCAAGCGTACCTTGTTCGCCGCCGAACTGGCCGGGCTGTCCGTGACGCGCCTGATCAACGAACCGACCGCCGCCGCCATGGCGTACGGCCTGCACGAACAGAAGTTCGAACGCACGCTGATTTTCGATCTCGGCGGCGGCACGTTCGACGTCACCGTGCTCGAATACGCATTGCCGCTGATTGAAGTGCATGCCTCCACTGGCGACAACTTTCTCGGCGGCGAAGACTTCACCGCCGCCCTGTTGCAGGCCTGTCTGCAAGACTGGCAGCTCACACCCTCAACGATCGATGCACAAGCCATGGCCAGCCTCGGTGATGCCTTGGAACAGCTGAAATGCAAACTCGGCGAAGGCGCACAGCAGTTGAGCTGGCGGCATGCCGAGCAGACATTCGAATGGGAACTGGATGAAGCCGCTGCAGTGAAAATATGGGAGCCGTTGCTGGCCCGCTTGCGCGCGCCAATCGAACAGGCTCTGCGCGATGCCCGACTGAAACCGCGCGACCTCGACAGCCTGGTGCTGGTCGGTGGCGCCACGCGCATGCCGGCGGTACAGCAAATGGTCGCCACGTTGTTTGGACGCCTGCCTTATCGGCATCTTGATCCAGACACTATCGTGGCGCTGGGGGCGGCGACGCAGGCGGCATGCAAGGCGCGGGATGGTGCGGTCGAGGAATTGATTCTGACCGATGTCTGCCCTTATACGCTGGGGATTTCGACCAATCGTGGCGAAGGCGTCAGTGGCGCGTTCTCGCCGATCATCGAGCGCAACACCATCATCCCGACCTCAAGGGTGGAGCGTTACCACACGACATCTCCACGACAGGAAGTCATCCGTATTGCGGTCTATCAGGGCGAACGTCCGTGGGTACGCGACAACATTTTTATCGATGCTTTCGATGTCACGCTGACGCCGAGCGATGATATCCAGGCGCTGGATGTGCGGTTCAGTTATGACATCAACGGTTTGCTCGAAGTTGACGTCACCCTGCCAAGGACGGGCGAACGCCACAGCCACAGCATTGACCGCAGCCCGACCGGACTCGATGCGCAATCGCGGCAAACCAGTCATGAACGCTTGAGTACGCTGAAAATTCACCCCCGCGACACTCTGCCCAATCGAACCCTGCTGGCTCGACTGGAACGGGCGTGGACGCAAAGTCTGGGCGAAGAACGCCAGCGGATTGCCGACTGGCTGGACAGTTTCACCACGGTGCTGGGCGACCAGCGATCGGAAGAAATCGCCAGCCACCGCTCACAACTCAACAAGGTTCTGGATGAGTTACGCCTCTAGCCGATAAGTCGCCGTAAGGTCGCCTGCAAACCACCGGACAAGGTATCTTCACCGCCACTGTCCGGTGGCACGCCATAACGATTGGGCAGCTTCTCTCCGGGAAAACCGAACAGTATCAGCGGCAGAAACGGCAATACCGGCGACAGCATTACCAAAATCAGCAACATCGGAATGCCCCGCCCCATGTCATGCAACCGGCGCAGGACCGCACCGAGCAGAAACGCCAGGCCCAGTAGAAACACGACGATGCCGGATACGGGCGTACCGCTGAGCAACGCCGCCACGGGCGTCACCAGCAACGCGCCAATGACCTGCCAGATAAACGCCCCGCGCCCCAGCCGGGTACCCAGGCTCCAGAACGCAGCGGCGGGGGTTGGACGGGTCGTTGCCTTGGCTAACAGCAAACGCTCAGACCACGACAGCAATGCACTGAATGCGAAGCGCAAACCGAGTCCATTTTCCGAGTCATCCTTGGCCCGCTGCATGCGTAACAGAACCTTCTGCCTTGGCAAGCCCAGATTGCCAAAACGCACCAGATCCTTCAGCACATCCAGCGCCAGGTAAAAGGCGTCGCTGACACCCTCCTCCGCGAGAGCCTCACGGGGCGGGTGAACAGGCTCACCCTTGATCAGACTGTGACGGAAGCCGTCGAACCAGTCCTGTGGATTGACCACCTCGGTGATACTTTCCAGCAGGTATTTACGCTGTTGCGCAGTGAGCAACGGATCGTGGTAAAGGACTCCACCCAAGAGCATGCGCCCGAGCAAATCTTCGTTGAAGCTGGCGATGTCGCTGCGCATGCACTCGAACAAACGGTCATTACCCAACAGCCGAGTGCTATCGAGCGCCTCATGCACACTGAACAACTTGCGCGCGAGCAGCGAGTGCACCGGATCCGCCGCTTGCAGCCAGCCGAGCAGGCAACTGGCGCTGCCCTGCTCGCGACTCAGGCGACAGAGCAGCGGCTGCAAACGGGCCAAGGGGTGTTCACGCGCAATGCTCATGGCGTCGACGCAGTGTCCCGATTGCGCGCCCAGCCAACGCGTCGGATCGTCGAGGGTGGCCAGCAGGTAAATCGCCTGACGATGCCATTCCCAGACATCAGAGTAGCTATCGACCGCCGGAAGCAGCATGCCTTGCGCGGCCAGTTGCGCTTGCAACTTGAGCCCCGCAAGCCGTTCGTCACGCTTGTCGAGACTGAACGCTTCGGCAAGCCGCGCCAGCGATCGGGCGTCGTAAGCACGCAAACGGCGCATCCACAGCAGACTGAGCTCAAGCGGTTCGCCCTTTTCCAGCGCCGACGGCAGTGTCGATGCCGAGTCGCTGGCCAGAAACGCTTCCAGGGCCTGAGGAATCGGCGCTCGGGTCAACCAGCAGATCTGCTGCCCGGCCTGATACTGCAAGCCTTCCAGCACCAGTTGATCGAGCACATCCCCCGGCTCGGATGCCTGCATGATGCGTCGCAGCAATGGCACATCACCACGGTGCAAAGCCCAGGCATGCTGGTAGAGCGTTTGCAACGGACGGTCATCACTGTCAATGATCAGGGCCGCCAACAACGGCAACTCGTCACCACTGACACGCCATTCGACAAATGCACCGGCAATGTCCTGCAACTCGAGCTGCTTGGCCCTGAACCAACGCCCGAGTGTTTCCGGGCGCTGTGATGGACTGCCGTACTCTTGAGTGACATCACCTAGATCCTCGGACCAGTCGCGGAAGTTTTCCAGACGATCAAAGGCCTGAATCAGCAGCGGCAGGCGCTGAGGCTGATGTCGCGCGCACAACGCCAGTAACCACGTCGCCGCTTTCGGATGCTGATGTTCGCGCCAGAGCCGCACCCATGCCTGCAGTGCCAACTCTTCCATTCCCAGCGCACTGCGCTGACAGGCCAACAGATACAGCCAGTCGACATCTTCAGGCGCAAGCCGATGCTGCTCGCTGATAATGTCGAGAAAGTCTTTGTTGGCGATATCAGCCTGACTGAACTGTATGGCCAGGCGTTGCAATAACCCGTCATCAGCAGGCAGGGGGATGCAAGTGTGCAGGCCGGCGAAATGACGGTAGTCGTCGAGCGACGCCTCTCGGTGCAGGTGATTCAGGGTTCGCACATACCAGAGAGTTTCCAACTGCGCGACAGCGGGCCAATGGCTCATCAACGAGGTGTCGAACGGATCCGCCGCGCTGATCCGCTGCAAAAACTCGTCGACATGCCGTGCGTTGTCGAAATCCAGATCCAGCATGCGGCTCGCCCAGCCCAGGCGCTGGGCCAACAAACGGGCGCAGACATGGGAAATCGGGCCGGCGTCGAGCAACTCGCGCAGCAATGGCCAGCAAACTTCGTCCAGCACCTCCAGCGGCAGGCGGTCCAGCTCAAGGTTGAATGCCTGCCAGGCCACCGGTTGGAAGCGACGCGCTGGATCAAGCAGCAATGCTTCAAAGTCGGCCATCGTCTGATCGGCAGGACTGATCTCATCGGCAACCGGTTGATCCGGCTCCCCGGCTTCCTCGCGGGCAAAGCGTAATGCCAGCTCATAAGCCTCACGCAGCGCCTGAAAACCTTCCGGATCGGTTTCCGGATGGTGCTGCGGCAAGCGTGCGCGATAGGCGCCGCGAATGACGTCGTTGTCTTTGGTGGGCTCGATACCCAAGCGAATCCAGCAGCTCATGACCAGTCGAACTCCCCTAGCGAATCAGGCCGCTCGGGTGGATACAAGGGCATGTCCCAAGGCAGTTGTGCGAACAGCGCGCGCGCATCACGATCAAGCTTTCTGATGACCACGGTGGTGCCTATGTAATCGCCTTGCCGGTCATATTCGTGCTCCAGCTCTTCATCCTTGTTGCCCAGGCAATGCCAGAAGGCTTTGCCGAAGACAAAGCCGTTAAGGTAGCTCGTCCAACTGTCGTAGTAGTAGCGCGCGCGTGCCGCCATGCGACCATGCAGCCAAAGGCTTTCGGTGAGATCAATCCAGCCGTGCAGCACTGCAGAACGCAGCAGAAAACCCATGCGACCAAGGTCCCAGGCACGGATGCCACCTGAACCGCACTCGCCAAATGTGCGACTGGCGAATTCGTAGAAAGCTCGCTGGCGAGTGTCGAGTGTTGCGAGCAAGGCCTGCCATTCGGACGGCAGACACCTCTGCCACTGCCGATAGGCTTCGTTCAACTGCGTAGCGTGGCCGTCATCGGCAGTACGCAGCATGTCCAACAGCTGTTCGCGCGTAGTGATGCCCCAACCACCTTTGACATCGACATGTTTGAGGTCAAAGCAATAGGTGGGTGCGGTGTAATCGGCGTCGGGATTGAGGGCGACCAAAGGCGCAGAAAGCGCGTATAGCCAGCGCTGTTCCATTTCGTCCATGAACAAAGGCTCCGGGGCCAGCGGGAATTAAGGGGGGGGCTGGCCTTGATGGCGCGGATTGTAAAGAGCCACAAAGCCAGCAGCAAACGTTGCGTCGGCTTTCTTTGCGCGCACAAAAAAGGCCCCGACGTATCGGGGCCTTTCGTTCAGCGGCTTATCGCCGATTCGGGCGATTGTGTGTCAGCACATGAATCAATGCTGCAATGCCGGCTGCTGCGCTCCATTGATCGGGATGCGCTTGGCTTTCGCTTCTTCCGGGATCACACGGAGCAGGTCGATGCTCAGCAGGCCGTTGCGCAGCGCAGCGTCCTTGATCTCGATGTGATCGGCCAGACGGAACGACAGCTTGAAGGCTCGCTGGGCGATGCCTTGATGCAAGAACGTGACGCTTTCGTCAGTGTCACGCTTGCCGCCACTGATGGTCAGCACACCCTTTTCGACTTGCAGGTCCAGGTCTTCTTCCTGGAAACCGGCGGCCGCGACGACGATACGGTATTGGTCATCACCGTGTTTTTCGACGTTGTAGGGTGGATAGCTGCTGCCAGGCTCGTTACGCAGGGCGGTTTCGAACAGGTCGTTGAAACGGTCGAAACCTACCGAGGAACGGAACAGTGGCGCGAGAGAAAATGCAGTACTCATGATTCAAATCTCCTGAAAACAATCAGCAAGGTTTTGTGTCTCCGCGACCCGAATTCGGCATCGCGTAACCCTTAGATAGGGACCGCTGTTTTGATTTCAAGAGAATATTTTGAGATTTTTTATGCGGCTTCGACGAGCGGCAATCCGAGCAAGCGCGAGACTTGATCCGGCTCGGTTTCGCGACGCAGAACAGTGAAAAGCTCGGCGGCTTCCGGGTAGTTGCGCGTCAACATGGCCAGCCATTGCTTGAGGCGACCGGGCGATTGGCGCGCGGTCATCTGCGCCTTGGCCTGCAGCCAGAAGTCCTGAATCAGCGGCATCAGCTCGGCCCAGGTCATCTCGACGACCTCTTCACCAGCGCGAGCGGCAGCGATCTGCCGAGCGAGATCCGGGCGGGAGACCAGCCCCCGACCGAGCATGATGTCTTCGACGCCGCTGATTTCGCGGCAACGGCGCCAGTCTTCGACGCTCCAGATGTCTCCGTTGGCGAAGACCGGGACCTTGACCACATCCTGCACACGCGGGATCCACTCCCAATGCGCCGGCGGTTTGTAGCCGTCCAGTTTCGTCCGCGCATGTACGACGATGTGCTCTGCCCCGCCTTCGGCCAGTGCCGTGGCGCAGACCAGCGAGCCGTCAGGACTGTCGAAACCCAGGCGCATTTTCGCGGTGACCGGGATGTGCGTCGGTACGGCGCGACGGACATGCTCGACGATCTGGTTGAGCAGCTCCGGCTCCTTGAGCAGCACGGCGCCGCCACGGGATTTGTTGACGGTCTTGGCCGGGCAGCCGAAGTTGAGGTCGATCACTTCCGAGCCAAGCTCGCAGGCCAACGCCGCGTTTTCCGCCAGGCACACCGGATCGGAACCGAGCAATTGCACGCGCAGCGGCACGCCGGACGCGGTGCGAGCGCCGTTGAGCAGCTCGGGGCCGAACTTGTGGAAATAGGCCGGCGTGAGCAACTGGTCGTTGACCCGAATGAATTCGGTCACGCACCAATCGATGCCGCCAACGCGGGTCAGCACGTCGCGCAGGATGTCGTCGACCAACCCTTCCATGGGCGCCAGAGCAATTTGCATGGGGAAACACTACTTGAAAAAAAACGTGCGGCAGTTTACTGGATATCGCACAAATCCGCAGAACTACACATATCTCTGTGGGAGCGAGCCTGCTCGCGAAGGCGGTCTGTCAGTTGACGCATGCGTAACTCACGCGATGCTTTCGCGAGCAGGCTCGCTCCCACAGGGTGAGATTCACATGGCTTCTGCGATCTGGATCGCCGGGCCATAGCCTTCGATAAATTCCGCCGGCATACGCTTGGGCTTGCCGGTCGACAGTTCGATGCACACAAACGTGGTCTGCGCGCGCAACAGGATGGCGTTGTCGCTGGGGCGTTTGAGCTGGAAATGCCGGGTCATTTTCAGGCGCTGATCCCAATCGACGATCCAGGTCGCCAGTTGCAGTTCATCGCCTTCATAGGCGGCGGCCAGATAATCGATTTCGTGGCGGACAACGGCCATTGCTCGGTCCAGACGCCGGTATTCGACCAGGTCCAGGCCGAGGCGCTGCGAATGGCGCCAGGCGCAGCGCTCGAGCCAGGTGACGTACACCGCGTTATTGGCGTGCCCGAGCCCGTCGATGTCTTCGGCGCCTACTTGCAGATCAATGGTAAACGGCGTTGCCCGATCCCAGCCCATGCCCCACTCCCGGTCAAAGTATTCAACCGAGGCAGTGTAACGGAGCTCAGGCCGATTGGCGCGCCTGGAGACTGCGACCGGCGAGCAGTGATAACACGCCATCAATCACTCGAGGGTCGGCCAGCACGCGTTGATGGCCGCCGCTTTCCAGGCGCAGCAGGCGGCTGTCGAACCAGGCTTCGTGAATCAATTGCGATTCTTTGACCGAGACAAAATTGTCGTCCTCGGCATGCACGATCAGGCCGGGCATATCCAGTTGATAGTGGGCCACGTCCAGCGTCGCGGCGCGCATGCCGACGTCCTGCTCGACCTGACGAATGAACGCCGAACGCGCGCGCGGCGGCATGCCGACCATTCGCGCGAAACCGCGCAGCACGCCGAGAATCCGCGACGGTGCGGCGATGCTGACCAGGGTTTCGGTGCGCAGCCCCAATTGCACGGCGAGCATCGCGCTGGCGCCGCCCATGGAATGGCCGATAACCGCTTGCAGCGGCGGCAATTCGGCAGCGGCTTCAAGCATGGCGCGGGCGAACAGCACTACATTGGCTTCTCGCCCAGGGGAACGACCGTGGGCCGGGCCATCGAGCGCGACGACGGTATAGCCGGCATCGACCAGAGCATTGATCAGCGAGGCGAATTGCGTTGGCCGCCCTTCCCAGCCATGCATCAGCAACACTGCAGGACCTTGGCCCCAGCGCAGCGCCGACAGGCCGAAGCGCAATGTGATGCGTTCGGAGCTGGCCAACAGCGGCAGCTCCCAATCGCGCAGCGGTAGCGCGCGGGGCGTCATGAACGCCAGACGCATTTTGCTTGCCACCAGTCTCGGTGCAAACCAGCCCAAGGTACCGTTAACGCCACGAACCCACTTCAACGCGTTCATCGCACTCTCCTCAGGCTTGTTGCCTTCAGGTCAACGCACCGCCGACTTGGCGGCGCGCAGCAATCGATCGGATAAATCTCCCGGACCCAGCGCTCTGGCCAAGGCCAGACCACCGACCATCAACGCGACATCGGCCAAAGCCTTGTCGGTGTCTTCAGGGCTGGCCGCCAGTTGCGCGACCATCAATTCCAAATGCTCGTTCAGCGCAATGCGGAACGACTCTGGCAAACGCCCCAGCTCCCCAATCGAGGCCGGGATCGGGCATGCGGCCTCGCTGGAATCCCGGTGTTTGCGTGACAGGTAGAACGCAGCCACCAAAGCGCGACGCTCTTCGCCGGTCAGATCGGCGTCCATGTCGGCAATCAGATCGCGACGGCGGCCCAGCAGCTGCTTGAACGCCTCGAGCATCATCGCGTCCTTGCTTTCGAAGTGCGCATAGAAGCCGCCGACAGTCAGCCCGGCGGCGCCCATCACTTCACCCACGCTCGGGTCTGCCGGGCCGCGTTGAATCAATGCGGCGCTGGCAGCCTTGAGGATGCGTTCGCGGGTTTGAGCTTTTTTATCGTTCATCGTTGCCTCCGAATATTACGACTAGAATATTATTCGCATAATAATATTCCGCAAGTCATGAATATGACCGCTGGTCTGAAGCACAGTGTAAGGAAAAAGGAGAGTTGGCCAAACGCCGGACAAACAAAAGGGCCATTCAATAATTGAATGACCCTTATAAATCCCGCAGAGCGGGTAATCGTGGCGTCCCCTAGGGGACTCGAACCCCTGTTACCGCCGTGAAAGGGCGGTGTCCTAGGCCACTAGACGAAGGGGACACAAACCCTTCTATACAACTGATCAGTGCTGAGAGCTGATCGATTCAAGGCCGGTGTGGCCAGACCTTGAACTGTAAAATTGGTGGAGCTAAGCGGGATCGAACCGCTGACCTCCTGCATGCCATGCAGGCGCTCTCCCAGCTGAGCTATAGCCCCGGATTTTTCGCCTCGCGGCGGAGTGATCTCTTGCAACATCACTTCTGTAAAACTGGCGTCCCCTAGGGGACTCGAACCCCTGTTACCGCCGTGAAAGGGCGGTGTCCTAGGCCACTAGACGAAGGGGACGCAAACCCTTCTATACAACTGATCAACGCTGAGTGTTGATCGCTTCAAGGCCGGTGTGGCCAGACCTCGAAGTGTAAATTGGTGGAGCTAGACGGGATCGAACCGTCGACCTCTTGCATGCCATGCAAGCGCTCTCCCAGCTGAGCTATAGCCCCTCATCGCTGAGGACGGGGCGAATCTTAAGGGCGTATCGAAAGCCTGTCAAACTTATTTTTGAAAAATTTCAAAATTTTTTGCCGGGATAACAATCACTTACCGCCCTCCCCCGTAAATTCGGGAGAAACGCCGAAGGCAGGATCAAAAGATCGCAGCCTTCGGCAGTCCTGCAAAGAAGCAAAAGCAATCAGGCGATGGCGCCCAAGAGCTTTTCCCATTCCTTGTTTTCTTTCTTCGACACGCCGCCCAGCAGGTCAATCGCCTGGCGCAGACGGAAACGGGTGAGATCCGGGCCGAGGATTTCCATCGCATCGAGCACCGACACCGAACTCGCCTGCCCGGTGATCGCAGCAAACATCAACGGCATCGCATCGCGCAGTTTCAGCTCGAGGGATTCGACCACCGCCTGGATCGTCGCGGTGATGCTGTCCTTCTCCCACTGCCGCAGACTTTCCAGTTTCCACAGGATCAACTGCATCAACTGGCGAACCTGATCGCCGGAGAGCTTTTTCGACTCGAAGAGCTTGGCATCCGGATTCACGCCGCCGGCAAAGAAGAACCCCGCCAGCGGTGCGACCTGGCTGAACGTTTCAACCCGGCCCTGCACGTGCGGCGCGATCTTCATCATGTAGTCGGAATTGAACGCCCACTTCTGCACGCGCGCGGCAAACTCTTCCACCGGCAGATCGCGCAGCCACTGGCCGTTGAGCCACGACAGCTTCTCGATATCGAAAATCGGCCCACCGAGGGAAACGCGCTTGAGGTCGAAGTTGTCGACCATTTCCTGCAGCGAGAACTTCTCGCGCTCGTCCGGCATGGACCAACCCATGCGGCCGAGGTAGTTGAGCATCGCTTCCGGCATGAAGCCCATGCGCTCGTAGAACGTCACCGAGGTCGGGTTCTTGCGCTTGGACAGCTTGCTCTTGTCCGGGTTACGCAGCAGCGGCATGTAGCACAGCTCCGGTTGTTCCCAGCCGAAGTATTCGTACAGCAAAATCAGTTTCGGTGCCGATGGCAGCCATTCTTCGCCACGCAGCACGTGGGTGATGCCCATCAGGTGATCGTCGACGACGTTGGCGAGGAAGTACGTCGGCAGGCCGTCGGTCTTCATCAGCACTTGCATGTCCATGCGATCCCACGGGATCTCGACGTCGCCACGCAGCATGTCCGGCACCACGCAGACGCCTTCATTCGGCACCTTCATGCGGATCACGTGCGGTTCGCCAGCAGCCAGGCGCGCCGCGACTTCTTCCTTCGACAGCAGCAGTGCGCGGCCGTCGTAGCGCGGAGTTTCGCCCCGAGCCATTTGCTCGGCGCGCATCTGGTCGAGTTCTTCAGCGGTGCAGAAGCACGGGAACGCATGCCCCATGTCGACCAGTTGCTGGCAGTACTTCTGGTAGATGTCGCCGCGCTCGCTCTGCCGATAGGGGCCGTGCGGGCCGCCGACGTCCGGGCCTTCGCTCCAGTCGATACCGAGCCAGCGCAGGGCGTCGAAGATTTGCTGTTCGGACTCGCGGGTCGAACGCAACTGATCGGTGTCTTCGATGCGCAGGATGAACTCACCGCCGTGCTGCTTGGCAAAGCAGTAGTTGAACAATGCGATGTAAGCGGTACCTACGTGGGGGTCCCCGGTAGGCGATGGCGCGATGCGAGTGCGGACGGTGGTCATGGCTTGTCTCGAAAAATGAAGAGCAGAACAATCAAGCGGCGAATGGTAACAGGCGACACCCGCCCCGCTCCAGCGGGCAGGGTATTTAAGCCAGATGCCCTAAGCCCTTCGGATGGTGTGAAGGCCATTCAAGAGCAGGCTCGCTCCCACAGGGAACGATCCCTTATACCGTAAGCAATCGTTCGCGCAGTTTGGCAATCTCGTCGCGCATCTGCGCCGCCGCTTCAAACTCCAGATCCCGCGCCAATTGGTACATCTTCTCTTCCAGCGCGCGGATGCGTTTGGTGATTTCGCTTGGCGAGCGCAGTTCGGCTTCGTACTTGGCGTTCTCTTCGGCGGCCTTGGCCATGCCTTTGCGCTTCTTGCTGCGCGAACCGGGCACGGTGGCGCCTTCCATGATGTCGGCGACGTCCTTGATCACACCTTTCGGGGTGATGCCGTTCTCAAGGTTGAAGGCGATCTGCTTCTCGCGACGGCGCTCGGTCTCGCCAATCGCCCGCTCCATCGAACCGGTCATGCGATCGGCGTAGAGAATCGCCCGGCCATTGAGGTTACGCGCCGCGCGGCCGATGGTCTGGATCAGTGAGCGCTCGGAACGCAAGAAGCCTTCCTTGTCGGCATCGAGAATCGCCACCAGCGACACTTCCGGCATGTCGAGGCCTTCACGCAGCAGGTTGATCCCGACCAGCACATCGAACACGCCGAGGCGCAAATCGCGGATGATCTCGACGCGCTCGACGGTATCGATGTCCGAGTGCAGGTACCGCACGCGCACGCCGTGGTCGGCGAGGTAATCGGTCAGGTCTTCGGCCATGCGCTTGGTCAGCGTGGTGACCAGCACACGTTCTTCGATCGCCACGCGCTTGGTGATTTCCGAGAGCAAGTCATCGACCTGAGTCAGTGCCGGCCGCACTTCAACCTGCGGGTCGACCAGGCCGGTCGGCCGCACCACTTGTTCGACCACGCGCCCGGCGTGCTCGGCTTCATAGTTGCCAGGCGTCGCCGAAACGAAAATGGTCTGCGGGCTGACCCCTTCCCACTCGTCGAAACGCATGGGCCGGTTGTCCAGCGCCGAAGGCAAGCGGAAGCCGTACTCAACGAGGGTTTCCTTGCGCGAACGGTCGCCCTTATACATCGCGCCGACCTGCGGCACGCTGACGTGGGATTCGTCGATCACCAGCAAGGCGTCGGCAGGCAGGTAGTCGTAAAGCGTGGGTGGCGCCGCGCCGGATGGACGCCCGGAAAGGTAGCGCGAGTAGTTTTCGATGCCGTTGCAGTAACCCAGTTCGAGGATCATCTCCAGGTCGAAACGGGTGCGCTGCTCCAGGCGCTGGGCCTCCACCAGTTTGTTGTTACTGCGCAGGTATTCGAGGCGCTCCTGCAATTCGACCTTGATGCCTTCGATGGCGTCGAGCAGGGTTTCCCGAGGCGTCACGTAGTGGCTCTTCGGATAGAAAGTGAAGCGCGGCATCTTGCGGATGACTTCGCCGGTCAGCGGATCAAACGCGGAAATGCTCTCGACCTCGTCGTCGAAAAGCTCAATGCGGATCGCTTCCAGATCGGATTCCGCCGGGAAGATATCGATCACATCACCGCGCACGCGGAACGTCGCCCGGGCAAAATCCATGTCGTTGCGGGTGTATTGCAGGTCAGCCAGGCGCCGCAGAAGCGCGCGCTGATCGAGCTTGTCGCCGCGATCAACGTGCAAGACCATTTTCAGATAGGTTTCCGGGCTGCCCAGACCATAGATGCACGACACCGTGGTGACGATGATCGCGTCCTTGCGCTCCAGCAACGCTTTCGTCGCGGACAGTCGCATCTGCTCGATGTGGTCGTTGATCGACGCGTCCTTCTCGATGAAGGTGTCGGACGACGGCACATAGGCTTCGGGCTGGTAGTAGTCGTAATAGGAAACGAAGTATTCAACGGCGTTGTTCGGGAAGAACGCCTTGAACTCACCGTACAACTGCGCGGCCAGGGTCTTGTTCGGCGCCAGAACCAGCGTCGGACGCTGTACCTGGGAGATGACGTTGGCGATGCTGAAGGTCTTGCCCGAGCCGGTCACACCGAGCAATGTCTGGTGCGCCAGTCCGGCGTCAATGCCCTCAACCAACTGGCGAATGGCTTCCGGCTGATCGCCGGCAGGCTCGAAGCGGGTGACTAGCTGGAATTCCGACATACACACCTCTGGATTCGCGGCGCTCCGCGTCAGACGGAGCACCACGAGGACGACCGCAAACGACCGATGTCGCGCAAGAAAAAACCTGGATTGTGCTGAATGTGGTGGCGATTGCCTGACCTTTCAAGGCAAACGTCCTACATCCGGTAAAGAGTCTGACAAAGTCAATCGACTAACGGTCCAGAAATAATCGGAAAAACTTACCCCAAAAGCCGATTCGCCTGTCGCCATTGCGCGGTGATGGCCTCTATACTAGCTCCCCGTTTGTGCACCGCTCTAGTGCATTCGGCTGGAGCGCTACACGTCCCTCCACTCTCCATTCAGAGCCGCCGTAATAATGAGCCTGTTCTCCGCTGTCGAAATGGCACCCCGCGATCCAATCCTGGGCCTCAACGAAGCATTCAACGCCGATACCCGGACCACCAAGGTCAACCTGGGCGTAGGCGTGTACTGCAACGAAGAGGGGCGAATTCCACTGCTGCGCGCGGTGATCGAAGCCGAGACGATTCGCGTCGCGCAACACGCTTCGCGCGGTTACCTGCCGATCGATGGCATCGCTGCCTACGACCAGGCCGTGCAGAAACTGCTGTTCGGCAACGACTCGCCGCTGATCAGCGCCGGTCGCGTCATCACCACTCAGGCCGTCGGCGGGACCGGCGCGCTGAAGATCGGTGCCGACTTCCTCAAGCAACTGCTGCCGAACGCCGTCGTGGCGATCAGCGACCCGAGCTGGGAAAACCACCGCGCGCTGTTCGAGACCGCTGGTTTCCCGGTGCAGAACTATCGTTACTACGACGCTGCCACCCACGACGTGAACCGCGCCGGCATGCTCGACGACCTCAACGCCCTGCCGAACGGCTCGATCGTTGTCCTGCATGCTTGCTGCCACAACCCGACCGGCGTCGACCTGACCCCGGCGGACTGGAACAAGGTACTGGAAGTGGTCAAGGCCAAAGGTCACGTGCCGTTCCTCGACATGGCTTACCAGGGTTTCGGCGACGGCATCGATGAAGACGCCGCCGCTGTGCGCCTGTTCGCCGAATCCGGCCTGACCTTCTTCGTCTCGAGCTCGTTCTCCAAATCGTTCTCGCTGTACGGCGAACGCGTTGGCGCACTGTCGATCATCAGCGAATCGAAAGAAGAAAGCGCGCGCGTGCTGTCGCAGGTCAAGCGCGTGATCCGCACCAACTACTCCAACCCGCCGACCCATGGCGCCAGCATTGTTGCTGCGGTGCTGAACAGCCCGGAACTGCGCGCACAGTGGGAAGCCGAGCTGGCCGAGATGCGCCTGCGCATTCGCGGCATGCGCGAGCAGATGGTTGCCCTGCTGGCGGAAAAAGCCCCGGGCCGCGATTTCAGCTTCGTTGGTCGTCAGCGCGGCATGTTCTCCTACTCCGGCCTGACCACTGAACAAGTGCATCGCCTGCGCAACGAGTTCGGCATCTACGCCCTGGACACCGGCCGCATCTGCGTGGCTGCCTTGAACCAGAGCAACATCAAGGCTGTGACGGACGCGATCGTTCAGGTCATCTGATTTCGGCGAGTGATGAAAAAACGGGAAGCCTTGAACGGCTTCCCGTTTTTATTTGTCCCTGGAACCGCCGTGCAACCTCTAGACTGCACACAATTCAAAGTGTAGGAGCTGACGAGTGCAACGAGGCTGCGATCTTTTGATCTTGTTTCTAAGATCAAGATCAAAAGATCGCAGCGTTCCGCAGCTCCTACCGGTTTTGTGTACACCCGAGATTTTTGAAGAGAACCCACATGAAAAACGACAACCTGCGCGCCGACCGTGACGACCTGGATGATTTCGTCCCGCGCGCTCCGGCCAAGCGTGAAAAGAGCCTGGTGCTGCAAGTCGCCACCGGGGTATTCCTCGGTGGCCTGGCCCTGTGGCTGGTGCAACTGGCGGCGACAGCGGTCTATGCCAAGCTGATGCTCGGCACGATTACTTTCGGCAGTTAAGCCAGTTCAGCCGAGCGCTGGGTGGCGGCATCGTCGTAAATCACATACAGCGATTCGGCGACCTGGCTTTTGATGGCCTTGCTGCTTTCGAGACCGAGGACGAAACCTTCGGCCTTGCCGCCGGCGCGGTTCAATTCTTCGGCAGTACTTGCCCCGGTGATTGCATCGAAAAGTTTTTCGGCGTGCGGGCCGATCCCTTTGGGCAGGCTGATCTGTGCGGTGCTCATGCGAGCACCTCGGTGTTGCGGGTGATTTGAATCATGGCGCGTACCTTTGCGGCTAATGGCCGGCAGCGCGTGTGACCACTTCCGGGCTGCCATGGTAGACCTCTGAGGCCTTCCTGGTAACCGCCAATCGCTGACAAAATGCCGTCCGTCCCCATGAATCGCAAAAGTTGCCAGGCGATGCTTGACTTCTCTTTTTGAATCAGTAACATACGCACCAATTCCGCAATAGCTCAGTTGGTAGAGCAAGTGACTGTTAATCACTGGGTCCCTGGTTCGAGTCCAGGTTGTGGAGCCAAATAGCAAAGCCCCTGAATCGCAAGGTTCAGGGGCTTTTTTGTGGGCGCATTAAAAATACCAAAAGGCCGATCTGTTTGGGCAGATCGGCCTTTCCTGTTTCAGACGCAGCGGTCAGACATGTTCGCTGCTTTTCACCTGCACCTTCGGCGCGCCGTGGCCATGATCATGGTCATCCGGCTCGATCACCGGCACTTCCTTGCCATCGCAATCATGCAGCTTGCCGTCACTGAAGTAATCGCCTTCACGCAGCGCGGCGAGATCGCGATAACGCAGCGTGCGCTCTTCGGCTGCGGCGAACACCGACTGTTGATCCGAGTTGCCGGTTGTGAAGTGGTTGAAGGCCAGATTGAGCAGGATCGCCATGATTGCCGATGAACTGATGCCCGAATGGAAAATCGTCGCGAACCAGCTCGGGAAGTGATCGTAGAAGTTCGGCGCTGCGATCGGGATCATGCCGAAACCGATCGAAGTGGCGACGATGATCAGGTTGACGTTGTTGCGGTAGTCCACCTTCGACAACGTGCGAATGCCACTCGCCGCCACGGTGCCGAACAGCACGATCCCGGCGCCGCCGAGGACAGAAGTCGGCACGGCGGCAATCACCCGGCCCATGAACGGCAGCAGCCCGAGGACGACGAGAAACAGACCGCCGGTGGCCACCACGAATCGGCTCTTGATCCCGGTCACCGCCACCAGGCCGACGTTTTGCGCGAAAGCACTTTGCGTAAACGAACCGAAGATCGGCGCAAACATGCTCGACAGCATGTCGGCGCGCAGGCCGTTGCCCAAGCGTTTGGAATCTACCTTGGTGTCAATGATTTCGCCCACGGCAAGGATGTCTGCCGAGGTTTCCACCAGCGTCACCATGACCACAATGCACATCGACAGGATCGCGGCGAAATGGAAGGTCGGCATGCCGAAGTGGAACGGTGTCGGGAAGCCGAACATGGGACCGGTGGTGACACTGGAGAAATCCGCCATGCCGAGGAACACCGCCAGCACCGTGCCGATGACCATGGCCAGCAGAATCGACAGCCGAGAAATGGTCGCGCTGCCAACCTTGCTCAACAGCAACACCAGCACCAGCGTCACCGCTGCCAGACCGATGTTCTGCATGCTGCCGAAGTCCGGCGCGTGGCTGTTGCCGCCCATTGCCCAGCGTGCGGCCACCGGCATCAGCGTCAGGCCGATGGTGGTGATCACAATGCCGGTTACCAGCGGCGGAAAGAACTTGGTGATGCGCGAAAACACTGGCGTGATCAGCAAGCCGATCAACGAGGCGGCAATCACCGCGCCCAGCACCGATTGGAAACCGCCCTCCCCGCCACTGCTGACGATCGCGACCATGGTCGCCACACCAGAGAACGATACGCCCTGGACCAGCGGCAGCTGACAGCCAAAAAACGGCAGACCCAGGGTTTGCAGCAACGTCGCCAGCCCCCCCGCAAACAATGAAGCAGCAATCAACAGACCAATGTCCGCCGGCGACAGACCGGCCGCCTGGCCAATGATCAGTGGCACCGCAACGATACCGCCGTACATGGTCAGAACATGTTGCAGGCCGTAAGCCATATTCGCGCCGACCCCGAGGTTTTCGTCCTCGGGCCGTTGGTGTGAAACATGGGGCGTTTTCATGGTGGGGGGTTCCCTGGTTTTTGTTATGCGCACACTGTATTCAATACTCAGGACAAATGTCCATAGAGTTGTATACAACTTGTCAGTCACATAATGGTTAGGTAGCCATCCAACCTTCTAGTCTGCGCTTCTTGCCCCAACAAATTCGGCAACACATCCCCGCTGCGTCCGCGCCAGTGCCCACCAGGCTGAAGTGTTCAAGGCGACCGACGGTGCAGTCGCGCTCTTTCAGCGGCAATCGGGGAGATCCGTCGCGTATTGGAGCCTGATGTAAAGCCTTAGATGGAGGCTGGCGCGATTACCCGAGCCAGCGCTTGCCGCACACGCGGTGAATCAGGCACTTGAAGATCAAACTCACGCCGCAGCAATTTCATCAGCTCGTCGACATCCGCCACCTCGCGCCGCTCACTGTCCGCGCCCATGTGATGAATGGCAAAACTGCCGTTGTTCAGGGTTTTGCGCCAACCAGCGCCGGTGCGCGCCAGCATCAGGCGCTGGGCAAAAGGTGACTCGGGATGCGTCGAGACGTACCAGTTGCCAACGGTGTAATCGATGTCTTCCTGGCGTTGCAAATCGAACAGGTACATCGGCCGCCATTCACCTGCGACCTTGGCGCGCAGCAGGTAGCCATCGGTTTGCTTGTCGATGCAATAGGGTTCGTGTGGGGTGGGTTGTTCATGTTCGCTGTCGAGCAAAAGCGGCGCGGTGGGCACCATGCCGCCAAAGCCGACGTCGGCGATATAGCGAGTGCCGTCGATGGTGACCAGGCTCAAACGATGGGTGCGCGCCGTCCAGCTGCCTTCCGGTTGATTCATCACCACGCGCCCGCTGATGCCGCGCGCCTCAAATCCCAGTTCAAGCAAAAGCGCATAAAACAAATGATTGAGCTCATAGCAGTAGCCGCCCCGCCCTTGCTGCAGCACCTTGCTTTCGATGGAGTCCAGGTCGATCGACACCGGTTCACCCATGATCGTAGCCAGATTTTCGAAAACAAATTCGGCGGTATGGCGCAGTTGCAACTGACGCAACGTATCCAGTGTCGGTGGCGGCGGCGCATCGAAACCCAAACGTTGCAGATACAGATTGGTATTGCTCAGCCGTAGCGCACTCATTGCTCGATCCTTATGCATGGGCCGCAGAACACTGCGTGGATATTGCCCTGTATACGGGATCAGGCACGGCTTCCGACAATTGATTTCGCCAATCGCCCGCTCAGCGCTTTTTCCGCGAAGCGATGCGAATCCATGTCGGTGCATGGTCGCTGGCGTGCGGTTCGTTGCGCACCCAGGCGTCGACGCCGGCATCGTGCAGATACGGGCTCAATGCCGGGTTGAGCAGCAGGTGGTCGATGCGCAGGCCGGAGTTGGTTTGCCAATGGTTACGGAAATAATCCCAGAAGGTGTAGATGCGTTCTTCGGGATACACGTGGCGCAGGGAATCGGTCCAGCCCTGGCCCAGCAGGCGCTGATAGCACTCGCGGCTTTCGGGTTGCAACAAAGCATCCTTGAGCCAGGATCGCGTGTTGTAGATGTCCATGTCGGTGGGCACGACATTGAAGTCACCGGCGAGCACCACCGGGTGATCGCTGCTTTGCAGGTCTTTGGCGTAATTGATCAGACGCTCGAACCAGGCCAGTTTGTAATCGAATTTCGGCCCCGGCTGTGGGTTGCCGTTGGGCAGATACAGGCAACCGACCAGCACACCGTGCACCGCCGCTTCGATATAGCGGCTGTGCGTGTCATCGGGATCGCCGGGCAAACCGCGTCGACTCTCCAGCGGCTGCGCATCACGCGCCAGAATCGCCACGCCATTCCATGACGCCTGGCCCTGCCAGATCGCGCCGTAACCGACGGCCTCCAGTTCGGCGGCGGGAAATGCGCTGTCCACCGACTTGAGCTCTTGCAGGCAGACGATGTCCGGTTGGTCGCGCTTGAGCCACTCCAGCAGATTCGGCAGCCGCGCGCGCATGCCGTTGACGTTGAAGGTGGCGATCCGCAGGTTTTTCATCGTCTGCAACTCCTGCCCGGTGGGATTGCAAATTGTGACCCTGAGAACGCCGCGCAGGTTGCATCGAATGACAATGCGACAGCTCAGACGCGATTACGCAGCCATTGCAGGAAGCCTCTTTTCGGCGCGACCACGGGCGCGTCCTCGGTCAGCGACTGCGCCTTGTGCAGACGAAAATCGAGCAACGCCTGCATCGCATCATGGATGTCATGGCGCGCGTCCAGGCACGGTTTCAGGTAGGACTTCTCGATGCGATACAGGGCGCAGAAAGTCTTCGCGGAAAAATCCGCCGGCAACGCGGTGTCGGAAAGAATCCCGGCCTCGCCGATCACCTCGCCCGGCCCCATGCGCCCGGATTCCAGGGGTGCACCATGGCGCTTGAGCGTCACCGAAACCACGCCGGATTCAATGATGAACAAATGATCGCTGACCTCCCCGCCCGCCAGAATCGTTTCGCCGGCGCGGAAGGTTTGCAGGGTCATGTTCTGGCTGAAGGTGTCTTTCTCTTCTTCACGCAGAGTCGAGAAGATCGGTGAGCTTTCTAACAACGCCCTTGGCCGCGACAACTGCGGTGCGGCGCTGGTCTCGTTGCTCGACAGCAGGTTGACGCCGGAGGCCTGCAAATGCCGGTAAGCGAGGTCGAACAACTGATTGCGCACCACGCGCTTCTCGCCCATCGAGGCGACAAATCCACTGATTTCGTATTCCGCGCCGCCGCTGGCAGAACTCTTCAACGATACGCTCGGCGCCGGCGTGTCGAGCAATTGCCGGCAACCCTGCATTGCCCGCTCCAGCGCCTCGATCACTGAGCTGGGCCGGGCATGGGGGCTGACAGGCACGCTGACGGAAACGCCGAACATATTGCTCGGTCGGCTGAAGTTGATGATTTTGGCTTTCGCCGCCAGCGAGTTGGGTATCACGGCCATGCTGCCCTGGCTGGTTTGCAGACGCGTGGCGCGCCAGTCGATGTCGGTGACGCGGCCCTCGGTGCCGTCGATGGAGATCCAGTCATCGAGTTGATAGGGCTTGGTGGTGTTGAGGACGATGCCGGAGAACACGTCGCTCAAGGTGCTCTGCAAGGCCAGACCGACAATGATCGCCAACGCGCCGGACGTCGCCAGCACGCCCTTGACCGGCAGATCGAGCACGTACGCCAGCGCCGCAATGATCGCGATGAGGAAAATCACCGCGCCGAGCAAGTCCTGCAACAGCCGGCCGGTATGGCCGACCCGCTGCATCATCACCGCGCCGATCAACACCGTCAGGGTGCGCGCACCAAACAGCCACCAGCCGATCTGCAGCCCGGTTGCCGCCAGATGCAGCGGCACGTTGTCGGCCCACGGCGCCGGTTCCATCGGGTTGAGACCTTCGTTGAACAGCACAATGCTGAACAGGGCGAAAATCAGCACCCGCACCAGCAGCTTCCATTCGCTGCCGCGAGAGCTGATCAGCCGCCACAGGCCAAGATCGAGCAGGATCAGGATCAACGCGCTAAACAACGGGTGTTCGGTCAGCAGAGACAGCATCAAACAACTCCGACAAAGGCCAATCGCGAGAAGATCGCACAGATTGGCACAGTGTAGGAGCAATTGATTTCGGTGGATGAACCGCCACTTGAAAACACTGCGAAACCCTGTAGGAGCTGACGAAGGCTGCGATCTTGAAGATGTGGGACGCGGAGCGTCCCCGGCTGCATTCCCACGCAGAGCGTGGGAACGATCAGACGCTGAAAAACCTGTGGGAGCGAGCCTGCTCGCGAAGGCGTCCTGTCAGTCACTACCTCTTCGACTGAATCAGAGCATTCGCGAGCAGGCTCGCTCCCACAGGGGAGTTTCAGTTGCCAGTAAAGCTCGGGGTCAGGCGTGCATCCGGCCAAAACGCCCGGACTGGAAGTCGGCGAAGGCCTGATGAATTTCCTGCTCGGTGTTCATCACAAACGGGCCATGGCCGACGATCGGTTCGTCGATCGGCTCGCCGCTGAGCAGCAATACCACCGCGTCTTCGCTGGCCTGGAGAGTGAGTCGATCACCGTCGCGTTCGAACAGCGCCAACTGCCCGACCCCTACCGATTCCGCACCGTTGACCTGCACCGAACCTTTCAGCACCACCAGTGCGGTATTGCGTCCTTCGTGCAGATCAAGCGTCAGCAACTTGCCGGCATTGAGGCGCAGATCCCAGACGTCGATCGGCGTGAAGGTGCGCGAAGGTCCGGTGTGCCCGTCGAATTCACCGGCGATCAGTCGCAGGCTGCCGGCGTTGTCCTTGAGCGCGATGCTGGGAATGTCGCGGTCGAGAATGGTCTGGTAACCCGGCGCGGCCATTTTGTCCTTGGCCGGCAGGTTGACCCACAGCTGGACCATTTCCAGCTTGCCGCCGGTTCTGGCGAAATTCTCCGAATGAAACTCTTCATGGAGGATGCCGGACGCTGCGGTCATCCACTGCACATCACCCGGGCCGATGGTGCCGCCGCTGCCGGTGGAGTCGCGGTGTTGCACTTCGCCGTCGTAAACGATGGTCACGGTTTCGAAACCACGGTGCGGGTGCTGGCCGACGCCACGCTGTTCGGTGGTCGGGGTGAATTCGGCGGGACCGGCGTGATCGAGCAGCAAAAACGGGCTGATGTGCTTGCCCAGGTTGTCGTAAGAGAAAAGTGTGCGCACCGGGAAACCATCGCCGACCCAATGGCCGCGCGGGCTGGTGTAAATGCCGATGATGTTTTTCATGGGGTCTCCAATGTGTAAATGCATTGGATTAAGCCTAAAGGCATATCGAATATTCGACTAGACGGTGAAAACCGGCTTGAGTGTTCCATGTGCAGAACAATTGGGTCAGCAGCGCGCATTTCGCGAGCAGGCTCGCTCCCACAGCAGACTGCATTGGTTCAGAGGCACCGTGCGAGGCCGTGCATGGCTTCGCGCAACCTGTCGATGGCACGGTTGATAACTGCGTTTTCACTGCCTCGGCAAGCCGTTTCCAGCTCAACACACGCCGCAACAACCCGCGCAGCGCCGACCATTTGCGCGCCGCCCCTGATGCGATGGGCCAGCTCACGCAGGCCGTTGCGGTCGCCGACGTGGATATGATCCAGAGCCTGGAGATCATCACGCAGGCTGTTGCCGACTTCCTTGCGCAAACGCTCGATCAACGAGTGATCGGTCCCGGCCATCTGCTCCAGGGCACTCAGGTCAATCTCGACCGACTCGGCGCCAGGCGGTTCATCTTCGTGAAGCTCGCAACGGCGGGCGCCGTTCATGGCTTCAGCCAGATCGTGCAAGCGAATCGGTTTGAACAGGCAGCCGTCCATGCCGGCATCCAGACAACGCAGGCGCTCTTCGATCTGCGCGTTGGCCGTAAAACCGAGGATCAGACAGGGCCTGCGGCCGCTGGCGGCTTCTTCGTTGCGAATCGCCTGTGCCAGTTCATAGCCATTGCGTCGCGGCATGTTGCAGTCGGTGATCACCACATCGAAGGCCTGGGTTCGCCAGCGGTCCAGCCCCTGTTCTCCGTCGCCCACGTCTACCGTGCGATGCCCCAATTCACTCAGTTGCCAGCACATCAGCAAGCGATTGACCGGGTGATCGTCGACTACCAACACGCTTAATACACAGGTCGCGGCCGCCGCCTCGGGCGTTGCCAGTGTGGTCGTCACCGACGTCAGCAGCGGCAACTGGATATTGATTTTTACTCGCGTGCCTTGCCCGAGATCACTATCGAGACCCAGCGTGCCGCCCATCATTTCGCAGAGGTTACGGCTGATCACCAACCCCAGGCCGGAACCGCTGCGCGCCGCTTGAAGGCTATTGCTCGCTTGAACGAACGGGCTGAACAGGCGCTTTTGATCTTCAGCACTTATACCGATGCCGCTGTCTTCGATCAGCACTTGCACACTCACTTGCTCGTGCGATATCGCAACGATCTGCAGTCGCAGGCTGACGTCACCTGACTGGGTGAATTTGATCGCATTGCTCAACAGGTTGGACAGCACTTGTTTGAAGCGCGTCGGATCGACCAGCACATCCACGTCGGCGCGCGGATCAAGTTCGATGCGCCACAAGAGCCGTTTCTGCCGCGCCAGCCCTTCGAACACCCGACATACCGACGACACCGTCTCCCGCAGGTTGGCCCGCTCGGGCGCGAGGGACAAATGCCCCGATTCGATACGAGCGATATCGAGAATGTCGCCAATCAACGCCAATAATTGCTGGCCGGCATTCGACGCCACCTGAATGGCGAGTCGATCGGTCACGCCCTCCTCTGCGCGCTTGAGGGCCAGTTCGAGCATGCCGATCAGGGCGTTCATCGGCGTGCGGATCTCGTGGCTCATGGTCGCCAGAAAAGTGCTCTTGGCCCGACTGGCTTCGTCCGCCGCGTCCTTGGCCTGTTGCAGTTGCAGCAACCATTGCTGACGCTGGTGGATCTGCCGGCGCTGCCAGCCAATCCACAGCAGTGCCAACAGAAGCAAGGCAGCTGCGCTGGCGAAACCAAGCAGAATCTCCTGACGGTGGCGCAGCCAGTAGCTGTTCTCGACCACTACATCGTGGCTCCAGCGCTCCACCAGTTCATCCATTTGCTGCGGCGCAATGCTCAGTAACGCCTTGTTCAGGATCGAGTGCAGCAATGCCGATTGCGGCGCCGTGGCCAATGCGATGCGCGCCGGCTGATCGCCAACGGTGCCGGTAATTCGCAGGCGATCGCGGTACTGCCGGGCAATCAGAAAACGCGCCACCAGCAACGAGCTCACCGTTACGTCGACCTGTCCTCGGGCAATCAGCGCCATGCCTTCGGCGGGGCTTTTCACTTCGACCAGACGTAGTCCGGGCACGCGTTGCAGCAGGTATTCGCGCAACGGGTGGCCGCGATAGATGGCCAGGCGTTTGCCCGCCAAGTCGTCGAGCGGCAATGGATGTGGCCCGTTCGCCGCACTGACCAGCACGAACGGATTGTTCAGATAGGCGCGGGTGAATTGCAGCTGCGCTTCCCGCTCGGTGCTCGGCGTCACCACCGGCAGGACATCAAGTTCACCCGCCTGGAGCTGCTCGAACTGATCGTTCAACGAGGTGCCACGCACGATCTCGAAATTCAGCCCGCTGCGCTGAGCGATGAGGCTCAACAACTGCGCTGCCAGGCCGTTGAAGCGTCCCTCGGCATCGAAAAACGCCAACGGCGCGAAGTCTTCGACCGCGCCCACCCGCACCACCGGGTGCTGATCAAGCCACTGCTGTTCAGCGGCGCTGAGCTGTACCCGCGACTGTTCGGCCATCTCGGCGAGGCCGACGCTCCAGCGCTGTTCGATCAGATGCCGACGCTCCATGGGCACGGCCAGCAAGGCCTTGTCGACGATGCGTTTGAGCACCACATCGCTGCGCAACAACGCAAAGGCGAACGGATTGGCATCAAGCCCCGACGGCCCGGCCAATTGCAGGTCGTTGCGATAGTTGGTGTTGATCAGATAATTGGCGCTGATGAAGTCGCCCAGGTACACGTCGTCGGCACCGAAGGCGACCGCGCCGAGTGCATCCATGGCCGAAGCATAAAGCTGCACGTGGGCGCCGGGGTAGAACGCCTGAACATGGGCCAGTGGCAGGTAATCCTCGACCATGGCGATGCGTTTGGCCGTCAGGTCGGCGGTCAGCTTCTCGTCGTGACGCGTGACCAGCATAGGCTGATCTTCAGCATACGGCCGCGACAGAACAAAGGCCGGATCCGCCGCTTCGAAACTGTTCGAGGTGCCCAAAAGATCAACGTCAGCGCGCTTGAGTGCGGCCATCAGTGCCGGCCGATCGGCGAAACGCCGCACTTCGATCCTGATGCCGAGCAGTTGCGCCAGCAGATCGGCGTAATCGGCGGTCAGCCCTTCCAGCTCATGCTGTTGGCGGGTGATTTCGAAGGGCGGGTAATCCGGGCCGGAGATGCCCATGCGCAAAACTGGATGCTCACGCAGCCAATGGCGCTCCCGATCATCGAGGCGGACCTGGATACCCCCAGGTTCGAGGCGCGCCAGCACCTCCAGTGTCTGCGGTTGGTCATTCGCCCCGACCGAGGCAACAAGCCCCAGCCACAGTCCTAAAACCCGCAGTCCCTGCGTCATGTCGAGGTACTCAGATCAAGTGATTGCGCTTGGCGAACTCACGCAGAAGCACCAGCGAACCCAGGCCAAGTTTCGCCATCATGCGGGTCTTGTAGGTGCTGACGGTCTTGTGACTCAGGTGCATCTCCTGGGCGATGGCTTTGTTTGGTTTGCCCAACGCCAGGTTCACGAAAATGCATAACTCTCGATCGGACAGCTGAGCGATCAGCTCCTGTTCAGTGCGTTGCACCGCGTTGTACAGACCGCTGGTATTGGGCAACGCAGAGAAATAGGTGTGGCCGGACATCAGCGCCTTGATAGCATCGTGCAGCAGCGTCAGATGATTGCTCTTGGTCACGTAACCCCGCGCGCCCGCGCGCAAACAGCGCTCCTGGTAATGCGTGGGCTCATGCATGCTGAACACCAGGATCCGGCAGCGTGCCGTCGGCGCTTTGATCTGGATTCGCGTCAGCACTTCCAGCCCGTCCATGGACCCCAAGCCGAGATCGAGCACGACCAGGTGCGGATCATGCGCGCAAATCAACGGCACGACTTCATTGCCATTGGACGCTTCATGAATCTGCGTGAAGCCTTGAGCCTGCAGGACAATGCGAATGGCCGCGCGCACGACTGGGTGATCATCGACGATCAGCGCTGACTTCATTGGTACTCCTGCAAAATCGAAGACACCGCAACAGTCTGTCCCGGAGTCGGTGGCTGCGCCGGCACTGTTACATGGATGAGCAAGAGAATCACCTGTCAGGTCTGACAGTTGTGCAGAGTGGTTTTTTATGCATTGGCATGGCGCAACGACGCATGAGAGTCGGGCGGTGCCTGGCGTTCGTCGCAAGCTTCGACTCTCGCCATCACCTGCCCGATGAGCTGTGAATTGGGCAATGGCGTCGGGCTGATCTGCGCGTTTTCCTGAGCAAACCCCGCAACCGCCAGCAAGGGCGCCGACGGTTCGTTGTAGATCAGAGCGTGGCGAACCTGTGGGTGATCGAGCAGAAAGCCCGACAGATCGAGGGAG
Organism: Pseudomonas sp. 1L-E-NC-VB-C3; assembly: GCF_057291535.1. Classification (NCBI taxonomy): domain Bacteria; kingdom Pseudomonadati; phylum Pseudomonadota; class Gammaproteobacteria; order Pseudomonadales; family Pseudomonadaceae; genus Pseudomonas; species Pseudomonas sp. 1L-E-NC-VB-C3. The sequence goes on along the minus strand of NZ_JBXAWD010000006.1, from coordinate 120,985 downwards.
CCTGCCGCCAGCTCGGCATTGATCACCAATACATCGAACGGCTCGCAGCCGTAGTCGACCAGGGTCAACAGTTCGCCGAGATTCTGCACCGGGGCGACGCGGTAGTAGCCGAGCGAGTTGAACAGGCGCTCGATTTTCATGCGATGAAAATGCTGCGGGTCGGCGATCAGGATGCGCAACGCTTTGTTGCTCATGGTCATTCTCCCGGTGAGGTTTGGGGAGGGCAAGACTACGCAAGCGTCGGGGATAGCTCTGTAGGACTTTTCCTAAAAAGCAGGCCATTCATCCGGCGCCCCAGACGCACCAATATCCCCTGTGGGAGCGAGCCTGCTCGCGAAGGGGCTATACCAGTCAGAGACGTATTGACTGACACGGCGCCTTCGCGAGCAGGCTCGCTCCCACAGGGGAGAGCATTCCATGGCTGCTATTGCCAGCCGAATCTACGGATGTAGAAGCCCTTCACTGCCTGGGTCAGGGCCATGTACGCGAGCAGAATCATTGGCAGAAACGCGAAATACAGCGACGGCAATGCCTGCAACTTGAAGTAATGCGCCAGCGGGCCCATGGGCAGGAAGATGCCGACTGCCATGATAATCGCCGTCATCACCATCAGCGGCATGGCTGCACGGCTTTGCAGGAACGGAATCTTCGGCGTACGGATCATGTGCACGATCAGCGTCTGGGTCAGCAACCCGACCACGAACCAGCCGGACTGGAAGAGTGTCTGATGATCCGGGGTATTGGCGTCGAACACGTACCACATCAAGGCGAATGTCGTGATGTCGAAGATCGAACTGATCGGGCCGAAGAACAGCATGAAACGCCCTACGTCAGCCGGCTGCCAGCGCTGCGGCTGTTTCAGCATCTCTTCGTCGACGTTATCGAACGGAATGGCAATCTGCGAAATGTCGTACAGCAGGTTTTGCACCAGCAGGTGCATCGGCAGCATCGGCAGGAACGGGATGAACGCGCTGGCGACCAGCACCGAGAACACATTGCCGAAGTTGGAACTGGCAGTCATCTTGATGTACTTGAGCATGTTGGCGAAGGTGCGCCGCCCCTCGAGCACGCCCTCCTCCAGCACCATCAGGCTTTTTTCCAACAGGATGATGTCCGCCGCTTCCTTGGCGATGTCCACCGCGCTGTCCACGGAAATGCCGATGTCGGCGCTGCGCAGCGCCGGCGCGTCGTTGATGCCATCACCGATGAACCCGACCACATGGCCGTTGCCCTTGAGCACACGGACGATGCGCTCTTTGTGCGACGGCGTGAGTCTGGCGAAGACGTTGGTCGTCTCGACCGCCACCGCAAGCTGAGCATCGCTCATGCGCTCAATGTCATTGCCCAGCAGCAAACCCTGTTGCGCGAGGCCGACCTCACGGCAGATTTTCGCCGTCACCAGCTCGTTGTCGCCGGTCAGTACCTTGACCGCCACGCCGTGCTCGGCCAAGGCCTTGAGCGCTGGCGCGGTGCTTTCCTTCGGCGGATCGAGGAACGCCACGTAACCGATCAGCGTCAGTTCCTGCTCATCGGCCAGGCTGTAAATCTCGCGGCCTGCTGGCATTGAGCGAGCCGCGACCGCCACCACGCGCAGACCTTCGGCATTGAAAGCGCCGGTGACCTGGCGAATCCGCGCCAGCAATTCATCGCTCAAAGCCTCATCAACTTCGCCGTGACGCACCCGGCTGCACACCGCCAGCACTTCTTCAACCGCACCTTTGCAGATCAATTGGTGGGGCTGACCGCGGCCCTCCACGACCACCGACATGCGCCGGCGATTGAAATCGAACGGGATTTCATCGACCTTGCGAAAGGCACTGCCGACTTTCAATTCGCGATGGATTTCCACGTGTTCCAGCACCGCCACATCCAGCAGGTTTTTCAGGCCGGTCTGGTAGTAGCTGTTGAGGTAGGCCAGTTCCAGCACATGGTCAGAATCCTCACCCCAGACATCGACATTACGCGCCAGAAAGATCTTGTCCTGAGTCAGAGTGCCGGTCTTGTCGGTGCACAGCACGTCCATCGCGCCGAAGTTCTGGATCGCGTCGAGGCGTTTGACGATGACCTTTTTGCGCGATAGAAACACGGCGCCTTTGGCCAGGGTCGAGGTGACGATCATCGGCAGCATTTCCGGGGTCAGGCCGACGGCAATCGACAGCGCGAAGAGTAGCGCTTCGGTCCAGTCGCCCTTGGTGAAACCGTTGATGAACAGCACCAGTGGCGCCATGACGAACATGAAGCGGATCAGCAGCCAACTGACCTTGTTGACCCCCTGCTGGAACGAGGTCACCGCCCGGTCCGTCGCGCCGACCCGTTGCGCCAGCGCACCGAAGTAGGTGCTGTTGCCGGTGGTGAGAATCAGCGCAATCGCGCTGCCGGAGACAACGTTGGTGCCCATGAACAGAATATTGTCCAGCTCCAGCGGGTTACGCGTGTCGCGATCGGTCTGCCGGGTGAATTTCTCCACCGGCATCGATTCACCGGTCATCGCTGCCTGGCTGACGAACAGGTCCTTGGCGCTGAGCACGCGGCAATCGGCGGGAATCATGTCGCCGGCCGAGAGCACGATCAGATCGCCGGGCACCAGTTGCCTGATCGGCAGCTCCCGGCGTGGGCCATCGCGGCGCAGCACCGTGGCGGTGTTGCTGACCATGGCTTTGAGCGCATCGGCGGCCTGATTGGATTTGCTCTCCTGCCAGAAGCGCAGCAGCGTCGACAGCACCACCATGGAGAAAATCACCACGGCCGCCTTGAGGTCTTCGGTCAGCCAGGAGATCACCGCGAGCAAGGTCAGCAGCAGGTTGAACGGATTTTTGTAGCAGTGCCACAGATGAGTCCACCACGGCAGCGGCTGCTCGTGTTCGACTTCGTTGAGGCCGTGTTGCGCACGCAGTGCATCGGCTTCGACGTCAGTGAGCCCCTCGCCGTGCGTGCCCAACGACGACAGCAACGCGGCGCTGTCGGCATGGGCGGCAGCCACCAGCGTACTGGCCAGCGTCGGCGGCACTTCACGGTTGACCCTGGTGTCGTTGATCGAATCCAGCAGCGCCAGACGACGGAAGTGCCGGGCGATGTGGCGGCTGCGCAGAAAACCTGCGAAAAATTCCTTGAGCGTGAGTTTCATGGCTGTGTCCCCTGTGGTCAGCCGGGAAACCGTCGAGCAGGTACCGCCGCGCCTCGCCGCCGGAACAACCGGCACGGCAAGGCGTAGCGCGCCGGTCAGGAACGACAGGCGTGTCGATAGGCGGCGCTGACGACTGAGGTCGCCATCACGCTTGGTTCAGCGTCGTTGAGAAGGACGTCGAGACACGATCCGGAACGGGTCGTGCACGGGATGCCGCTGCTCGCTGTTACGGCGAGACAACGGCAGGGAAAGGCTGCGCGTTATCTTGCCGAGAATCTGCCGGTGATCGAGACCGGCCGACAACTGTCACTCGAACAAGTACCCACTGTGGGTCTCCGCAATTGATGAAAACGCGCGCAGCTTACGCCCGCAGCTAAACCGCTGGAAGAGGTGTTTGCCGGGAATGTGGGGGGTGTTCAGGAAGGGTTCAGAATTTCCCCGCGATCGTCCCTACGCTCAGCGTAGGAACGCCTCATCGGACGCTCCGCGTTCGGCTTCTGAAAGGGACGCGGAGCGTCCCGGCTGCATTCCCACGCAGAGCGTGGGAACGATCATATGTGGGGCTTTCCATGGCCCCTTCGCGAGCAGGCTCGCTCCCACATTTTGCCCTGCGTTCACAGATCCATTGTGGGAGCGAGCCTGCTCGCGAAAGCGGTGTGACAGGCGCCGCAGAACTCAGCTGGCAGTCGCCAACAGCAACTCCGCCACAGAACGGCTGTGCCCGCGCTGTTTGCCATGCTCGTACAACGAGCCAGCGATTTCATCGGCGCGAATCGGCAGCACCGACAGCAGCGTATCGCTCAGGCCATGGCTGGCCTGGCAGAAGCCCTGCATATATATGCCGGCCTTGCAGCGCTCGTCGGTGATCAGTTTGTAGTTGCGATCCACTTCGAATTCGCCGAGGTATTCCTCCAGCGGCGCGAGCAACTTGCGGTGCATCTGGCGCTCGTAACCGGTGGCCAGCACCACGGCGTCATAGATTCGCACCGTGACTTCGCCGGTGGCGTTGTTACGCACGGCCAGTTCGATGCCGTTTGCCGTGGCAGTGGCGCTCTCGACGGTGGTCAGGGTGCGGAACGCATGGCGGGCAATCCCGGAAACCTTCTGCCGGTAGAAGATGCCGTAGATGCGTTCGATCAGGTCGATGTCGACCACCGAATAGTTGGTGTTGTGGTACTCGTTGACCAGACGCTCGCGCTCGACGCTGTTCTGCTGGAACACCAGATCAGTGAATTCCGGCGAGAACACTTCGTTGACGAACGGGCTGTCATCCGCAGGCTTCAACGCCGAGCCGCGCAGGATCATGTCGACCTGCACCGACGGGAAAGAATCATTCAGGTCGATAAAGGCTTCCGCCGCGCTCTGCCCGCCTCCGATGATGGCGATGCTCATCGGTTGATTGTTCACGCACGGCTGCCTGGCCATTTGCGACAGATACTGCGAATGGTGGAACACCCGATGATCGCCCTTCAGCGCCTTGAACGCCTCCGGAATGCGCGGTGTGCCGCCAGCGCTGACCACCACCGAACGCGTGGTACGCACGAATTGCTGGCCGTCGCTGCCCCGGGAAATCACCCGCAAGGCTTCGACCTGCTGGTTGTGCAATACCGGTTCGATGAATTGCACTTCTTCGCCATAACGGCTCTGCGCGGTGAACTGCCCGGCCACCCAGCGCAGGTAGTCGTTGTACTCCATGCGGCATGGATAAAAGGTGCCGAGGTTGATGAAGTCGACCAGACGCCCGTGGTGCTTGAGGTAGTTGACGAACGAGTAAGGGCTGGTCGGATTGCGCAGGGTCACCAGGTCCTTGAGGAAGGAAATCTGCAACTCGCTCTGCGTCGACAAGGTGTTGCCGTGCCAGCTGTAGGTGGCCTGCTTGTCGAGGAACAGCACATCCAGTTCGCCCTGGATCCGGCCGCGCTCCTGCAGAGCGATGGCCAGTGCCAGGTTCGAAGGGCCGAAACCGACGCCGATCAGGTCGTGAACGATGGGCGATGCAATTGCCTGTGTCATTTCCAGTGTCCTCTGGATGAACCCCTCAACGCGGGGAAATAAAGCCTGGGTGGCCTGACCGGCCTGAATCAGGTCAGCAGGTCGTCTGTTGAGTAGGAACGAGGACGATGAAAGGAAATTTAACCGGCGCGGATCACTGGCCATCCCATTGCTGGATGCGCAAGCGGCAATGTTTCATGGCGTTGACGATGTGTTTTTCCACCAGCGCCCGGGAGATGCCGAGGGTCTGGGCGATTTCCGGATGGGACATTCCTTCGATCTTGCGCAGCAGAAAACTGTCGCGGCACAGCGGCGGCAGCTCGGCCAGTGCGCGCTGGAGCATTTCCAGACGCTGGCCGTGATCGAGGGTGCCGTGGGGGGACGGGGTGAAATAGCGCTCTTCATTGTCGAGCACGTCCAGCGATTCGATCTGCCGCAGCGCGTTGCGACGGTGATCGTCGATTACCAGGTTCAATGCGGTGCGATAGAGGAAGGCCCGGGGTTGTTCGATCGGTACCTCGCTGGAGCGTTCCAGCACGCGTACATAGGCGTCATGCACCACATCCTCGGCGACCTGACGGTTGCCCAGTCTGGCGTTGAGGAAACACACCAGCTCACGATAGTAGTTTTCCAACATGACTCCCGACCGCATCGATGCCGTTTCTGTCCTTGAGCGCACTGATCAGACCTGCGGATCACGCAGTAGCAAGATAGTGGCAACTTGAGGTGCGTAATTTATAGTAATTCTCATATAGATTTAAAGAGTTGATTCCATATCCCGGACAAATAGTCGTGGCCCGGCGTCCGGTAACTCGATGTGTCTGCGGCTAAATTCCGTCGCCCATGCCTCGTTTACAGGACAGCCCCTGTGTCTGTCGTGCCTTGCGATGGGCCGCAACCACTGGCCGGAACCCTGCATGAATCGTCCCCGCCCCGCCCGTCGCGCGCTGTTTGTCGCCCTCTGTCTGATTCCCGTGATCGCCCTAGCTGCCTGGCAAGTCTTGCCACCCGGTCGCGACGCCGTTGCCACTGTGCAGGTCAGCCGCGGCGATATCGAAAACAGCGTGACGGCGCTCGGCACCTTGCAGCCGCGCCGCTACGTGGATGTCGGCGCACAGGCTTCGGGGCAGATTCAGAAGATTCACGTCGAGGCCGGCGATACGGTCAAGGAAGGCCAGTTGCTGGTGGAAATCGACCCGTCGACACAGAAAGCCAAGCTCGATGCCGGGCGCTTTTCCATCGAAAACCTCAAGGCGCAGTTGCAGGAGCAACGCGCCCAGCACGATCTGGCGCAGCAGAAATACCAGCGCCAGCAGAAACTCGCCGCCGGTGGCGCCACCCGCGAGGAAGACGTGCAGACCGCGCGCGCCGAGGTTCGCGCAACCCAGGCGCGCATCGACATGTTCCAGGCGCAGATCCGCCAGGCCCAGGCCAGCCTGCGCAGCGACGAAGCGGAGCTCGGTTACACGCGCATCTACGCGCCGATGAGCGGCACCGTGGTCGCAGTCGGTGCGCGCGAAGGCCAGACCCTCAACGCGCAGCAACAGACCCCGCTGATCCTGCGCATCGCCCGACTGTCGCCGATGACGGTATGGGCCGAAGTTTCGGAGGCCGACATTGGCCACGTCAAACCGGGCATGACCGCTTACTTCACCACCCTCAGCGGTGGCACTCGGCGCTGGAGCAGCACGGTGCGGCAGATCCTGCCGGTGCCACCACGTCCGCTTGAACAGAATCAGGGCGGCAGCCCTACCAGTGGTCGCAGCGGCAGCGAACGCGTGGTTCTTTATACCGTGCTGCTCGACGTCGACAACGCCGATCACAGCCTGATGACCGACATGACCGCCCAGGTGTTCTTCGTCGCCGAACAGGCGCAAGACACCCTGACCGTGCCGACTGCTGCCCTGCAACCGGGCTCGCGTCCGCAGTGGCAGCGGGCGCAGATCGTCGCTGCCAACGGTGATATTCAAACGCGGGAAGTGCGCACCGGCATCAACGATCGCCTGCGCACCCAGGTGCTGGAAGGTCTGGCCGAGGGCGAGCATGTTCTCAGCGCGCCGGCCACTGGTCATGGAGGCTGAATGCACACGCCCCTGATCGACCTGCGGCAGATCCGCAAAGCCTACGGCGGTGATGACAGCCCACTGGTGGAGGTGCTGCGCGGGATCGATCTGTCGATCCACGCCGGCGAATTCGTTGCGATTGTCGGCGCCTCCGGTTCAGGCAAATCGACGCTGATGAACATCCTCGGCTGCCTCGACCGACCGACCAGCGGCGAATACCGCTTCGCCGGGGAAAACGTCGCTCATCTGGACAGTGATGAACTGGCCTGGCTGCGCCGCGAAGCGTTCGGGTTTGTCTTTCAGGGCTATCACCTGATCCCGTCCGGCTCGGCGCAGGAAAACGTCGAGATGCCAGCGATCTATGCCGGCACCCCGGCCGCCGAGCGCCATGCCCGAGCTCACGCGCTGCTGGAACGTCTCGGTCTCGGCACTCGCACCGGCAATCGTCCGCATCAGCTTTCCGGCGGCCAGCAACAGCGGGTGTCGATTGCCCGTGCGCTGATGAACGGCGGCCACATCATCCTCGCCGACGAGCCGACCGGCGCCCTCGACAGCCACAGCGGCGCTGAAGTGATGACCCTGCTCGACGAACTCGCCGATCAGGGCCATGTGGTGATCCTTATCACCCACGACCGCGAAGTGGCGCAACGGGCCAAACGCATCATCGAAATCCGCGACGGCCTGATCATCAGCGACAGCGCCGAGCACGCGTGCGCGCCGCCTGTGGCCAATCCCGGGGCGTTGCAAGCGGTCGACCTGCGCCAGCGCCTGAGCAACGGCAGCAGCCAGACCGGCGCCTGGAAAGGTGAACTGGTCGACGCTGTACAAGCGGCGTGGCGAGTGATGTGGATCAACCGCTTTCGCACCGCGCTGACCCTGCTGGGCATCGTCATTGGCGTGGCCTCGGTGGTGGTCATGCTCGCCGTCGGCGAAGGCAGCAAGCGTCAGGTCATGGCGCAAATGGGCGCGTTCGGCTCCAACATCATTTACCTCAGCGGCTCGGCGCCGAACCCGCGTACACCGGAAGGCATCATCACCCTCGACGATGTCGCCGAACTGTCCGCCCTGCCCCAGGTGGAGCGCATCATGCCGGTCAACGGCTCGACCGCCGGCGTGCGCTTTGGCAACGCCGACCACAGCAGTTACGTCGGCGGCAATGACACCAACTTTCCGCAGATTTTCAACTGGCCGGTGATTCAGGGCAGCTACTTCACCCAGGCCGACGAGGACAGCGCCGCCGCCGTCGCGGTGATCGGCACCAAGGTCCGCGACAAGTTACTCAAGGATGTCGCCGACCCGATCGGTCAATACATCCTCATCGAGAACGTGCCGTTCCAGATCCTCGGCGTGCTCGCTGAAAAAGGCGCCAGCTCCGGCGACTCCGATAGCGACAACCGCATCGCCGTGCCCTATTCGGCGGCGAGCACGCGCCTGTTCGGCAGCCGCAATCCACAATACGTGGTGATCGCGGCCAAGGATGCGCGCAAGGTCAAGGACGCCGAACAGGCCATCGAACAGGCGATGTTGCGTCGGCACCACGGCAAGAAGGATTTCGAGCTGACCAACAATGCCGCGATGATCCAGGCCGAAGCGCGCACGCAAGGCACGCTGTCGCTGATGCTGGGGGCGATTGCAGCAATTTCCCTGCTGGTCGGCGGCATTGGCGTGATGAACATCATGCTCATGACCGTGCGCGAACGTACCCGCGAGATCGGTATTCGCATGGCCACCGGCGCCCGTCAGCGCGACATCCTCCGTCAGTTTCTCACTGAAGCATTGATGCTCTCGCTGGTCGGCGGTATCGCCGGAATCGGCCTGGCGCTGCTGGTCGGCGGCGTGTTGTTGCTCAGTGGCGTGGCGATCGCCTTTCAAGCGCTGGCGGTGATCGGTGCGTTTGCCTGTGCGCTGGTCACCGGCGTCATTTTCGGCTTTATGCCGGCCCGCAAAGCTGCCCGGCTTGACCCGGTCACGGCCCTTACCAGTGAATGATCGACCTATGAAAGTGCGACTGACGTTCCTCGCCGCCAGCCTGTTGCTGGCAGCCTGCAGCAGCCCGGCGCCGCGCCTCGACAGCGGCGTGCAACCACCGAGCGCGTGGCAGTCCGCCGACAGCCATGGCGCGCTGCAGAGCAATCGACAATGGTGGACGCAATTCGGCAGCCCCGAGCTGGCGCGACTGGTCGAACAGGCGCGGCTGGGCAGCTACGACCTCGCCGCCGCCGTGGCACGGGTCAGACAGGCCGAGGCCAGCGCAACCATTGCCGGCGCCCCGCTGCTGCCCGAACTCAAGGCCGGGCTGAACGCCAACCGGCAGAAACTGATCCACGGCAAGGGCTACAGCCAGTTGGATGTCAGCCCGGAGAATCGCTCGCTGGATTATTACGATGCCGAGCTCAGCGCCAGTTACGAAATCGATTTCTGGGGCGGCAAGCGTGCCGCGCGCGACAGTGCCGTGTTCGGTGTGCAGGCCAGCGAGTTTGACCGCGCCACCGTCGAACTGACCTTGCTCAGCGGCGTCGCCAACAGTTACACCCAGGCCCTGGCCCTGCGTGAGCAGGCGCGCATTGCCGAACTCAATCTGAAAAATGCGCAGAATGTGCTGCATCTGGTGCAGACCCGTTTCGACGCCGGCAGCGCCACCGCGCTGGAACTGGCCCAGCAGAAAAGCCTGGTGGCGGAACAACAGCGTCGCCTGCCGCTGGTGCAACAACAGGCCCGCGAAGCACTGATCAGCCTCGCCGCCCTGCTCGGCCAACCGGTGCAAGCGTTGCCGTTGCCCGAGCAATCCTTCGCCCAATTGCACTGGCCGGACATCGCCAGTGGCGTGCCGAGCGACTTGCTCAGTCGCCGCCCGGACATTGCCAGCGCCGAGGCCAGACTGGCGGCGGCGCAGGCTGATGTCACCGTCGCCCGCGCCGCGATGCTGCCGAAAATCACCCTGACCGCCAGCCTCGGCAGCGGCGCCGACCTTGCCGCCGACCTGCTGCGCACGACGTTCTACAACCTGTCCTCGGGGCTGACCGCGCCGATCTTCAACAACGGCCGCCTCAGCGCCGAACGCGACAAGGCCAAGGCGCGGCAGGATGAACTGCTGGAGACCTATCGCGGGGCAATCATCAACGGCTTCGCCGACGTCGAAAAAGCCCTCAGCAGCATTCGCGGCCTCGACGAACAACGGCAATGGCAAAGCGAAGAACTGAACCAGGCACAGACCGCTTTCGACATCGCCCAGAGCCGCTACCAGGCCGGCGCCGAAGACCTGCTCACCGTCCTGCAAACTCAGCGCACGCTGTATGCGGCGCAAGACCTGAACGTCCAACTGCGCCTGTCGCGCTTGCAGGCGAGCATTGCCTTGTACAAAGCGTTGGGGGGTGGTTGGGAAGTGATCTGAGGGCGATGCGTCGACTGAACTGACGCCTTCGCTGGCAAGCCAGCTCCCACAGGGATCAGGGTAAATCTGCTGTTCATTCGTATCTTTGAGATCGCTATCGCGAGCAGGCTCGCTCCCACAGAAAAGCAAAGCAGCGCAGCTGCCCGCGGCGAAGCCGCCCCACTCAACAATGAGCGTTAGCTCGAGTGCTTTTGATCTTGATCTACCGGCGACGTCGGAAGGCTGAGCGGAGGGATTGATCCGGGCGTGGGAGCGCAGCGACCGTCTGGCGCAGCCAGACACAGCGGAAGGAGGTGCAGCGAAGCAAACCGGAAACGCTGCGCCCGGATCGATCCCGCAGCGAAGGAACCCGAGCCTGCGAGGGCCGAACGCAGGAGCAAGCGTTTTTTTGCTTACTTTTTTTAGGCGTTTGTAAAAAAAGTGAGTCGCCGTAAGGGCGAAACCTTAGGTAGTCGTTACCGCAGCGATGGATATGTACTCACTCAAAATGCCCCCACCGCCCCAAAAAAAGCCTCCGCGAGCAAGCTCGCTCCTACAAGGGATTGCGACCAATTCAGAGAGTGTGTGTGTTTGAACCAATCTAGAGCTGTCGGCCCTTGACCTTCAGGTGCCGCGCATACCAAGGGCGCTGCGGGACTTTGCGGAACAGCTCGGTCATGTTGTCTTCGTCGCCAAAAGTGATACGCAGCGCCAGCTTCATGGTCTCCGGGTCCATCTCCACTGAGTGTCCGACTTGCAGGCCGGGCACGGTGCTGCAGCCGTGGGTGTCGGGGCCGAGCCAGGGGTCGGCGACTTCCACCCAGCGTCCCGGCGCAAACCACGGCACGCCGTTGACTTCCAGACGGCTCACTTCGCCCGGGTGAAAACGTTCATGGGCGCGGAACCAGTCTTCCAGGCGGTCATCAATCCAGCCGTGGAAACGCCAGAACACCGGATTCACATGGGAGGAAAACGGATCACCGAGAAAGTCGTTTTCCGGCGCATACCAGCGCGCAGCGAAGTCCGCCTGATCGCGCGCCATCGGCATTGGAATGTCGTTGGATGGGTCACGCGCCACCGAAGCCCAGCGCATGTGCAGCCAGTCGTGCAGGCCCAGTTCGACTTCCGAACCGAACTGGCCAAGGGTCAATTTCGACAAGTAACGCGGGTCACGGTACTGCGATTCCCAGACCAGGAAATTGCTCTGGAAAGTCTCCGCCGCTTTGATGTCGCTGACCCACTTGGTGTACTCGTCATCGCCCTCGGCCAGCCAGGTCGGCGGCAGCGAATTGCCGTCATGATTGTCGAAGTAACGGGCGAAACCCTGGCGGTCCCGCTCCAGCTCAGGCTGCGGCTGCGGGAACGCCGGCCAGGAAGGTAGATCCTGCATCGAGCGGGCGATGCCTAGCATGTGCCGATGCATAAAGAAAAAATCCACGCCCGAGCCATTGCGATCCTTGCTTGGCCCACGGGCGTCGCGCTCCTTGTCACGCGGCCCGGGCTGCCAGCCGATGCCGCGCAGCGCTTCGCGTTTTTTCTCCGAGAGCTTGTGCCACTTGTCGCGGGTGGCGTGCCAGAGCTGGTGGAACAACCGATGCTCGGGCGCCACCAGCCAGGCCAACAGTTGCGGATTGAGCCCGGTGCGTTCACGGGCCTCGGGAAAACGTCGTTTGATGGCGATGAACTGGTTGTCCAGCTCGGGCAACGCCAACGGCCGGTCCAGACGCAGCACTTGCCCGGTGAACGTGGCGCTGCCGGCATTGCCGAACGCCGCCCAGACCTCATCCAGTTTGACTTTTAATTCATACACCGGCGGTGCAAGTGGCGCATCGGTGCGCAGCAGGCGCCAATACATCTCGGCGCCGTTGCCCGGTGCCAGATCGCCAACCACTTGATAACGCACAGGCCCTTCGGCACGCAGATTCGCTCCGGTGTCGAGATAACCGCGCAGGCCGCGCCCACGATGAGCGATGTCGAGAAACAGCTCCAGGCCTTGCGCCGGCAAACCATCAAGCCCGGCCGCCGCACCGGTAAAGCGAATGTCCCAGACCCCACGCAAATTGTCCGCCAGCTGTTGCCCGGCGGTGTCCGCCAGATCGACCGTGGCCTCGCCCGGGGTGATCGGAAACTCCTCGCGGGTCAATTCACGATGTGCATAAAAAGCGGCAGGCAGCGCGGCGCCCGTGAGTGCCATGCCCGCCATGAACCAGCGTCGAGAGATCGTCATTGCCCTACCTGTGTCAGCCATGAAGCAGGCTTTATCCAAGCTAGAACGTTTGCTCGGCGGGGAAATTTACGCCGCCGGCAAAACATCCCTGCGCCGCTGCCGGGCATTTGTAACGCACACCTAAATTAGCCGTGCAGCCACTCGTTCTTCCCAGATAGCAAAGGCCCCTGCGCCTGTACCTCGACGGCGAACCTGAATGAGATGGCAATGACAAAACCGCGTTGGAAAAAGGCTCTATTCATCGGCCTGCCGCTGGCCCTGGCGATCAGTGCCGGCGCAGGATTTCTGGCCTGGGATTACTGGAACAACCCCGGCTATCCGGTGAAGGTGATGAAACAGGCGACGGAGTTGCAGGATCGCCTGCTGTCGTTCGACAGCCACATCACCGTGCCGCTGAGTTTCGGCAGCCACGACCACGAAGCCGACAAGGATGGCTCGGGCCAGTTCGACCTCATCAAGGCCAATCGCGGACGCCTGTCCGGCGCGGCGCTGACGGTGTTCGGCTGGCCGGAAATGTGGAACGGCCCGAACGCCCCGCACCGTCCCACCGAGGGCTTTGTCGAAGAGGCGCGCAACCAGCAGGAAGTGCGCTACAAGATCATTTCCGGGATCGTCCGCGACTTCCCCAATCAGGCCGGCATCGCCTACACGCCGGATGACTTCCGCCGCCTGCACGGCGAAGGCAAGTTTGCGATTTTCATCAGCATGCTCAACGCCTACCCGCTGGGCAACGATCTGAGCAAGCTCGACCTGTGGGCCGGGCGCGGCATGCGCATGTTCGGTTTCAGTTACATAGGTAACAACAGCTGGGCCGACTCGTCGCGGCCGCTGCCGTTTTTCAATGATTCGCCCGACGCCCTCGATGGTCTGTCGGACATCGGCAAACAAGCGGTGCAGCGCTTGAACGATCTGGGCGTGATCATCGACGTGTCGCAAATGTCGACAAAGGCCCTCGAGCAAGTCGCCGAACTGAGCCGTACACCGCTGGTGGCCTCGCACTCGGCGCCACGGGCGGCGGTGGATATCCCGCGCAACCTCAGCGACAAAGAGCTGCAACTGATCAAAAACAGTGGCGGCGTGGTGCAAGTCGTCGCCTTCTCGCAGTACCTGAAACCGCTGACCCAGGGCACGCAGGACAAACTCAATGCGTTGCGTGCGCGCTTCGATCTGCCGCCACTGCCCAACCTAGCGATGGCACTGATGCCGGGCGATCCGATCATCACCGCCTGGTCGGAACAGAAGCTCGGCCAATACGCCAGCGGCCTCTACGCGATCCTCGAAGAAGAACCGAAAGCCACCCTAAAGGACTTCGGCGACGCCATCGATTACACAGTGCGCAAGATCGGTATCGACCACGTCGGCATCGCCTCGGACTTCAACGATGGCGGCGGCATCAAGGGCTGGGAAAACGTCGGCGAGATTCGCAACGTCACCGCCGAACTGCTGCAGCGCGGCTACTCCGAAGCGGACATCGCCAAGCTCTGGGGCGGCAACTTCATGCGCGTTTGGGATCAGGTGCAAAAAGCCGCGAAACCGGCGCTGGCGTCACGCCAGGAGGTGGCCCGGCCATGACCGATCGTCGCACTTTTCTCAAGCAGGCCAGCCTGCTCGCCGCCGCCCTGCCCCTGGGCGCCAGCCTGAGTGCTCCGGCGGCCATCGCTGCCGTGCCGACTGCGTCGCGAGACAAATGGGCGCAATTGCGTCAAATGTTCGATCAGGATCCCCAAGCGATTCACTTCGCCAATTTCCTCGTCACCTCGCATCCGAAACCGGTGCGCGAAGCGATCGAACGCCATCGCGCGGCGCTGGATCTGAATCCGGGTCTGGCGATGGATTGGGATCTGGGCGTCACCGAGAAGCGCGAAGAAAACGTGCGCCACTGGGCAGGCCAGTATCTGCAAGCCAAACCGGCGCAGATCGCCCTGACCGGCAGCACCACCGAAGGCCTCGCGATGATCTACGGCAGCGTGCAGGTGCGCGCGGATCAGGAAATTCTCACCACGGTTCACGAACATTATTCGACGCGCAACATTCTCGATTTCCGCAGCCGTCGTGACGGTACGCGCGTGCGCAAACTCAAGCTGTTCGAAACCCCGCAGAGCATTTCTCTGGATCAGGTACTCGACACGATCAATCGCAACATCCGCCCCGAGACCCGCGTGCTGGGCATGACCTGGGTGCATTCCGGCAGCGGTGTGAAGCTGCCGATCAGCGACATCTCGCGGCTGGTCGACGAGCACAACCGTCAGCGCGACGACAAGGATCGGCTGATCTACGTGGTCGATGGTGTGCACGGTTTCGGTGTCGACGACTTGAGTTTTCCGCAGATGAACTGCGACTTTTTCATCGCCGGCACGCACAAGTGGATGTTCGGCCCGCGCGGCACCGGCATCGTCTGCAGCCGCACCGAAGAACTGAAATACGTCAGCCCCAGCGTGCCGACGTTCTCCGAGGCCACGGCTTTCTCGACCATCATGACCCCGGGCGGCTACCACGCCTTCGAGCATCGCTGGGCACTGGACGAAGCCTTCAAGTTGCACCTGCAGCTGGGCAAAGCCGAGGTGCAGACGCGCATTCATCAGCTCAACAGCTACCTCAAGCAACGCTTGCAGGAGCACCGCAACATCGAATTGGTGACCCCGCTCGCCTCGCAGTTCTCCGCCGGTTTCACCTTCTTCCGGATCAAGGGCCAGGACAGCGATGAAGTAGCTGCCTGGCTGATGCAGAACCGGGTGATCTGCGACGCGGTCAGCCGCGACGTCGGGCCGGTGATTCGCACCGCACCGGGCTTGCTCAACAACGAAGCCGAAGTGGATCGCTTCATGGACATCCTCGGCACCAAGCTGCGTGCCTGATCCTCGATTGCCGTTTTCCTTTCAAAGAGACGACTCATGAAAAAGCCTCACGCGTCACTCACCTTCAAAGCCCTGCCCGCATTGGCGCTGAGCGCCCTCTGCGGCGCACTGATGCCCGGCACCGCGCACGCGGCGACAGCCCCCGCTGCGGGCAAAGTGTTCAAGGATTGCAAGGACTGCCCGGAAATGGTCGTGCTTCCGACTGGCAGCTACACCATGGGCACGCCGGACGATGAAGTCGGCCGGCAGCCCGACGAAGGCCCGCTGCACACGGTGACGTTCAGCAAACCATTCGCTATCAGCCGCTCGCAGGTGCTGGTGGGTGAATGGGACGCCTATGTGCGCGAAACCGGTAACAAGCCCTACGACTTCGATGACCGCCCCGGCCGCCGCTGCACCGCCGGCAAGCCCGAATTCAAACAGACGCCCCGCGACCCGGCGGTGTGCATGAACGTCGCAGAAGCCCAGGGCTACATCGACTGGCTGTCGAAAAAGACCGGCCACGCCTATCGCCTGCAAAGCGAATCGATCCGCGAATACGCCGCCCGGGGCGGCAGCACCGGGCCTTTCCCCTTTCCGTTCGATGAGGGCAAGGATTACCAGATCTCCAAACACGCCAACACCTATGGCGCAGCCGACGGCTACAACTTCACCTCGCCGGCCGGCACCTTCCCGGCCAATGCGTTTGGCGTGTTCGACGCCCACGGCAACGTCTACGAATGGACCGCCGATTGCTATCACCCGGACTACTCCGGCGTGCCCGCCGACGGTCGCCCATGGACCCAGGAAAACTGCGAACGCCAGGTCATGCGCGGCAACGACTGGGGCGAAGCGCCGATCTTCTCGCGCTCGGGCAACCGCAACAGCAGCTGGCCGACCAGCAAGGGCGACTGGCTGGGCTTTCGCGTAGTACGCGACCTCTGATCCCGCCCTCGACGAGCGCAGCCACGTCTGCGCTCGGTTAAAGAAACTCCGCAACCATTCGTTTTCCTTAAGTACCGGCACTCCCTCAGCATCGAAGCAGGAATCCTCCATGACCAAGCCTACGCGTGGGGCGATCAACGAATTGTTCGCCCTGCTCAAGCCCTTCCGCCTGATCGTCTCGGCGTCCATCGTGCTCGGCATGCTCGGCGGCCTGAGCGTCACCGTGCTGCTGGCGACCATCAACAACGCCCTGCATTCCGATGACGGCCTGACCCGCACCGTGGTGATGATCTTTGCCGGCCTCTGTGTCCTGGCCCTGCTGACCACGATCCTGTCGGACATCGGCACCAACTACGTCGGCCAGCACATCATCGCCAAACTGCGCAAAGAGCTGGGGGAGAAAGTCCTGTCGGCGCCGATCGACCAGATCGAACGCTATCGCAGCCATCGCCTGATTCCGGTGCTGACCCACGACGTCGACACCATCAGCGACTTCGCCTTCGCCTTCGCGCCGCTGGCGATTTCCATGACCGTGACCCTTGGTTGTCTCGGCTATCTGGCCATGCTGTCGTGGCCGATGTTCCTGATGATGCTGGTGGCCATCGCCATCGGCACCACCATCCAGGCGATTGCGCGGGCCAAGGGCATGCGCGGTTTCTACGCCGCCCGCGATTCCGAAGACGAACTGCAGAAGCACTACAACGCAATTGCCGAAGGCGCCAAGGAACTGCGCATTCACCGCCCGCGTCGCCAGCGCATGTTCGTCGCCGGCATTCAGAAAACCGCCGAGAAAATCTGCGATACCCAGATCAGATCGATCAACACCTTCGTCATCGCCAAGTCGTTTGGCTCGATGCTGTTCTTCGTGGTCATCGGCATGGCCCTGGCCCTGCAATCGCTGTGGCCGAGTGCCGACAAAGCGGTGATGAGCGGTTTCGTTCTGGTGCTGCTGTACATGAAGGGGCCGCTGGAGCACCTGATCAGCACCCTGCCGATCATCAGCCGCGCGCAGATTGCCTTCCGTCGCATTGCCGAACTCAGCGAACAGTTCTCCTCACCGGAGCCGCACCTGTTGCTGCAGGATCAGGGCAGCAAGCCAGCCGCCGTCAACAGCCTGGAACTGCGCAACGTGCGCTACGCCTTCCCTCCCGTGGAAGGCAGCGAGCCGTTCCGCCTCGGCCCGGTGAACCTGCGCATCGAACAGGGCGACATTGTGTTTATCGTCGGTGAGAACGGCTGCGGCAAGACCACGCTGATCAAATTGCTGCTGGGCCTGTACGCGCCGACCGAGGGCGAAATTCGCGTTAACGACAAGCCGATCACCGCCGTCAACCGCGATGATTACCGGCAGAACTTCACGACGATCTTCGCCGACTACTACCTGTTCGATGATCTGGTTCAGGGCGATCGTGAAGTGCCGCAGGATGCCACCCGCTACCTGGAACGTCTGGAGATCGCGCACAAGGTCAGCGTGCGCGACGGCGCGTTCAGCACCACTGACCTGTCCACCGGTCAGCGCAAACGCCTGGCACTGGTCAACGCCTGGCTCGAAGAGCGCCCGGTGCTGGTGTTCGATGAATGGGCGGCGGATCAGGACCCGACCTTCCGGCGGATTTTCTATACCGAGCTGCTGCCCGACCTCAAGCGTCTGGGCAAGACCATCATCGTGATTTCCCACGACGACCGTTACTTCGACGTCGCCGATCAACTGGTGCGCATGGAGGCCGGCAAGGTCAAAAGCGAACTGCAAACCGCTTGATCGAGGCAGCCGCGACCGGGCCGGAGAAAAAACTTTTCCGGTTTGCCGCGGCTTCCTCGTCTTAATGAGATGAATAAGAACCATTAACAACTATACCTGCCAAGGTCTTAACCTCATGTCCGCATCCCGTTTCATGCTTCGCCCTCTGACTCGAGCCCTGCTGATGCACGGCGCGACCCGCACACGCCTGGCCGGTAGCGGCCTGGGTCTGGCACTGACCCTCGCGGCAGCGCCGTATGTCCAGGCCCAGGAATGGACCCTGAATATCCCGGCCCAACCGCTGGCCCAGGCCCTGCAAACCCTCGGTCAGCAGACCAGCCTGCAAATCATCTACAGCCCGGAAAGCCTGCAAGGCCTGCGCTCCAGCGCCCTCAACGGCCGCTACCAGGATGACGAGTCACTGAAGGCGATGCTCAGCGGCACCGGCATTCGCTATCAGCGTGACGGCAACACCGTCACCGTGCTCGGCCCGGCCACCAGCGGCAACGCGATGGAACTGGCGCCGACCAACGTCAACGCCAACCGCCTCGGCGCCACCACCGAAGGCAGCAACTCCTACACCACCGGCGGCGTGACCATCGGCAAGGGCGTGCACTCGCTGAAGGAAACGCCGCAGTCGGTCACGGTGATGACCCGCAAGATGCTCGATGACCAGAACCTCAACACCATCGAACAGGTGATGGAGAAGACCCCGGGCATCACCGTCTACGACTCGCCCATGGGCGGCAAATATTTCTACTCGCGCGGTTTCCGCATGACCGGCCAGTACCAGTACGACGGCGTGCCGCTGGACATCGGCAGCAGCTACGTGCAGGCGGACAGTTTCAACAGCGACATGGCCATCTACGACCGCGTGGAAATCCTCCGCGGCGCGGCGGGCATGATGAAGGGCGCGGGCGGCACCGCCGGCGGCGTCAACTTCGTGCGCAAGCGCGGCCAGGACACCCCGCACACGCAGCTGTCGCTGTCGGCCGGCACCTGGGACAACTACCGCGGCCAGGTCGACACCGGCGGACCGCTGAACGACGCCGGCACTGTCCGTGGCCGCGCAGTGGTGACCCAGCAGACCCGTAAGTATTTCTACGATGTGGCTGAACGCCGCGACCAGATCTACTACGGCGCCCTGGACTTCGACCTCAGCCCCGACACCACCCTCGGTCTGGGCATGGCCTATGAAGACGTCGACGCCACCCCGTGCTGGGGCGGCCTGCCGCGCTACGCCGACGGCTCCGACCTGCACCTGAAACGCTCCACCTGCCTGAACACCTCGTGGAACAACCAGCGCAGCAAACGCGCCACCTACTTCGCCGACGTCAAACACCAGTTCAACGATGACTGGTCGCTGAAAGTCGCTGGCGTGTACTCGCGCAACACCCAGGACATGGAATATTCCTTCCCGAGCGGCACAGTGCCCTTGGGCGCGACCGCCACCAACACGCTGATGCTCGGCAGTACCTATGATTACGATCAGCGCGACTACGGTTTCGATGCTTACGTCGACGGCAAATTCGACGCATTCGGCCAGCAGCACGAACTGATCGTCGGCGCCAACGCCAGCCGTTCGCACAAGGACGACTTCTACGCGGTGGCGGCATTGCCACAGCGCCAGAACGTGTTCAACCCGAACCACAACATCCCGCAGCCGGATGAAAGCTACTACCTGGCCAACGCCTCCCGTGGCGGCCCGGTGGACATGCACATCAAGCAATACGGCGCCTACTCGATCGCCCGCCTGAAACTCGCCGACCCGATGACCCTGGTACTCGGCAGCCGGGTCAGCTGGTACAAATCCGACACTGACTCGGTGCAGTACTTCCGTGGCGAAGGCACCGAGGTCAACACCCAGTCCACCGAAACCGGCCAGGTCACGCCCTTCGCCGGCCTGCTCTACGACCTCAACGACAACCTGACCGCCTACGCCAGCTACACCGACATCTTCACCCCGCAAGGCTCGTACAAAACCATCGACGGCAGCACGCTCAAGCCGCTGATTGGCCAGAGCTACGAGCTGGGGATCAAGGGTGAGTGGTACGACGGTCGTCTGAACACCACGTTCAACCTGTTCCGCACCATCCAGAAAGACGCGGCCCAGGATGACCTGCGGTGCGAAGACAGTTCGTGCCAGATCAACTCGGGCAAGGTCCGCGCCCAGGGCTTTGAAGCTGAAGTCAGCGGTGAAGTGATCGACCGCCTGCAACTGTTGGCCGGTTATACCTACACCCAGACCAAGGTGCTGGAAGATGCCGATGCCACTCAGGATGGCGCGGTCTACAACTCCTACGTGCCGCGTCACCTGTTGCGCGTCTGGGGTGATTACGCCCTGAGCGGGCCGCTGGACCGTGTGACGATTGGTGCGGGTGTCAATGCGCAGACGGGCACCTACCGGGTTTCGCCTCTGGGCGGGGACAATGTCGACGGCGCGGGTTATGCGGTCTGGAACGGTCGCATTGGTTATCGGATTGATGACACCTGGTCGGTGGCGTTGAACGGCAACAACCTGTTCGACAAGCGTTATTACGCGACCATTGGTACCGAGGGGTTCGGTAACTTCTACGGTGATCCGCGCAATTTTGTGATGTCGGTGAAGGCTGATTTCTGATTTTTTGATTTTTTGATTTGAGCTGTGAGAGAGCCCCGCATTGTGAGATGCGGGGCTTTTTGGTTTTTGGGATTGGGGATTGGGGGGCATATCCGTTGCTGCGGGTGCTGCCGCTGGCGGTTTCGCTCTTACAGCGAGTCACCTTTTCCAAACGCCGAAAAGGTAACCCAAAAGGCTTTGCCCCGGCGTACGGCCCGCTCGCTGGAGCTCGGGGTACCTTCGTTACGGGACCGATCCGGGCGCAGCGGCTCCGGTTGGCTTCGCTGCACCTACACTCGCTGTGTACGACTGCGTCGTACGGTCGCTACGCTCCCACCCCCGGATCGATCCCGTAACGAAGCCTGCCGAAGGGGCAAAAGATCAAAAGCAAAAGCCAAAGCCAGATCAAGAGCCCCTCACCCTAGCCCTCTCCCAGAGGGAGAGGGGACTGACCGAGGTGTTTGGGCGAAACACGCCGACTTGCGATACCGAGTCGAATGCAGGTTTTGAACACCGCAAAAATCGGCTCCCTCTCCCTCGGGAGAGGGCTGGGGTGAGGGGCGAATCCAACACAGATCCAAAGCAGACCACACGCTTTTCACCACTCAACAATGAGCGTTAGCTCGAGTGCTTTTGATCTTGATCCACCGGCGACGTCGGAAGGCTGAGTGGAGGGATTGATCCGGGGGTGGGAGCGCAGCGACCGTTCGACGAAGTCGAACACAGCGAGTGTAGGTGCAGCGAAGCAAACCGGAGCCGCTGCGCCCGGATCGATCCCGCAGCGAAGGAACCCGAGCCTGCGAGGGCCGAACGCAGGAGCTAGCGTTTTTTGCTTACTTTTTTAGGCGCTTGTAAAAAAGTAAGTCGCCGTAAGGGCGAAACCGCCAGCAGCAACACCAAAAAAAACGGATATTCACCCCATCCAAAAAGCCCGCGCAAGCGCCCCACCCACCCTCGAATAAACCTCCAGAACCCCAGGCACCACCGCCCCCAACCGCAACAAATCATGAGTCAACCCGGCACAAACCTCGACCTCGACCTCGACCCCCTGCCCGCGCAGCCTGTCGACATAAGCCTGCCCCTCATCCAGCAACGGATCAAACCCGGCAAGCAGCACAATAGCCGGCGCAACCCCGCGCAGATCCTCCGCCAGCAACGGCGAAAAACGCCAATCCAGATAATCCTCCGGCCCACGCGCATAGTGCTGATAAAACCACTCCAGCGTGTCGTTCTCGAGCAGGTACCCCTCGCCAAACAACAGCCGCGAATCATGCACCCGCGAAGCATCGGTCACCGGATAACACAACAACTGCACCTTGGGCGCGATAGCCACCGTGTGCGGCCACCGCACTGCCTGAATCGCCAGCACCGTCGCCAACGTGGCACCCGCGCTGTCGCCACCAAACGCAACGCGCGAACCATCCAGGCCGAGGCTCGCAGCCTGTTCGGCCAGCCAGGCCAAAGCGTCCTCGCCATCCTCCAGCGCCGTCGGAAAGCGATGCTCCGGCGCCAGTCGATAACCGACCGAGAGCACCGCACACGGCGTGCGCTGGCAAAACTCGCGGCAGACGCCGTCGTGGGAATCCAGACTGCCAACCACGAACCCGCCACCGTGGAAATACACCAGCACCGGCAGCGGCGATTCAATACCGTTGGGCCGATACAAACGCAACGCCAGCGCCGCACCATCGCGGGCCAGTGTCTCAATCTCGCTGACTTCAAGATCCTGCGGCGCCGGCCAGCGCAGTTGCGCGGTGGTCTGCTCGAAGGTGGCGCGGGCCTCGCTCGGGGTCAGTTGGTGCATGGCCGGCAGGCCGGCGTCCTGGCTGTCTTGAGCGAGGTCGAGGAAAGCTTCCAGATCAGGGTGTAACGACATCGATAAAAATCCTTGTATCCGCAATAGGACGGGCGCGCCTGGGCAGCGCCCGCGCAAAAGACCGGGCGATCAACCCACCCGCGCCATGCAATGCTCGATCAACGCTTCAAGCTCGCGCTGGTAATCGCTCATCAGCGCATCCATGGTGCCGGCGCGGTAACGCTGGCTGCTGTAGATGCAGCGCAAGGCCAGTTGCCCGTCATAGACCTGGCCGACGATTTCAAGCCAGTTGCCCAGATTCGCCTTGAGGCTGTAGTTGTCGCCGGTCTCCTCCAGTGCCGGCACCAGCAACGCCTGTTCATCGAAGCTCTGGTCGAACTGCCCGAGGTAGTTGAACGTCACCCGTGCCTGCGGCAATGCAGCCAGTTGCGCCGAGATTTCCGGCCCGGCCAGATGACGCAGCACGCCATAGCCGATGCCCTTCTGCGGTACGCCCGCCAGTTGCGCCTGCACATCGATGATCGACTGGCCGATGTCATCGCTGTCCGGGCGCAAACGCACCGGGAACATGCTGGTGAACCAGCCGAGGCTGCGGCTCAGGTCGATCGATTCGAAGAGGTCTTCGCGCCCGTGCCCTTCGAGCAGAATCAACGCCGACGGTTGCTGGCTCCAGCGGCACAGGGCGCGGCTGAGCGCTGACAACAGCAAGTCGTTGATCTGCGTGCCGTACACCGCCGGGGCCTGTTTGAGCAGTTGTTCGGTGTGCTCGCGGGACAGCTTGAGCCGTGCCTGCGCCTGTTGCCGCACGAGGTTCTTGCCGCGCGGGTTGTCGCACGGCAGATCAACGCCGGGCTGATCCAGTTGCTCCAGCCAATAGCTCAATTCCTGCTCGGCAATCACTGGGGCCTGCGCCTGCAATGCCTCGGCAAACGAACGATAGCTGCTGGTGCGAATCGGCAGTTGCGGCGCCAGCCCCTGCACGCACGCCTCATAAGCGACTTTCAGATCGTCGAGCAGAATCCGCCACGACACGGTGTCGACCACCAGGTGATGAATCACCACCAACAACCGCGCCTGGCCATCCGGCAAGGCCACATGCATGACCCGCCAGACCGGCCCGTCATCGAGTTTGAGGCTGCGCTGCGCGAGGTTGGCCAAGGCTTCGACCTCTTCGCTGTTTTGCGCTTCACGGCGCCACAGCACAGCCTCGTCGGACGCGCTGCTGCTATAGCGCTGCAACCAGCGCCCGCCGTCATTGGAAAAACGCAGACGCAACGAATCGTGATGCTGTTCGATCAAGCCCAGCGCCTGTTCCAGGGCATCGAGATCCAGCGGCTGACGTGCGCTGAGCAGCAACGACTGGTTGTAGTGATGCGCCTCGGCCATGCCTTCGGCGAAGAACCATTGCTGGATCGGCAGCAAATTGAACGCACCCTCTGCGGCAACCTGAGTCTGGTCCGGCAACGCTTGCCCGGCGCCCTCCTTCGCCACTTGCTGCTCGACAATGCCGGCGATGGTTTGATAGCGCATCAGATCACGCAGCTTCAGCTCCATCTGCAGGGTCGGGTGGTTTCTCACCCGCGAGATCACTTGCAGGCTGAGGATCGAATCGCCGCCCAGTTCAAAGAAGTTATCGCTGATACCGACCTGCTCGACCTGCAACACCTGCGCCCAGATCTCGGCCAGCAAGGTTTCCTGCTCGGTGCGCGGGGCAACATATTCGTCGCTTTTGAACTCCGGCTCCGGCAAGGCCTTGCGATCGAGTTTGCCGTTGGGCGTGACCGGGAACGCGCTCAGGCAGACGATCTGCGCCGGCACCATGTATTCCGGCAGCGAAGCGCGCAGCCCGGCCTTGAGTTCATCGCCGATGTCTTCACCGCTGGCGGTGACCACGTAACCGATCAGTTGCTTGCCGGAGGCATTGTCGCGGGCAATCACCAGCGCATCGCTGACCGCCGGCAACTGACGCAGGCTGGCCTCGACTTCGCCCAGCTCGATGCGGAAGCCACGCACCTTGACCTGATGGTCGATACGCCCGACGTAATCGACCACGCCGTCCGGGCGACGACGCACCAGATCGCCGCTGCGGTACAGGCGTTCGCCCGGGGCAAACGGGTTGGGCACGAAGCGCTCGCCGGTCAGGTCGGGGCGTCCGTAGTAACCACGGGCGACGCCGTAACCGCCGATGTACAACTCACCGGCAAAACCCGGCGGCAGCGGATTCAGATCGTCGTCGAGCACGTACAGCGAACGCGCACCGACCGCGCGACCGATCGGCGCGTATGCCGCTTCGCACTGCTGGCTGATGGCGACTTTCCAGAGCATCGGCGTGACCACGGTTTCGGTCGGGCCATAGCCGTTGGTGAAGTACTGCGGACGCAACGCCGCTTTCACCTGTTCGAAAGTCTGTTCCGGCACCGCGTCGCCACCGAAGCAGTAGATGCGTACCGGTGGCGGTGCAATGCCGCTGGCGGCGGCGTACTCGGCCAGTTGCTTGAGATAGGCCGGTGGGAAGCAGGCGATGGTCACGCCGTAATCGTGCAGGGCCTGATAGGTCTGCTCCGGGGTCCACAGGCATCCGTCACGGATCACCAGACGACCGCCGCTGTACAGCGTACTCAGCCAGCGTTCGTGAGCGCCGTCGAAAGCGAAGGACATGAAGTGCAGCTCGCAACTGCTCGCGTCCATATCGTACAACTCGGCGATCGCCTGGCAGTGCATGCTCAGCGGTCCCTGAGTCACGGCCACGCCTTTCGGCCGCCCGGTGGAACCGGAGGTGTAAACCAGATACGCCAGGCTCTGCTCGTGAACATCGCAGACCGGTGCGGCATCGCTGTAAAGACTGCGATCGAGCTGATCGATTTCCAGGCGCAACACGCCATGCGGCGCCGGTAACGTCGCGCGCAGGCTGGTTTGCGTCAGCAGCAGGGCCATGCGCGAATCTTCGATCATGTACGCCAAGCGCTCGGGCGGATAATCGATGTCCAGCGGCACGTACGCCGCACCGCTCTTGAGCACGGCGAGGAAGCTCACCAGCATTTCCAGCGAGCGCGGCAACGCCACGCCGATCACCACTTCCGGCCCGGCGCCGTGGGCGATCAGGCACTGCGCGAGTCGATTGGCCTGCCGCTCCAGCTCTGCGTAGGTCAGGCTTTCACCGGCGCACTGCACTGCGATCGCATTCGGTTGCTGTTGCGCATGACGGCTGATCAGCTCCGGCAACAGGCGCGGTTCATGGCGGTGCGCCGGCTCGGCGCTCCAGGTCTGCGCCGCTTGCCATTGTTCGGCGGACAGACGCTGCAAATTGCCCAGTCGCTCATACGGCGCGGCCATCATCGCCGCGAGGGTGTTTTCCAGGGTCAGGCGAATGCCTTCTACCGCCTCGGCGCTGAAGTGGCTGCGCAGGTACAGGTACTCGATCGACAACTCGTCGCCGAGCATCACCGCAAGGTCCATCGGCACGTTGGTCACGCCGTGGCCGATGGATTTGCCGA
This sequence comes from Pseudomonas sp. 1L-E-NC-VB-C3, assembly GCF_057291535.1. Classification (NCBI taxonomy): domain Bacteria; kingdom Pseudomonadati; phylum Pseudomonadota; class Gammaproteobacteria; order Pseudomonadales; family Pseudomonadaceae; genus Pseudomonas; species Pseudomonas sp. 1L-E-NC-VB-C3. The sequence continues at coordinate 94,783 of NZ_JBXAWD010000006.1, read as the reverse complement.
AGGTCAGCTCTGTGTCGGTTTCTTCCTGCAAGCGCTCGTCGATCGGGAAGTTCTCGAACACCACGATGCTGTCGAACAGCGCCTGACCACCGAGGTTCGACCAGCGCTGCACATCGGCCAGCGGTGCCTGGGAGTAATCGCGAATGTCGAGGTTGTACGCCTGCACTTCGCCCAGCCAGTCGGCCAGGCGCTGATCGGCCTGCGGCGTCTGAATGATCGGCAACGTGTTGATGAACAGGCCGAGCATGTTGCCGACGTTCGGCAGACTTTCCGGACGCCCCGATACGGTGGCGCCGAAGGTCACCGTCTGCTGGCCGGTGTAGCGTTGCAACAGCAGCAGCCACGCGCCCTGGATCAGCGTGTTGGGGGTGATGCGCAAATCACGGCAGAACTCCAGCAGGCGCGCGGTTTGCGCTTTGTCCCAGTTCGAATAGATAGCATCGTGACCAGTAACGTCGGCACTATGACGCGGGTGCATCGCCTGACTCAGCGCGGTCGGTTCGTTGACCACCGCCAGACGCGCTTTCCAGAACAGCTCCTGGGCATCCTGATCCTGCGCCTGCAACCAGGCAATAAAGTCGCGATAGCGGCCATTTTCGCCAGTCACCTCGCCCGTGGAGTAGTACTGCAAGACCTCGCCGAACAACCGCGAACTGCTCCAGCCGTCCATCAGGATGTGGTGACTGGTCCAGATCATCTGGTACTGCTCGTCGCCCAGCTGCAGCAGGGTCACCCGCTGCAAACGCGCCTCGGACAAGTCGAAGCCCAGCGCGCGGTCGGCACTGGCAAATTCGGCAATCGCCGCCTCGCTGCAGTCCTGCCCACGCCAATCGAGCACCTGCATCTGCAACGGCGCTTGGCGATGCACGACCTGCAACGGCTTGGCCAGCCCATCCTGCCAATGGAAACTGGTGCGCAGGATCGCCTGCCGCACAATGATGAATTCCCAGGCCTGGCGGAAACGCTCCACGTCGAGGCCCTTGATCGGCAGGCTGACCTGTTGCACATAGAGGCTGCTGCCGTTATCAGACAGGGTGTGGAAGAGCATGCCTTCCTGCATTGGCGACAGCGGATAGACATCTTCGATCAGCTCCGCCGGCACCGGCAAGGCATCGAGTTGCGCCTGATCCAATTGCGCCAACGGGTAGTCGCTGGCGCTGGCGGATTGCGCGTCTTCAAGCGAAACCACTGCGGCCAGTTTCTGCACCGTCTGCTGCTGGAACAGGTCTTTGGGCGTGAAGCAAATGCCCTGCTGCCGCGCGCGGCTGACCAGTTGAATCGAGATGATCGAATCGCCGCCGAGGGCGAAGAAGTTGTCGGTCACGCCGACCTGCTCGATCTTCAGAATGTCCTGCCAGACCTCGGCCAGCTGCTGCTCCAGCGGCGTCGACGGCGCGACATAATCGCGTTGTGCCTGTCTGGCATCCGGTGCCGGCAAAGCCTTGCGATCAAGTTTGCCGTTGGGTGTCAGGGGCAATTGTTCGAGGAACAGCCACTGCGCCGGCACCATGTAATCCGGCAGATGCGCCTTGAGCGCGGCTTGCAGCGCAGTGCTCAGCGCGTCCAGTTGCGCAAGACTCTGATCAGCCTCCGCCGGCACCACATAAGCCACCAGTTGCTGGCCGCCAACGCCGTCCACCGCCAGCACCACGCCTTCGCGCACGCTGGCCTGGGCCAGCAGACGCGCTTCGATTTCCCCCAGTTCGATACGGAAGCCGCGCACCTTGACCTGATGGTCGATGCGGCCGACGTATTCGATACGGCCGTCATCCAGCCAGCGCGTCAGGTCGCCTGTGCGGTACATACGCTCGCCGTTGCTCGCCAACGGGTTGGGCACGAAACGTTCGGCGGTCAGGCCCGGGCGCAACAGATAGCCACGGGTGATGCCCTCACCGGCCAGATACAGCTCCGCTGCGATGCCGAGCGGTGCTGCCTGCAATTGCCCGTCGAGCAGGTACGCGGTGGTGTTGCGCAGTGGCCGGCCGATATTGGCCTGGCCGCCGAGTTCGCGACGGGTCCAGGTCGAATACGTGGTGTCTTCGGAAGGCCCGTACAGATCGTAAACGTGGGCGACCGAAGTCTCGCGGTACAAGGTGTCAACCAGCGCCTGTTTGAGCGGCTCGCCGGCCAGATTGATGATGCGTACGCCCGGCGGGATCTGGCCGATGCGTTGTAGCGCGGCAATCGCCGATGGCACGGTGTTGATCAGGCGCACCTGATCACGCTCGGGCAAGTCCGCCAGCTCCAGAGCATTGCGTGCGATGACCATGGATCCGCCGCGCGCAAGGGTGACGAAAATCTCCCACACCGACAGGTCGAAGCACACCGACGTCGAGGCCAGTACGCCTTGCAGATCGTCCTCGCTGTAGACCTCGGCGGACCACTGGATCAGCGCCTGTACGTTGCGATGGGCGATGGCCACGCCTTTCGGTTTGCCGGTGGAACCGGAGGTGTAGATCACGTAGGCCAGATTGGCCGAGTCGGCGCGCGCCGGCAGGTTGTCCGGTGCCTGCGCGGCGAACGCCTCGCCACCGGCCTCGACCAGCACCACGTGTGCTTCGCTGGACGGCAGTTGCGCCAGCAACGCTTGCTGGGTCAGCAGGACTTTCGCCTGGCTGTCATCGAGCATGTAGGCCACGCGGTCGGCCGGGTAGTCCGGGTCCAGCGGCACGTAGGTGCCGCCGGCCTTGAGCACCGCCATCAGGGCGATCACCAGTTCCGCCGAACGCGGCAGCGCCACGCCGACGCGCACTTCGGCGGTGACACCCAGCGTCACCAGATGCCGGGCCAACTGGTTTGCGCGGCGGTTCAGTTCGCCGTAGCTCAGGGCCACGCCGGCATGACTCAACGCCAGTGCCTGCGGATGCGCTGCGACCCTTGCTTCAAAGCTCTGCGAGATCAACCGCTCGGCCGGATAAGCCGCGTGATTGTCGTTCCACTGCGCCAGCGTCTGACGCTCGGCCAGCGGCAGCAGACCGATCTCGCCGAGTGCCCGTTGCGGCGCCTCGATAAATTGCTCCAGCACTTCACGCAGATGCGCGGCCAGAGCGAGCACGCTGCGTTCGGCAAAGTGCTCGGTGAGGTAGTTGAAATCGAGGTTGAGCACTTGGCTGGCGCCGGCGATCAGGGTCAGACCGTAGTTGGTCTGCTCGCGATGCTCCAGACCGGAAAAACGCAGCCCGCCCGGATTGGCCTCCAACGCATCGGACACCGGATAGTTCTCGAACACCAGCAAGGTGTCGAACAACGCTTCGCCACTCAACGCCGCCAGACGCTGAATGTCCTGCAACGGCGTCTGTTCGTAGTCACGCAGCAACAGGTTCTTGTCCTGCACGCAGCGCACCCAATCGCCGACGCTGAGGCTGGCCTGCGGGCTGGCGATCACCGGCAGAGTGTTGATGAACAGCCCTAACTGTTCTTCGATGCCCGGCAAATCCACCGGCCGCCCGGATACCGTGGCGCCAAACGCAACGGTGGCCTGGCCGGTGTAGCGCTGCAACACCAGCAGCCACGCTGCCTGCACCAGACTGTTGAGGGTCACCTGTTGCTGACGGGAGAAGGTGTTCAGACGCTGGGTCAACGCTTCATCGAAATGCAGACGATGCATCTGTTTGCCCGGCCCCGGCACGGTGCGTCCGTGGCAGGCCGAGGCCAGTCGGGTCTGCTCGTCGAGTTCGGCCAGTTGCCCGCGCCAGAATTCCTGTGCCCCAGCCTTGTCCTGGCCTTGCAGCCAGACCAGAAAATCGCGGTAGCGGCCCTGCGCGCTCGGCACCGGCTGGCCGGCGTAATCCTGCAGCACTTCGCCGAACATCCGCGAGTTGCTCCAACCATCCATGAGGATGTGATGGCAGGTGAAAATCAGCCGATGGCGATCGTCGGCAGTGCGCAGCAGGCACAGACGCAACAGCGGCGGATTCTGCAGATCGAAGCCGCGCTCGCGGTCGGCCTGCGCCCGCGCCTCAAGCACCGCCGGCAGATCAGCGGCATCGCGTACATCAACTTCCGGCATTTCCAGGGTCAGTTGGCGATTGATCACCTGCAACGGTGCATCGAGGCCATCGCGGCCCCAGATGAAACCGGCGCGCAGCACTTCATGGCGGTCGACCACGCGCTGCCAGGCTTGCTGGAACCGCGCGACGTCGAGGCCGTCGATGTCCAGCAGCATCTGATAGACGTAGGCGCTGGCATCCGCGTCGTACAGGCTGTGGAACAGAATGCCCTGCTGCATCGGCGCCAGCGGGTAGATGTCCTCGATGCGCTGGGCGGCGATCGGCAGGCTGTCCAGATGCGCCTGGGACAAACCGGCCAGCGGCACGTCGGACGGAGTCAGCCCCCCGGAATGACTGAGGCAGTGGTCGATCAATTCGCTCAGCGCCACTTCGTAGGCACGGGCCAAACCGACAATGGTCGCCTCTTCGAAAACGTCGCTGCTGTAGGTCCAGGTCAGGCTCAACTGGCCCTGATAAACCCGGCCATCGATGGTCAGCCAGTTGGCCATCGGCGCGTTCGCGTCCTGACCGGCGCCCTTGTCCTCGGTGGCCGGCCGCCACAAGGCGTCTTCATCGAAGTTGTTATCGAACTGGCCGAGGTAGTTGAACGTCACCTGCGGTTGCGCCAGTTCATGGAGTGCCGCTTGTGCTTCGGCGGTGCCGAGATAACGCAGCAAGCCATAGCCAATGCCCTTGTTGGGGATCGCGCGCAGTTGCTCCTTGATGCCTTTGATCGAGGTTTCCAGGCTGGCGTTTGGCGTCAGGCGCACCGGGAACATGCTGGTGAACCAACCCACGGTGCGGCTCAGGTCGATGTCATCGAACAGGTCTTCGCGGCCATGGCCTTCGAGCTGCACCAACGCGCTGTCGCTAGCGGTCCACTCGCAGAGCACCCGCGCCAGTGCGGTCAGCAGCAGGTCGTTGACCTGAGTGCGGTAGGCCGCCGGGGCCTGTTGCAGTAACTGGCGAGTGCGTTCGGCGTCCAGCCGCGTGTCGACGCTGCGTTCGAAGCGGTTGTTCAACTGGCCCTGCGGATTATCCAGCGGCAAACCGAGCGGAACGTCGCGCAACTGCTCGCGCCAGTAGCTGAGTTCGCTGCCCAGCGCCGCGCTGCGCGCATGTTCTTGCAGGCGCAAACCCCAGTCCTTGAACGCGCTGGTCTTGGCCGGCAGATGCACGCTCTGTCCGCTGCTGATCTGCTGATAGGCGTTCTGCAGGTCTTCGAGCAGGATCCGCCACGACACGCCATCGACCACCAGGTGATGAATCACCAGCAACAGACGCTGACTGGCGTCCGGCATATCGATCAGCGCCGCGCGGATCAGCGGGCCGTTGTGCAGGTCGAGGCTGCGTTGCAGGTCAAGGCACAGCGCTGGCAATGCCGCGCCGTCGTCCAGCGTGAAAGTACGCAACAACGCTTGTGGCTGATCCGCCGCGCCGTGGCTTTGCTGCCAGCCCTGCTCGGTTTGGCGATAACGCAGACGCAAGGCGTCATGCTGTTTTTGCACCTGCGCCAGGGCCTGTTGCAGCGCCGCGGCTTGCAGGGTGTTTGCCGGAGTCAGCAGGATCGACTGGTTCCAGTGATGCCGCGCCGGGATGTCGCTGTGGAAGAAATACTGCTGGATCGGCGTCAGTGGCGCATCGCCAAACACTTCGCCCTGCTCCGTTTGCACCGCGTCGCTCTGTTGCGCGACGGTGGCCAGACGCTGCACGGTCTGATGCTGAAAAATGTCCTTGGGCGTGAAGCGAATGCCAGCCTGCCGAGCGCGGCTGACCACTTGAATCGAAATGATCGAATCGCCGCCCAGCTCGAAGAAATTATCGTGAAGCCCTACCCGCTCGACCTTGAGCACGTCCTGCCAGATCTCCGCCAGACGCTGTTCCAGTTCGCTGCGCGGCGCCACGTAGGCTTCTTGCACCTGCGCAACGTCCGGCTGCGGCAGTTGCTTGCGATCGAGCTTGCCGTTGGCGGTCAGCGGCAGTCGGTCGAGGAACGCCCAACTGACCGGGACCATATAATCCGGCAGGGTTTCGCGCAGGTGCGCCTTGATCGAATCGCGCAGCGCGCCCTGCTCGTCCGCATTCAAAGTCTCGACGGGCACCACCCAGGTCGCCAGTTGCTGGCCGCTGAGGCCGTCCACCGCCAGCACCACCGCTTCGCGCACCTGTTGATGCTTGAGCAATTGCGCTTCGATTTCGCCGAGCTCGATGCGGAAACCACGGATCTTCACTTGGTGGTCGATACGACCGATGTACTCGATCACCCCGTCGCCGCGCAGCCGTGCGAGGTCGCCGGTACGGTACAGGCGCTGGCCGGCGTTGCGGTTGAACGGGTCGGGCACGAAGCGGGTGGCGCTCATTCCGGCCTGATTCAGATAACCACGGGCCAGACCGGCGCCGGCGATGTACAACTCGCCGATGCAGCCTTGCGGCACCAGGTTGAGCGAACTGTCGAGCAAGTACCACGACAGGTCGACAATTGGCGCGCCGATCGGGCTGCTGTGATTGCTGTGCAGATCGGCCAGCGACAATGGCCGGTAGGTCACGTGCACGGTGGTTTCGGTGATGCCGTACATGTTGATCAGCGTCGGCGTGCGGTCGCCAAAACGTTCGAACCACGGGCGCAGATTCTGTACTTCCAGCGCCTCGCCGCCGAACACCACGTAACGCAGGGTATTACTGCGGCTCGACTCGCAGGCGACCTGCATCAACGGCTTGAACGCCGACGGTGTCTGGTTCAGCACCGTGACATTTTCATCGCACAGCAGCGTGTAGAAATCCTCTGGCGAACGGCTGACATCGTGGGGCACCACCACCAGTTTGCCGCCGTACAGCAGCGCGCCAAAAATCTCCCACACCGAAAAGTCAAACGCGTAGGAGTGGAACAGCGTCCAGCTGTCCTGCGCGCCGAAATCGAACCAGTGCGCGGTGGCGCTGAACAGGCGCATGACGTTGCCGTGCGGCAGCAACGCGCCCTTGGGTTTGCCGGTGGAACCGGAGGTGTAGATGACGTAGGCCAGATTGTCCGGCGTGGTCAGGCATGGCGGGTTACTCGAGATGCCGTGTTCCGGCGCCTGATTCAGATCGAGGCAGACCAGCCCCGGCGGCAGCGGCAATTGCCCGAGCAAATGGCCTTGGGTCAACAGCAATCGAATACCGCTGTCGTCGATCATGTAGCTCAAGCGCTCATCCGGGTAGCTCGGGTCCAGCGGCACATAGGCGCCGCCCGCTTTCAGCACCGCGAGAATGGCGACGATCATGTCCAGCGAACGCTCCACCGCCACGCCGACGCGCACGTCCGGGCCGACGCCCTGCTCGAGCAGCGTATGCGCCCACAGGTTGGCGCGGCGATTGAGTTCAGCGTAGGTCAGGCGTTGTCCTGCGAAGGTCACGGCCACCGCGTCGGCATGCCGCTCGGCCTGGGCCTCAATGGCTTGCTGGATGCACGGCGTCAGCGGTTGTTCAATCAGCGACGGATTCCATTGCGCCAACAGCTGTTGCTGCTGGCCGGCGTCGAGCATCGGCAATTGGCCGATGCACCGGGTCGGCTCGGCGACGATCGCCTGCAACAGCGCGGTCCAGTGTTGCGCCAGGCGCTCGATGGTCGCTGCGTCGAACAGGTCGGTGGCGTACTTGAGTACCGCTTCGATGCCGTGCGCCTGTTCGGTAGTGTTGAGGGTCAGGTCGAATTGCGCGGTCTGGCTCTGCCATTCCAGCGGTTCGATGTTCAGGCCGTTAAGGCGCGTCGCAACGCTCGCACGGCGCTCGGCCTGGTGGTTGAACATCACCTGGAACAGCGGACTGTGGCTGAGGCTGCGGCCCGGCTCCAGCGCTTCGACCAGTTGTTCGAAGGGCAAGTCCTGATGCGCCTGCGCCTCCTGGGCGGTCTGTTTGACCTGACGCAGCAGTTCGACAAACGGCAGCTCTGCGTCGATGTCCGCCTTGAGCACCTGGGTGTTGACGAAGAAGCCGATCAGGCGCTCGATTTCTACCCGGCCACGGTTGGCCACCGGCACGCCGACACGGATGTCGCTTTGCCCGCTGTAGCGATGCAGCAAGGCCTGAAACGAAGCCAGCAGCAATACGAACAGGGTGACGTTTTCCTGCCGGGCAAACGCTTTGAGGGCATGGCTCAGCGCCGGGTCGAGAATCAGGTTATGGCTGGCGCCGGCGAAGCTTTGATCGACCGCGCGCGGGCGATCCAGCGGCAACTCCAGCACCGGTTGTTCGCCGCCGAGTTTTGCCTGCCAGTAGGCCAGTTGTCGCTCCTGCTCACCGGCCTCCATCCACTGGCGCTGCCACAAGGCGTAATCGGCGTATTGAATCGGCAGCGCCGGCAGACCGGCGTCGTGACCGAGGTTGAAACCGGCATAGAGCTGCACCAGTTCCTCGATCATCACTTGCAGCGACCAGCCATCGGAAACGATGTGATGCAGGGTCAGCACCAGCACATGCTCAGCGGGGTTGACCTGCAGCAGCGCGGCTCGCAGCAACGGGCCGTGCTGCAGATCGAAAGTCTTCTGGCTCTGGGTCTGGACGAAAGCCTCGATCGAGTGCTCCGGGTCATTCGCCAGATCAGCGCTCAGGTTGTGAATATCGAGGGTAAAAGGTCCTGCGGGCAGGACCACTTGCAAGGGTTGCGCGCTGTCTTGAGAGAACACCGTGCGCAAGGTTTCGTGGCGCTCGATCAGCGCCGCAATGCTGCGTTCCAGTGCCGGCACATCCAGCGGCCCCTGCAAGCGCAGGGCCGTCGGAATGTTGTAGGCCGCGCTGTGCGGTGCCCACTGCCACAGGAACCACTGGCGCTGCTGAGCGTAGGACAGCAGCAGCGGCTCTTCAGCCGCGCGCTTGAAAACCGGGGCAATGTCAAAGAGGTTGACGCCTTTCTGCTTGAGCAGAACCGCCAGAGCCTTTCTTTGCTTAGCCGAAAGTTGTCCTACCGACTCGATTAACTCTTGCACGCGTTTTTCCCTCTCAAGAAATCAGTTTTTCCAGATCATCGAGGGATAGACGTTTGAGGGCCTCCAGTGATTTAGCCAATTCATCCTGAACGGGCGACATTTCGACGCGCAGCGCTTCGATCCGCGCGCAGAAATCCTTGAGCGTGTCGGTTTCGAACAGCGCCTTGAGCGGCACCTTGTCGCCCAGACGTTCCTGCACCCGGGTCACCACCAGCGTCGCCAGTAACGAATGGCCGCCGAGCTGGAAGAAGTTGTCCGCCAGCCCTACCCGCTCGACTTCCAGCACTTGCTGCCAGATCGTCGCGACCTCCCACTGCAAGTCGCTTTGCGGTGCCTGGTATTGCTCCTGCGTCGGGCTCTCGCCCAACGCCATCAGCGCCTTGCGATCGAGCTTGCCGTTGGGCGTCAGCGGGATCGCGTCGATCAGGTGCAGATGCCCCGGCACCATGTGCGCCGGCAAGCGACTGGCCAAGGCATTGCGTACCCGCTCGGTCAGCGTCGACCGCTCGCTGTCCGGCGCGGCGACGAGGTAGGCATGCAGGTGTTTGCCAGCGGCGCCGTCCTGCGCCAGTACCACCGCTTCGCCGATATCGTCGAGTTCCAGCAGGCGCGCTTCGATCTCGCTGAGTTCGATGCGGAAGCCGCGAATCTTCACCTGATGGTCGGCGCGACCGATGTACTCGATGTTGCCATCGTCGCCCTGGCGCACCAGATCGCCGGTGCGGTACAGGCGCTCGCCATTGCTCGCGTAAGGATTCGGCACAAAGCGTTCGGCGGTCAGCGCGGCGCGGCGCAGATAGCCGCGCGTCACCCCGGCACCCGCCAGATACAGCTCGGCCGCCACGCCCTCGGGCAGCGCCTGCAACTGACTGTCGAGCAGGTAGACCACGGTGTTGTCCAGCGGCCGGCCAATGTTCGCCCGGCCCTGCGGTGTGCGCAGGGTGAAGGTCGAATAAGTGGTGTCCTCCGACGGCCCGTAGAGGTCGTAGACCTGCTGCACCTGAGTGCTGGCGTAGAGGCTGTCGACCAGACTCTGCTTGAGCGGCTCGCCGGCCAGATTGATGGTGCCGACCGAAGTCGGGATCTGCCCGGCCCGTTGCAACGCGGCAATCGCCGACGGCACGCTGTTGATCAGCGTGACCTGATCGCGCGCCGGCAAATCCGCCAGCGCCAGAGCGTTGTCGGCCAGCACCAGGCAGCCACCGCAGGCCAGCGTGACGAAGATTTCCCACACCGACAGGTCGAAGCAGATCGAAGTCGAAGCCAGCACACCGCGTAATTGCTCTTCGCGATAGACCCCCGCCGACCATTGAATCAGCGCCGACAGATTGCCGTGGCTGATGGCTACGCCTTTCGGTTTGCCGGTGGAGCCGGAGGTGTAGATCACGTACGCCAGATTTTCAGCCGCGAGGTTAACCAGCGGCGCAGTGGCCGGGCATTCGCTGGCGACGTTCTCGTCCACCAGCAGCACCTGCGCACTCAAGGTTTCGGGCAGCATCGCCAATGCCGCTGGCTCAGTGAGCAGCACCGCCGCGCGGCTGTCGTCGAGCATGTGCAGCAAGCGTTCCTGCGGGTAATCCGGATCGAGCGGCACGTAGGCGCCACCGGCCTTGAGGATCGCCAGCAAGCCGACCAGCATGTCCGGCGTGCGGCGCATGCACACGCCGACGCGCACTTCCGGCCCGACGCCCATGCCTTGCAGCTTGTGCGCCAGACGATTGGCTCGGGCATCGAGGTTTTGGTAAGCGATGGATTGCTCAGCGAACAGCACCGCGTTCGCCTGCGGTTGACGTTGCACTTGCGCGGCAATGTACGCCAGCACCGTGCGTTGATCCGGCGCGGTCGCGGGTGCCTTGCCCCACTCGATCGCTTGTTGCCGTTGTGGCTCGGCGAGCAGTTGCAGCGCCCCCAGCGGCTGCGTGGCGTCGGCGAGGAACTGCTCGAGCAGGCCTTGCAACTGCGCACTCAACGCATTGATCGCTTGAGCGTCGAAACTGGCCTGATCGTAACTCACGCCCAGACTCAGCTCGCGGCCGGTGACCGCCACCAGCGTCAGCGGATAGTTGGTCTGCTCCTGCCGGCGGATTGCCGAGAACTTCAGGCTCGTCTCAGGGCCCTGCGCCAAGGCCTCGGCCATCGGGTAGTTTTCGAACACCAGAATGCTGTCGAACAACGCCCCGGCGCCCATACCGGCCCAGCGTTGAATGTCATACAGCGGCGTGTGTTCGTGCTCGCGCAAGGCCAGGTTGAGGTCTTGCACCTGTTGCAGCCATTGGCTGACGCCGATCTCCGGCGATGGCGCCGCTACCACCGGCAAGGTGTTGATGAACAGACCGATCTGCTGCTCGACACCCGGCAAATCCGTCGGCCGCCCGGCGACAGTCGCGCCGAACGCCACGTGATCCTGGCCGGTGTAGCGCTGCAACAGCAGCAGCCACGCCGCTTGTACCAGCGTGTTGAGGGTGACTTTCTGCTCGCGGGCGAAGCGGTTCAGTTCCGCGGTCAGCGGTTCGCTGAACACATGCTGGTGATCGGCATAGCCGCTGGCCGCGAGCCTGACCGGCATGGCACTGGCCAGTCGCGTCGGCTCTTCGAGATCCGCCAGCGCCGTGCTCCAGAACTGCCGACTGGCTTGCGGATCGCGCTGGCCGAGCCATTCGATGTAATCGCGATAACGCCCCTGCCCTGTGCTCGGCACGATGCCGGCGTAACGTTGCAGCACTTCGCCGAACAACTGCGAAGTGCTCCAGCCGTCCATGAGGATGTGATGGCAGGTGTAGATCAGGTGATGAGTGTGCTCATCGATGCGCACCAACGTCACGCGCAACAGCGGTGCGTCGAGCAGATCGAAACCGTTGTGCAGATCTTCAGCGGCGAGATGATCAAGCGCGGCATCCAGGCCAGCGCGACCGCGCCAGTCCTGCACCTGCCACGGCATCTGCACACGGCTGCGGACCACCTGCACCGGCGCGGCGGCATCCTGCGGCCAGACGAACGCCGTACGCAGAATATCGTGGGCTTCGAGGGTCTGCTGCCAGGCCTGGTGGAAGCGCTCGGCGTCGAGCTGCTCGACGTCGACGCGCAGCTGATTGGTGTAAGCCGGACTGTCCGGCTCGTTGCGGCTGTGGAACAGAATGCCTTGCTGCATCGGCGACAGCGGGTACAGATCGACGATGTCACGCGGCGCCATCGGCAGCGCCGACAGCTGCGCCTGGGTCAGGTTGGCGAGGTTGAAATCCGAGGGTGTCACGCCACCTGCGCCGCTCGCGCAGCAATGTTCGATCAGGCGTCGCAGTTCGCGGCGATAGGCCTCGGCCAGCGCCTCGATGGTCTCGGCGCGGTACATGCCGGTGCCGAAGGTCCAGGTCAGTTCCAGCTCACCGCCGAGAACCTGTCCGTCGACGCTCAGCCAATTGCCCAGCGGTGCCTGTCCATCCTGATTGGCGCCAGTGCCGTCGCTGCTTGGCAAGAACAACGCGCCTTGCTCGGCGCTGAACGCGCCGTCGAACTGACCGAGGTAATTGAAGGTCACCCGTGGTTGCGCCAGCGTCTGCAACTCGGCAGCACGCGTGAGGTAACGCAGCACGCCATAACCGATGCCTTTGCCCGGCACGGCGCGCAGTTGCTCCTTGATCGCACACAGCGATGCAGCGGGATTGGCCTGCGGGGTCAGGCGCACCGGGAACAGGCTGCTGAACCAGCCGACCGTGCGGCTCAGGTCGATGTCGTCGAACAGGTCTTCACGACCATGGCCTTCGAGCTGGATCAACACCGAAGGCTGCTCGCTCCAGTCACACAACACCCGCGCCAATGCGGTCAGTAACAGGTCGTTGATTTGCGTGCGGTAGGCCGCCGGGGCGACTTTCAGCAGTTTGTCGGTCAATGTCTGGCTCAGGCGCGTACTGGCGCGGGCAGCCTGGGCGCGGGTCTGGCTGTCCTCGGCGAAATCCCGTGGCAGTGCCGCGTCAGCCGCCGCCAGGGTCTGGCGCCAATAAGCGCTTTCGGCCGCCAACGTTTCGCTCTGTGCATAACGATGCAACTGCTCGGCCCAGTTGTGCAGCGAACTGCTCTGGCCCGGCAACACCGGCGCCGTCCCCGCCGCCAATGCCTGGTAAGCCTGCTGCAAGTCCTCAAGCAGAATGCGCCACGACACGCCGTCGACCACCAGATGATGGATCACCAGCAACAAGCGCTGCTCGGCGTTCGGCAGGTTGACCAGCACCGCGCGCAGCAACTGCCCGCGCTGCAGGTCCAGGCTGCGCTGCGCTGCGTCGGCCACGACGGGCAAGGCATCGAGGTTGTCCAGCTCGCGAACCCAGAGCAATTCGGCATCACCCTGCGGCTGCGGCAGTGCCTGCCAGTGATCGCCCGACTGCACAAAGCTCAAGGCCAGCGCTTCGTGCTGTTCGACCAACGTCGCCAGCGCCTTGCGAAAATGCACGGCGTCCAGCGCCAGGGTCGGTTGCAGCATTACCGACTGGTTCCAATGCTGGCGCTGGGCAATCGGCGTCTCGAAGAAACGCACCTGAATCGGTAGCAACGGCAACGGCCCGCGAGCCACTGGTGCGGCGACGGCAGCCGGTTTGGCTTCGATCAGTCTGGCCACGGCAGCCAGTTGGCCGATGGTCTGTTTTTCGAACAACTGCTTGGGGCTGAGCTTGATGCCCTGGCGCTTGGCCCGGGCGATGATCTGCAAGCTGAGGATCGAGTCGCCGCCCAGTTCGAAGAAGTTATCGCTGCTGCCGACCCTTTCGAGCTTGAGCACCTCGGCCCAGATCGCGGCGAGTTTCTCCTCGATCTCACCGACCGGCGCGACGAACTGCTGGCTGACCACCCCGGGCACTGGCAACGCACGCTTGTCGAGCTTGCCGTTGGCGGTCAGCGGCAGCTTTTCCAGCAACACTAACTGCGCCGGCACCAGGTAATCCGGCAGCCGCGCCTGCAATTGCTCGCGCAGATCCTGCGCCTGCACCTTCGCGCCCACTGCCGGCACGCACCATGCCAGCAGTTGCAGGCGCGCCGGATCGTCATCCAGTGGCAGCGCGAGCACGGCGGCTTCGCTGACGTCATCGAGGCTGAGCAACACCCGCGCGACTTCCGCAGGCTCCACACGGTAGCCGCGAACTTTGACCTGATCGTCGGCACGACCGATGAACTCAAGCGCCTGCTCGCGATTGCGCCGGACCCGGTCGCCGCTGCGGTAGACCCGCGCGCCCGCTGCGCCGAACGGGTCGGGCAGGAAGCGTTCGGCGGTCAGCGCCGGCTGATTCAGGTAACCAAGGGCAACGCTGTCGCCGCCGATGTACAGCTCACCGGCGACCTGATCGGCTACCGGGTTGAGCACATCGTCGAGCACATAGACATGGGCACCGGCCAACGCCGTGCCGATAGGAACACTGCGCGCCTGCGCGGGGAGTTCTTCGACCTCATGGGTCAGCACACCCACGGTGGTTTCGCTAGGGCCATAGTGATTGATCAGGCGACAGCCCGGTTTAAGTTGCTGCACACGCTCGACCAGTGCCGGCGAACAGGCTTCGCCGCCGACGATCAGTGCGTGTTCCGGCAGCACATCGGCAGGCTTGGCCGCCTGCAACAGCGCGGCGAGATGCCCGGGGACGATTTTCAACATGCCAACGCGATGGCGGGCCATGTATTCGGCAAAACGATCCGGGTCGAAGCCGAGTTCTTCTGGCAGCACATGTAGCAAACGACCGGAGCACAACGCGCCGAACAGCACGGTGAAGCCAAGGTCGGCGGCGATGGTCGAGACCAGCGCCATGCTCGCCTCCGGCGCAGGAGCCAGACGTTCGAGTACGCCGCGCACGTAACTGCCCAGCGCGCCGTGGCTGACCAGCACGCCCTTGGGTTGCCCGGTGGAACCGGAGGTGTGAATCACGTAGGCCGGCGACTGCGCATACAGCGTCAACTCAGGCGCGGATGCCGGCAGTGACTGCCATTGCCCCTGTGCAAATTCCAGACCCTGACAGCCCTCAGCCGCCAATTCGCTGAGCCGTGCGTCGCCTTCAGCACCGATCAGCGCCCGCGCCTGCGCAGCGCCGAGCATCTGTTGCAGGCGCGCGCTTGGCGCCTTGACGTCGAGCGGCATGTACACCGCGCCAGCCTTGAAAATCGCCAGCAGGCAAGTCAGCCAGTCCAGCGAACGCTCCAGCAGCACCGCCACCGGTTCGCCGACACTGACGCCCTGCGCACGCAAATAATGGGCGAGACGGTTGGCTTGTTCATCCAGCGCCTGGAAAGTCACCGTTTGCTTGAGATCCCGAGCGGCCAGCGCCAGCGGCTGCCGGGCCACTTCACGCGCCCAGTGTTGCAACACCGTCAACGCCGGTTCGCGTTGGCTGGCAAGCGCAGCAGGCCGTGGCGTCGCTACCGTGTGGAGCGGCGCCTGCGGCGAGTTGAGCAACTGTGTAAACAGGTCCAGCAACATCGGCACAAAACCGGCGACCGTTTCCGCCCGATAGAGATCGCTGGCGTAGGTCATCTGGCCGTGGATCAGCGCGCCGTCGTCGGTGATATCCAAGGCCAGATCGAAGTGCGTGCCGTCCTTGGCCAGCGGGTATTCGCCGACAGTCAGGCCGGGCAAGGCCATCGAGCGTTGTTTCTGCATGCCGACGTTCTGGTTGAACTTGGCCTGGAACAGCGGGTTGTGGCCCAGGGTGCGTTCGGCGACCAATTCGTCGACGAGTTGCTCGAACGGCAACTCCTGATGTGCCTGTGCGCCGAACGCCGCTTCACGCACCTGCGCGAGCAAATCGGCGAAACTGCCGCGCTCATCGACCTGGCAACGCAGCACCTGGGTGTTGACGAAGAAACCGATCAGTCCCTCGACTTCGGCGCGGCCACGGTTGGCATTCGGCACGCCGACACGAATGTCGCGCTCGCCGGCCAGACGCGAAAGGAACAGCGAGAACCCGGCCAGCACCAGCATGAACAGGCTGATGCCCTGGCTGCGCGCGAAGACGTTGAGCTGTTGCGACAGGTCGGTGCCGAAATCAAAGCTCAGGGTCTGTCCTGCAAAGCTTTGCGTCAGCGGTCGGGCAAAGTCCGGCGCCACTTCCAGCAGCGGATGTTCGTCGCCCAATTGCTGACGCCAGTAGTCGAGCTGGCGTTCACCCTCGCCGGCCTCCAGCCAGCGCCGCTGCCAGATCGCATAGTCGGCGTATTGCAACGGCAGCGCCGGCAATTGCGGCTCGCGCTGCAGGCTGAACGCCTGATAGCACTGCACGAATTCCTTGACCATGACGTCCATCGACCAGCCATCGGAGACGATGTGATGCATGCTCACCACCAGCACGAACTCATCGTCGGCCAAAGCAAACAGGCTGGCGCGCAACAGCGGGCCGTGGCGCAGATCGAACGGTTGCGCGGTGACGTCTTGCACGTGTTGCGCGAGCAGTTCTTCGCGCTCTTGCGCGGCGGTGCCGGTCAGATCGAAGCGTTGCAGCGCAATACTTTGCTGCTCGAGGATCAGCTGATGCGCTTGATCGCCGTCGGTGTGAAACACCGTGCGCAACACTTCATGGCGCGCCAGCAGATGATCGAACGAGCGGCTCAGGGCTGACTCATTCAGCGAACCTTTGAGACGCAAGCCAGCGGCCATGTTGTACGCGGCGCTTTGCGGCTCCAGTTGCCAGAGAAACAGCAGGCGCTGCTGGGCGAACGACAGGGGAATCTGCCCGCAGTCGTGGCGGCTGACCGGCAACGGCAACAGGCTGAAGTCCTTGCCCTCCTCGCGCAGTTTGGCGAGAAACAGCCGACGCTGTTCCAGCGGCAAGCCGACGAACCTTTTTGCAATACGTTCCGCCATCGTGCCGCTCATACTTCTTCTCCTTGCAAAGCATTCATGAACTGATCCATGTCGGACCAGTCGTCGTCGCCGCTCACCTCGGCCAGTTGCCCGAGCACCTCGGCCAGATCCGCCAGCAGCGGGTTTTCGAACAGGCTGCGCAGTGGCAGCACCACGCCCATCTGCTCCTTGACCCGGGCAATCACCTGCGCGGCCAACAACGAATGACCACCCAGTTCAAAAAAGTGATCATCCAGGCCCACACGCGGCACGTGCAGCACCTCGGCCCAGACCTGCGCCAGACATTGTTCAGCCGGTGATTGCGGGGCGCGGTAATCGCCCTGCAACTGCGCAGGATCCGGCGCTGGCAAGGCCTTGCGGTCGAGCTTGCCACTCGGTGTCAGCGGCAGGTTCGCCAGCAACAGCAGATGCCCCGGCACCATGTAATCCGGCAGGCTGGCTTGCAGCGCGGCGCGGGTCTGCTGACGGAATGCCGCTTGCGTCGCCGCGCTGGCGAGCACCGCAGGTTCTGTCACAACGTAGGCGACCAGTTGCGCACCGCCGGCGAACGGCACCGCCAACACCACTGCTTCGCGAACGCCCGAACATTGCTGCAGGCGCGATTCGATCTCGCCCAGTTCGATGCGAAAGCCACGAATCTTCACTTGATGATCGACCCGGCCGACATACTCCAGCGCGCCATCGCCGCGCAGCCGTGCACGGTCGCCAGTGCGATACAGGCGCTGGCCGTCGGCAAACGGGTCGGCAATGAAACGCTCAGCGCTGAGGCTCGGCTGACGGTGATAACCGCGCGCCAGCCCCGGCCCACCGATGTACAACTCGCCCACCGCGCCTTGCGGCAGCAGGTTCAGATCATCGTCGAGCACGTACAGACGCCGCGCCGCCAGGCCCTTGCCGATCGGCATGCCGCGCCACGACACGTCCTGCGCGGTCAGCGCAGTGCAGTCATGAATCGTCGAGACCACCGTGGCCTCGGTCGGGCCGTAGGTATTGAGCAGGCGCACATGGCCGAGCCCGGCCTGTTGCCACAAGCGCAAACCGTCCACCGCCATGGCTTCACCGCCGACGTGAATCTGCCGCAGCGCGCCGAAATTTGCCGGGGGTTTCGCCGCATATTCCTGCACCAGCCAATACCAGTAGGCCGCTGGCAGATCAGCCAGGGTAATGCCCTGATCGATGATCACCTGATGCAGCGTCGCGCTGTCCCACAGCGGTGCATCGCGCATGACCACGCTGGCGCCATGGCACAGCGGCGGGAAAAACTGCTCGACGAAACCGTCGAAACTGCTGGTGGCGAATTGCAGAACCCGGTCGCCTTCGCGCAGATCGCTGTAATCGATGGCGCGGGCAATGAACTCGCTCAGCGCGCCATGACTGACCGCCACGCCTTTCGGCCGTCCGGTGGAGCCAGAGGTGTAGATCACGTAAGCGAGGTTGTCGGCTTCGACCGTGACCGGCAGGTTGTCGCTCTGCTCGCTGGCGGGCAACTGCTCCAGACACAGGCATTCGATGCCGTCGAGCGGCGGCAGGCTGGCGAGGCTTTGCTGGTCGCCGAGCAACAGTTGCAAACCACTGTCAGCGAGCACATGGCGCAAGCGTTCGGCCGGGGTCTGCGGATCCAGCGGCACGTAGGCGCCGCCGGCCTTGAGCACGGCCAACAGCGCCATCGCCAGTTCCAGCGAACGCCCCAGCGCAACACCGACCAGCACGTCCGGGCCGACACCCTGTGCGCGCAAATGGTGGGCCAGACGATTGCTGCGAGTGTTGAGTTCGTCGTAGCTGAATGCCGGCGCAGACGCTGTGGCCAACCGCACCGCCGGCGCTTGCGCAGTCCGTGCGACTTGCGCTTCGAACAGGCTTTGCACGCTAGTGAAACGAGGCGCTGGCGCGGTGGCCTGGATCAACCCGTGGCGTTCGCTGTCGGCGAGCATCGCCACTTCGCCGATCAACTGCTGCGGATCGCGGCACACCGACTGGAGAATGTTGCGCCAATGCCCGGCCAGCGCGGCGATGGTTGAAGCATCAAAAATATCCGTGGCGTAAGTGAAGGCAGCAAACAATTGCTCGCCCTCCTCGCGAGTGTCGAGCATCAGGTCACTGGTGGCCGCATGTTGCCGGCCGCTGCCGGCCAGTTGCTCCTCGCTCAAATAGCCCACGCGCAAACCCGAGGCCAGTTGCGCCTGGTGCAGATCGGTGACCAGCGGCTGGTGGTTGAACATCACTTGGAACAGCGGATTGTGGCTCTGGCTGCGCGCCGGTTGCAGGGCTTCGATCAGGGCGTCGAACGGCAGATCCTGATGGGCCTGGGCGCCGAGGGCGGCCTGGCGCAGGTTCTGCAGCAACTCGGTGAAGGGCGTTTGTGCGGTGACCACGCTGCGCAGAATCTGCGTGTTGACGAAGAAGCCGATCAACCCTTCGGTTTCACTGCGGGTGCGGTTGGCGATCAGCCCGCCGACACGAATATCGGTCTGGCCGCTGTAGCGATGCAACAGGGTCTTGAACGCTGCCAGCAACACCACGAACAAGGTTACGCCCTGACGCTGGGCAAGGTTTTTCAGCTCTTCGCGCAGGGGTGCGTCGATCACCGTTTCCAGGCGTGCGCCCTGATGACTGGACTGCGCCGGATAGGCGCGATCGGTGGGCAATTCCAGCACTGGATGTTCGTCGCCCAGTTGCGTGCGCCAGTAGTCCAATTGCCGCTCGCGCTCACCGGCCTCCAGCCAGCTGCGCTGCCACAGTGCGTAGTCGCGGTAATGCACGCTCAACGGCGCCAGCGTCGGATCACGCCCGGCGACCAACGCGTCGTAAGTGCGCATGAATTCGTCGATCAGAATGTTCATCGACCAGCCGTCGGCGATGATGTGATGCAGGGTCAGCAGCAGCACATGTTCCTGCTCGGCCAGGCGTAACAGACGCAGACTCAGCAGCGGGCCGTTCTGCAGGTCGAAGGCCTGGGTCGCCTCGGCCATCATGTGCTGCTGCGCCAGCGGCCAGCGCTGCGCTTCGGGCACCGTGCTCAGGTCAGTGACGGGCAGTTTTAGTGGCTTTGGTTCGGCCACACGCTGGAAGGCACACTCGCCGTCCTGGCCGAAGGTGGTGCGCAAACATTCGTGGCGCGCCGCCAGACGGCTGAAGGCCTGCTCCAGTGCCTCGACTTGCAACTCACCATCCAGACGCACCGCCATCGGCAGGTTGTAGGCGGCGCTGGTCGGCTCCAGCTGCCAGAGAAACCACATGCGCTGCTGCGCGTAAGACAGGCCGTCACGCTCGGCGATGCCGTCGCAGGCGGTCATGGGAAGCTGCGCAAAATCGATGCCTTCGCGGGCCATGCCGGCGAGGAACAGACGGCGTTTGTCCTGGGGCAATTCGATAAAGCGGCGGGCTAGTTTCTGTGCGTCTGCGGCATTCATGCGTGGAGTCCTTGCTGATCGGCGGCGTGACCTGGAGACCCGGTCGTATCAACAAGAACGAATGGCCCGCGCGATGATTTAGCGCGCCAGCGGCAATCACGGCCCGACGGTTCAAAGGCCAGACAGACAAATGCCGAAGCCGGTACAGGCCCGGATTCGGCATTTGAGTTGAAGGGTTGCGAACAGGTCAGCGCACGTCCTGCGAATGCCCCTCGGCCATGGCCACGATGACTTTGCGCGGCCCTTCGAACGGTGAGCGCGCGTGAGCCGAGAGCATGTTGTCGAGCATCAGCACATCGCCCTCCTGCCAGGGGAAACTGATCGCACAGTCGTCGAGCACCGCGCGAATCTGCGCCAGCACTTCGTCTTCGATCGGCGAGCCGTCGCCGTAGTAGACGTTACGTGGCAGGTCTTCTTCGTCAACGATGTCGAGCAGGCTTTCGCGCACGTCCGCTGGCAGGTTGGAGATGTGAAACAGGTGCGCCTGATTGAACCAGACGTGCTCGCCCGTGACCGGGTGCACCGCCACCGCCTGACAGGTCTGGCGCGTGCGCAGCTCACCGTCGTCCTTCCACTCGCAGACAATGCCGTGAGCCTTGCAGTAGGCCTCGACGACTTCACGGTCTTCGGTGTTGAACACGTCTTCCCAGGCCACATCGAGGCCATTGCCGAAGTTGCGCACGTACATCAGGCCTTTGCTGACGAAACGCTCGCGGATCGCCACCGGGATGCGCCGGTACACTTCGCGGCTGTCGGCAATCGGCGTCTCACCGCCGGACCTGGCGGCGATCATGCTGTAGAACCAGATCTTCATCGGCCAGTCGCGGGAATAAGCCTGTTCGTTGTGCAGCGGAATGCTTTGGTGCGCCGGGTATTCGGTGGAGGTGTACACGCCTTGGGTGACGTTGGTACGCGGCGTCGAGCCGAACTCGTAGTTGAGCAATGGATGGCCGAAACTCGCGGCAAACTGGCGAAACTGCTCGGCGCCGTCGAGGCGGAAGCCGCGAAACAGCACGCCACCGTCGCGCAGCAGATGCTCGTCGACCAGCGCCTTCAATTCATCGAATACCGCCAACAGATCGGTGTCGGCATCGTCCGCCTCGATCAACAGCGGCAAGCGTCCGCGCTGCGGCAGCAATGGCCGAACGGAAAATCCCAGAGCAACAGTCATGACTGGCCTCCTGAATATGCGTGATAGATGAGTCGCGTCTCAGAACGCCGGTTGCGCGGCCTGCGCATGGCGCCGGTGATGCACTTCCAGATGCGTCTTGATCGTGCGAATGACCCGCGCTTCGTGCTCATGAATGAAGAAGTGCCCGCCGGTCATCATGTCCACCGAGAAACTGCCCAGGGTCTCTTTGCTCCAGCCGATCAGTTGTTCGGTGGTGGCGCGGTCTTCCTTGCCACCGAGCACGTGCACCGGGCAATTGAGCAAGGGCCGCTCGGCAGGCGTGAAGCGCCCGCACATCATGAAATCGGCGCGCAGCACCGGCAGGGTCAGGCTCATCAATTCCTGATTGGCGAGGATTTCTTCGCTGGTGCCCTGAAAGGTGCGCAACTGTTCGATGAGTTCCTCATCGCTGCGCGGTTCGGCAAAGCCGCGGTCGTAATCGCTGCGCATGGACGGTGCGGCGGTGCCGGAGGCGAACAGCGCCAGCGGCTCCGGCACACCCAATTCGCGAAAGGCATGGGCCATTTCGCAGGCGAGCAACGCACCGAGGCTATGCCCGAACAACGCATACGGGCCTTGCAGCCCCGGCTTGTGCTCGCGCGCCAGTTGCCGCGCCAGTGCGCGCATGTCGGTTTGCAGCGGTTCATCGAACCGCGCGCCACGTCCCGGCAGTTCCACCGGTTGCAATTGCAGCCACGTCGGCAGTTGACGCCGCCAGCGGCTGTAAACCATGGCGCTGGCGCCCGAATAGGGCAGGCACAGCAATGTCAGCTTGGTCACCGCGCTTTCCTTGAAAAATGTGTCTGCAAGAAAGACGGATCACTCGCCGGACAAATTAGTCGCCCGGTCGCTAAATTCCCCCGCCAGCCGCTCGTTGCCTGTTCAGGAAAAAAACAACAATCGCGAGGGAATCACCGTGGACCTGCAGAGCATTCTGGGCAAGTTGTTCGCCAACGCCGGCGCGGTCGGCATCGAGGGCGTTTTCCAGTTCATCTTCAGCGCGCAACAGGCGTACTGGTACGACATCAAGACCAGCCAGCGCACGGAAATCGGGCGCCACCCGCGTCCGGACGTGACCATCGAAGTCGCGGAAAAGGACTTTCTCGGGATCATGGCCGGCGTGGTCAACGTCGAGGAACTGTTCGCCAGCGGTCGCCTGAAGATCGGTGGCAACATGGGCCTGGCGACAATGCTGCCGCAGATCATCGACCACGCCCGCCAGGGAGGCGGCACGGTGGAAAAGGTCGACATGAACAAGCGCTACCCGACGCCACCGCGCTTCAGCGAAAAGCTCACTGCCGCGCTGCCTCGGCAGACCAGCGTCGAACGCCGTGCGCGCGAAGGGTTGAGCCGGCACGAATTCGAAACCCGTTATCTGCCCAACGGCATTCCATTGGTGATCAGCAATGCCCTGCGCGACTGGCCATTGTTCAGCCTGAGCCGCGAGGAGTCGCTGGTGCATTTCGCTGAACTGCAGGGCATCACCCGCCATGGCGATTATGTGAAGAAGACGTTTTCCACCGAGCGTGATTTCCGCTCGACCTCAATGGCCGAGTTCATCGCCTCGCTGGACAGCCCGGCAGTCAAAGGCGCGGACGGCGAGCCGTCGGCGTACATGGGCAACAACATCCTGCCCGCGCAATTGTTGCAGCAGATCCAGTACCCGCCCTACTTCGACACGTCGCTGTTCATTCCGCCACGTATCTGGATCGGCCCCAAGGGCACGCTGACGCCGTTGCACCGCGATGACACCGACAACCTCTTCGCCCAGGTTTGGGGGCAGAAAAAATTCACCCTTGCCGCACCACATCATCGCGAAGCGCTGGGCACCTGGTCGACCGCGCCCAAGGGTGGCCTGGATGGCTGCGATTTCAACCCGGACGCGCCGGACTATGAGCGTTTCCCGGCAGCGCGGGAGGTGACGTTTTTGCGGGTGACGCTGGAGGCTGGGGATCTGCTGTTTTTGCCAGAGGGATGGTTCCATCAGGTGGAGTCGGTGTCGACGTCGCTGTCAGTCAACTTCTGGATCAACTCAGGACGCGGCTGGTAACACCGCAAAATAACTGTGGGAGCGAGCCAGCTCGCGAAGGCGTTGTATCAGGTATGAAGATATTTACTGACACACCGCCTTCGCGAGCAGGCTCGCTCCCACAGTGGAATTTCATTTCAAGTGACGGAAACTTTGAAACGCGGAAATCAGCACCACCGCCCCCGCCGCAATCGCCAGCCAGAAGCCGCTGCGCGCGCCAAACGCATCGACCAGCGCGCCGGAACCGGCGGCGCCGATCGCCACGCCGATGCTCAGTCCGGTCACCAGCCAGGTCAGGCCTTCAGTCAGTTTGGCCGGTGGCACGATGCGTTCGATCAACGCCATCGCGACGATCAGCGTCGGTGAGAAGAACAGCCCGGCGATAAATACCGCGATCGACAAGCCGAGAATATTGCTCGCCAATAACAGCGGCAGCGTGGTCACTGCCGTCGCCACACCGCCGTAGAGAAACAGGCGCGGCAGCGGCAGTTTCGAACGCATCGCACCGAAGGCGATGCCGGCCAGGCATGAGCCGATCGCGTACACCGACAAAACAATACTGGCCGCTGCCGGCTGGCCCTGATGTTGAGCGAAAGCGACGCTGACCACATCGATGACTCCGACGATCACGCCCATCGCCAGCATCAACGCCAGCAGCCATTGCACGTCGGTCGAGCGAATGATCGAGCCCTGATGCTGCGACTCCTGCGCGTGCACCGGTGGCTCGGTGCTGCGCTGGGCGACAAACGCCGTCACGCCAATGGCCAAGGCCAACAGCGCCGCCAGCGGCCCGGCCTCGGGAAACACCGCAACCGACAAGCCTACTGACAGCGGCGGCCCGACGATAAAACACACTTCGTCGAGCACCGACTCCAGCGCATACGCCGTCTGCAATTGCTGCTGGCCACGGTAGATCTCGGTCCAGCGCGCCCGCACCATCGCCGACATGCTCGGCATGCACCCGGCCAGCGCGGCGAACACGAACAACGTCCAGTTCGGCGCCTGCAGACGCGTGAACAGCAGCAACATCAACAACCCGCCGCCACCGGTCAGCGCTGCGATCGGCAGCACCCGCCCCTGCCCGTAACGGTCCACCAGACGCGATACCTGTGGCGCGCAAAACGCCGTGGCCAAGGCAAACGTCGCCGCCACCGCCCCCGCCAGCGCATAACCGCCGTTCAACTGCGCAAGCATGGTGATGAGGCCGATGCCGGTCATGGAAATGGGCATGCGCGCCAGCATCCCGGCCAGCACAAACGCACGGGCGCCGGGGGCGGTGAACAATTCGCGGTAGGGATTTGCCATCGATTGCAGCCTCATCAGGGGCGGCCAAGTTGCCATAGCCTTGAATGCCGTGGAAGCGCGCAATTGTTAGCGGTCTGTGAAGGCCCCTTCGCTCGCACATTCGAAATGCCGTCCCCCGGTGGGAGCGAGCCTGCTCGCGAAGGGGCCGGCGCAATCACCGCATCCAGCAAATGAACTCTCAGCGTCTGCCATCAGTCAGCTACTTAAGTCTCTGGAACCAAGGCGCGAATCGTCATGCAGATTTCCCTCGCTCATCAGGTGGCGCTGGTCACGGGTGCCAGCTCCGGCATCGGCCATGCCGCCGCCAAAGCACTCGCTGCGGCCGGCGCTGCGGTCGTGATCAACTACAACAGCAGCGCCGAACCCGCCGAAGAACTGGCCGCGCAAATTAACGCCGAAGGCGGTAAGGCGCTCGCCATCGGCGCCGATGTTTCGAAAGAAGAAGATGTCGAGCGGCTGTTCAAAGAGACCGTCGAAGCCTTCGGCTCGCTGGACATTCTGGTGGCCAACTCCGGTCTGCAAAAAGACGCTGCCACCGTGGACATGACCCTCGACGACTGGAACACGGTGATCGGCGTCAACCTCACCGGGCAGTTCCTCTGCGCACGGGCGGCGTTGCGGATTTTCCAGCGTCAGGGCGTGCGCGAAGGCGTGTCGCGCGCGGCGGGCAAGATCATTCACATGAGTTCGGTGCACCAGCGCATTCCATGGGCCGGGCATGTCAATTACGCCGCGTCCAAGGGCGGCGTCGATCAATTGATGCAGAGCCTCGCCCAGGAAGTCAGCCACCAGCGCATCCGTATCAACAGCATCGCGCCCGGTGCGATCAGCACGGCCATCAACACAGAAGCCACTGAAGGCGCGGCCGGCGACAAACTTCTTGAGCTGATTCCGTACGGGCGCATCGGCGATGTCGAGGATGTCGCCAACGCAGTGGTTTTCCTCGCTTCCGATCTGTCCGATTACATCGTCGGCACCACCCTGTTCATCGATGGCGGGATGAGCCTCTATCCGGAGTTTCGCGGCAATGGCTGAGCCTGAAATGGAACAACAAAGTCCCATCGGTGCCCACGGGATCATCGGCGACATGCGCAGCGCCGCACTGGTCAACGACAAGGGCAGCGTGGATTTTTTCTGCTGGCCGGAGTTCGATAGCCCGACGATCTTCTGCTCGCTGCTCGACACCCCGCAAGCAGGGATTTTCCAGCTCGCGCCGGACTTGCCGGATGCGCGCCGGGAACAGATTTATCTGCCCGACACCAACGTCTTGCAGACCCGTTGGCTAAGCGAACACGCAGTGGTGGAAATCACCGATCTGTTGCCCATCGGGGACGATGTCGACGCCCTGCCGCTGCTGATGCGCCGGGTGCGCGTGGTCAGCGGCTCGGCGACGTTCAATCTGCGTTGCGCGGTGCGCCACGACTATGGCCGCGCCGACACCCGGGCAGAGATGGACGCAAAGGACGTAACGTTCCATGCCGCTGGCCAGCCGTCGATACGCCTGGCTTCAGATCAAGCACTTCAAATCGATGCGCAAGCGGCCGTCGCGCAGTTCACCCTCAAGCACAATGAAACCGCCGCATTCATGCTCGGCGGCAGCGACGATCCGCGTTTTGCCAAAGGCGCCGGCGAGTTGTGCATGGAGCGCACCCTCAAATACTGGCGCGGCTGGATCGGCCAATCCAACTATCGCGGGCGCTGGCGGGAAATCGTCAATCGCTCCGCCCTCGCCCTGAAACTGCTGACCTCGCGTCGCCACGGTGCGATTCTCGCCGCCGCCACCTTCGGCCTACCGGAAACTCCCGGCGGCGAGCGCAATTGGGATTACCGCTACACGTGGATCCGAGATGCCTCGTTCACCGTTTACGCGTTCATGCGCCTGGGCTTTGTCGATGAAGCCAACCACTACATGCAATGGCTGCGCGGACGGGTCAGCGATTGCTGCGGCAAACCGATGAAACTCAACATCCTCTATGCCATCGACGGCCAGCAGGAATTGCCGGAAACCGAACTGACGCATCTGGCCGGCCACGGCGGCGCGCAACCGGTGCGCATCGGCAATGGTGCCTACGATCAGGTCCAACTGGACATCTTCGGCGAGCTGATGGACGCGGTGTATCTGGTCAACAAGTACGGTGATGCGATCTCCCACGAAGGCTGGCGGCATGTCGGCGAAGTGGTCGATCAGGTCTGCGAAAACTGGCAGAGCGAAGATGTCGGCATTTGGGAAATGCGCGGTGAGACCCATCATTTCCTGCACTCGCGGCTGATGTGCTGGGTGGCGCTGGACCGGGCGATCCGTCTGGCTTCCAAGCGTTCGCTGCCGGCGCCGTTCGCCCGTTGGGATGACACCCGGCAAGCGATCTACACCGACATCTGGGAAAACTTCTGGGACGAAGAACGCGGGCATTTCGTCCAGTACAAGGGCGGTACCGCACTGGATGGCTCGATGCTGCTGATGCCGCTGGTGCGCTTCGTCAGCGCCAAGGATCCGCGCTGGCTGTCGACTCTGGAAGCAATCGAAAAAACCCTGGTGCGTGACGGCATGGTCTATCGCTATCGCAACGAGGACGCCAACATCGATGGCCTCAGTGGCACTGAAGGCGCGTTCGCCGCGTGTTCGTTCTGGTACGTCGAATGCCTGGCCCGCGCCGGCCAGGTGGAAAAAGCCCACCTGGAGTTCGAGCAATTGTTGCGATATGCCAATCCGCTTGGGCTGTACGCCGAAGAGTTCGACAGCCATGGGCGGCACCTGGGCAACACGCCGCAAGCGCTGACGCATCTGGCGTTGATCAGTGCGGCGAGTTTTCTTGATCGCAAGTTGAGTGGCGAGAAGAGTTCCTGGCAGCCGTAGCGTTGAGCGCTTTTTCGCCAGCGCTTGTCAGACCGATCTCTGATCGACAGGTATGTTTCCACAACGGGCCTGCATGCCAGACAACTGGCTCAGGCCCATATTCATGGTGAAACCTGCGCAGCGGTGACCCGCATTCCGTTCGCAGATCCAGAGTGTCTGAATACGATTCAAACGGAGTGGTTCGTCATGATCGAGAGCGTTCTTACCCCAACCCTGACCATTGCCTACGAACAGCACGGTCAGAACAACGGCGCCCCGGTAATTCTGCTCCACGGCTTCCCCTATTCCCCGCGCACCTTCGACGAAGTCGCCCCGGCGCTGGCCGCGCGAGGCTACCGCGTCATCGTGCCGTACTTGCGCGGTTACGGGCCGACCCGGTTCAACAGTGCGCAAACCCTGCGCTCCGGTCAGCAAGCTGCGATGGCGCAGGACTTGCTCGATCTGATGGATGCGCTGGGCATCGAACAGGCCACGCTTTGCGGTTATGACTGGGGCGGTCGGGCAGCGTGTATTGTCGCGGCGTTGTTTCCGGCGCGGGTGCGCGGACTGGTCAGCGGCGACGGCTACCTCGTGCAGGACATCGTCCATGCGAACCAGCCGTTGGACCCGGAAGACGAGCATCGGCTCTGGTATCAGTACTACTTCCACACGCCGCGTGGCGTCGAAGGACTTAAGCAGAATCGCCGGGCGTTGTGTCAGTTGCTTTGGCGGCTGTGGTCGCCGACATGGGCGCGAAAGGACGAACGCTACCCGCTGACCGCTGGCGCTTTTGATAATCCTGACTTTGTCGACGTGGTGATTCATTCCTATCGGCATCGCTTCGGCTACGCCCCGGGCGATCCAGCCCTGGAGTGGATGGAAGAAGCGCTGGCCACACAGCCGGTGATCCGCGTACCGAGCATTTCGCTGTGCGGTGGCGATGATGGCGTCGGCCCGCCTTCGCTGATTGATGAAGATGCCGAGCATTTCAGCGGCTTTTATGAGCGGCGCGTGCTCGCGGGTGTCGGCCACAACATTCCCGAAGAAGCGCCGCAGGAAACCCTCAAGGCAATACTGGATCTGCTGCAACGCTGACCGAAAACCGCTCCCGATAAGCCTGCGGCGTCACGCCAATCGCTCGCAGAAAACTGCGCCGCAGCGTCTCTTCACTGCCAAACCCGCAATTGGCGGCGATGCGTTTCACCGGCAGGCCGGTATCGCTGAGCAGTCGGCGGGCGGTTTCGACGCGGATCAATTCGATCGCCCGCGCCGGGGTCTGGCCGGTGTCGGCGCGGTAGTGGCGGATAAAGCTGCGTTCGCTCATGCCGGCCTGTTCGGCGAGGGTCGGGATGCCGAGGTCGCAGGTCAGGTTTTCGGCGATCCAGGCGTGCAGTTCATCGAAGCGGTTGCCCTGTTGTTGCAGCGACAGCGTCACGCTGAACTGCGACTGTCCGCCCGGGCGTTTCAGGAAGACGACCAAGTGCCGGGCGACGTCGAGGGCGATATCGCGGCCGAGGTCTTCTTCGACCATGGCCAACGCCAGATCGATGCCGGCCGTGACCCCGGCGGAAGTCCACACCGGGCCGTCGTTGATGAAAATCGGATTGGCTTCCACGTGCAGATTCGGATGTTGCGCGGCCAGTTGCTCGCAGCGCGTCCAGTGGGTGACCACGCGGCGGCCATCGAGCCAGCCGCTGGCGGCGAGCAGAAAGGCCCCGGTGCACACCGAAGCCACGCGCCGGCAGCCGCGCGCATGTTCGCGTACCCAGTCGACCAGTTGCAGATCTTCCGATGCCGCATAAGTGCCCCAGCCACCGGCGATGATCAATGTGTCGCTGGGCATTTGCGGCAACGGTTCTGCGAGCACCGCCAACCCCGCCGATGACAGCACCGCCCCGCCACCGCTGGCGATCACGCTCGGCGCATACGGCACCGACATGCCGCGCTGGCGGGCCAGATCGTTGGCCGAGGCGAACACCTGCAATGGCCCGGTAACATCGAGAATCTGCATGTTGGCGAACGCGAGGACGTGAATGGATTTGGGCATTTGGCGTAATTCGTGGGGTGATTGGCGTATGCGCCAGAACCTACGCGCCTACAGTGCAGTCGTCCACTTCTTTCAACGGAGCAAGAACGATGACGCTGCAGATCGGTTTTCTGTTATTCCCGCAGGTCCAGCAACTCGACCTCACCGGCCCTTACGACGTCCTCGCCTCGTTGCCCGGCGTGCAGGTACACCTGATCTGGAAGGATCTGATGCCAGTGACATCCAGCACCGGGCTGCTGCTGAAACCGACTACGACCTTTGAGGATTGCCCGGATCTGGATGTGATCTGCGTGCCCGGCGGCAGTGGTGTCGGGCCGTTGATGGAAGACCAGCAGACGCTGGATTTCATCAAACGCCAGGCCGCCCAGGCACGTTACGTAACCTCGGTGTGCACCGGCTCGCTGGTGCTCGGCGCGGCGGGCCTGCTGCAGGGCAAGCGCGCGACTACGCACTGGGCCTATCACGAGTTGCTGCCGACCCTGGGCGCGGTTGCGGTGAAGGATCGGGTGGTACGCGACGGCAATCTGTTTACCGGTGGCGGAATCACTGCCGGGATCGATTTTGCCTTGGTGCTGGCGGCGGAACTGGTCGATGCCGACACAGCGCAACTGGTGCAGTTGCAACTGGAATATGCCCCGGCACCGCCGTTCAATGCCGGCAGCCCGGACGTGGCACCGAGTGCGGTGGTCAATGAAGCGCGGTTGCGCGCGGCGCCTTCGTTGAAGCTGCGCACCGAGATTACTGAACGCGCGGCGGCCAAACTGGGCCTGCGCTGATATCCAGCCGAATGCAAAACCTGTGGGAGCGAGCCTGCTCGCGAAAGCGGAGTGTCAGTCGCCAGTGACGTCATCTGGAAGACCGCTTTCGCGAGCAGGCTCGCTCCCACATTTGATTTGTGTCTGGCATGACTGCCACACCTTCACTTGTCCCACCTCCCTCGCCCGTGTAGAAAGCCCCTTCCAGAAATCTCGCACAAGGACTTTCGATGAAGGCGCTGCCCTGGCTCTATCTCGCGTTGCTCGGCCTCGGTTACGGATTGGCCCTGAGCTACGGCCAGCTCGGTTGGCTCGCATTGATCTCCGTGGGGCTTTTGCTGTTCGCCGCATTCGCCGTGCGCCAGCAACAAGTGCCAGTCGCGCGCTGGCTCGGCCATGGCCTGTTCATCGTTCTGGCCGTGGCACTGGCGCTGCACTGGCTGCCGGGCTTCGCCAACGGCCGCGTGATCAATCCGCAACGTTTCACTGACAACGCCGTGCCGTTCGCGATGTACCTCAATCTCGACAAACCGCTGGTGGGCTTCTGGTTGCTGCTGGTTTGTCCGTGGATCGTCGCGCGGCGATCGTTGCGCCTGACGGTCTATGCCACCGCCCTCGCCCTGACGCTGTGCGCGATTCTCGCCCTCGGCGGCGCGCTTTTACTTGGCGTGATCGCCTGGGCACCGAAATGGCCGGATCAGGCCTGGCTGTGGGTGCTGAACAATCTGCTGCTGGTGACGCTGGTCGAGGAAGCGCTGTTTCGCGGCTATATACAGGGCGGGCTGAGCCGTCGCCTCAAGCACCTGCCCTACGGCGACAACCTCGCGCTGCTGTTGGCCTCGCTGTTGTTTGGTCTGGTGCATGTCGGCGCTGGCTGGACCTGGGTGTTGCTGGCGGGACTGGCCGGGGTCGGCTATGGTCTGGCCTACCGTTTCGGCGGACTGGGCGCGGCGATCGCCACCCATTTCAGCCTGAATCTGTTGCACTTCGGCCTGTTCACCTATCCGATGCTGGCCAGTTGACGCAAGCGCGGTTTTGCGACGGCGTACTTAAATCTGAAAAAAAACTTCAATAAAAACCTGTCGGCGCCGACAACCATTCAAAGCCTTGCGGATTGAAAAACCATGCGTAACAACCAGCCCATTACACAACGCGAGCGGACCTTTCCAGCTCAGCAACGGTTGATTTCCACCACCGATGCCAAGGGCATGATCACCTACTGTAACGACGATTTTGTCGAGATCAGCGGGTTTTCGCGGGAGGAACTGATCCGTGCGCCGCACAATCTGGTCCGCCACCCTGACGTGCCATCGGCGGTGTTCTCGCACATGTGGGGCACACTGAAACAAGGCTTGCCATGGATGGGCATCGTCAAGAATCGCTGCAAATCCGGTGACCACTATTGGGTTAACGCCTACGTCACACCGGTGTTCGATGGCAGCCAGGTGATCGGTTACGAGTCCGTGCGCGTCAAGCCCACCGCCGAACAGATCCGCCGCGCCGAAGCGCTCTACCAACGCATCAACCAGGGCAAGTCGGCGATTCCTTCGACGGACAAATGGCTGCCGCTCCTGCAGGACTGGCTGCCGTTCATTCTGGTCAGCCAGCTGAGCTTCATGATCGGCGCGACGCTGAACTCGCAGTGGGGCTTCGCCCTCGCCGCCGGTCTTTCGGTGCCGTTGGGCCTGATGGGCCTGCAATGGCAGCAACGCGGGCTCAAGCGCCTGCTGCGCCTGGCCGAACAGACCACCTCCGACCCGTTGATCGCGCAGATGTACACCGACAGCCGTGGCGCCCAGGCGCGTCTGGAAATGTCGATCCTCAGCCAGGAAGCGCGCCTGAAAACCTGTCTGACCCGTCTGCAGGACACCGCCGAGCACTTGACCGAACAGGCCAAGCAGTCCGACGCCCTGGCGCACAACAGCTCCACCGGCCTGGAACGCCAGCGCGTGGAAACCGAACAGGTCGCCACCGCCGTCAACCAGATGGCCGCCACCACCCAGGAAGTCGCCAGCCACGTACAGCGCACCGCTGACGCCACCCAGGAAGCCAACCGCCTGACCGGCCGCGGCCGCGACATTGCCGGGGAAACCCGCGAAGCGATTCAGCGCCTGTCGGTGGTCGTCGGCGAAACCGGCCTGACCGTGACGCAACTGGCCAAGGACAGCGACGAAATTGGCGGCGTGGTCGACGTGATCAAAGGCATTGCCGACCAGACCAACCTCCTCGCCCTCAACGCTGCGATTGAAGCAGCGCGTGCCGGTGAAATGGGCCGTGGTTTTGCGGTCGTGGCTGACGAAGTCCGCCAACTGGCGCAACGCACCAGCGAATCCACCGGGCAGATTCATGCCCTGATCGCCAAGTTGCAACAGACTGCCTCCAGCGCCGTGCAAACCATGGAAGCCGGGCATCGCCAGGCTGAAGAAGGCGTGGCGCGGGTCCTGGAAGCGGATCAGGCACTGGTCGGCATCAGCGAAGCGGTGGCCAACATCACCGACATGACCACCCAGATCGCCGCCGCGACCGAAGAGCAAAGTGCCGTGGCTGAAGAGATCAGCCGCAACATCAGCAATATCTCGGAACTGGCGGATCAGACCTCGGAACAAGCGCACAACTCGGCGTTGCTCAGTGAAGAACTGACGAAGACCGCCAACACGCAGTATTCGTTGGTGGCGCGGTTTAACCGCTGATTGGAAGGCTGGAATGAAAAAACCCGGATGGCGTGAGCTTTCCGGGTTTTTTGTTGTGTCAATGAACTACTCAATAGGACTTGAGTAGTTCAGTCGTGCATTGCGCCGCCTGCAAAACCGAGACATCTAATATTGAACTTCATCAGAAAGTTTTGCGCTGCACATTCGGAAATCCTGGCGAAAATCCACAGAACACAGCGTATGTCTACTGTCAGGTCTTACAGTAGACATTCAAGCTTCAGGGGCATATCTATAAATCGTTGAACAGATGGTTTTCATTGTTATCACGATATGACCAAGGAGCTAAAAAATGAGCAAACATAGCATCCTCATCCCAAAACCAGGTGCCATTGCAAAACAGTCTAATGTCTTCACTTGGCAATTCGGCACCAACCCTGAAACCACGGCCACTATAATTTCTTTTGAGCTACGTCATTTTATTCCGACGGGCGAAAAGAGCTGGTCAATCTCAGGATCTACAGGAACGCTGGAGGAGAAGAACATCTTTCTCTACTCTTTCTCGATCCCCTATACCAGTGACGCCCCGTTCCATAAAACTTATACGTTGGAAGACGGGCTGACATTCCAGCACGGCCACTCGTCACCTGGACCCTCTGGGTTTTATGGATTTACTTATGTTGATGCTGATGAAGCCACGGTCACTATCGACATCCATCCCACCAAGGGGATTGCTAAAGGTACATTTGAAGCAAAGTTCAAAAGCCATGGATACCGAACGCAGCCTATAGGTACTTTCAACTTGCTTAGGGATGATTTGTGATTTTTCGCGACAACGTTTCGATCAGATTGCATCCCCGCACTTTTAGCCGTATGGCGCTTCGCGAGCAGGCTCACTCCTACATTGGATCTGCGGTGATCACAGATTAGGTGCCAGACACCAATCCCCTGTGGGAGCGAGCCTGCTCGCGAAGAGGCCATAACAGCCAGCGAAATTATTGAGGCAACTTCAGCTTATCCAGCAGTCGATTGACCAACAGTTCGTTGAGCATGATCACCTGTTGCAGCGCCAGCAGTGGTTTGCGTTCCGGGCCGCCTATCGAGTTGGCGATGTTACCGGCCATGGCATGCGCGTATGAAAGCGACTCGCAGGCCTCGACCAACAGGGTTTCGTCATCCAGCGTGGGGTCCACGACATAGACCGGGCGATATTTTGGAGAGCTTGGTGGAGCGGCCAGATCTTCGGGTTTGAGGTAGTAATCGAGGGCGCGGTCGGTGGCTTCCTGGATTTTTTGCGGATCGAGAGCGCGGTCGTGGGGGGGTGGCGGGTTGGGGGTGACTTTGAACATGGGCGTACTCCGGTTTCGAATATTGGGAGCCAACACCCTCGCTACCAAACGAAAGGTGGTGGTCATACGCAGGTTGGTAGACCGGTCGAAACAGGAAACCCGGCGCTCACAAAGGAGCCCCACGCATGCCCACCATAAAAGTCGAGCCCCGAAACGGGACTGCATACGGTGACGCTATACAACGGTTTCGACGCGGGCTACCAAACCCCATCACTGTTTCTCAGTGACAGACAAACGATATAGCCCGCCGCCTAGACGCGTAAGCCGGCGGATTCTGGCGTAGGCGTAGGCAATGGCGCAAGGAGTTGTAGCCGGGATGGCGTAACGGGTCGTGTAGTTTAAACATTGGTATTTGATGATGTTTAAGTTCAGAGATTGCCTCTGACAGGCAGGTGGTTTGATGTCGTCTGGAAGGGAGCTTTCGCGAGCAGGCTCGCTCCCACATTTGGATCGGGTCCATCAGTGGGGGATTGGTCGGCTTGGAGGCTGCCATCGCTGGCAAGCCAGCTCCCACAGGGATTTGGTCCAAACGGTAGAGATTGGTCGACTGGGAGACCGCCATCGCGAGCAGGCTCACTCCTACAAGGAGCGCGGTGTACATCAGGAAGAATCAGGTCGGCTGTCAGGCCGCCTTCGCGAGCAGGCTCGCTCCCATATTTGGATCGGGTACGTCAGTGAGGATTGGTCGGCTTGGAGGCCGCCATCGCTGGCAAGCCAGCTCCCACAGAGATTTGGTCCAAACGGTAGAGATTGGTCGACTGGGAGACCGCCATCGCGAGCTGGCTCACTTCTACAAGGAGCGCGGTGTACATCAGGAAGAATCAGGTCGGCTGTCAGGCCGCCTTCGCGAGCAAGCTCGCTCCCACAGAAAAGCAAGGCAGCGCAGCTGCCCGCGGCGAAGCCGCACCACTCAACAATGAGCGCAAGCTCGAGTGCTCTTGATCTTGATCCACCGGCGACGTCGGAAGGCTGAGTGGAGGGATTGATCCGGGGGTGGGAGCGCAGCGACCGTCTGGCGCAGCCAGACACAGCGGAAGGAGGTGCAGCGAAGCAAACCGGAGCCGCTGCGCCCGGATCGATCCCGGAGCGAAGGGACCCGAGCCTGCGAGGGCCGAACGCAGGAGCTAGCGTTTTTTGCTTACTTTTTTAGGCGCTTGTAAAAAAGTAAGTCGCCGTCAGGCGAAACCGCCAGCCGCAGCTCCCGAAGCAACGGATATGCCCCCAAGAGCAAGATCAAAAGCTAGCCCCCTCACCCCAACCCTCTCCCCCAAGGGGGCGAGGGGGAAAGGGAGCAGGTCTTCATGCAACGCAAAATCCCGGCCCGGCTCAAAATCAGTCACCGAGAAATTCAGCCACCTTCTGCGCAGCACCCGCCAAATGATCGGAATGCGCAAAGCCAGAAGCCTTGAGCGGCTTCAAATCATGATCCCCCGCCACCAACCAAAACACCTCAATCCCCGGCGCTAACGAATAGCCCTCAACCGCCTCGCGATTCCCCAGAGCGTCCCGCTCCCCCTGCACAATCAACGCCCGCGTGCGCAACGAAGCCAAATGCTCAACCCGCGGTTTCTCCGGCTTCCCCACCGCATAAAACGGATACCCCAGACATACCAACGCATCCACCCCCAACTCATCCGCCACCAGACTCGCCATCCGCCCGCCCATCGACTTGCCGCCAATCGCCAACGGCCCAGCGACATGACGCCGCACAACCGCAAACACCTCCCGCCAACATTCCTGCAACTTGCCAGCAGGATTCGGCGGCCGCTTAACCCCATCCACCCGCCGCTGCGCCATATACGGAAACTCAAAGCGCAACACGTTGACCCCAAGCCCAGCAAGGCGCCCAGCCATGTCGATCATCCAGTCGCTATCCATCGGCGCCCCCGCCCCGTGCGCCAGAATCAGCGTTGCCGAAGCCTCACCAACAGCGGCATCCCAAAGCCACCCATGATCGAGCACACACTGCGCCCATTGATCCCCGTCAATACTGGCCTTGTGCTGTTTGTCCATGCTTGCCTCGCTTTTAGTCTGCCTATAACTCCAGGCGAAGGATTCGCGCCGTTTGCGCGCTCACTTCGGCTGAACCGTGGATGGGGAACCATGAACACTTCTATCAGTACCGCCTACAACTACAAGGTGGTCCGCCAATTCGCCATTATGACGGTGGTGTGGGGCATCGTCGGCATGGGCCTCGGGGTTTTTCTCGCGGCGCAATTGGTCTGGCCGGAACTCAACTTCAATTTGCCCTGGACCAGTTTCGGCCGTCTGCGCCCGCTGCACACCAACGCGGTGATCTTCGCCTTTGGTGGCTGCGCGCTGTTCGCCAGCTCCTTCTACTCGGTGCAACGCACCTGCCAAACGCAATTGTTTGCGCCGCAAATCGCCGCGTTCTGCTTCTGGGGCTGGCAACTGGTGATCCTGCTGGCGGCGATCAGCCTGCCGCTGGGTTACACCAGCTCCAAGGAATACGCCGAACTGGAATGGCCGATCGACATCCTGATCACCATCGTCTGGGTCGCCTACGCGATCGTGTTCTTCGGCACGATCATGCAGCGCAAAACCAAACACATTTATGTGGGCAACTGGTTCTTCGGCGCGTTCATCATCACCGTGGCGATCCTCCACATCGTCAACAACCTTGAGTTGCCGGTGAGTTTCACCAAGTCCTACTCGGTGTACGCCGGTGCAACCGACGCGATGGTGCAGTGGTGGTACGGCCACAACGCTGTGGGCTTTTTCCTCACCGCCGGTTTCCTCGGGATGATGTATTACTTCGTGCCGAAACAGGCCGAACGTCCGGTGTATTCGTATCGCCTGTCAATCGTGCACTTCTGGGCCTTGATCACCCTGTACATCTGGGCCGGCCCGCACCACTTGCACTACACCGCGCTGCCGGACTGGGCACAGTCACTGGGCATGGTGATGTCGCTGATCCTGCTGGCACCGAGCTGGGGCGGCATGATCAACGGCATGATGACCCTCTCGGGCGCCTGGCATAAGTTGCGCAGCGACCCGATCCTGCGCTTCCTCGTGGTGTCGCTGGCGTTCTACGGCATGTCGACCTTCGAAGGGCCGATGATGGCCATCAAGACTGTCAACGCCCTCTCCCACTACACCGACTGGACCATCGGCCACGTTCACGCCGGCGCCCTCGGCTGGGTAGCGATGATCTCGATCGGCGCGCTGTACCACATGATCCCGAAAATCTTCGGCAAAGCGCAGATGCACAGCGTCGGACTGATCAACGCGCATTTCTGGCTCGCGACCATCGGCACCGTGCTCTACATCGCCTCGATGTGGGTCAACGGCATCGCCCAGGGCCTGATGTGGCGCGCGGTCAACGAGGACGGCACGCTGACTTACTCCTTCGTCGAAACCTTGGTGGCCAGCCATCCGGGCTTTGTCGTGCGGCTGATCGGCGGGGCGATTTTCCTCAGCGGCATGTTGCTGATGGCTTACAACACCTGGCGCACCGTGCGGGCCTCGCAGCCTGCCGACGTCGTCGCTGCCGCGCAGATGGCCTGAGGAGTCCGCCATGAAACACGAAACGATTGAAAAGAACGTCGGCCTGCTGATGCTGCTGATGGTGTTCGCCGTGAGCATTGGCGGCCTGACCCAGATCGTCCCGCTGTTCTTCCAGGACGTCACCAACAAACCGGTGGAGGGCATGAAGCCATACACCGCGCTGCAACTGGAAGGTCGCGATATCTACATCCGCGAAGGCTGCGTCGGTTGCCACTCGCAGATGATCCGTCCGTTCCGCGCCGAAACCGAACGCTACGGGCACTACTCGGTTGCGGGCGAAAGCGTTTGGGATCACCCGTTCCTGTGGGGCTCGAAACGTACCGGTCCGGATCTGGCCCGGGTCGGCGCGCGTTACTCGGATGACTGGCACCGCGCGCACTTGTACAACCCGCGCAACGTCGTGCCGGAGTCGAAGATGCCGGCCTACCCGTGGCTGGTCACCCAAGCGGTCGACAGCAGCCACACCGAAACCAAGCTCAAAACCATGCGTACCCTCGGCGTGCCGTATACCGATGACGACATCAGCGGCGCAGTCGCCAGCCTCAAGGGCAAGACCGAAATGGACGCCCTCGTTTCCTATCTGCAAGTGCTCGGCACTGCAATCAAGAGCAAGAGGTGAACCATGGTCATTGAAATGAGTGCTGGCCTGATTCGCGGCCTCGGCACGGTCGTGGTGTTCGTCGCCTTCGTCGGTTTGACCTTGTGGGTGTTCAACCGCAAACGCACCCCGGAGTTCGCCGAAGCACGCCTGCTGCCGTTCGCCGACGAGCCACTACCCGAAACAATTTCAGCCCCTGAAACAAGGAGTACCCGGCCATGACCACCTTCTGGAGTACGTGGATCTGCGTACTGACCATTGGCAGCCTGATCGGCCTGACCTGGCTGCTGATCGGCACCCGTCGGGGCGAGACCAAGGGCAGCGTCGACCAGACCATGGGCCACAGCTTCGACGGCATCGAGGAGTACGACAACCCGCTGCCGCAGTGGTGGTTCATGCTGTTCGCCGGCACGCTGGTGTTCTCGGTGGGTTATCTGATTCTCTATCCGGGCCTGGGCAACTGGAAAGGCATCCTGCCCGGTTACGAGGATGGCTGGACCGGCGTGCATGAGTGGGAAAAGGAAATGAACAAGGCGGACGCCCGGTTCGGGCCGATCTTCGCCAAATTCGCCGCCATGCCCCTGGAAGAAGTGGCCAAGGATCCGCAGGCGCTGAAAATGGGCGGTCGTCTGTTCGCCTCCAATTGCTCGGTGTGCCACGGCTCGGATGCCAAGGGCGCGTTCGGCTTCCCTAACCTTGCTGACAGCGACTGGCGCTGGGGCGGCGATGCCGAGACGATCAAAACCACCATCATGGGTGGGCGGATGGCGGCAATGCCGGCCTGGGGCGAAGTGCTCGGTGAGGCCGGGGTGAAAGACGTTGCCGCTTATGTGCGCCACGAACTGGCCGGTCTGCCGCTACCTGCCGACAGCAAGGCGGATCTGCAAGCCGGACAGCAGGCGTTCAGCACCACCTGCGTGGCTTGCCACGGCGCAACTGGCCAAGGCACCCCTGCCATGGGCGCACCGAATCTTACTCACCCGGCCGGCTTCATTTATGGCACCAGCCTGACCCAACTGGAACAGACCATTCGCCATGGTCGTCAGGGGCATATGCCGGCGCAGAACGAGATGTTGGGCAACGACAAAGTGCAATTGCTCGCCGCTTATGTGTACAGCCTGAGCCACGGATTGAACACAGAAAAACTGATAACTGAAGACAGCAAGAAATAGCAATTGCGTACACCGCTGCCGCAGCTTTCTCGCTGCGGCAGTTTCCCGCCCCTTTGCGACGCATTGTCGCACCCCTTGGATCCTCTCCTTTCGGAACCCCGGATTCGGGTCTACGCTTCATCGAAGCGGACCGGCTGAAGTCGGTTTCCAGATCAATCCCGAACGATGCGCGCCGTGAACCGGTTGATGGATTCGCCGCAAACGCAGGTAGATAACGGCTGTTGCGCCGATTGCCCGCAATTTCCCGATCACGACCTGTGAACGGGCACCGTTGACGGCGATCCGGATTGCGAGCTTTTAACGCGCACTGCGACATTTTGTCAGAGGCCATTTTTGACCCTACGCGGCGCATGGAAAGGCCGCAGAATCAGCGTTGGAAAGCATTGACCCAGGTCATGGCGCGTTGCAATGACCCCCTGCTTTATACATACTTGCGGCCGATTTTATCCCTATAAAAATACCCAAACCGTGGAACCTTAGAATGAGCACAGCAATCAGTCCGACTGCTTATAACTATAAGGTAGTCCGCCAGTTCGCCATCATGACGGTGGTCTGGGGGATCCTTGGCATGGGGCTCGGTGTCTTCATCGCCTCGCAACTGGTCTGGCCGGAACTGAACTTCGGTCTGCCGTGGACGAGCTTTGGACGCTTGCGCCCGTTGCACACAAACCTGGTGATTTTCGCCTTCGGCGGTTGTGCACTGTTTGCCACTTCCTACTATGTCGTGCAGCGAACCTGCCAGACGCGACTGATTTCCGACAGCCTCGCGGCCTTCACCTTCTGGGGCTGGCAAGCGGTCATCGTCGGCGCAATCATTACCTTGCCGCTGGGTTACACCACCACCAAGGAATACGCCGAACTGGAATGGCCGATCGCGATTCTGCTGGCGATTGTCTGGGTCACTTACGGTCTGGTGTTCTTCGGCACCATCACCAAGCGCAAAACCAAGCACATCTATGTGGGCAACTGGTTCTACGGCGCGTTCATCGTGGTCACCGCGATGCTGCACATCGTCAACCACATGTCGCTGCCGGTCAGCCTGTTCAAGTCGTACTCGGCCTACTCCGGCGCCACTGACGCGATGATCCAGTGGTGGTACGGCCACAACGCGGTGGGTTTCTTCCTGACCACCGGTTTCCTCGGGATGATGTACTACTTCGTGCCGAAACAGGCCGAACGCCCGATCTACTCCTATCGTCTGTCGATCGTGCACTTCTGGGCGCTGATCACCCTGTATATCTGGGCCGGCCCGCATCACCTGCACTACACCGCCCTGCCGGACTGGGCGCAATCGCTGGGCATGGCGATGTCGATCATCCTCCTGGCGCCAAGCTGGGGCGGCATGATCAACGGCATGATGACCCTGTCTGGCGCCTGGCATAAGTTGCGCACCGACCCGATCCTGCGCTTCCTCGTGGTATCGCTGGCGTTCTACGGCATGTCGACCTTCGAAGGGCCGATGATGGCGATCAAGACCGTAAACTCGCTCTCGCACTACACCGACTGGACCATTGGCCACGTCCACGCCGGCGCCCTCGGTTGGGTAGCGATGATCTCGATCGGCGCGATCTACCACATGATCCCGAAACTGTTCGGCCGGGCGCAGATGCACAGCACCGGGCTGATCAACGCGCACTTCTGGCTCGCCACCATCGGCACCGTGCTCTACATCGCGTCGATGTGGGTCAACGGCATCACCCAGGGCCTGATGTGGCGTGCAATCAACGATGACGGCACCCTCACCTACTCGTTCGTCGAAGCGCTGCAGGCCAGCCACCCGGGCTTCATCGTCCGCGCGCTGGGCGGTGCTTTCTTTGCCAGCGGCATGCTGCTGATGGCTTACAACGTGTACCGCACTGTCCGTGCGTCGGATCCGGTTGAAGCCGAAGCCGCCGCCAAGATTGCCGTCGTTGGAGCTCACTGATGAAGCATGAAGCTGTCGAGAAGAATATTGGCCTGCTGGCCTTCTTCATGGTCATCGCCGTCAGCGTCGGTGGCCTGACCCAAATTGTTCCGCTGTTCTTCCAGGACGTCACCAACAAGCCGGTCGAGGGCATGAAGCCGCGCTCGGCGCTGGAACTGGAAGGCCGCGACGTGTACATCGCCAACGGTTGTGTCGGCTGCCACTCGCAGATGATCCGCCCGTTCCGCGCTGAAACCGAACGCTATGGCCACTATTCGGTCGCCGGTGAAAGCGTCTGGGACCACCCGTTCCTGTGGGGTTCCAAACGTACCGGTCCGGACCTGGCCCGCGTGGGCGGTCGTTACTCCGATGACTGGCAACGTGCGCACTTGTACAACCCGCGCAACGTGGTCCCCGAGTCGAAAATGCCGGCTTACCCGTTCCTCGTGGAAAACAAGCTCGTCGGCAAGGAAACCGCGAAAAAAATGGAAGTCTTGCGCACCCTCGGCGTGCCGTACACCGACGAAGACATCGCCGGTGCACAGGATGCCGTGAAGGGCAAAACCGAAATGGACGCGCTGGTGGCCTATCTGCAAGGCCTGGGCACCATCATCAAAAGCAAACGGTGAATCTGATGGATATCGGGATGATTCGAGGCCTGGGCACCGTGGTCGTGATGGTGGCCTTCATCGGTCTGGCCTTGTGGGTGTTCAGCCCCAAGCGCAAGTCAGAGTTTGACGACGCGACCATGCTGCCTTTTGCCGATGATCCCGAAGCCATCAAGCACGTCGAGCAAGCTTCTAGGAGTAACAAAGAATGACTACATTCTGGAGTCTGTACGTCACAGTCCTCAGTCTCGGTACGATCTTCGCCCTGACCTGGCTGCTGCTGTCGACCCGCAAGGGCCAGCGCAGCGAACAGACGGACGAGACGGTCGGCCACTCCTTCGACGGGATCGAGGAGTACGACAACCCGCTGCCGAAATGGTGGTTCATGCTGTTCGTCGGCACCATCATTTTTGCCCTGGGTTATCTGGTGCTGTACCCAGGTCTGGGCAACTGGAAAGGTCTGCTGCCGGGCTACAACTATCTGGATACCGAGAAACAGACCGCGTTCGCCAACGGCCAGACTGGCTGGACCGGCGTCCACGAGTGGGAAAAGGAAATGGCCCGTTCGGACGCGCGCTTCGGTCCGATCTTCGCCAAGTTTGCAGCGATGCCGATCGAAGAAGTCGCCAAGGATCCGCAAGCACTGAAAATGGGTGGCCGTCTGTTCGCCTCCAACTGCTCGGTGTGCCACGGTTCCGACGCCAAGGGTGCCTATGGCTTCCCTAACCTGACCGACGCCGACTGGCGCTGGGGCGGTGAGCCGGAAACCATCAAGACCACCATCATGGGCGGCCGCCACGCGGTGATGCCGGCGTGGGCGGAAGTGATCGGTGAGCAAGGCGTGGCCGATGTGGCTGCTTACGTGGTGACCAATCTCGACGGCCGTAAATTGCCGGAAGGCACCAAGGCCGACCCGGCCAACGGCCAGAAACTCTTCGCCGCCAACTGCGTGGCTTGTCACGGCCCTGCCGGTAAAGGCACCCCGGCCATGGGTGCGCCTGACCTGACCCATCCGGGCGCATTCATCTACGGCTCGAGCTTCGCGCAACTGCAGCAGACCATCCGTTACGGTCGTCAGGGCCAGATGCCTGCGCAGGAACAACTGCAGGGCA
This sequence comes from Pseudomonas sp. 1L-E-NC-VB-C3, assembly GCF_057291535.1. Taxonomy (NCBI): domain Bacteria; kingdom Pseudomonadati; phylum Pseudomonadota; class Gammaproteobacteria; order Pseudomonadales; family Pseudomonadaceae; genus Pseudomonas; species Pseudomonas sp. 1L-E-NC-VB-C3. The sequence continues at coordinate 51,540 of NZ_JBXAWD010000006.1, read as the reverse complement.
ATGACAAGGTGCACCTGCTGGCGGCGTATGTTTACAGCCTGTCTCACGGTGAAAAAGCACCGGAGGCGAAGGCTGAGTAAGGCCAACGCTTGAAGCAAAAAAGGCCCCGCCAATGGGAATTGGCGGGGCCTTTTTTCATGCTGGCATTCACGATTCGAAACGGTTGCTCGATGGACCTGAGCTGAGATGCACGGTAGGTTTTTTCGCCCCGATAAGCCATATCGGGACTACTTCAAGGATGAAGCCCCAATGTCGAAAGATCACCAAAGCACACTGCAAAATCAGCCTCAACCCGGCTCTACCCATAGGGCAGGGTTCGAACGAACATCTGTGAAACCGTTACTCGAGGTATCGCAGCAAACCATGAACAGCCCCGGTAACGGTGGCGGACTCGACGGCCTCGGGGGCGGTAGATTGCTCTGACAAGGGCAGCAAAAACACCGAATTTACGCCCTGTATCCAGTGCCTCACGCCTTGGCGGGAGGCGCCTTCGCCGGTGCCCTTATGAAATTGACAAACCGATCGACCCCGACCTGCCTTTCCGATTGCGGTGAAAACCTCAAAATAGAAACGTTCCTACATCAGAATTTCTGGAGGCCAAACATGATGGCCATCACCACCATTTCCAGCCGCGAGTTCAATCAGGACACCAGTGCAGCCAAAAAAGCCACGCGTCAAGGTCCAGTAATCATTACTGACCGAGGCAGGCCTGCCCACGTATTGCTCAGCATTGAGGAGTACCAGAAACTGACCGGTTGCGAGACCAGCATCGTTGAGCTGCTGGCGATGCCGAATGCGCTTGAAATCGAATTCGGACCCGAGCGCGCTGTAATCACTCCTCGCAGCGTGGACCTTTCCTGATGTTCCTACTGGATACCAATGTAGTTTCCGAGCTGCGCAAAAAACAAGCCGACAGGCATGTGGTGAAATGGGCAAACAGCGTTTCCCCAGCCAGCCTGTATCTATCTGCAATCACTGTGCTGGAACTGGAAACGGGCGTCCTGCGTATCGAACGTCGTGGCCCTTCACAAGGCCAGTTGCTGCGCAACTGGCTGGAACATCACGTCAAACCGGCGTTCTCTGGAAGAATCCTGCCTGTCGATACCAGCGTCGCCACCCGGTGCGCACGATTGCATGTTCCCGACCGCAGCAGTGAATGCGACGCCTTGATCGCCGCCACCGCGCTTGTGCACGGGCTTACGCTGGTTACTCGCAACATTGCGGACTTTCAACTCAGCGGCGTCAATCTGATCAACCCATGGATCGCTGCCAATAACTGACTGCTGAACACCCCGCCCTATCACCGGCGGGGCTTTTTTCATGGGCGTTGGGCAAAGATTGAATGCACAACCGTGGTATCGATCAGCGTCCGCTCACGCCACTGGTTGTTCTTCACCAGATAGATCTGCAAATGCTTGCGATCCTCGGTGAAATTCGCAGTCAGGTAGGTTTGCTGAGAGGTGCTTCCGCTGAGATACATGGGGACGCTGCCTTCCCAGTAGGAACTTCCTCCCTCGGTATGCAGGTGGCCGGCGAAAATGGCCGTCACCTGGTACTTGTTGACCATGTCATGGAAACGCTTCTTCTGCTCGGGGCTGCCCTGGTGCCGCAAGGGTTTATGCATATTGATAATGATGGCGTAGCCCGACGCTCGCGCCAGTCGCAGATCGGTCTCGAGCCAGTCCAGTGCGTCGTTGATTTCGAACGTCGTCGGGTTGAACGGATGAGCAATCCGGGCGGTATAGGTCGGCTCATTATTGAGCTGAACCATATGCACTTCGCCGATATTTTTCGAATAGGCGAGGCTACCGGAATACGTCCTGCTCAGAAAACCGTCAGTGATTTTCAGATCAAAGTTATCGACTTTACCTTCATGATGCTCTTTGAACTCGACAATACTTCCTGCAGCACAGTTATTGGTAAAGCAATCATCAACATTGTTTTCATAGTCGTGATTACCCAAGCCGTAAAGATATTCACCCTTGAAGTGCCTGTTCAGCGAATCCTTCATGAACGAGCGCTGCCAGCCATGACCAAAAGCGGTTATGTCGCCATTGATCATCAAAGGAACCTGCGCTTGAGAGCCGTGTTGATTTCTGAATTCGGCAATGCTCGCAAGTTGGGTTTCAATCAGCCATTTCGAGCGCGCCGTGAATTCTGAATCCGATTCGGGCTCGCGGATATCGGTCTTGTCTGTCCACGGATATTGAGTATCCGAAGCAAAGACCATATGTTTCGGCATGCCAGTTGTAGCCTGAGCGGTAATAGCCGAAGCTACCAGACAAGCACCCATAAAGATGCTCATGAATTTATTCAAAGCCATGCTTGAAATTCCATTTCAATTAATTTTCGGTACGCAAAAGAAGTTTCGCGCGAACAGAACTTATTCGAATACCGCGAAAACTTCAAAGCCTTCACCTACAACAATCGAGTGAATATATTTCAGACCCAACAACTTACAACATACGAATCAATAGAAGCCCGTAGCGTCCGGCCTGAGTTGTCGCCTGGACGAAAACAATCACGGGTGTTATTCAACTTGCGAAATCAACGGCAGTGGCGTGAACAAACAATTGAAAGGATGAACTAGCCACTTCGGCAAAAACGTCCATACTCAACAAGTCAATTGATCTGCGTCAGGCTTTTGCGCAATCGCTACACCATCCGCATTTTTTACCCAACGCGACCAAAGGTCGCACCCTTGAGCCAGAGCGGCAGGCGTATCATCGCGCTACTGCAACAGCCTTTTTGACCTCGGTTGGCACGTATCGACCGAGGCATTTTTCCACTGCCGTGGGATGCAATGATGAGCAATCAGATTCCGGTACACGACGTCACGCCACCGAGCAAGAACGCGAACAACAGCGTCGATCTTTATGCCTCACGAGAAAAAATCTACACCCGGGCTTTCACCGGCCTGTTCCGCAATCTGCGGATGCTCGGCGGTGCGGCGTTGTTTCTGCTGTATTTCGGCACGGTGTGGCTGAACTGGGGCGGTCATCAGGCGGTGTGGTGGAACCTGCCGGAGCGCAAGTTCTTCATCTTCGGCGCGACTTTCTGGCCACAGGATTTCATCCTGCTCTCGGGCCTGTTGATCATTGCCGCGTTCGGCCTGTTCTTCATCACTGTCTATGCCGGGCGTGTCTGGTGCGGTTATACCTGCCCGCAGAGCGTGTGGACGTGGATTTTCATGTGGTGCGAAAAGGTCACCGAAGGCGACCGCAACCAGCGCATCAAGCTCGACAAGGCGCCGATGAGCGCCAACAAATTCCTGCGCAAACTGGCCAAGCACTCGCTGTGGCTGTTGATCGGTTTTGTCACCGGCATGACCTTTGTCGGCTACTTCTCGCCGATCCGCGAACTGGTCATCGAATTTTTCACCGGTCAGGCCGATGGCTGGTCGTATTTCTGGGTCGGTTTTTTCACCCTCGCCACGTACGGCAATGCCGGTTGGTTGCGTGAGCAGGTGTGCATCTACATGTGCCCGTATGCGCGCTTCCAGAGCGTGATGTTCGACAAGGACACGCTGATCGTTTCCTACGACCCGCGCCGTGGCGAAAGCCGTGGGCCGCGCAAGAAAGGCATCGACTACAAAGCCCTGGGGCTGGGCGATTGCATCGACTGCACGATGTGCGTGCAGGTCTGCCCGACCGGCATCGACATCCGCGATGGCCTGCAGATCGAATGCATCGGCTGCGCGGCGTGCATCGACGCTTGCGACAGCATCATGGACAAGATGGATTACCCGCGCGGGCTGATCAGCTACACCACCGAACACAACCTCTCCGGGCAGAAAACCCATAAACTGCGACCGCGCCTGATCGGCTACGCCGTGGTGCTGCTGGCGATGATCAGCCTGTTGGTCGCCGCGTTCCTCATGCGTTCACTGGTCGGCTTCGACGTCAGCAAAGACCGCGTGCTGTACCGCGAAAACGCTGAAGGCCGGATCGAAAACGTCTACAGCCTGAAGATCATGAACAAGGATCAGCGCGACCACACTTACCTGCTGCAAGCCGAGGGCCTGCCGGACCTGCGCCTGCAAGGCAAGCGCGAGATCAAGGTTGCCGCCGGGGATATCGTCAGCATGCCGGTCGAGTTGTCCAGCGCACCGGAACAACTGCCATCGAGCACCAACGAGGTGAAATTCATCCTCAAGGATGCCGATGACGACAGCGTCCACGTTGAAGCCAAGAGCCGATTCATCGGCCCACAAATCCGTTGAGAGAATTTTGAACATGCCCGCTGCAAACGCCGCAAGTCCTTGGTACAAGCACCTCTGGCCGTGGATCATCATCGCGATTCTCGCCTGCTCGGTGGCCTTGACCCTGTCGATGGTGACCATCGCGGTGAACAACCCGGACAATCTGGTCAACGACAACTATTACGAAGCAGGCAAAGGCATCAACCGTTCACTGGATCGCGAGCTGCTGGCGCAAACCCTGAAGCTGCGTGCAGCGGTGCATCTGGATGATGTGACCGGGGAAGTCGACTTGCGCTTGAACGGTGACAGCCAGCCGCAAACGCTGGAGCTGAACCTGATCTCGCCGACCCAGCCGGAGAAGGATCGCAAGATCGTTCTGACCCGCAGTGGCAGCGAGAGCGGGCGCTACATCGGCCAGTTGAGCGACAAGGTCGAAGGGCGGCGCTTTGTCGAGTTGCTCGGCAGCCAGGACGAGCACGTGTGGCGCATGTTTGAAGAAGAGCTGGTCAGCCATGACAAGGAACTGCTGCTGGGTGATGAGCCATTGCAGGGTGCCGAAGACCTGAAGAAGTGAATCAAAATCAAGAGCCCCTCACCCTAGCCCTCTCCCGGAGGGCGAGGGGACTGATCTCGGTTGCTTGGAAGCGGGGCGTATGACAGTGACAATGTCAGCGACTGAAGCCGCTCTTCAGGCTTACACCGATCGGCTCCCTCTCCCTCCGGGAGAGGGCTGGGGTGAGGGCAAGCGAACACCCCCAATGCAAGGGCTCATACCCTCATCAATGCCATGACCACCCCAGTTCCCTGCTACCACTGCGCCCTGCCCGTCCCGTCCGGCAGCCGCTTCACCGCCGTCGTCCTCGGGCAGGCCCGCGAGTTCTGCTGCCCGGGCTGTCAGGCGGTAGCCGAAGCCATCGTCGCCGGGGGGCTGGAAAGTTATTACCAGCATCGCAGCGAAGCGTCGGCCAATCCCGAAGCGCTGCCGGTGCAACTGACTGATGAACTGGCGCTGTACGACCGCGCCGACGTGCAGCAGCCCTTCGTGCGCCACGAAGGCGATCTGGCTGAAACCACGCTGTTGATGGAAGGCATCAGTTGCGCCGCCTGCGGCTGGTTGATCGAGAAACACCTGCGCACCCTGCCCGCCGTCGCCGAAGCGCGGTTGAACCTGTCCAACCATCGCCTGCACGTGCGTTGGGCCGACGCACAATTGCCGCTGAGCCAGATCCTCGCCGAGCTGCGCCACATCGGTTACGCCGCCCACCCGTACCAGGCCGACCGCGCCAGCGAACAGCTGGCCAGCGAGAATCGCCTGGCCCTGCGCCAGCTCGGCGTCGCCGGGTTGCTGTGGTTTCAGGCGATGATGGCGACCATGGCTACCTGGCCGGAATTCAACATCGACCTCAGTCCCGAGCTGCACACGATCCTGCGCTGGGTCGCGCTGTTTCTGACCACACCGATCGTGTTCTACAGCTGCGCGCCGTTCTTCAAAGGCGCGATGCGCGATTTGCGCACCCGCCACCTGACCATGGACGTGTCGGTATCGCTGGCGATCGGCAGTGCCTACATCGCCGGAATCTGGACGTCGATCACTGGCGTCGGCGAGCTGTACTTCGATGCGGTCGGCATGTTCGCGCTGTTTCTGCTCGCCGGGCGTTATCTGGAACGCCGCGCCCGCGAACGCACCGCTGCCGCCACCGCGCAACTGGTCAACCTGTTACCGGCCTCGTGCCTGCGCCTGGATATCGACGGTCAGAGCGAACGCATCCTGCTCAGCGAGTTGCGTGTGGGCGAGCGGATTCTGGTGCAGCCGGGTTCGATTCTGCCGGCTGACGGCAAGATCATCGATGGCCAGTCGAGCATCGACGAATCGCTGCTGACCGGCGAATACCTGCCACAGCCGCGCACGCTCGGTGATGCGGTCACTGCGGGCACGCTCAACGTCGAAGGCGCATTGACCGTGCAAGTGCAGGCGCTGGGACAGGACACGCGTCTCTCCGCGATCGTGCGCCTGCTCGATCGCGCTCAGGCGGAGAAACCGCGTCTGGCGGAAATCGCCGACCGCGCCGCGCAATGGTTTTTGCTGCTGTCGCTGATTGCGGCGGCAGTGATCGGCCTGCTGTGGTGGCAGCTGGACTCAGCGCGGGCGTTCTGGATCGTCCTCGCCATGCTGGTGGCGACCTGCCCGTGCGCGCTGTCATTGGCGACGCCGACCGCCCTCACCGCCGCCACCGGCACCCTGCACAAACTCGGGCTGCTGCTGACCCGTGGCCATGTGCTGGAAGGCTTGAACCAGATCGACACGGTGATTTTCGACAAGACCGGTACGCTCACCGAAGGCCGGCTGGTGCTGCGCTCGATTCGCCCGCTCGGCGCGCTCGACAGCGAGCAATGCCTGAGCCTTGCCGCTGCGCTGGAAAACCGTTCGGAACACCCGATTGCCCGCGCTTTCGGCCGTGCGCCGCTGGCCGCTGAGGACGTGCACAGCACACCGGGGCTGGGCCTGGAAGGCGTGGTCGGTGAGCAACGCTTGCGCATCGGTCAGGCCGAATTTGCCTGCGCCCTGAGCGGCGCGGCACTGCCGTCAATGCCTGATGAAGCCGGACAATGGTTGCTGCTCGCTGACACCCACGGGCCGCTGGCGTGGCTAGTGCTCGATGATCGTCTGCGTGACGACGCTCCCGCCCTGCTCGCGGCCTGCAAAGCGCGGGGCTGGCGCACCTTGCTGTTGTCCGGCGACAGTTCGCCGATGGTCGCCAGTGTCGCCGCCGAACTGGGCATCGACGAGGCCCGTGGCGGTTTGCGCCCCGATGACAAACTGCAAGTGCTGCAACAACTGCACAAGGAAGGGCGCAAGGTGCTGATGCTCGGCGACGGCGTCAACGACGTGCCGGTGCTGGCCGCGGCCGATATCAGCGTGGCCATGGGCTCGGCCACCGATCTGGCGAAAACCAGCGCCGATGCAGTGTTGCTGTCCAATCGCCTTGACGCTCTGGTGCAAGCCTTCACGCTGGCGCGACGCACGCGCCGGGTAATCATCGAAAACCTGCTGTGGGCGGCGCTGTACAATGGCCTCATGTTGCCGTTCGCCGCCCTCGGCTGGATCACTCCGGTGTGGGCGGCGGTCGGCATGTCGATCAGTTCGCTGACCGTGGTGCTCAACGCCCTGCGCCTGACTCGCCTGCCGAGCGCGCCGGCCGCCGGCAGCCCGACCCAAACCCGCCCGCTGCCGGCCTGAGCCGCGCGGGCCTGGAGTTACCGATGCCAGCTCTCTATGTGATGATTCCCGCTGCCTTGCTCATCGTCGCCATCGCCGTGTACATCTTCTTCTGGGCGGTGGACAGCGGTCAGTACGACGACCTCGACGGCCCGGCGCACAGCATCCTTTTTGACGATCAGGATCCCAACCACACCGCTGCGGTGGACGAAGCCAACGCCGGCAAACCGGACGACAAGGCGCCACCCCATGCTTGAACTGGCGCCCCTGCTGGTCTCGGCGCTGATCCTCGGCCTGCTCGGTGGCGGCCACTGTCTGGGCATGTGCGGCGGCCTGATGGGCGCGCTGACCCTGGCGATCCCCAAGGAGCAGCGCAGCCGGCGCTTTCGCCTGTTACTGGCGTACAACCTCGGGCGGATTCTCAGTTATGCCACGGCGGGACTGCTCATCGGTCTGGCCGGCTGGGCAGTCGCCAACAGCCCGGCGGCGCTGTTCATGCGCGTGCTGGCCGGTTTGCTGCTGATCGCCATGGGTTTGTACCTGGCCGGCTGGTGGAGCGGGCTCACCCGTATCGAAGCGCTCGGGCGTGGCTTGTGGCGTTTTATTCAACCCGTGGCGAATCGCTTGCTGCCGGTTTCCAGCCTGCCGCGTGCCTTGCTGCTCGGTGCGCTGTGGGGGTGGCTGCCGTGCGGGCTGGTTTACAGCACCTTGCTGTGGAGCGCGAGTCAGGGCAATGCGCTGGACAGTGCATTGCTGATGCTCGCTTTCGGCCTCGGCACCTGGCCGGTGCTGCTGGCCACCGGGCTGGCGGCTGAACGGGTGACCGCGATCTTGCGCAAACGCAGCGTGCGCATGGCGGGTGGCTTGCTGGTGATCCTGTTTGGCCTGTGGACCCTTCCCGGCCCGCATCAGCATTGGCTTATGGGCCATTAAATGTGTGGCGCGGCCTTCGCGAGCAGGCTCGCTCCCACAGGTCTTGAGTACGCTGCAAATCCAATGTGGGAGCGAGCCTGCTCGCGAAGACGCCCGCACGAACAACACAAATCCTCGCCGTTGATGCAAATCAAGATGCCCTGTAACGCACTCCCCTAGACTCGCCACACTGCCAGCCTATCCGGGGGAATGCCCGCATGCTCGACGCCATTCGTTGGGACTCTGATCTGATCCGCCGCTACGATCTGGCGGGGCCACGCTACACCTCATATCCGACCGCCGTGCAATTTCACGGTCAGGTCGGCACTTTCGACCTGTTCCACGCCCTGCGCGACAGCCGCAAGGCGCAGCGGCCGTTGTCGCTGTACGTGCATGTGCCGTTCTGCGCGAACATTTGCTACTACTGCGCCTGCAATAAGGTCATCACCAAGGATCGCGGTCGCGCGCAGCCGTATCTGCAACGGCTCGAGCAGGAAATCCAGTTGATTGCCTGCCACCTCGACCCGGCGCAAACCGTCGAGCAGCTGCATTTCGGTGGCGGCACGCCGACTTTTCTCAGCCACGACGAATTGCGCCAGCTGATGGCGCACCTGCGCAAGCATTTCAATTTGCTCAACGATGACTCGGGCGATTACGGCATTGAAATCGACCCGCGCGAAGCCGACTGGTCGACCATGGGCCTGTTGCGTGAATTGGGTTTCAACCGGGTCAGCATTGGCCTGCAGGATCTTGACCCGGCGGTGCAGCGCGCGGTCAATCGCCTGCAAAGCCTGGAAGAAACCCGCGCGGTGATCGATGCGGCGCGAACCCTGCAATTTCGCTCGATCAACATCGATCTGATTTATGGCCTGCCCAAGCAGACGCCCGACAATTTCGCTCGCACCGTCGAGGAAGTGATCAGCCTGCAACCGGATCGCCTGTCGGTGTTCAACTATGCGCACCTGCCGGAACGCTTCATGCCCCAGCGGCGAATCAACAGCAGCGAACTGCCGAGCCCGGCGCACAAGCTGGAAATGCTCCAGCGCACCATCGAGCAACTGACCGCTGCCGGCTACCGCTACATCGGCATGGACCACTTCGCCCTGCCTGATGACGAACTGGCGATTGCCCAGGAAGAGCACACCCTGCAACGCAACTTCCAGGGTTACACCACCCATGGCCATTGCGACCTGATTGGCCTGGGCGTGTCGGCGATCAGCCAGATCGGCGATCTGTACTGCCAGAACAGCAGCGACCTCAACGCGTATCAGAACAGCCTCGCCAGCACACAACTGGCGACCAGTCGCGGTCTGGTGTGTAACGCCGACGACCGCTTGCGCCGCGCAGTGATTCAGCAGCTGATCTGCAATTTCAAACTCGAATTCGCCGAGATCGAGCAGCAGTTCAACATCGATTTTCAAGGCTATTTCGGCGCGCTCTGGCCGCAGTTGCAAGGCATGGCCGAGGATGGCCTGATCAGACTCGAGCGCGAGCGCATCGAGGTGTTGCCAGCGGGCCGATTGCTGGTGCGCTCGGTGTGCATGGTTTTCGATGCGTACCTGGAGCAGCAGAACCGCCAGCGTTTCTCGCGGGTGATTTAAGGCTTGGTCAGCAACGAGCCGACTTTGAGGTTCTGGTCAGGATTGAGCGCCGACTGGTTCATGACTTTCGACAGGGCGAGGTTGGCGGTGATCAGGCCACTGTTGAGGGCGGCGATGGCGCCCCGCAGTGCGGCGAGCTTGTTGATCTTTTCCTCGTTGGAGAGGGTTCTGTCTGACATGACCGCCGCCATGCGCGCTTTTTTCTCGATGATTTCTTTTTGAATCTTGCGAATCATCTTCAGCAACTGTTGGATGTTCTCCGGTAAGCCACTGTTGTCGATGTCGCTGTTCTCGCCACCGACAGCGGCGGATTTGGCGATGGCCGCGCCGGACAGCGACACTTTGACGCCCTCGACCAAGGTCGGGGTTGCCGTGTGCGACAAGTCTTCATCGCGATCGATTGCAGCGTCGGTGCTGGTCATCTCCGGCGAAGCGGCAACGCCGCTGCTGCCGGGGCTTAGCGTACCAATGGCGGTCATCGGGGCCTTCCTTGGTTGAGTGCTGATAGCGGGTTATCGGCCGCCGGTGCTGCGGCTTTATGTCTGTAGGACAACGCCGCCACGTGCTGGCCTGAATGTCCTCCCGTGGGTTACCCTTACGGCTTATGTGTGTTTTCCCACAAGGATTGAAGAAATGTCCGAGCCAGTCAAACTGCGCGCTCACAACCAGGCCCACTGCAAGGATTGCAGCCTGGCCCCGCTCTGCCTGCCACTTTCTCTGAATCTGGAAGACATGGATGCGCTCGACGAAATCGTTAAACGCGGCCGCCCGCTGAAGAAAGGCGAATTCCTGTTCCGCCAGGGCGACACCTTCGATTCTGTTTATGCAGTCCGCTCCGGCGCGCTGAAGACTTTCAGCCTGAGCGATGCCGGCGAAGAACAGCTGACCGGCTTCCACCTGCCGAGCGAACTGGTCGGACTGTCGGGCATGGACACCGAAAAACACCCGGTCTCGGCCCAGGCGTTGGAAACCACTTCGGTTTGCGAAATCCCCTTCGAGCGCCTCGATGAACTCGCGCTGCAATTGCCACAACTGCGCCGCCAGTTGATGCGGGTGATGAGCCGCGAGATTCGTGACGACCAGCAAATGATGCTGCTGCTGTCGAAGAAAACCGCTGACGAGCGCATCGCTACTTTCCTGGTCAACCTGTCGGCACGCTTCCGCGCTCGCGGCTTCTCGGCCAACCAGTTCCGCCTGAGCATGTCGCGCAATGAAATCGGCAATTACCTGGGCCTGGCGGTGGAAACCGTGTCGCGTGTGTTCACCCGTTTCCAGCAGAACGAGCTGATTGCCGCCGAGGGCAAGGAGATCCATATCCTCGACCCGATTCAGCTGTGCGCGCTGGCCGGCGGTTCGATCGAAGGCTGATCACGACCCGCGGTTGAGCGAATCGTTTCAGCCGCGGGTATACTGCGCCGTTTGCAGCCCTGCCAGGACACCCCGATGGTCTTCGACTCCTTCGACATCAAATCCCTGATCCGCCCCGTGATCGACTTCCCGAAACCGGGCGTGATCTTTCGCGACATCACCCCGCTGTTCCAGTCGCCGACGGCCCTGCGCCTGGTGATGGACAGCTTCGCCCATCGCTACGTCGAAGCCGACTTTACCCACATCGGCGCCATGGATGCCCGTGGTTTTCTGATCGGTTCGGTACTGGCCTATCAGTTGAACAAGCCGCTGGTGCTGTTCCGCAAGCAAGGCAAACTGCCGGCGGACGTACTGGCCGAAGGTTACGCCACCGAGTACGGCGAAGCGTTTCTGGAAGTGCACGCCGACAGCCTGTGTGAAGGCGATTCGGTGGTGATGTTCGATGACCTGATCGCTACCGGCGGCACGCTGATCGCAGCAGCCAACCTGATTCGCCGCATGGGCGCGCGGGTGCATGAAGCGGCGGCGATCATTGATTTGCCAGAGCTGCAAGGCTCGCAGCGCTTGCAGGATATGGGCATTCCTACCTTTTGCCTGACGCAGTTTGCTTTGACCGATAAATAAGCAGCGTCTGACAGGCCGCTTTCGCGAGCAGGCTCGCTCCCACAGGGCAATGCATTACAACTGTGGGAGCGAGCCTGCTCGCGAAGGGGCCGGCAGCTACACCGCAGGACTTAGAGCCCCATCTGCTTGCTGATGATTTCGTTCATCACTTCCCGCGTTCCGCCGCCAATCGACAGAATGCGATTATCCCGATACAGCCGCTCCACCAGGCTTTCACGCATGTAACCGAGCCCGCCAAGAATCTGCACGGCCTCGGTGGTGATCCGGTCGGAGGTGTCGGTGGCGAAGTTCTTCGCCATGGAAATCTCCTTGATCACGCTCTGCCCCGCCGCCATTTTTGCCGCTTGCCGGTAAGTGAACTCCCGCGACACTTCCAGCGCCGTGGCCATTTCGGCGAGCCGATGTTTGATTACCTGAAACTTGCCGATGGGTTTGCCAAATGCCTCACGCTCGCGCGCCCACTTCAGGCTCTCCTCCAGCGCCAATTGCGCCGTCATGTTGGCCATCAGCGCCAGCGCCAGGCGTTCGCTCTGAAAATTGCCCATGATGCAGGCGAAGCCCATGTTCTCGGCGCCGATGAGGTTTCCTACAGGCACGCGGCAATCGTCGAAGAACAATTCAGCGGTGTCAGAGGCCCACCAGCCCATTTTCTTCAATTGCCTACCGACACTGAACCCCGGCGTGCCCTTCTCGATCAGCAACAGACTGATACCGCCGAACCCCGGCGCACCGGTACGCACCGCGACGGTGTAGAAATCCGCGCGCACACCGCTGGTGATGAAAGTTTTGCTGCCACTGACCCGGTAGAAGTCGCCGTCACGCACCGCGCGGGTTTGCAAGTTGGCGACGTCGGAACCGCCGCCGGGTTCGGTGACTGCCAGCGCGCTGATTTTCTCGCCGCTGAGCACCAGCGGTACCACCCGCTCGCGAACTTCTGGCCGCGCCCATTTGACGATCGGTGGCAGGCCGATATCCAGCGAACCCAACCCCGCCACCAGGCCACCAGAGCCACAGCGCATCAGCTCTTCACTGGCGGCGACCTTGGCGAACAGATCGCCCTCATGGCTGCCGCCGAGCGCTTCGGGATAGCCGATACCGAGAATGCCCGCCGCACCGGCCTTGAGGTACAGGTCACGGGGAAAGCTTTCGGCTTCTTCCCACTGATCGATGCCCGGCAGAATCTCGCGTTCGACGAAACGTCTGACGCTGTCGCGGACCAATTGGTGGCTGGGGTCGAAGTATTCCTGAAAGGCAGGCATGGGCGAGCTCCACGGAAGGGTTCGCCGACGTTAACCGAGCGCTTGCTTGGTTATCAATGAAATTGTGTGAATCAGATCGACCGCAGCGCGGCCATCGCTGGCAAGCCAGCTCCCACAGGGTTCGGTGTGGACACATATGCTGTGGGTCACATCCAACACTGTGGGAGCTGGCTTGCCAGCGATGTGGCCCGAAAGGGCGATAGAGACTTACAGGGAGATAGGTTTACGCCCGGCAAACGAATGCGCCAGCGTGCCGCCGTCGACCAGCTCCAGCTCACCGCCCAGCGGTACGCCGTGGGCAATCCGCGAGGCGACCAGGCCTTTGTTGTTGAGCAACTGCGCGATGTAGTGCGCCGTCGCTTCGCCTTCCACCGTCGGGTTGGTGGCGAGGATGACTTCAGTAAAGGTCCCCGCCTCTTCAATCCGCGCCATCAGTTGCGGAATGCCGATCGCTTCCGGCCCCAGGCCATCCAGCGGCGACAAGTGCCCCTTGAGCACGAAATAGCGGCCACGGAAGCCGGTCTGCTCCACCGCATAAACGTCCATCGGCCCTTCGACCACGCAGAGCAGCGTGTCATCGCGGCGCGGGTCGGCGCATTGCGGGCAGAGGTCGTCTTCGGTCAGCGTGCGGCACTGGCGGCAATGGCCAACGCCTTCCATGGCCTGGCTCAAGGCCTGGGCCAGACGCGTACCGCCGCTGCGATCACGTTCGAGCAACTGCAACGCCATGCGCTGAGCGGTTTTCTGACCCACGCCCGGCAAGGTGCGCAGAGCGTCGATCAGTTGGCGAATCAAAGGGCTGAAGCTCATGGGTAAACAGTCCGACTAAACAACGAGACGCGGTTTATACCCGCGCCTCTGGCCAGCGTCAAATCCTCAGTCCTGGGCGACCCGGACCACCAGTTTGCCGAAGTTGCGCCCTTCCAGCAGACCGATGAACGCCTCGGGCGCCTGCTCCAGGCCTTCGACCACGTCCTCACGGAATTTCACTTTGCCGTCGCGAACCCACGGCACCATGTGGCTGATGAATTCCGGCTGACGATCACCGTAATCGTCGAAGACGATGAAGCCCTGAATCCGCACACGCTTGGTGAGCAAAGTGCGTTGCAGCATCGGCAAACGATCCGGTCCGGTCGGCGCCTCGGCGGCGTTGTAGCCGGCGATCAGGCCGCACAACGGGATGCGCGCCTTGGGATTGAGCAACGGCACGACGGCATCGAAGACATGGCCGCCGACGTTCTCGTAGTAAATGTCGATGCCGTTCGGACAGGCCTTGGCAAGTTGCTCGGCGAAGTCATCGGCCTTGTGGTCGATGCAGGCATCAAAACCCAGCTCCTCGACCACGTATTTGCACTTCTCGGCACCACCGGCCACGCCGACCGCGCGCAGGCCTTTGATCTTCGCCACTTGCCCGACCACCGAGCCGACGGCACCGGACGCTGCAGCCACTACCAGGGTTTCGCCCTCTTTCGGCTGGCCGATGTCCATCAGGCCCATGTACGCGGTCATGCCCGGCATGCCCAGTACGCCGAGGGCCATCGACGGGCTCGGCAGGCCGGCCGGGATCGGCATGATGTTGCGACCGTCGCTGATGCTGTGGCTCTGCCAACCGGTGGCGCCAACCACCAGATCACCTACGTGGAATTTCGGATGATTGGACTGCTCGACCCGGCTGACCGCACCACCGGTCATGACTTCGCCGATTTGCACTGGCGCAGCGTAGGACGGTGCGTCGCTCATACGTCCGCGCATGTACGGGTCAAGCGACAGGTACAGGGTTTTCAGCAATACCTGACCGTCCCGCAGGTCCGGCAGCGCCTCGCGCTCCAGACGGAAGTTCTCCGGGGTCGGCGCGCCGCTCGGGCGCGAGGCGAGGACGAAGCGTTGATTGAGGGTGAGAGGGTCGGACATGTCAGCGTCTCCTGTGAATGGGGAATTCGGTGTATAGGGAGCAGACCTTGGTAGCGGTGGTGTGTTCGATGTTTCTGCAGTTTTGACCGAGGTGACTTCATTCGCGAGCAGGCTCGCTCCCACACTTGGAAATGCAATCCCTGTGGGAGCGAGCCTGCTCGCGAAAGCGTCAGTCTGCGGCACATGCCCATCAGGCAGAAACAAAAATGCCAGGCACAATGCCTGGCATTTTGTGTAGCTCATCTGCCGCCCAAAGGCGAATCAGAATGGCAGTTTCATACCCGCTGGCAGGTTCATGCCGGCGGTCATGCTGCCCATTTTTTCCTGGCTGTTGGCTTCGATCTTGCGCACGGCGTCGTTGACGGCGGCAGCGACCACGGCTTCCAGCATTTCTTTGTCGTCTTCGCTCAGGCCTTCGACCAGGCTTGGGTCGATGCTCACGCTCTTGACGTCGTGACGACCGGTCATCACCACGGTGACCATGTCGCCGCCGGCCTTACCGGTGACTTCGGCGTTGGCCAGTTCTTCCTGCATCTTGGCCATTTTTTCCTGCATCTGCTGCGCCTGCTTCATCAGGCCGGCCATGCCACCTTTCATCATGGGAATCACCTCAAACGTACTTGGATAAAACAGCGCCCGGCCATCTTGGCCGAGCACCTTCAGTTATTAGCCTTGGGTGACCAAGGCGTCGACAGGTTCAATAGTATCGCTTCGCACCACCGCGCCGAACTGCTGAACCATCTGCTGGATGAACGGATCACCATGGATCGATTCCTCCGCCTCACGCTGGCGATTGGCGCGGCGGCGGGAGGCGGCCTGGGCCGGGGTTTCCTGCTCGGGCTTGATCAGCTCGATGGTCAGCGTCAGCGTGCGCCCGTGGAACTGGTTCAACGCGTCGTTGAGACGACGCTGTTGCGTGGCGTTGAACAGCGCGCTGTGGGCCGGATCGAGGTGCATCAACCAATGATCGCCGTCGACCGCAATCAACGTGCAGTTGGCGGCGATGCTGCCGGTCATGCCGGAAATCGGCAGCTTCGGGAACAGCTCCAGCCATTGCAGGGCCAGGCCGGTGGCCGGCGCGGCAGCAGGCTCCGGCTCGGGCTCAGGCTCGGGATCGGCGGCGTGTTCGCTGGCCAGTTCGTCGAGGTAGCTGTAGGCCGAATCCATGTCCGGCTCGATGTAGTCTTCATCCAGCGGCGGTTCGTCGTCCATGTCCATGCCCGGCGTAGCGGCATCGACCTCGGCGACGGAAGGCTCGGGAATCGGCGCAGCGGCCCACTCCGGCGCATCCGGGACCACGCTGTCCGGGGTCGGCAGCGGCATCGGCGGCAATTCAGGCTGCTCGCCAGCAGTTTCCAGCACCGGTTCGACGGCGGGTTGCTGAACTGGCGCCGGCTCGGCCTCGGCTTCCACCGGGTCGTTCCATGGCAGATCGACCACGGTTTCGACGGCGACTGGCTCAGGCTCCGGGTGCGCTTCGACAACCGGCACATCCGGTTCTGGCTCGGCAGCCGGCGCTGCTACCGGTGCGGGCGCGGGTGCTGGCGCAGCAGCCGCAGCGACCACCGGCGCAGGCTTCGGCGCGGCAGCCACTGAGTTTGCGGAATCAACTGTGGCCTGGCTGATCCCCACTGGCTTTAGCGGTTGCCTCGGCGCGTCCGCCGTATCCGCCGGTCGGAACGCGAGCATCCGCAGCAAGACCATCTCGAAACCGCCACGCGGGTCCGGCGCGAGCGGCAAGTCGCGGCGACCGATCAGGCCCATCTGGTAATAGAACTGCACGTCTTCGGCCGGCAGCGCCTGAGCCAGGGCCAATACGCGATCACGGTCGCCGTGGCCATTGTCGACGCCTTCCGGCAACGCCTGAGCGATGGCCACGCGGTGCAGCACGTTGAGAATTTCCGAGAGCACGCCGTTCCAGTCCGGGCCTTGCTCGGCCAGATGCCGCACGGCTTCGAGCAGCGCCTTGGCATCGCCTTCGATCAGCGCATGCAGCACGTCATAGACCTGACCGTGATCCAGCGTGCCGAGCATCGCGCGCACGTCGGTCGCGAGGACCTTGCCTTCACCGAACGCGATGGCCTGATCGGTCAGGCTCATGGCGTCGCGCATCGAGCCGTCAGCAGCGCGACCAAGCAGCCACAGTGCATCGTCTTCGAACGGTACGTTTTCTGCGGTCAGGACGTGGGTCAAATGCTCGACCACACGCTCGGGCGTCATGTTCTTCAGGGAGAACTGCAGGCAGCGCGAAAGAATCGTTGCCGGAAGTTTCTGCGGATCGGTGGTCGCCAGGATGAACTTGACGTAGGGCGGCGGCTCTTCGAGGGTTTTCAACAGCGCATTGAAGGAATGGCTGGAAAGCATGTGCACTTCGTCGATCAGGTAGACCTTGAAGCGCCCACGGCTTGGCGCGTACTGCACGTTATCGAGCAGTTCGCGGGTGTCTTCGACCTTGGTGCGGCTGGCGGCGTCGATCTCGATCAGGTCGACAAAACGGCCTTCATCGATCTCGCGGCACACCGAGCACTCGCCGCAGGGGCTGGAGGTGATACCTGTCTCGCAGTTCAGGCACTTGGCAATGATCCGCGCGATGGTGGTCTTGCCGACCCCGCGCGTCCCGGTGAACAGGTAAGCGTGGTGCAGCCGCTGGCTGTCCAAGGCATTGATCAGAGCCTTGAGCACATGGGTCTGGCCGACCATTTCGCGGAACGAGCGCGGACGCCATTTACGTGCAAGAACCTGATAACTCATCGAAAACCGTCGCAGCGAAGGAAGCAGAAGCGGCTAATGCTAGCGGAGCAAGGGCAAAATTGCATCCGGTGTCCTCGTCTAATATGGCTAAGCTGCATCAGCAGAGGCTTTTATCGGCTCGGGACGAGGAATTACCGGAGCGTTTATGCGGTGGGCCGTGGCGGCATTGCTGGGAATCAGCCTCAACGCGATGGCAACGCAGGCACCGTTGCGTTTCGCCGTGCCGGACAGTTGGGCGATGCCGATGGTGCAACTGCAAGGCGGCAGACCGACCCAGGGGATACTGCACGACGTCCTGCTCAGCCTGGCGACCCAGGTTGGCGCGCCGGCACAGTTCGTCGTCCTGCCGCGCGCGCGGGTACAGAGCGCCATGGAACACGGCGACATCGACGTGCGCTGCTATGCCGCACAGTCGTGGCTGCCGAATCAGTCCGGCGATTACATCTGGAGCGTGCCGTTGTGGTTTCAGCGCGACCTGCTGATCAGCCGCAAGGAACAACCGGCGCAGATCAATCCCGCCCAGTTGCCGCGCCAGGCCATCGGCACCGTCCTCGGTTACAGCTACCCTACCCTGCAACCGCTGTTCGACGCCGACCAGTTGCAACGCGAAGACGCGCGCAATCAGGAACAGGTACTGGAAAAGCTGCTGGCCGGGCGATACCGCTATGCGGTGAGCAATCAGTGGACACTGGACTGGATCAATCAACGCCTGCTGCCGGAGCAGCAGTTGCAAGGGGTCGCGGTGCTGCAGGAACAGAATATCGGCTGCTATGTGAGGAACGACCCGAACGTGCCGGTGCAGCGGATTTTACGAACGTTGCTGCGCATGAAAATGTCCGGCGAGATCGACGACATAATCAGGTTGTACACCGGCGCCTCTTCAACCACACCCTAGCTCCCACAGGGTTGGCCGGGTCAATAACCGTGCGATTCGCGGAATTTCGGCTCGCGGCTGTGGTGATAATCGATCCACTCGACCACGTCGTAAGGCAGATAGAGCTGCTGCCGGGCACGGGACACGGCGATGTACACGGCACAGATGCGCTGATCGAACTCGTAGGCATCCTTGAATTTCTCGTTACTGAGCAACGTCCGGGTCAACAGCACGCGCTTGAACTCCATGCCGCCAGCCCGCTCGGCCATCATCAACAGACAGGCTTTGCCTGGCTCGATGATCTTTTGGCTCAGGCGAGTCAGGTCGGCAATCATGAAGCCGTTTTGCAGTTGCGCTTCGATCCACAAAAACGCCTCGTCGAAACGGTTGGCCTCACGCACCTGCTGCCAATCAGCCATGTCGCTGAAATACGGGTGCGGTCCTTTCTCGCTGGACCCGGCGTTGTAGAAATCGCGGCGGAACAGCTCGATGGCGGTGGTCATGAAATGCTTGATGTCGTCCTGCGCTTCCCGGTCGGGAAAACTGAAGGCGCAACTGGAGTCGTGCAGATGGATGGCCCACATCATCGTGTCCCAGGGTGACGCGGTCAGCACCACGCAACCTTCGGGCGGCACGAAGGCTTGCGGGTAGTACTCGATATCGACGTCGGCGTGACGAGCGCCTTCGAACGGCACTTTGCTCTTGTGCGTGTGGCGCGAGATCAGCGGATTGACCAGGCGCTCGACATTGCGCCCCGAACGCACCGAATAGCAGATATCGCTCTGACGGACTTCACGCTTGCGCTTGGGCGCCTCGCCCGTGGCCTGCTGATATTCATCGCCGAGGGTGATCAGCACCTGCTGCCCGCGCTCGATGATTTGCAGCAGCGACGCCGGCACGTCCTGGCTTTCGTCGATGATCACATGGGTGTAGCGCGGCGGGACGCGGCAACCGGCCAGACTGGCGCGCTTGATCATGAGCAACGTCGGAAAACCGCTCTGGCTGGCCCAGGCCGGATTGGCTTCCAGATACACCCACAGGCGACTGGAATATTCCAGCAGCGCCTGTGAGTCTGCGCCGCTCAACGGCTGCTGAAAATGCGGCAGGTGCCTGGCGGATAGCGTGTGATCTCTTGAGGCGCAATACAGCTCCAGCACGCGCAGACAAACCTCCAGAGTGCCCTGCCCATCGTGGTGGCGAAAGCCGAACATATTCAGTTCCTGCGCCAGCGCCTGCCTGCTCGGGATACGCGCTGGCGTCCTGGCCATGTGCGATCGGGGGCCAAGCAACTGGGCCTGGGCAAAATCGTAGAAGGTCTGGCCAATTTCCGTGTCGTGCACTTGCACGATGTGCTTGCGCAACGTCGCCAGTTTCGCCGGGGTGCGCGCCAGCACCAGGGTGCGTTTCGAGCGCAGGCATTCGATCAGCGCGCTGAGCATGTAACTCTTGCCGATGCCCGCATAACCCTGCACGTGCAGGTCTTCGTCGAGGTTGGCGCGAAAGGTTCGCAGCAGCTTGTCCTGCGCCGCGCTCAACCAGTGCTCGCGCTCGCGTGGCGTGACCATTTGCTGCCGAAACGGGTTGTTCTGTTGCTGGTGGCGGACTTTGTAGTCCACATCCCACTGCCCGCCGGGCAACAGATATTCCTGTGCGGCGACTTCATCGGCCATGAGAAACCGCAGGTTCAGGGCTTTGAGCGCATTGAGGCCGAAGTACAATTTGCGCGAATCGAAAAGACGCCGCGCCTCTGCAAGCAGTCCCGCCGATCCGGAGCGCCGGGAGGTGACAGACCAGTCAATGAGTCTGGCGAGAATTTTCTCCGCTGCGCTGGCGCTCAGGTCCTTTTCCGTGGCCTGGGCAAGGTTCTGGATGACCAGCACCGCCGCCAGTTCCGGGTCGCTCAGGTTGGCGAGTGTCGCGTCACCCTCGGGCTGCAACAGCGCCGTACACACATCATGGGTGATGGGCAGAAATACCGGGGTGGCCAAATCAAAATGTTCCGGGTGCATACAACCTCGCCGCCTGGGCTTTAATACAACACCAGATCAGTCCTGGTCATTCTCGTCGGGCATTTCATGAGACTGCGGCAAGTTTCCTTCACTGCCGGCCTCGGGGCTGATGCGCAGCTCGAAGGAGTAACCGCCGAGCGTGCCGGACATGCCGCGTCGTTCAGTGCCGCTGGCCACCGCCGCCGCATCGATCTGCGCCTGCACTTCGTAGAGCGCCATTTCGAGCAGTTTGCGCAGGTGTTCAGGGCTATGAGCGGTGGCTTGCAGTTGCAGGTCGTACTTTGCGGTCGGCGAGGCTGATGCGTGCTCGACGATCGCCGATTGTGCCTCGACCGGGACCGACTGTTCAGGCTCGTCTGCCGCGTTGAAAACAGCAGATGCCGCCAGAATCGCAGCGTGTTCTTCATCCATCAGGTCGAGCACTCGCGACAGTTCCAGCGTGCGCGCGGGCTGATCCTGCATCTGTGCTTTGACTTCCAGACGACGCAACTGCCATTCGCGCAGCTTTTCCCGGGTCAGATCGTCAATTTCACCCACTTGCCTTACCTCTCGTTGCCAGGCGGGGGAGTATGCCACTGTTCGCTGTCGACAGCCGCACGGGCACTGGAAGCTGCCCGGCTGATCCGAGCATTTTTGCTGGCGGATCAACGCCACTAGCCAAATCGCAGGCATAAAAAAACCGCAGTGGGCAAACCCATGCAGTTCTCTGAATTCTCGGTAGGTTCGTTAAGGTGGTGCCCCCACCAGCCACACCCCGGCACACAATGTTCCCGCTGTGGCTGCTTCCTTCCGGATCTGACCAGGTTCACGGGTAATCGTTGCGGGGGGACCGATGGGGTCACCATAACGACGCTTGCCTGTCGGCGAGCCGCGCCATTGTACCTGTCTGAGATGAAGTTACAACCGTTGGTTGCAGATAAAAAATACCAACAGGTTCAAGGACATGCGGTGACGCCAAAAGATCGCAGCCTGCGCCAGCTTCTACAGGGCCAGGACTTCGTCTGCGCGACCGCCCGCATCCTGGATCACCAGATGAATGAAGTGCAGCTTGGCGATCGCCGCTGCCGGCAGTACGAACGGATAGAAATCCGGCTGGCCCATGCTGCGCGACAGTTCGTTGAGCATGCCCGCCAGCTCGATCCACGCATTGACGAATGACAGGAAAGCGCCACCGCCGGGGTGCTCCGGGTCGTACAGGGTGCTGGTCGGAAACGGCTGATAGTCGAAGTCCATTTCCCGCGCGCTCATGCCGAAGCCCAGCGCAGTATCCACGGCGTCCATCATGTGCAGGTAGTGCGCCCAGGTTTCCGCCCAGTCTTCCCACGGGTGCATGGTCGCGTAGGCACTGACGTAGTGCTGCGGCCAGTCCAGCGGTGCGCCTTGCTGGTAATGCCGGTCCAGCGCGTCGGCGTAACTGGCGCGCTCGTCGCCGAACAGGTTACGGAACGCCTCCAGCCAAGGGCCGTTGGCGATGAGGCGATCCCAGTAGTAGTGGCCGACCTCATGGCGAAAATGCCCGAGCAGCGTGCGGTAAGGTTCGTGCATCGCCGCCCTGACCTGTTCACGGTGCGCATCGTCGGCCTCTTTGATATCGAGGGTGATCAGGCCATTGGCGTGGCCGGTCATCGGCGCGTTGCCTTCAAGGTCGACACCGATGAAGTCGAAAGCCAATCCGGTTTCTTCGTCGACGGTTTTCGGGATGACCGGCAAGCCGAGGGTGATCAGTTGCGCGACCAGTCGACGCTTGGCGATTTCGACCTTGCGCCAGCGTTCGGGATTTTCCGCGACGGACAGGTCGGGAATGGTGCGGTTGAGGCTGCAAGCGATGCACAAGGTGTCGTGATCGTTGGCCGGCAGCAGCCAGTTGCACGCGGCGGGCATGTCGAGGTTGGCGCAGCGGCGGAACAGTCCGGCGTCGGGATCGGCGTCGAGCGTCCAGGTGCCCTCTTCCGGCCCCGGCTGCAGCGAGGTCAGGCGACTTTGTTCAGGTTGATAACCAAGCAAGGCGTTACAGGCCAGGCACTGACTGTTGCGAAAGAACAGCGACTGGCCGCAACGGCACGGCCAGACTTTGCTGTTGCGCGAGGATCCGGCCACGAACGGCGCGATGATGCGGGAACTGAGCTGCTCGAAAAAGCGGTGCATGGCGATCTCTCCCTGGGACTGGCCAAGACTAGATCATCCGGAAGACAACATCGTTCCCACCCATAACCGCGCAGCCGGGTGATAGCAGCATTGTGGTGAGGGGATTTATCCCCGCTCGACTGCGCAGCAGTCGCAAAAAACCGTACACGCGATACAGATAAAATGATCGGCCGCAGGGTTCTGGGGTCGCTGCGCAACCCAGCGGGAATAAATCCCCTCGCCACAGGTGTCCATCCGGACAGGGATAAATCCCCTCACCACAGGGGTTCATCCGGTCAGACAGCGACGCCGTGGGTTTTGAGGAAGGCGATAAACGCTTCCTCGTCCATGACCTTCACACCCAGCTCGTTGGCCTTGGTCAGTTTCGAGCCGGCACCCGGGCCTGCGACCACGCAATGGGTTTTCGCCGACACCGAACCGGCGACCTTGGCACCCAGGCTTTCGAGATGATCCTTGGCCACATCCCGGCTCATCAGTTCGACCTTGCCGGTCAGCACCCAGGTTTCCCCGGACAGCGGCAGACCTTCGACGACTTTCTTCTCGCTCTGCCAATGCATGCCGAAATCGCGCAACTGCTGCTCGGCCCGCTCGGCCAGTTGCCGATGCTCAGGCGAGGCGAAGAACTCGCGCACGGAGTTGGCCTGCTTCTCTGGCAATGCCTGGCGCATATCCAGCCAGTCAGCGTTCATCACCGCTTCCAGCGAGCCAAAGCGGTCGGCGAGTTTTTGCGCACCACCGGGGCCGACGAAAGGAATGTGCAGTTTGTCGAGCAAGCCGCCCAGCGTGGTACTGGCGGCGAATTCGGCGCCCAACTCGCCTTGATCCTGAATCTGCAAACCATGGCCGAGCAATTCGCTGATGACCTGCTGGTTGTGCGCATCCTCAAAGAAACTGTGAATCTCGTGCGCCACTTCCAGGCCGACATCCGGCAGATAGGTCAGCACATGCGGCAAAGCCTGTTGCACGCGCTCCAGTGAACCCAGCGAACGCGCCAGCACCTTCGCCGTCTCTTCGCCGACATCGGGAATGCCGAGGGCGTAGATGAAACGTGCCAGGCTCGGTTGCTTGCTGTCTTCAATGGCTTTGAGAAGCTTGTTGCTCGATACCTCGGCGAAGCCTTCCAGATCGACGATGTCGTCGAACTTCAGCGCATACAGATCGGCCGGCGAGCTGACCAGGCCTTCGTCGACCAGTTGTTCGACGCTCTTGTCGCCCAAGCCTTCGATGTCCATGGCCCGGCGCGAGACGAAGTGAATGATCGCCTGTTTCAGTTGCGCACCGCAGGCCAGTCGGCCGACGCAGCGATACACCGCGCCTTCGCTGAAGGTTTCCTTGCCCTTGCTGCGCTTGACCAGTTGCGTGCGTTCAACGTGGGAGCCGCACACCGGGCAACTTTCAGGAATGGCCACCGGGCGCGCGTCATCGGGGCGACGCTCGGTAACTACCTGCACCACTTGCGGAATCACATCGCCGGCGCGGCGAATGATCACCGTGTCGCCGATCATCAGGCCCAGACGCGCGACTTCGTCCATGTTGTGCAACGTGGCGTTGGCCACGGTGACGCCGGCGACTTTCACCGGTTTCAGGCGCGCCACGGGAGTTACCGCACCGGTGCGGCCGACCTGGAATTCCACGTCGAGCAGCTCGGTGAGTTCTTCCATCGCCGGGAATTTGTGCGCGATCGCCCAGCGCGGCTCGCGCGCACGAAAGCCCAGTTCACGCTGGTCGGCAATGCTGTTGACCTTGAACACCACGCCATCGATTTCATAGGCCAGCGAGTTACGGCGCGCGCCGATGTCGCGGTAATACTCCAGGCACTCGTCGATGCCCTTGGCCAGCTTCAGTTCGTGACTGATCGGCATGCCCCACTTCTGCAACTGCTTGAGGTTACCGATGTGGGTGTCGGCGATATCGTGAGACACCTGGCCGATGCCATAGCAGCAGAATTCCAGCGGCCGGTTGGCGGTGATCTTCGAGTCGAGCTGGCGCAGGCTGCCTGCTGCCGCGTTGCGCGGGTTGGCAAAGGTCTTGCCGCCGATTTCCAGCTGCGAAGCATTGAGGCGCTCGAAACCGGCCTTGGACATGAACACTTCACCGCGCACTTCCAGCGTCGCCGGCCAGCCTTCGCCATGCAGCTTCAGCGGAATATTGCGCACAGTGCGCACGTTGACGCTGATGTCCTCGCCGGTGGTGCCATCGCCCCGGGTGGCGCCGCGCACCAGCAGACCGTCCTTATACAGCAAGCTGACCGCCAGGCCATCAAGCTTCGGCTCGCAGCTGTATTCCACCGCCGCGCCGCCACCAAACAGATCGCCGGCCGGCACGTCGAGGCCTTCGTTGACGCGGCGATCGAACTCGCGCATGTCGGATTCTTCGAAGGCGTTGCCGAGACTGAGCATCGGGATTTCGTGACGCACCTGAGTGAACGCGGTCAACGCCATGCTACCGACGCGCTGGGTCGGCGAATCGCTGGTGATGAGTTCCGGGTTGGCCGCTTCCAGTGCCTTGAGCTCGTGAAACAAGCGGTCGTATTCGGCATCGGGAATGCTCGGCTCGTCGAGAACGTGATAGCGATAGTTGTGCTGATCCAGCTCAGCGCGCAGCTCTAGAATGCGGGTTTTGGCGGCGGTCATGGGTGTTCTCTCATAAAGCAAAAGAGCAGCCGAGGCTGCTCCAGTTTTATTCCATTATCGGCGGCGGGGCCAGAAGATCGCAGCCTCGTTGCACTCGTCAGCTCCTACAGTATCGCGATCCTCTGTAGGAGCTGCCGAAGGCTGCGATCTTTTGATCTGGCCTTAGCGCTTCTGGGTCAATGCGCGGCGTTCGAATTCGACGATGCGCTGACGGTAATGCTCAATCGTCTGCGCGGTCAGTACGCTGCGCTGATCGTCTTTCAATTCGCCGTTCAATTCCTGGGACAGCTTGCGGGCTGCCGCGACCATCACGTCGAAGGCCTGCTTCGGATGACGCGGGCCTGGCAGACCGAGGAAGAAGCTCACCGCCGGAGTGCTGAAGTGGTCAATGTCGTCCAGATCGAAGATACCCGGCTTGACCGCGTTGGCCATGGAGAACAGCACTTCGCCGTTGCCGGCCATGCTTTCGTGGCGGTGAAAAATGTCCATCTCGCCGAAACGCAGGCCGCTTTCGAGAATGTTCTGCAACAGCGCCGGGCCTTTGAAGCCGGCCGGGTCGCGGCAGATCACGCTGATCACCAGGACTTCTTCGGCTTGCGGCTGATCTTTTTCCGCCACGGCCGCTGCAGGCTTACTGTCTTCGGCGAAATCGTCGTCACGGCTGCTGAAGCTCGGGCCGCCGTCCAGATCGAGGTCGAGGTTGAGGTCGCCCTGCGCCGGGCCGTTGCTGCCGCGCTTGCCACGTTTCGAACCGGATTCACGCGGCTCGCGGGCTTCGCGGTTGGGCATGCTCACCGACGGCAGATCGTGCTCGTCCAGTTGTGGCTCTTTGTGCGTGTCCAGCACGCGGGCCGGGCCCAACAGCTCGGCGCTGGTGTCCTCGTCCGGCAGATTGGACAGGCTCCGGTCGAGACGGAATTTCAGCTTTCCCTTGCCGCCGCGCATACGGCGCCAGCCATCGAAAAGAATACCGGCTATCACAATGATGCCGATGACGATCAGCCACTCGCGCAGACCGATTTCCATGTAATCCCGTGCCTCTATAAAAAATGCTGAAAAATAAGGGGTTTACACTGCGTAAACCGCTTTAAAACGTGGCGCCAACTCTATGTTCTGACAGGCGTTTTGCCCACGTATACGAAAAATTGACATTAAACTAGCACGACCAAAGACAACTTTACACCGTCTGTCTCATTTGGCTTGCGCGAATATGTCGATTGGCCATCCGGCCGATGTCAGTAAAAAGTCCTACAGACCTCCAAAACTATTCCGACACCACACCGACTCAGGCGTCCACCATCGCCATCGCCTCCTCGACATCCACCGCCACCAGTCGCGAGCAGCCCGGTTCATGCATCGTCACACCCATCAACTGCTCGGCCATTTCCATGGCGATCTTGTTGTGGGTGATGTAGATGAACTGCACGGTCTGCGACATCTCTTTGACCAGGCGTGCGTAGCGTCCAACGTTAGCGTCATCCAGTGGCGCGTCAACCTCATCGAGCATGCAGAACGGCGCCGGGTTCAACTTGAAGATGGCAAAAACCAGGGCCAGTGCAGTCAAGGCTTTTTCGCCGCCGGAAAGCAAATGGATGGTGCTGTTCTTCTTCCCGGGCGGCTGCGCCATGATCGTCACCCCTGTATCGAGTAGATCTTCGCCCGTCAGTTCCAAATACGCGCGCCCGCCACCGAAAACTTTCGGGAAAAGTGCCTGCAAACCGCCGTTGATCTGATCAAAGGTATCTTTGAAACGGTTGCGGGTTTCCTTGTCGATCTTGCGGATGACGTTTTCCAGGGTCTCCAGCGCCTCGACCAGATCGGCGTCCTGCGCATCCAGATAACGTTTACGCTCCGATTGTTGCGTGTATTCGTCGATGGCCGCGAGGTTGATCGCACCCAGGCGCTGAATCCGCGCGTTGATGCGTTCGAGTTCTTCTTCGGCTTCGCGTTCACTGGCTTGTGCGGTCAATGTGGCGAGCACGCCGTTGAGATCGTAGCCATCTTCGAGCAATTGATCCTGCAAAGCCTTGCGCCGTACGGTCAGCGCCTGCCATTCCATGCGTTGCTGTTCGAGCTGGCCGCGAATCAACTGCGATTGCTGCTCGGCCTGGGTGCGGCGTTTTTCCGCGTCGCGCAATTCACGATCGGCGTCTTCCAGGGCGATCTGCGCAGTCTTGAGTTCTTCATCGACGGTCATGCGCTTGTCGAGCAACTCTTCGAGCTTGAGGCGCAACTCTTCCAGCGGTGCCTCGCCCTCCTCCAGATTCAGACTCAACTGTTCGCGCTTTTCAGTCAGGCGTTCGGCCTGCATTTCCAGACGCTCCAGCGCCTGCCGGGTGGAATCGTGCTGGGCACGCAGCGAGCCGAGACGCACGGCCAATTGATGGGCGTGATCCTTGTGCTGCCGGGCTTCCTGACGCACGCGATCAAGGCGCTCGCGCAGGCTGTCGCGCTGGGCCAGCAGCAACTCGCGCTGCTCGGTGTCGAGCGCCATGGCGTCCAGCGCTTCCTGCAATTGCATGCGCGCTTCGCCGACCTGTTCGTGCTCAAGCTCGCGCTGTTCGGCGAGTTCGACCAGTTCTTCATCGAGACGGGTGCGGCGCAATGTCAGCTGTTCGGCTTTGGCCTTACCGGCGGACAACTGCGCTTTCAGTTCGCCTTGCTGGCGCGCTTCGTCCTGCAGCAAGCGGCGCAGATGTTCGCGGCCGTTTTCCTGCTGGCGCTGTTGCGCGCGCAAGGTTTGCAGGCGGGTTTCCATGGCCTCGACGGTGGCTTCGCGCTCTTCGCGTTCAAGCTGCAAGTCTTCGATTTCCTGGCCACGGGCGAGCATGCCGCTTTCCGCTTCGCTGGCGCGACGTACGCGTAAAAAGTGTCGTCCGACCCAATAGCCATCGCGGCTGATCAGGCTCTGCCCGGCGCTCAACTGACCGCGCAACGCCAGCGCCTGTTCAAGGCTGTCGACCGGTTTGACCTGACCAAGCCACGGCGACAGATCGATCTGCGCCTCGACCTTGTCCAGCAGGCTGCCCGCCACCCGCACGCCATCACTGGCCGGGCTGAGCAGGCGCAAATCGCCTTGGGTGAAACCGGACAGATCGAAGCCGCTGAAATCGTCGACCAGCACCGCTTGCAGATCGGCGCCGAGCACGGTTTCCACCGCCAGCTCCCAACCGGCCTCGACCTTAAGGCCTTCGGCCAGGCGCGGACGCTCGGCGAGATTGTGTTCCTTCAACCATTCGGCGGTGCCGGTGCCCGGGTCGAGCGCGGCCTGTTGCAAGGCTTCCAGCGACGCCAAACGACCGTTGAGCCGCTGCAGATCGCCCTGCGCCTGCTGCTGCGCAGTCAACGCCTGCTGTAATTCCTGACGCAGTTGTTCGAGCTTTTCGACCTGCGCTTCTTCGCTGGTCTGTAAATCTTCCAGGGTCGCTTCAGACTCGGCGAGCTGCTCATTGAGCGCCATGATCGCCGCGTCTTCCGGGTCGGCGGACAGCAACCCGCGCTCTTCAGCGAGGCGCTTCTGTCGGTCAGCCAGACGCTCCATGCTGCTTTCCAACTGCTGGATCCGCGATTGCTGGACTTCAGCCTGACGGCGCGGTTCGGCAGCGGTCAGGTTGAAAGCGTCCCACTGCTCCTGCCAGCCGTGCATGGTGGTTTCGGCTTCTTCAAGCGCAGCGGCGGCTTCCTCGGCGGCGGCGCTGGTGACTTCCTGCTCGGGGGTGAGCATGTCCAGTTCTTCGCCGAGAGTCAGCAGCAACGTGCGGTCGTGGCCCAGGTGCGATTCGGTTTCCAGACGCGCGCGCTCGGCTTCTTTCAGATCGTCCTGCAACTGACGCAAACGCTGCTGGCCGTGCTGGATGCTCTGCTCGACCCGGGCGATGTCGCCGCCGACCGAATAGAAGCGGCCCTGCACCAGATTGAAGCGCTCGGACAGGTCGTGGTGACCGTCACGCAGGCGTTCGATGGCGGCGTCAGCGTTACGCTGTTCAGCGACCAACGCTTCGAAGCTGACTTCCTGGTTGCCGATGATCGACTCGCGCTGGCCGACCTGCTCGTTGAGGTCCTGCCAGCGCAGCGCCGACAGTTGCGCCTTGAGCTGACGCTCTTCGGCCTTGAGTTCCTGATACTTTTTCGCCGCCTCGGCCTGACGGTGCAGTCGTTCGAGCTGGCGCTCCAGTTCTTCGCGCAGGTCGGTGAGTCGGGCGAGGTTTTCGTGGGTGCGGCGGATGCGGTTCTCGGTCTCGCGGCGGCGCTCTTTATATTTCGAGATGCCGGCGGCTTCTTCGATGAAGTTACGCAGGTCTTCGGGCTTGGATTCGATCAGCTTGGAGATCATCCCCTGTTCGATGATCGAGTAGCTGCGCGGACCGAGGCCGGTGCCGAGGAAAATATCGGTGATGTCGCGCCGACGGCATTTGGTGCCGTTGAGGTAATACGTGGTCTGGCTGTCGCGGGTGACTTTGCGGCGGATGGAAATTTCCGCGTAGGCGGCGTATTCGCCGAGCAGCGTGCCGTCGGAGTTGTCGAACACCAGCTCGATGCTGGCCTGGCTCACCGGTTTGCGGCTGGTCGAGCCGTTGAAGATGACATCGGTCATCGACTCGCCACGGAGGTTCTTCGCCGAACTTTCGCCCATCACCCAGCGCACGGCGTCGATGATGTTCGACTTGCCGCAACCGTTCGGCCCGACGACCGCCGCCATGTTACTGGGGAAGTTCACCGTGGTCGGGTCGACGAAGGATTTGAACCCCGCCAGTTTGATGCACTTCAGCCGCACGCTCAGGCAACCGTCAGCGCAGACACCACCAGATCGCAGCTGCGCTGGGCATACGCCGTGAGCACGATGCGGATCTGCGGCAAATCACGGGCGAGTACGGCGGCGAGCAAGCGTTCGAACAGTTCGAGGAACTCGCTCATTTCCGCCTTGCGCTGTTCGAGGGCGAGGAAATACGCACGGCTCATCGCCGGCTGGAGGTTCTCGACGGTTTCTTGCAGGTACGGATTGTTGGCAAACGGATAGGCGGCGCGCATCACCGCGAAGCTGTCATCGACGAAGCTGCGGATATCGCCGCGTTCGTAATTGGCGGTCAGGCGCTGCTGGATCTGCACGAAGGGCGCCATGTCCGACTGCACTTGCCAGCCGTTGGCCACGGAATTGCCGAGCAGGATGTACAGCTCGCTCATCAGCGTGCACAGGCTCTGCACCTTGTGCGGCGTCAGCTCGGTAACGTGGGCGCCACGACGCGGCAGGATCGCGATCAGGTGACGGCGCTCGAGGATCAGCAAGGCTTCGCGGACCGAACCGCGGCTGACGTTGAGCGCCAGCGTGACCTTCTGCTCCTGGATGCGCTCTCCTGGCTTCATTTCGCCACGAATGATGCGTTCGGCGAGGTGGTGAGCGATTTGCTCGGCGAGGCTGTCCGGCGCCTTGAACGTCATGGTTGTCCTTCAAACTCTATCGATCTGCACAAGCGGCGCAGTGTAGCGCAAATGCACGGTCATGGCGGAGTGCCCACTCAGCGGTTTTTGGCACGAATCCCGCAAAAAAGCGCGGTGACCGATGAAGGTCAATACTGAATAGACACGCTGTTGATCGACGAAACGGATTTTCCTGACCTTTAAGTCAGAAAACCATTGACCGAAAAGTCAGACCTGCTAAATTCGGTTCACGTCGGTTAACAACAATAATGAGTCTGCGAGGCCTTCCGTGATCCAGTTTTTACTTAACCAGGAACTCCGTAGCGAGCACGCCCTGGACCCGAATCTGACTGTGCTCAATTACCTGCGTGAACACGTGGGCAAGCCCGGCACCAAAGAAGGTTGTGCCAGTGGCGACTGCGGCGCCTGCACCGTGGTGGTTGGCGAGTTGCAGACCGATGACACCGGGCGTGAACATATTCGCTATCGCAGCCTCAACTCGTGCCTGACCTTCGTTTCGTCGTTGCACGGCAAACAACTGATCAGCGTCGAAGACCTCAAGCACAAGGGCGAACTGCACAGCGTGCAGAAAGCCATGGTCGAGTGCCACGGTTCGCAGTGCGGTTTCTGCACCCCCGGTTTTGTGATGTCGTTGTTCGCCCTGCAAAAGAACAGCGATGCGCCGGATCAGGCCAAGGCCCACGAAGCGCTGGCCGGCAACCTCTGCCGCTGCACCGGCTACCGCCCTATTCTCGCCGCTGCCGAACAATCCTGCTGCGCCAAGCCAGCGGATCAGTTCGACGCCCGCGAAGCCGAAACCATTGCCCGCCTCAAGGCCATCGCGCCGACCGATATCGGTGAACTCAACAGCGGCGACAAACGCTGCCTGGTGCCGCTGACCGTCGCTGACCTGGCCGACCTCTACGACGCTTATCCACAAGCGCGGCTGCTCGCCGGCGGCACCGATCTGGCGCTGGAAGTCACCCAGTTCCACCGCACTCTGCCGGTGATGATCTATGTCGGCAACGTCGCCGAGATGAAGCGCATCGAAACCTTCGATGACCGCATCGAAATCGGCGCCGCCACTGCCCTCTCCGACTGCTACGAGGCGTTGAATGCCGAGTACCCGGACTTCGGCGAACTGCTGCACCGCTTCGCCTCGTTGCAGATCCGCAATCAAGGCACCCTCGGCGGCAACATCGGCAACGCCTCGCCGATCGGTGACTCGCCACCGCTGCTGATCGCCCTTGGCGCGCAGATCGTGCTGTGCAAAGGCGAAACCCGCCGCACCTTGAACCTGGAAGATTACTTCATCGACTACCGCGTCACCGCGCGGCAGGAAAGCGAGTTCATTGAAAAAATCATCGTCCCGCGCGCCAGCGCCGAGCAGTTGTTCCGCGCCTATAAAGTGTCGAAGCGACTGGACGACGACATCTCCGCCGTCTGTGCTGCGTTCAATCTGCGCGTGGAAAATGGCGTGATCAGCGACGCCCGGGTGGCCTTCGGCGGCATGGCGGCAATCCCCAAACGCGCTGCGCATTGCGAAGCCGTGCTGCTTGGTCAGCCGTTCAATAACGCCGTGATCGAACGCGCCTGCGCCGCGCTGGCCGAAGACTTCACGCCACTCTCGGACTTCCGCGCCAGCAAGGAATATCGCCTGCTCAGCGCGCAGAATCTGCTGCGCAAATACTTCATCGAACTGCAAACACCGCACATCGAGACTCGGGTGACCGCTTATGTCTAACCATCACGCCGTAGAGAAGACTCAAGCTGAATTGGCCGAACTGTTCGCCAAGGATCTGACCACCGGTGTCGGCCGCAGCGTCAAGCACGACAGCGCCGCCAAGCATGTGTCCGGTGAAGCGCAGTACATCGATGATCGGCTGGAATTCCCCAACCAATTGCACCTGTATGCGCGCCTGTCGGACCGTGCCCACGCGAAAATCCTCAGCATCGACACGTCGCCGTGCTACGCCTTCGAAGGCGTGCGCATCGTCATCACCCACGAAGACGTGCCGGGCCTGAAGGACATCGGCCCGCTGATGCCGGGTGACCCGCTGCTGGCCATCGATGACGTGCAGTTCGTCGGCCAGCCAGTGCTGGCAGTCGCGGCGAAAGATCTGGAAACCGCGCGCAAGGCAGCGATGGCGGCGATCATCGAATACGAAGATCTGGAACCGGTGCTCGACGTCGTCGAAGCCCTGCGCAAGCGCCATTTCGTGCTCGACAGCCACACCCATCAGCGCGGCGACTCGGCTTCGGCGCTGGCCACGGCTGAACACCGTATTCAGGGCACGCTGCACATCGGCGGCCAGGAGCACTTCTATCTGGAGACACAGATCTCCTCGGTGATGCCTACTGAAGACGGCGGGATGATCGTCTACTGCTCGACGCAGAACCCGACCGAAGTGCAGAAACTGGTCGCCGAAGTGCTCGACGTGTCGATGAACAAAATCGTCGTCGACATGCGCCGCATGGGCGGTGGTTTCGGCGGCAAGGAAACCCAGGCCGCGAGCCCGGCGTGCCTGTGCGCAGTGGTCGCGCACCTCACCGGCCAACCGACCAAGATGCGCCTGCCGCGTGTCGAAGACATGCTGATGACGGGCAAGCGCCACCCGTTCTACGTTGAATACGACGTCGGCTTCGACAGCAGCGGCCGTCTGCACGGGATCAACATGGAGCTGGCCGGCAACTGCGGCTGCTCGCCGGACTTGTCCGCCTCGATCGTTGACCGCGCGATGTTCCACTCGGACAACTCTTACTATCTCGGCGATGCAACCATCAACGGTCACCGTTGCAAAACCAACACAGCGTCGAACACCGCTTATCGCGGCTTCGGCGGCCCGCAAGGCATGGTCGCCATCGAAGAAGTGATGGACGCGATTGCCCGGCATCTGAAGCTCGACCCGCTGGCGGTGCGCAAGGCCAACTACTACGGCAAGACCGAGCGCAACGTCACCCACTACTACCAGACCGTCGAGCACAACATGCTCGAAGAGATGACCGCCGAACTGGAAGAAAGCAGCCAGTACGCCGAGCGCCGCGAAGCGATCCGTCGCTACAACGCCAACAGCCCGATCCTGAAAAAAGGCCTCGCGCTGACTCCGGTGAAATTCGGCATTTCCTTCACCGCGAGCTTCTTGAACCAGGCCGGTGCGCTGATCCACATCTACACCGACGGCAGCATCCACCTGAACCACGGCGGTACGGAAATGGGCCAGGGCCTGAACACCAAAGTCGCTCAGGTCGTGGCGGAAGTGTTCCAGGTCGAAATCGATCGTGTGCAGATCACTGCGACCAACACCGACAAAGTGCCGAACACTTCGCCGACCGCTGCTTCCAGCGGTGCTGACCTGAACGGCAAAGCCGCGCAGAACGCAGCACAGACCATCAAGCAACGCCTGGTCGAATTCGCCGCGCGGCACTACAAGGTCAGCGAAGAAGACGTCGAATTCCGCAACGGCCACGTGCGGGTGCGCGAGCAGATCCTGACCTTCGAAGCGCTGATCCAGCAGGCGTATTTCAATCAGGTCTCGCTGTCGAGCACCGGCTTCTACAAGACCCCGAAAATCTACTACGACCGCAGTCAGGCGCGGGGCCGTCCGTTCTATTACTTCGCCTTTGGCGCAGCCTGCTGCGAAGTGATCGTCGACACCCTGACCGGCGAGTACAAGATGCTGCGCACCGACATCCTGCATGACGTCGGCGCCTCGCTGAACCCGTCGATCGACATCGGTCAGGTCGAGGGTGGTTTCGTGCAAGGCATGGGCTGGCTGACCATGGAAGAGCTGGTATGGAACAACAAGGGCAAGCTGATGACCAACGGCCCGGCCAGCTACAAGATCCCGGCGGTGGCGGACATGCCGCTGGATCTGCGAGTGAAGCTGGTGGAAAACCGCAAGAACCCGGAAGACACGGTGTTCCATTCCAAAGCTGTCGGTGAACCGCCGTTCATGCTCGGGATCGCCGCGTGGTGCGCAATCAAGGACGCGGTGGCGAGCCTCGGTGATTATCAGCATCAGCCGAAAATCGACGCCCCGGCCACGCCGGAGCGGGTGTTGTGGGGCTGCGAGCAGATGCGTCAGCTCAAAGCGGTGAAGGCTGTCGAAGCTGAAACCGAGCTGGCTCCGCTCTAGGACCGAGGCGCGGCCATTCGCGAGCAGGCTCGCTCCCACATTTGGAATGCATTGCCAATGTGGGAGCGAGCCTGCTCGCGAAGAGGCCGGCACAGACAACGAAGATGTCGAGGTGAACATGTACAACTGGATCGACGCCCTCGCCGACCTGCAGAATCAGGGCGAGCCCTGTGTGCTGGTGACGATCATCGAAGAACTCGGTTCGACGCCACGCAACGCCGGCTCGAAAATGGTCGTCAGTGCCGACCGCATGTTCGACACCATTGGTGGCGGGCATCTGGAATTCAAAGCCATGCAGATCGCCCGCGAAATGCTCGCCAGCGGCAAGCAGGACACCCATCTGGAGCGCTTCAGCCTCGGTGCCAGTCTCGGCCAGTGCTGCGGCGGCGCCACGGTGTTGCTGTTCGAACCGATGGGCCAGGTCCAGGCGCAGATTGCCGTGTTCGGTGCCGGCCATGTTGGTCGCGCCCTCGTGCCGCTGCTGGCCAGCCTGCCCTGCCGGGTGCGCTGGATCGATTCGCGCGCGGCCGAGTTCCCTGAACACATCCCCCACGGCGTGCGTAAAATCGTCAGCGAAGAGCCGGTGGACGAAGTCGATGATCTGCCCGCCGGCAGCTACTGCATCGTCATGACCCACAACCATCAGCTCGATCTGGAGCTGACCGCGGCGATTCTCAAGCGTAACGATTTCACTTGGTTCGGCCTGATCGGCTCGAAAACCAAACGCGCCAAATTCGAACACCGTCTGCGTGATCGTGGTTTCGACCCGAGCGTGGTGCAGCGCATGCGCTGCCCGATGGGCATCGGCGAAGTCAAAGGCAAATTGCCTGTGGAAATCGCCATCTCCATCGCCGGCGAAATCATCGCCACTTACAACGCCAATTTCGGCCAGCACAGCGCCCGCGCCGAACCGATTGCCCGACTGCTGCCCGCCTCGCGCCGCAGCCAGTCCGCCAAACTCAAAGCCTCAAACTGATTAGAGAAACCTCATGCCTCTGACTCGCAAAGCCTACCGCGCCGCCATCCTGCACAGCATTGCCGACCCTGCCGAAGTCGGCATCGAAGCCTCTTATGAATATTTCGAGGACGGCCTGCTGGTGGTCGACGACGGCAAGATCAGTGCCCTCGGCCACGCCAGCGAACTGCTGCCAACCCTGCCGGCAGATATCGAGATCAACCATTATCAGGATGCGCTGATCACCCCCGGCTTTATCGACACGCACATTCACCTGCCGCAAACCGGCATGGTCGGCTCCTACGGCGAGCAACTGCTCGACTGGCTGAACACCTACACCTTTCCCTGCGAAAGCCAGTTTGGCGACAAGGCTCACGCCGACGAAGTGGCCGATATTTTCATCAAGGAACTGCTGCGCAACGGCACCACCACGGCGCTGGTGTTCGGCAGCGTGCATCCGCAATCGGTGAATTCGTTTTTCGAGGCCGCCGAGAAGCTTGATCTGCGCATGATCGCCGGCAAGGTGATGATGGACCGCAATGCCCCGAACTATCTGGTCGATACCGCCGAATCCAGCTACGTCGACAGCAAGGCGCTGATCGAGCGCTGGCACGGCAAGGGTCGCTTGCACTATGCGGTGACGCCGCGCTTCGCCCCCACCAGCACCCCGGAACAACTGACCCTGGCCGGGCAATTGCTGACGGAATACCCGGATCTGTATATGCAGACCCACATCAGCGAAAACCTCAAGGAAATCGAGTGGGTCAAAGAGCTGTTCCCGGAGCGCAAGGGTTACCTCGACGTCTACGATCACTACCAGTTGCTTGGCGAACGCTCGGTATTCGCCCACGGCGTGCACCTGTGTGACGAAGAATGCGCGCGACTGGCGGAAACCGGCTCGGCGATCTCGTTCTGCCCGACCTCGAACCTGTTCCTCGGCAGCGGCCTGTTCAACCTGCCGATGGCGGAAAAGCACAAGCTCAATGTCGGCCTCGGCACCGACGTCGGCGGCGGTACCAGTTTCTCGCTGCTGCAGACGCTGAACGAAGCGTACAAAGTGATGCAACTGCAAGGCGCGCGCCTGAGTCCGTTCAAATCGTTGTATCTGGCGACCCTCGGTGGTGCGCGGGCGCTGCGCCTGGAAGACAAGATCGGTAACCTGCAACCGGGCTCCGATGCCGACTTCCTGGTGCTGGATTACAACGCCACGCCGCTGCTGAGCTATCGCTTGAAGCAGTCCAATAACATTGCCGAGACGTTGTTTGTACTGATGACGCTGGGGGATGACCGCACGGTGGCGCAGACGTATGCGGCGGGGGCGCTGGTGCATCAGCGCTAACCTCTTCGCACTGATCGTTCCCACGCTCTGCGTGGGAATGCAGCCCGTGACGCTCCGCGTCACTGGACGCGGAGCGTCCCTAGAGGCGTTCCCACGCAGAGCGTGGGAACGATCATCCCCGGTGGTGTTTACCACGGAGGATTTTTGTTACCGGTCAGGTTGTCTTCGCGAGCAGGCTCGCTCCCACCTTTGAAATGCATTCCCCTGTGGGAGCGAGCCTGCTCGCGAAAGCCGCGACTCGGTTTCAGCTTAGAGCTTGGCCGCTGGACGCCCCGGCTTCTTGGTCTGCAACAAGTGCGAGAACACCGCATGCAGATCATCCGACGCGCCTTCCTCGTCGAGGTTGAGCTTGCTGTCGATGTGATCCATGTGATGCATCATCAGGTTCACCGCCAGTTCACCGTCGCGCTTTTCAATGGCGTCGATCAACTGCGTGTGTTCATCGTACGAGCAGTGCGAGCGGTTGCCGCTTTCATACTGGGCGATGATCAGCGAGGTCTGCGAAACCAGGCTGCGCTGGAAGCTGATCAACGGTGCGTTCATCGCCGCTTCCGCCAGTTTCAGGTGGAATTCGCCTGACAGACGAATACCGGCACCGCGATCGCCGCGCGAGAAACTGTCCCGCTCATCGTTGACCATCTGCCGCAATTCGGCGATCTGCTCGGCCGTGGCGTGCTGCACGGCCAATTCAGTGATCGCACGCTCGACCAGACGGCGGGCGAGGAACACTTGACGCGCTTCTTCAACACTCGGGCTGGCGACCACGGCGCCACGATTCGGCCGCAACAGCACCACGCCTTCATGGGCCAGACGCGACAGCGCGCGGCGAATGATGGTGCGGCTGACCCCGAAGATTTCCCCCAGCGCCTCTTCGCTCAACTTGGTACCGGGCGCCAGACGCTGTTCGAGGATGGCCTCGAAGATATGCGCGTAGACAATATCGTCCTGGGTTCCGCTGCGACCGGCTTTGCCTGCTCGCGGTTGTTTCTTGAGGGGTTGCAACTGTTCGTTCATGGGCACTCGAGTCGGGAAAACTGCGGCGAATAGACCGTGACTGTAATACGGCACAGTAGGTCGCTGGCAAGTATCGCGTAAAAAACAGCGCGATTGTACACAATGAATGGTGGCAACACGACTGTACGGCTATTTGCGCCTGCGGCTGTATTGCAACGGTTTGTCAGGTTTGAGTTTAGGCTTGATCGCAGAATCCGCTGCATGACCGCAATCCCCCGTGGGAGCGAGCCTGCTCGCGAAAGCCATTTCACATTCACTATGAATGTTGACTGACATAGCGCTTTCGCGAGCAGGCTCGCTCCCACAGAGGTTCTGTGTTGTGGCGGACATCTCCATTGGTATAAGGAACACCGCCGTCATGACCGACGCTACCCACGCCCGCCTGCGCCCTCTTGCCGACACTTCGCCTTCCGCCATCGTCGCCGGTTTCATCGCGATGATGACCGGTTACACCAGTTCGCTGGTGCTGATGTTCCAGGCCGGGCAAGCGGCCGGCCTGAGCAGCGGGCAGATTTCCTCGTGGATCTGGGCGATTTCGATCGGCATGGCGGTGTGTTCGATTGGCCTGTCGCTGCGCTATCGCACACCGATCACCATCGCCTGGTCGACACCCGGCGCGGCGTTGCTGATCACCAGCCTGGGCGGAGTCAGTTACGGCGAGGCGATCGGCGCCTACATCACGTGCGCGGTACTGGTGACGATCTGCGGCCTGACCGGCAGCTTCGAACGGCTGGTGAAAAAGATCCCGGCCTCTTTGGCGGCAGCTCTGCTGGCAGGGATTCTGTTCAAGATCGGCAGCGAAATCTTCGTCGCCGCGCAACACCGTACCGGTCTGGTGTTGGGGATGTTCTTCACTTATCTGCTGGTCAAGCGCCTGTCGCCGCGCTATGCGGTGCTCGCGGCGCTGCTGATCGGCACCGCGCTGTCGGGCTTCATGGGGCTGCTGGATTTCAACGGTTTTCATCTGGAAGTGGCCACCCCGGTGTGGACCACGCCGCACTTCTCCCTGGCCGCAACCATCAGCATCGGCATTCCGCTGTTCGTGGTGGCGATGACCTCGCAGAACATGCCCGGCATCGCTGTGCTGCGCGCCGATGGCTATAACGTCCCGGCCTCGCCACTGATCACCACCACCGGCATTGCCTCCCTGTTGCTGGCGCCGTTCGGCTCACACGGTATTAACCTCGCGGCGATCAGCGCGGCGATCTGCACCGGTCCGCATGCCCATGAAGATCGCAACAAGCGTTACACCGCAGCGGTGTGGTGCGGGGTGTTCTACGGGATTGCCGGGGTGTTCGGTGCCACATTGGCGGCGTTGTTTGCCGCGTTGCCGAAAGAACTGGTGCTGTCGATTGCTGCGCTGGCGCTGTTCGGCTCGATCATCAATGGCTTGAGCATTGCCATGAGCGAGGTGAAAGAACGGGAAGCGGCGTTGATCACCTTCATGGTCACGGCGTCCGGGCTGACGCTGTATTCCATTGGTTCGGCGTTTTGGGGGATTGTGGCGGGGGTTTTGACGCTGGTGATTTTGAATTGGCGCAGAGCTTAAGATCAAAAGCCCCTCACCCTAACCCTCTCCCAAAGGGAGAGGGGACTGACCAAGGTGCTCGGAAGATATACGCCGACGAGGGATATCAAGTCGAACTCACATCCCGAAAAGCCCACAGATCGGCTCCCTCTCCCTCGGGAGAGGGCTGGGGTGAGGGGCGAGTCCACCATCAAATCCAAGCCGTATCACCTAAACACCAGACGAAAAAAAACGGCGACCCTCAGGTCGCCGTTTTTTTCAGTATCACTTAGCCGCGTTGATCGGCTTTTCCGGATACCACACATCCAGCAGCGGGCTGACTTCGTACTTGGTCAGCTCGGAGCGGTTTTTCAGCCAGGCTTCAACGGCAGCGCGCTGCTCTTCGTTGACCGAGCCACGCTTCTGCAGGCACACCAGACCGAAGTCGTCGCCGCCAACATAACCCAGACCGTTGGCTTCCATGGCTTCTTTGATGAATGCTTCGAGGAAAGCGTCAATGGCTTCTTCGGACAAGTCTTCTTTGAAGTCCAGGTTCAGTTCGAAACCCAGCTCTTGAAATTCATCTACGCACAGTTTTTTGCGCAGACGCTGGGAACGGTTAGTCGCCATTGGAACAATCCTCTTAAGTAATAACGGCCGGCACTTTACCAGTTTAAGCCAGCGATTGCCCGACTCTCTGGTCGCTGCGGCCGACCGCCTGTAAAAAAATAACCACTTGGCCGGCCCCGACACGGCACAAGCTGTTACAGCTTGGGGCATAATGCCGACACTTTCATGACCACTGAGGGCCTTTTCATCCATGTCCTCGTCTTTTTTCCCCTCTTTTGCAGGGTTTTATTGCATATGATCAAATCGTTGCGTCCACTGTTTCTCGCCGGCCTTCTTCTGCCTCTGGCCCTGCCTGTCTCCGCTGCCACCATCAACACTTCCCTCACCCCGAACGTCGAAAAAGCCCTTAAGGCCAGCAAGTTGCAGCCCACTGCGCTGTCGCTGGTGATGGTGCCGCTCGACGGTCCGGGCACGCCGACGGTGTTCAACGCCGACGTCTCGGTCAATCCGGCCTCGACGATGAAACTGGTCACCACTTATGCGGCGCTGGAAATGCTCGGCCCCAACCATCAGTGGAAGACCGAGTTCTACACCGATGGCACCCTGAGCGGCGGCATTCTCAACGGCAACCTTTACCTCAAGGGCGGCGGTGACCCGAAGCTGAACATGGAAAAACTCTGGCTGCTGATGCGTGACCTGCGCGCCAATGGCGTGACCCAGATTACCGGCGACCTGATCCTCGACCGCAACTTCTTCGTGCAGCCGCAATTGCCGGAATTCAACGATGACGGCAACGACGACAACAAGCCGTTCCTGGTCAAGCCCGACTCGCTGCTGGTCAACCTCAAGGCCCTGCGCTTCGTCGCACGTAATGACGGTGGCCGCGTGTTGATTTCCGTGGAGCCGCCGATCGCGAACATCCGCATCGAAAACACCGTCAAAGCCCTGCCGTCCAAGCAATGCACCGGCGGCGTGCGCTACAACCCGGTGCCGCAGGCCGATGGCAGCGTGACCGTGACCGTTGGCGGCCAGTTGGGCGAAGGCTGCAGCTCGCAGACTTACCTGTCGCTGCTCGACCACGCGACCTACACCGCCGGCGCCGTGCGGGCGATCTGGAAGGAACTGGGTGGCAGCATTCAGGGCAAGGATCGTCTGGCGCCGACGCCGAGCAGCGCCAAACTGCTTGCCCGCGCGTACTCGCCGGATCTGGCCGAGATCATCCGCGACATCAACAAATACAGTAACAACACCATGGCCCAGCAGCTGTTCCTCAGCCTTGGCCAGCGTTTCCGCAACGATGCCGACGGTGACGACGCCCGGGCTGCGCAGCGCGTGGTGCGTCAGTGGCTGGCGAAGAAAGGCATCACCGCGCCGCATCTGGTGATGGAGAATGGTTCTGGTCTGTCGCGGGCCGAGCGGGTCAGTGCGCGGGAAATGGCCAACATGCTGCAGGC
This sequence comes from Pseudomonas sp. 1L-E-NC-VB-C3, assembly GCF_057291535.1. NCBI lineage: Bacteria > Pseudomonadati > Pseudomonadota > Gammaproteobacteria > Pseudomonadales > Pseudomonadaceae > Pseudomonas > Pseudomonas sp. 1L-E-NC-VB-C3. The sequence goes on along the minus strand of NZ_JBXAWD010000006.1, from coordinate 9,645 downwards.
CGCCTGGCACAGCCCGTACGCCGCCGAATACATCAGCTCGCTGCCGATTGCCGGCACCGACGGCACCATGCGCAAACGTCTGAAAACCACGGCGATGCGCGGCGAAGCCCACGTCAAGACCGGCACCCTGAACACCGTGCGCGCGATCGCCGGTTTCAGCCGTGATGTGAATGGCAATACCTGGGCGGTGGTAGCGATCCTCAACGACAAGGCCCCGTTCGGCGCCTCGTCGGTGCTCGATCAGGTGCTGCTGGATCTGTACAAACAGCCGAAACTGCCGCAGACCGCTTCGGTGCTGTAAGCGCGGCAGATTCATTTGTGGGAGCGAGCCTGCTCGCGAAGGCGTCGGTTCAGTCAGCATGTTCAGTGACTGTCGCACCGCTTTCGCGAGCAGGCTCGCTCCCACAGAAAATCAGCGCCAGGTCCCCTCTGCCCCACAGGGTCAGGTGTCAGGTTCGAATCAGCTCATCTCCCGCTCAACCCGATCCCGGCCATTCTGCTTCGCTGCATAAACCCCTGAGTCAGCGCGCAGCAACAGCGCATCCGCGCCCTCCCCCGGGCGCCAGCTGGCGATGCCGAAACTCGCGGTGACCAAGCCGACCACATCCACCGGCGCGCTACGCAAACCTTCCCACAACTCCATCGCCAGCATGTAGGCGTGTTCACCGTCGATGTCCGGGCACAGCACCATGAATTCTTCGCCGCCCAAACGGCAGAATACGTCGGTGCGGCGCAAGCGATGGCCGATCCGTTCGCAAACTGCTTGCAGCACGCGGTCGCCGACAGCGTGGCCGAACTGATCGTTGATGCGTTTGAAGTGGTCGATGTCGAGCATGATCACCGACAACTCACCGCCGCCACGCTCGACCCGGGCCATTTCGGTGGTCAGGCGTTCCTGGAAATAGCGGCGGTTGTGTATGCCGGTCAGCGAATCGGTGATCGACAACGCGCGCAATTCTTCTTCCACGCGCTTGAGATCGGAGATATCCGAGATGTAGCCGTGCCACAGCACCCCGCCGCCCGGCAGCTCTTCCGGTGTCGCCTCGCCGCGCACCCAGCGCAGGCCGCGTTCAGGCAGTTGCACGCGGTATTCCTCGCGCCACGGGCTGAGATTTTCCGCCGATTCGCGGATGGATGAGCGCACGCGAATCGCGTCCTGCGGGTGAATGCGACTGAAAATCGCCTCGGAGTCGAGCAGCAGCACATCCGGCTCCAACTCGTAGATTTCGCGGATGCCATCGCTGGCGTAGATCACGCTGAAGCGTCCGTCGAATTCCATTTTGAATTGGTAAATGCCGCCCGGAACATGGGCGCTGAGCTTCTTCAGCAACGTGTCGCGTGCTGCCAGCACTTCGTGCACGCGTTTGCGCTCGGTGATGTCGATGCAGATCGCCAGATGACCGACCCACAGGCCTTGCTCGTCAAGCACCGGCGTGGCGAGCATGTTCACCGGCAGATGACTGCCATCGCTGCGCACCATGGTCCATTCGCGTGCTTCATGACCGCCGACTTCGCCGCCCTCGACCAGCATCGCGTGGCAAGTCGGGATGCTTTTGCCGTAGCGCGCACTCAACTCGGCCGAACGCGCCGCCAGTTCCCTGGGTAAATGCAGGTTCTCCAGGGTCATGCGCCCGACCACTTCGGCGCTGCTGTAGCCGAGCATTTGCTCGGCACCGGGGTTGAAAGTGTTGATCACGCCGCGCAGGTCGGTGGCAATGATCGCGACCTGAGTGGCGGCATTCAGCACGCCGCGCAACTGACCGTGGGTGCCGCGCAGTTCCTGCTCGCGCTCGTGCAATTCCTGGGTGCGCACCTCGACCAGCCGCACCGCGCGCTGGCGCTGGCTGACCAGCACGTAAAGCAAGGCGCTGAGCAATGCGCTGAGCAAGCCGCCAAGAATGATCACGCTGCCCACCGACGAATGGTTGGCCTGCATGAACGCCTCGCTCGGAAGGATATCGACCTGATAGTCGTGGTCGGCCATGCGCAGCAAGCGCGTCGCTGCCAGATCGCCGGGCACCGCCTCGTTGCTCGATTCGAACAGCGCCTCGTGCTGATCCTGGGTCGACAGGTCGAGAATGCGCACCGACAGGTAATCGTGCAGGGCATCGGGCAAACCGTCGGCGAGCAACTGGCGCATGCTGATCACCGCCATCACATAGCCGAACGGCTGCGATTCTCCGGCGCGACTGACCGGCGCCAGTAGCAACACCCCACGCGCGTAGGACGGCTCAATCCCGACAAGATGCATCGGTTGCGACACCGCCATGCTGCCGAGCTGGTCGGCGCGTTGCAGGGTTTCGCGGCGCAAGGGTTGGGCGAGCAAGTCATAACCCAGTGGTGGCGCCAATCGGCTTTGGGTCTGGGTGTACAGCACCGGCACATATGCGTCGCGCGCTGCCGCCAGTTGCAGCTCGCCATTGGCGTCGAGCTCGCGAATGGTGAAGTTGCTCAGGCCTTCGTCACGCACCTGCTGTTCGAACGCGGCGCGTTCGGCACCACTGACTCTCGGGGCATAGGTATAGGCTTGGGTGCGCAGCAATAAAGGGCGGGAGTAGCCGTCGAATTCGGCGCGGGACACCGATTCGGAGTTGGCGAAGAACCGCCGCAGACCATCGAGACGTTGCTCCTGGTCCTGAAAACGTTCGGCGATACGGCTGTAGCGTTCGTTGGCCAGCAGTTGAAAGCGCTGACGCGATTGTTGCTGAAACTGGTTGAAGGTGCCCCACGCGAGCAGCCCGGTGAGAATCCCGCCGGCAAGCAACACCAGCAAAGCGACCAGCCAGGCTGAGACGTCTTCACTGATGAAACCGAGGATTTTCGGGCGCACGGGGTGCAACGGCATAAGCACGACTCACTCCGCCAGATTCACGGGAAAACCCCATTGGCGGTGTGTGAGTTATAGCTATTAGCCACTAATTTAGCCAGCACCGCTGGATCCACCGAGCCGTTAAAAATCAAGGCTCTGTGGATCCAACCAGTGAAAGCGTCAACGAGCCGTGATTTTCCAGGCGCGGTGGATCTTGGTATTGCGGGCGAAATCCGGATCAATGGTCTGCGCACTGATTTCCTCGACCGCATAACGCTCGGCGAGGTTTTCCTCCAACTGGAACTTGCGGAAGTTGTTGGAGAAATACAGCACGCCACCCGGTGCCAGCCGCGCCATCGCCAAGTCGATCAACTGCACCTGATCGCGCTGTACGTCGAAGATGCCTTCCATGCGCTTGGAGTTGGAGAACGTCGGCGGGTCGATGAAGATCAGGTCGTATTCGTCACGGCTGCTTTCCAGCCACGACATCACATCACCCTGCTCCAGACGGTTCTTGTCCGAGAAGCCGTTCAGCGACAGGTTGCGTCGCGCCCAGTCCAGATAGGTTTTCGACAGGTCGACGCTGGTGGTGCTGCGCGCGCCGCCCTTGGCCGCGTGCACGCTGGCGGTCGCGGTGTAGCAAAACAGATTGAGGAAGCGTTTGCCGGCCGCCTCTTTCTGGATACGCATGCGCATCGGCCGGTGATCGAGGAACAGGCCGGTGTCGAGGTAATCGGTGAGGTTGACCAGCAGCTTCACGCCACCTTCATTGACCTCGACGAACTTGCCCTGCGCAGCCTGACGCTCGTACTGCTTGGTGCCGCTCTGCCGCTCGCGGCGCTTGACCACCACGCGGTTCTTGTCGACGTTCAACGCCTGCGGTATGGCCGCCAGCGCATCGAACATGCGCGCCGAGGCTTTTTCCGGGTCGATGGATTTCGGCGCGGCGTATTCCTGAACGTGCACCCAGTCGTGGTACAGGTCGATGGCCATTGCGTATTCAGGCATGTCGGCATCATAGACGCGGTAGCAATCGATGCCTTCGCGCTTGACCCACTTGCCCATCGCCTTGAGATTTTTCTGCAAGCGGTTGGCAAACATCTGCCCGCCTTCGCTCAGGCGCGGTTGTTCGATCACTGGCGCCGGGGCTGGCGTCGGCTTGATCGGGTTGCCGTTCTTGTTGAACTTGCGCTCTTGCGGCTCGTCGGGGGTCTGGTCGTAAGCCGCTTGCTCGCGCTCGGCCTGACGCTGTTCCGGAGTGCGGCGTTCGCCAGTGACGAACTGATCGGGCAGGACCTTGATCAGCAGCAGCTTGCACGGCAGCGCGCCGTTCCAGAACGAATACTGTTTATGGCTGCGAATGCCCATGCGCTTGCCCAGATCCGGGGCGCCGGTGAACACCGCCGCTTCCCAGTTCAGGCAGGCCTGACGCAGACGCTCGCCGAGGTTCTGGTAGAGATACAGCAGGCTGGCTTCGTCACCGAGACGCTCGCCGTACGGCGGGTTGCAGATGACCAGACCTTTCTGGTTCTGATCCGGGCGCGGCTCGAAGGTCGCCACTTCGCCCTGGTAGATCTTGATCCACTCGCTGAGGCCGGCGCGCTCAACGTTATTGCGGCCTGGCTGAATCAGTCGTGGATCGGCTTCGTAACCGCGAATCCACAGCGGCGGTTTGGCCAGACCGGCGGCAGCACGCTCGACGGCTTCTTCGTGGAGTTTTTTCCACAGTGCCGGCACATGACCGAGCCACGCGGTAAAGCCCCACTGCTCGCGACGCAGGTTCGGCGCCATGTCGGCGGCAATCATCCCCGCTTCGACGAGAAACGTACCGACACCGCACATCGGGTCAGCCAGTGCGCCACCTTCGGCGGCAATTCGCGGCCAGCCGGAACGGATGAGGATTGCCGCCGCGAGGTTTTCCTTCAGCGGCGCCGCGCCCTGCTGCAAGCGATAGCCGCGCTGGTGCAGGCTGTGGCCGGAGAGGTCGAGGGAGAGAATCGCTTCGCCGCGATCCAGACGCAGGTGAATGCGCAGGTCCGGGTTGAGCTTGTCGATGGATGGACGATCACCCTGTGGCGTGCGCAGTTTGTCGACGATGGCATCTTTGACTTTCAGCGCGCCGAAGTGGGTGTTGTCGATGCCCGAGCCGTGGCCGCTGAATTCGACGGCCAGGGTGCCGTCGCTGAGCATGTGATCCTGCCAGTCGATGTCGAGCACGCCGTGGTAGAGGTCTTCGGCGTCCTTCATCGGGAAACGCTTGAGCACCAGCAACACACGGTTGGCCAGACGCGACCAGAGGCACAGGCGATAAGCGGTTTCCATGGTCGCCATGCCACGCACGGCGGAGGTGTGCTCGCGCGCTTCTTCAAGGCCAAGCCCGACGGCTTCCTCGATGAGCAGGCCTTCAAGGCCTTTGGGGCAAGTGAGGAAGAGTTCGAAACGATCGGACATGGTAATTCCAGAGCCTTTGGCTAGTGGGCCGGCAACGCATTGCCGACCCGGTTTTCAATCAGGCGCTTTTCTGAAAGAGCGCCCGCGTGGCACGAAGGTGTGCCGTTCCATCCCCGCTGCTCGGGTTAAAAGAGCTTAGATGCCGGGACAGATAAAAAAGTTGGTGAAACAAAAAGACTGAAAGCGACCCTTCGTCGAATATTACCCAAGCGCAAACGTGGGTCATTCTCACTAAAGGATTAACCCCCTGAGTCAGCGGGGCGCCGATCATACCGGGGTTTGCGCAATGAACGTTGAATAAATACGCGGTTACTTATCGCCATAGCATCCTTTACGTTACGTGCTTATGACAAAACGATCATTCCCTCGGTGTGACTCATTGGTTAGAACTGAGCACAGGTTGACGTCGCAACGGCGTCAACACCTTGGCTCGCCACGCCGGCAGCGAGCCGCACGATGGCAGGTTTTTTCTGCCAGACCTCAATTGAGGTCAACGCGACACTACAGTCAACAAGTGAGGGAAACACCCTATGAGAAGACTTAAGCGTGATCCGTTGGAAAGAGCATTTTTGCGCGGATATCAATATGGCGTTGGTGGCAAATCCCGTGAGCTTTGCCCATTTACTCTACCGTCGGTACGTCAAGCCTGGATCAACGGCTGGCGAGAAGGACGCGGCGACAACTGGGACGGTATGACCGGCACTGCGGGAATCCACAGACTCAACGAACTTCACGCCGTCGGCTGACACAGGGCATTTATTCCGACACGACAATCTGAATCTGCACTGAATTAACCACGCACGTCCCTCCCGGACGGCGGGCTACGGCCCAGGGGCTCCTTCGAGGAGCCCTTTTTTATGCCTGCAAAAAGGGTTAACCGGGATCCACGTGGCGAGGGGATTTATCCCCGCTCGGCTGCGCAGCAGTCGCGAAGTCCGAACTTCAATCTACCTGGCATATCACTGTGGAAGGTTTGGGGCTGCTGAGCAGCCCAGCGGGGATAAATCCCCTCGCCACAAAGGCTCCCCAAGGCCTCGGCAATCCTCAGCGCAACGCGGCGATGGCGTCTACCGATTCACGAATCAGCGCCGGGCCTTTGTAGATGAAGCCCGAATAGATCTGCACCAGGCTTGCACCGGCCGTGATCTTCTCCGCCGCGTGCTTGCCCTCGGTAATCCCGCCCGCAGCAATGATCGGCAAACGCCCGGCCAATTCGCCCGCCAGCACTTTCACGGTATGGGTGCTCTTTTCACGCACCGGCGCACCCGACAGACCGCCCGCCTCGTCGCCATGCTCCATGCCTTCGACGCCGACACGGCTCAAAGTCGTATTGGTGGCGATCACCGCATCCATGCCGGTTTCGATCAACGCCTGGGCGACCTGCGCAGTTTCTTCGTCGGTCATGTCCGGCGCGATCTTGATCGCCAGCGGCACATGCTTGCCGTGACGCAGGGCCAGTTCGGCGCGGCGCGTGGCCAGGTCCGCGAGCAATTGTTTGAGCGAGTCGCCGAACTGCAGGCTGCGCAGGCCCGGGGTATTCGGCGAGCTGACGTTGACCGTGATGTAACTGGCGTGGGCGTAGACCTTGTCCAGGCAGATCAGGTAATCATCCACCGCGCGCTCGACCGGGGTATCGAAGTTCTTGCCGATGTTGATGCCCAGCACGCCTTGGTATTTCGCCGCAGCGACCCGCGCCAGCAGGTTATCCACGCCAAGGTTGTTGAAACCCATGCGGTTGATGATCGCCTCGGCTTCCGGCAGGCGGAAGATTCGTGGTTTCGGGTTACCCGGCTGCGGACGCGGGGTCACGGTGCCGATTTCGACAAAACCGAAACCCAGTTGCGCAAAGCCATCGATGGCCGCGCCGTTCTTGTCCAGACCTGCCGCCAGCCCTACCGGGTTCGGGAATTCGAGCCCCATGACGGTCACCGGCATTTTCGCCGGTGCCTTGCACAGCAAGCCGTTGAGGCCCAAACGTCCACCCGCGCCGATCAGATCCAGCGACAGATCGTGGGAGGTTTCCGGGGAAAGTTTGAACAACAGCTGACGGGCCAGGGTGTACATGGGCGGCAATGACTCGGGCGGCGAAAAGAGGCGGCGATTATAGCCGGGCATCGTCCCCCGGCGCGAGGCGCCTGCGCGAATCAGGCGACTGGCATATGCCTTGCACCACCCCGCTCATCAGTCTGCCGACCAATGACGGCGCGCAGGCCAGGACAATGGCGTCGTCCCCGGGTTTTGCCTGCGCAGAATCCGGGACGACGTTTTTTTTGAGGTAGGGTATGAACGAAACGTCCTTGGGGCCTCTGGCCTGGGTCAATGGCAGCGATGCGCCGGAAAAGAGCGCGATCAATCTCGGATTCATGGCGCTGAGCGACTGCGCCTCGGTGGTGGTCGCCGCCACCCAGGGCTTCGCCCAACCCTACGGCCTGACGCTGAACCTCAAACGTCAGGCCTCATGGGCCAACCTGCGCGACAAACTGGTCAGCGGCGAACTGGATGCCGCGCACAGTCTGTACGGGCTGATTTATGCGGTGCACCTGGGCATCGGCGGCGTCGCCCCGACCGACATGGCAGTGCTGATGGGCCTGAACCAGAATGGCCAGAGCCTGAACCTGTCCCATGGTTTGCAACAGGCTGGCGTGAACAGTCCTGAAGCGCTCGATCGGCACGTGCACCAAAGCCGCGCAAAACTGACCTTCGCCCAGACCTTCCCCACCGGCACCCATGCGATGTGGCTTTATTACTGGCTGGCGAGCCAGGGCATTCATCCGTTGCAGGACGTCGACAGCGTGGTAGTGCCGCCGCCGCAAATGGTCGCGCACCTGCAAGCCGGGCGCATCGACGGCTTTTGCGTCGGCGAACCGTGGGCGGCCAGCGCCGTGCAGCAGAATCTCGGTTTCACCCTGGCGACCAGCCAGAGCATCTGGCCCGATCACCCGGAAAAAGTCCTCGGCTGCACCCGCGAATTTGTCGAGCAATACCCCAACACCGCGCGGGCGCTGGTCATGGCCATTCTTGAGGCCAGCCGATTCATCGAAGAAGGCCCGGAAAACCGCCGCAGTACCGCGCAATTACTCAGCGCCACCGAATACCTCGACACCCCCGCCGCGTGCATCGAGCCGCGTTTTATGGGCGACTACGCCGATGGCCTCGGTAATCGCTGGCAGGATCCGCATGCGCTGCGTTTTCATGGCGATGGCGAGGTCAATCTGCCCTACCTGTCCGACGGCATGTGGTTCATGACCCAGTTTCGTCGCTGGGGTCTGTTGCGCGAGGATCCGGATTATCTGGCCGTCGCCCGTCAGGTTCAGCGTCTGGATCTGTATCGCGAGGCCGCCAGCGCGGTCGGCGTTGCGACTTCGTACGCAGACCTGCGCAGCAGCCAGTTGCTCGACGGCAAGGTCTGGGACGGCAGCGACCCGGCGGGCTATGCGCGCAGTTTCAAGCTGCATGCCCTGAGCGACACCGCCCCCCTTCTCGCCCAGCGCTGACAGGAGACCGCGAACATGTTGCGCATTCTGCTGATCAACGACACCGCGAAAAAAGTCGGACGCCTGAAAGCGGCGCTGACCGAGGCCGGCTTCGAGGTAATCGACGAGTCCGGCCTGACCATCGACCTGCCGGCGCGCGTCGAAACGGTGCGCCCGGACGTGATCCTGATCGATACCGAGTCACCGAGCCGCGATGTGATGGAGCAAGTGGTACTGGTCAGCCGCGACCAGCCCCGGCCGATCGTGATGTTTACCGACGAACATGACCCGGGGGTGATGCGTCAGGCGATCAAGTCCGGGGTCAGTGCCTACATCGTCGAAGGCATTCACGCACAACGGTTGCAGCCGATTCTCGACGTGGCGATGGCGCGCTTCGAGAGTGACCAGGCCTTGCGCGCGCAATTGCAGGCGCGCGATCAGCAACTGGCCGAGCGCAAGCGCATTGAACTGGCCAAGGGTTTGCTGATGAAGATGAAGGACTGCAACGAGGAAGAGGCCTATACGCTGATGCGCCGCCAGGCGATGAGCCGCCAGCAGAAGCTGATTCAGGTGGCGGAGCAGATCATTGCCATGAGTGAGTTGCTGGGCTGAAATTTTCGCTGCAAATCAAGGGCCCCTCACCCTAGCCCTCTCCCGGAGGGAGAGGGGACCGACCGCGTTGTCTTGCGCTGTCCGCCGACCTGAACGACCGAGTCGATTATGGATTCACTCGAAATCGTTCAGATCGGCAAATGATTCGGCCATCCCCCGCTCGGTTCCCTCTCCCGGAGGGAGAGGGGACCGACCGCGTTGTCTGGCGCTGTCCGCCGACCTGAACGACCGAGTCGATTATGGATTCACTCGAAATCGTTCAGATCGGCAAATGATTCGGCCATCCCCCGCTCGGTTCCC
>NZ_JBXAWD010000005.1:0-366404 GCF_057291535.1 Pseudomonas sp. 1L-E-NC-VB-C3 | reverse complement strand
CCGATGGTAGTGTGGGGTTTCCCCATGTGAGAGTAGGTCATCGTCAAGATTAAATTCCGAAACCCCAATTGCGAAAGCAGTTGGGGTTTTGTTTTGCCTGCGAGAAAGTTTTTAGCCTGCCACCGGGGAAATTCATCCTGAAGTGGATGGCGAGTTTTGGTATGGTGCAGCTCGTTTTTTAACGGACTGATGCCCTGCCCATGGATCGGCACTCATTTACGTCAAAGAGTTGCTGTAGAAATGCCTGAACCAATCCCGATCAAGGACCATGAAAAAGAGACGAGGCTGGTCAACAAACGCTTGATTGCCTGTGCTCTGTTCGTGTTCGCCATCAGCTGCGCTTTGGTGGTGCGCCTGTACATTCTCCAGGTCGTGGAATTCGATTACCACTCGACCATCTCCGAAAACAACCGTGTCCATGTCCTGCCGATACCGCCGACGCGGGGATTGATCTACGACCGCAACGGCGTATTGCTCGCCGACAACCGTCCCAGCTACAACCTGACCATCACTCGTGAGCGTGCAACCGACGTCAATCAGGAGCTGGACGAAGTCATCAACTTGCTGCACTTGCCTGCTGAAGACCGCACGGTATTCGACAAGGCGATGAAGCAATCCCGGCATCCATTCACACCGGTCACACTGTTTTATGAGCTGACGGAAGAGCAGATCGCCGTCCTGGCGGTGAACGAATTTCGCTTGCCGGGGATTGATGTCGAACCGCAGTTTGTCCGGCACTATCCTCTCGGCGCACATTTCGCTCATTCAATCGGTTATGTCGGTCGGATCAATGAAAAGGAAGCTAAAACCCTCGACTCCGTGCAATACCGAGGTACGCAATCCATTGGTAAAACCGGTATCGAGCGTTTTTATGAAGCGCAGTTGCACGGCCATGTCGGTTACGAAGAAGTCGAGACCAATGCTCAAGGCCGTGTGCTACGGGTACTCAAGCACACCGATCCGGTGCCAGGCAAAAACATCGTCCTGAGCCTCGATGTAAAGCTGCAGGAAGCTGCCGAAGCCGCTTTGGGCGACCGTCGTGGTTCAGTGGTAGCTCTCGACCCGTCCACCGGAGAAGTGCTGGCGATGGTCAGCAATCCGAGTTTCGATCCGAATCTGTTCGTCACCGGGATCAGTTCGAAGGAATATTCAGCGCTGCGGGATTCCATCGATCGGCCATTGTTCAACCGCGTGTTGCGTGGTCTGTACGCCCCGGGCTCGACGATCAAGCCGGAAGTCGCTATCGCTGGTCTGGACGCCGGCGTCGTGACCCCGCAGACCCGCGTATTCGATCCCGGCTATTACCAATTACCGGACTTCGACCACAAGTATCGCAACTGGAACCATAGCGGTGATGGTTGGGTGGACATGGACGCGGCGATCATGCGCTCCAACGACACCTATTTCTATGACCTGGCGCACAAGCTTGGCATCGATCGCCTGCACGACTACATGGCGATGTTCGGCCTTGGTGAAAAAGTCTCACTGGACATGTTTGAAGAGTCCCCCGGTCTGATGCCGTCGCAGGCTTGGAAGCGCGCGACGCGGCGGCAGGCCTGGTATCCCGGTGAAACCGTTATTCTCGGCATCGGCCAAGGATACATGCAGGTCACACCGCTGCAATTGGCCCAGGCCACTGCCCTGATCGCCAATAAGGGGATATGGAATCGGCCGCACTTGGCCAAGTCGGTCGACGGTGTAGCGCCGGTCGACAAGCATCCAATGCCCAATATCCTGCTCAAGGACCCGCGCGATTGGGAGCAGGTCAACCACGGTATGCAGATGGTCATGCACGATGCTCGAGGTATTGCCCGAGCGGCCGCTGCGGGGGCGCAATATCGCATCGCCGGCAAGAGTGGTACGGCGCAGGTGGTGGCGATCAAGCAGGGTGAGCGTTACAACCGCGAGAAAACCCTTGAGCGCCACCGTGACAACGCCCTGTTTGTAGGATTCGCACCGGCCGAGCATCCGAAGATCGCCATCTCGGTAATGATCGAGAACGGCGAGGCGGGTGGTCGTGTTGCCGGTCCAGTAGTGCGGCAGATCATGGACGCCTGGTTACTCGATCAGGATGGTCACCTTAAACCTCAATACGCTGCGCCGAGCAAAGCACCGGGCGATCCTCACGTCTGAGGCGTAACGGTTCACAGCACAGGCTCCGTAAGTGGAGCCTGTGATTACGCACCGGGTACCGGGCAGCTCATATCACCTTCCTCACATTTCAAATACTGCTTGAGGGTTTCTACTCTGGCCTTGGTTACGTCTGTAAGACAACTACTGTAAACCAATGGATACACACTCCCGCCTGCCACCCCAGAAGCCGAAAACTTGCACTCGGCATCCCGAAAGCTGACCCACGCCCGCTGCGCGTTGACCAGCAGCTTCTTTCCGTCCGGGTTGTCCTTCAGGCGTCCGGTGATCTGCTGATAGAGCGTATTCAGTTCCTTGTCTGCCGCTTTGAAGGCTTGCCCCGCGCATTGATTCATCGTCGACTGATCGCTGGCGTTGGCGCAATCAACGGCGGCATGGGCGAAAGGGGCAAACAAAAAGGGCGCAGAGGCCAGAAGCAGACGCACTGACATAAGGTTCTCGCTGTATCGAGTGGAAAGAGTGTATCGAGTGTTATGTACGTAGCCGGGAGGCCTCAAGCAAGCGATCCGCAGTGGCGGTGATTTCTTCGCCATCATGCAACTGCTCCAGCCAGTGCTCGGGAATCGCCCGAGCGCCGTAGTAAGTACCGGCCAACTGACCTACGATAGCAGCCGTTGTATCCGCGTCATCACCGAGATTGGCTGCTTTTAGTATCGCGTCAGCGTACGTTTGCGTGTGATGGAAGCACCACAAAGCGGCTTCCAATGATTGCACGCTATAGCCGCTGCCCTTGATTTCGTTTTCTTTTTTGCCGAGATACTCACCCCGCGCGATCGCAACCACCTTGGGTTGGGAATACTCTGCAAGTAGCGATTGGCGCAGTTGCGTTTTGTCGGCTCCCTCAAGCGCTCGTGCAATCAGATCAGCCAGCAATTGGCAGCACTCGATTGCCTCCGGCGCCGCATGGGTTGTGCGCGAACTGTCGGCAGCAAAGGCCTGTATTTGGCGATTATCGGGGAAATAGAACAGCACGATGGGCGCCAACCGCATCAGCGACCCGTTGCCAGCTGTCAACGGGTCAGTCGAGCCGGCAAAAGGCTCTCCGCTTCGCTGATACTGTTGCAGCGCCTGGCTCACGGTCATGCCGATGTCGAAACATTCACCGGTGGAGCTCAGATATCCCCATTTCCACCAATTGAGATAGCGGCCCATCTGATCAGCCGCGTCGAAACCGTTTTTGCGCAGCAGGCTCTCGGCCAGGCAGAGTGCCATTGAGGTGTCATCGGTCCATTGCCCTGGCTTGAGCTGGAACGGGCCACCGCCGACCATGTCGCTCAGCGGCTGGAATGATCCTCGCGGCTGGAACTCAACTGTTGTGCCGACCGCATCGCCGCAAGCCAGGCCGAGGAGGGCGCCGCGATACCGATCGGCAAGAGAGGGCTGCATGATTCGTCCTTGTTTCTGCGGATTCGCTGGAAAGATAACAGGTCAAGCGGCGCCGATCACAGAGCGGAAACTACCGCAGGATGTGTCTGCTCGGATCGATGCCTGCAGCGCCTGGATACAACTTCGCATTGGACATGTGGTCATACAAGCCTAGTGTTCAGAACAGGAGGTGACGTATGAAACCAGTACCTAACAGTTTCGAACGCAAGATCACGCTCAAGGCGTCGCGTTCCCATGTCTGGCGCGCATTGGTCGATGCAGAGGCGTTCGGTCAGTGGTTTGGCGTGGCACTTGAGGGCCGGCGCTTCATTGCCGGTGAGTGGACGCAGGGCCAGGTCACGTACCCCGGTTATGAACACGTATTGTGGAATGTGCTGATCGAGCGGGTCGAGCCGCAGCAGTTGTTTTCTTTCCGCTGGCACCCGTATGCGGTCAACCCGAAGATCGACTACTCGCAAGAGCCGACCACGCTGGTCAAGTTCGAATTGCAGGACTTCGAGGACGGCACTCTACTCAAGGTCTCGGAGTCCGGCTTCGCGCACATCCCTGATATCCGTCAGAAAGAGGCGTATTACATGGACAGTCGCGGCTGGGAGGAGCAGTTGAGCAGGCTTGAACAGTTTCTCGCCGAAAGCGCCAGGGCTCGTGAAAGCGGCGGTGCCTGACAGGTCTAAGGGTTTTCGGCAGTGTTTGTATGGCGAATGTCTTACACGCATTGGTAGCTTTTACGACTATTGCTGATTGGATCCACTGGGTAATCTACACACATCAACTGAGACACAGGGAGTGTTTCAGGATCATGGACGATCGACCATCGCAAGGATCGCTGCCGACAGGGAGTCGATAATGGTCTTGGGAAAAACCCGCTTCGGCGGGTTTTTTTTCGCCTGAATGTAGGAGCCGCCGAAGGCTGCGATCTTTTGATCCTGCTTTTAAAAGCCAGGTCAAAAAGATCACAGCCTGCGCGAATGTCATCCCGTCACGAAGCAATCAACTGCCGCAACACATAATGCAGGATCCCCCCGGATTTGAAGTACTCGACCTCATTCAGCGTATCAATGCGGCACAAGACTTCGATTCTCTCCTGACGCCCATCCTCCCGAGTGATAACCAGCGGCAGGTTCATCCGCGGCCTCAGCTCGACGCCGGTCAATCCCAGAATCTCGAACGTCTCTTTGCCGGTCAGATTGAGACTCTTGCGATTCTGATCAAGCTTGAACTGCAACGGCAGCACACCCATGCCGACCAGATTAGAGCGGTGAATACGTTCGAAGCTCTCCGCAATCACCGCTTTGACGCCCAGCAGATTGGTGCCTTTCGCCGCCCAGTCACGGCTCGACCCGGTGCCGTACTCCTGACCGGCAATCACCACCAACGGCGTACCCGACGCCTGATATTTCATCGCTGCGTCATAGATCGCCATTTTTTCCCCGGTGGGAATGTAAAGTGTGTTGCCACCTTCCTCGCCACCCAGCATCTCGTTGCGAATACGGATGTTGGCAAACGTACCGCGCATCATCACTTCATGATTGCCGCGACGGGAACCGTAGGAGTTGAAGTCGCGCGGCTCCACGCCTTTTTCCTGCAGGTATCGCCCGGCCGGGCTGTCGATCTTGATGTTGCCGGCGGGGGAGATGTGGTCGGTGGTCACTGAATCGCCGAGCAAGGCCAAGACCCGCGCGCCTTTGACGTCTTTGACTTCCGGCAGAGGGCCGGAAATGTCGTCGAAGAAAGGTGGATGCTGAATGTAGGTCGAATTGTCCTGCCACACGTAAGTCGCCGCTTGCGGCACCTCGATGGCCTGCCATTGCTCATCACCGGCAAACACTTCGGCGTATTCCTTGTGGAACATCGCCGTGTTGACCTGATTCACCGCTTCGGCGATTTCCCGGCTGCTCGGCCAGATATCGCGCAGGTATACCGGATTGCCCTGCTGATCCTCACCCAGCGGTTCGCTGCTGATGTCGGTGCGCACGCTGCCAGCCAGTGCGTAGGCGACGACCAGCGGAGGCGAGGCCAGCCAGTTGGTTTTCACCAGCGGGTGTACGCGACCTTCGAAGTTGCGGTTGCCGGACAAGACCGACGCGACGGTCAGATCGGCTTTCTGAATGGCTTTCTCGATCGGCTCCGGCAGTGGCCCGGAGTTGCCAATGCAGGTGGTGCAACCGTAGCCAACTAACGAAAACCCGAGCTGATCAAGGTATTGAGTCAGCCCGGCAGCCTTGTAATAGTCGGTGACGACTTTCGAACCGGGGGCCAGTGAGCTTTTGACCCAAGGCTTGCGCGTCAGACCTTTCTCGACAGCTTTTTTCGCCAGCAGTCCAGCAGCCATCATCACGCTCGGGTTGGAGGTGTTGGTGCAGGAGGTAATCGCGGCGATGACCACTGCACCGTTTTTCAGGCGATAGGTCTTGCCCTCGTATTCGTAGTCCGCTTCGCCCACCAGATCGGCGTTGCCCACTGCTACGCCGCCGCCACCCTCGCTTTCCAGGCGTCCTTCTTCCTTGCTGGTGGGTTTGAATTGCAGGTCGATGAAATCACTGAAGGCCTGCGCGACGTTCGGCAGCGAGACGCGATCCTGCGGACGTTTCGGTCCGGCCAGGCTGGCCTCGACGCTGCCCATGTCCAAAGCCAGGCTGTCGGTGAACACCGGCTCCTGACCCGGCAGACGCCACAGGCCTTGAGCCTTGGTGTAGGCCTCGACCAGTTTCACCACTTCCGGCGGCCGGCCAGACAGGCGCAGGTATTCCAGCGTGACATCGTCGACCGGGAAGAAGCCGCACGTCGCACCGTATTCCGGGGCCATGTTGGCGATGGTTGCGCGGTCGGCCAGTGGCAGATCGGCGAGACCATCGCCATAGAACTCGACGAATTTGCCGACTACGCCTTTCTTGCGCAGCATCTGCGTTACGGTCAGCACCAGATCGGTGGCGGTGATGCCTTCCTTGAGTTTGCCGGTGAGTTTGAAGCCGATCACTTCCGGAATCAGCATCGATACCGGTTGCCCAAGCATCGCCGCTTCCGCTTCGATCCCGCCCACGCCCCAGCCGAGTACGCCGAGGCCGTTGATCATGGTGGTGTGGGAGTCGGTGCCGACCAGCGTGTCGGGGAACGCGTAGGTGCGGCCATCCTCGTCTTTGGTCCAAACGGTGCGGCCGAGATATTCGAGGTTGACCTGGTGGCAGATGCCGGTACCCGGCGGGACCACGCTGAA
Source organism: Pseudomonas sp. 1L-E-NC-VB-C3 (assembly GCF_057291535.1). NCBI lineage: Bacteria > Pseudomonadati > Pseudomonadota > Gammaproteobacteria > Pseudomonadales > Pseudomonadaceae > Pseudomonas > Pseudomonas sp. 1L-E-NC-VB-C3. Next base: position 359,653 of record NZ_JBXAWD010000005.1, on the reverse strand, counting down.
GTTATCGAACGCACTCTGGCCCCAGCGCAGAAAGGCATAGCGCTCGCCGTTGCGTTGCATTTCGATGTCGACGTTCTGTTCAAACGCACTGGCGCTACCAAACTTGTCGACCATCACCGAGTGGTCGATCACCAGGTCCACCGGCGACAACGGATTGATCCGCTGCGGATCGCCACCAGCCTTGGCCATTGCCGCGCGCATTGCGGCGAGATCGACGACGGCGGGGACACCAGTAAAATCCTGCATCAATACACGGGCAGGGCGGTACTGGATTTCGCGATCGGAGCGGCGCTCCTTGAGCCAGGCGGCGATGGCTTTGAGGTCAGCGCCGGTGACAGTTTTTTCGTCCTCCCAGCGCAGCAGATTTTCCAGCAGTACCTTCAACGACATCGGCAGCTTGTCGAGGTCGCCCAGGCTTTTGGCGGCTTCCGGCAGGCTGAAATAATGGTAGGTCGTGGCATCGATTTGTAGGGTTTTCAGTGACTTCAGACTATCGAGGGACGGCATTACGATCACTCCTTTGAGTCCGCACGGCTACGGACTGAGGGGACGGGCAGAGCATTAAACCTAGCCCTGTTTTGAGTAGCTGGCTAATAACTGGACTCTATCGGCGCAACCATGGTTCCGACTTCAGCTATCATGCGCCGGTTTTCGTGACAGGCATTGCGGCAACGCAAGGCTTGAGCATCGCGCAACGGTCGAATGATCGACCGTTGCCCAGGAGTAAGAATGAACACCCTATTCATGCATTGCCGGCCCGGCTTCGAAGGCGAAGTCTGTTCGGAGATTTCCGATCTCGCCGCCCGTCTCAATGTCGCCGGTTACGCCAAAGCCAAAACCGCCACGGCCTGCGCCGAGTTTGTCTGCACTGAAGCCGACGGCGCCGAACGCCTGATGCGCGGTCAGCGTTTCGCCGAATTGATTTTCCCTCGGCAGTGGGCGCGGGGCTTTTTCATTGATCTGCCGGAAAACGATCGCATCAGCGTGATCCTCGCGCACATGGCCGATTTCCCGGTGTTTGGCAGTCTGTGGCTGGAAGTGGTCGATACCAATGACGGCAAGGAACTGTCGAATTTCTGCAAAAAATTCGAAGGCCCGCTGCGCAAGGCGCTGACCGCCGCTGGCAAACTGGTGGAAGACGCCAGCAAGCCGCGATTGTTGCTGACCTTCAAAAGCGGACGCGAAGTGTTCCTCGGCATGGCTGATGCCGGCAATTCGGCAATGTGGCCGATGGGCATTCCACGCCTGAAGTTTCCTCGCGAGGCGCCCAGCCGTTCGACCTTGAAGCTGGAGGAGGCGTGGCACCACTTCATTCCACGTGATCAGTGGGAAGATCGCCTGCACAGCGACATGACCGGCGTTGACCTCGGCGCCGCACCGGGCGGCTGGACCTGGCAACTGGTCAACCGTGGCATGCTGGTGACGGCTATCGACAACGGCCCGATGGCTGAAAGCCTGATGGAAACCGGATTGGTCCAGCATCTGATGGCGGACGGTTTTACCTTCAAACCGAAGCAGCCGGTGGACTGGATGGTTTGCGACATCGTCGAGAAACCGGCGCGCAACGCGGCGATGCTCGAAGAGTGGATCGGCGAGGGGCATTGCCGCGAGGCGGTGGTCAACCTGAAGCTGCCGATGAAGCAGCGTTATGCCGAAGTGAAACGTCTGCTCGAGCGCATTGCCGATGGTTTCAAGGCTCGTGGGATCAAGGTTGATATCGGCTGCAAGCAGCTGTATCACGACCGCGAGGAAGTGACTTGCCATCTGCGCCGGCACGACACCAGGAAAACCAAATCGCGCTGACACAACACTGAACCTGTGGGAGCGAGCCTGCTCGCGAAAGCGGTGGGGCAGCCAACGATGTGCTGACTGACGGATTGCCTTCGCGAGCAGGCTCGCTCCCACATGGGTTGGACGATAATCCCGGCGATGCGCGACAATGCCGGCCAGTTTCTGGAGTGAACCATGAGTGAAATGATCGATACCCCGGTCGACGGCACCCTCGACGCCACCGGCCTCAATTGCCCGGAGCCGGTGATGATGTTGCACCAGCACATTCGCGATCTGGTACCCGGCGGCCTGCTCAAGGTGATCGCCACCGATCCCTCGACCAAGCGCGATATCCCCAAGTTCTGCGTGTTTCTTGACCATGAGCTGGTCAGCCAGCACGAAGAGGCCGGCACCTATCTGTACTGGATTCGCAAGAAGTCCTGACTCAGGGCAAAAAAAGACCTGCAAATGCAGGTCTTTTTTTATGGGTGATCAACCCGCCGAACGACTGATTCGAATCCGCTTGCGCGCACTGCGTGTCAGACGAATCGACAGCATCAACGCTGCGCAGCTTAAGCCTACGATCAAACCCTGCCACAAACCGCTCGGACCGCGTGGCTCGCCGAGCCAATCGGTCAGGCCCAGCGCATAACCGACCGGCAGACCGATGCCCCAGTAGGCGAAGAGAGTCAGGATCATCGTCACCCGAGTGTCCTGATAGCCACGCAGTGCACCGGCCGCAGTCACCTGGATTGCATCTGAAAACTGGAACAGCGCCGAATAAACAATCAGCATCGCCGCAATATGAATCACCGTTGGATCAGCGGTATAGATCGCCGCAATCGGCTCGCGCAGCGCCAGCATCAGGCTCGCCGACAGGCAGGCGTAGGCCAGCGCCGTGCCCATGCCGACTCCGGCGGCAAAGCGCGCTTCACGCGGTTCTTCGCGCCCAAGCGCCTGACCGACACGCACGGTGACCGCCATGCCCAGCGAATAGGGAATCATGAATACCAGCGAGCTGACGTTCAGCGCGATCTGATGCCCGGCCACCACCGTCGCGCCGAGGCTGCCGATCAGCAGGGCGATCACGGCAAAAATGCTCGACTCGGCAAACACCGCGATGCCGATCGGCAAACCAATCGACAGCAGACGTTTGATCACCGCCCACTGCGGCCAGTCGAAGCGGCTGAACAATTCGCTTGAGCGATAGGCCGGTGCCCAGCGTTCGTACCCGGCCAGGCCCAGCGCCATTACCCACATCACGATCGCCGTGGCCCAGCCGCAGCCGACGCCGCCCATGGCCGGCACGCCAAAGTGACCGTAGATGAAGATGTAGTTCAGCGGGATGTTCAGCGCCAGACCACAGAGGCCCAGCACCATGGCCGGGCGGGTGCGGCCGATGCCGTCGCTGGTGCAGCGCAGCACGTGATAGAGGGCCACCGCCGGCAAGCCGCTGGCGATGCCGTGCAGATATTGCATGCACGGGCCGATCAGCTCGGGATCGACCTTCATCAGGTGCAGCACCGGCTCGGCAGCGATCAGCATCGAGGTGGCGATCAATCCGACTACCAATGCCAGCCACAACGCCTGACGCACAATCGGGCCAATTTCGCTGTGCTTGCCGGCGCCGAAACGCTGGGCGACTTTTGGTGTGGTGGCCAGCAGGGTGCCGGTCATCAATAGAAACACCGGAACCCAGATCGAGTTGCCCAGCGCCACTGCCGCCAGGTCCTTGGGGCCGACGCGCCCGGCCATCACCGCATCGACGAAGCCCATGGCCGTGGTCGCCAGTTGCGCGATGATGATCGGCAGGGCCAGGGCGAGCAGGTTTTTCAACTCCAGGCGAATCCGCGCAGGGCGGCTCAGCGAGACGGCGACAGGTTGGTCAGTTACAGGGTTCACAGGCAAAGCGTCCAGAAAGTATTGATGCGCAGAGCGGCGCATTCTACGCCGCTGACGCCTCGGTCAGGAAATATCCTCTGTTGCGTATTTGTAAGCGCAAACCCTGCTGGCTGATCGACGCGTCAGCACCTAAACTGCCGATCCGCCCAAGGAGCCCGCCATGCTAATTGTTGCCGACGAAAATATCCCGCTGCTCGATGCTTTTTTTGCCGGTTTCGGCGACATCCGCCGAGTGCCGGGCCGCTCCATTGACCGCGCGACGGTTGAGCAGGCCGATGTGTTGCTGGTGCGTTCGGTGACCAACGTCAATCGCGCGCTGCTTGAAGGCAGCAAAGTGCGCTTTGTCGGCACCTGCACCATCGGCACCGATCATCTGGATCTCGATTACTTCAACGAGGCCGGGATCTGCTGGTCGAGCGCGCCGGGTTGCAATGCTCGTGGTGTTGTCGACTACGTGCTGGGCAGTCTGATGACACTGGCCGAAATCGAAGGGGTTGATCTGACGCAGCGTACTTACGGCGTCGTCGGCGCCGGTGAAGTGGGGGGGCGCTTGATCAAGGTTCTCAAGGGCTTGGGCTGGAACGTCAAGGTTTGCGATCCGCCGCGTCAGGCTGCCGAGGGCGGCGATTATGTCAGCCTTGAGCAGATCATCGAGCAGTGCGACGTGATCAGTCTGCATACGCCATTGACCCGTAGCGGCAACAACGCGACCTGGCATCTGTTCGATCAACAGCGTCTGCAACAACTCAAGCAAGGTGCATGGTTGATCAACGCGGCGCGCGGCCCTGTAGTGGACAATGCAGCGCTGCGTGAGGTGCTGCTGGAGCGCGAGGACCTGCAAGCGGTGCTCGACGTCTGGGAAAAAGAGCCGGAAGTCGACCCTGCGTTGGCCGAACTCTGCGTATTGGCCACGCCACATATTGCCGGTTACAGCCTCGATGGCAAGCAACGCGGGACCGCGCAGATTTATCAGGCCTACTGCGCTTTCAGCGGCCAACCTGCAGCTATCCAGCTCAGCGATCTGCTGCCAGCAACCTGGTTGTCGGAAGTTTCCCTGCACGGTGACAGCGATCCGGCGTGGGCGCTGGCGATATTGTGCCGGGGCGTGTATGACCCGCGCCGCGATGATGCGGATTTCCGCCGCAGCCTGGTGGGAAATGTCGCTGAGCAGCGCTCGGCGTTTGACGCGTTGCGCAAGCAATATCCGGTGCGACGCGAGATCGAAGGGCTGAAGGTGCGGATTGAAGGGGAGTCGCCGTTGTTGCGGCAGATTGTGGCGGCGCTGGGGGCAACCCGTGTCCTGTAGGAGCTGTCGAGTGAAACGAGGCTGCGATCTCTCGATCCTGCTTTTTGAAGATCAAAAGATCGCAGCCTTCGGCAGCTCCTACACGATTCGCAAGTAAATTACAGATATAAAAAACCCGGCCAGTCAGGGCCGGGTCAGGAAGACGGTGGCTACATCACTCTTGTTCGGCAGGCTTGACCAATCGCTTCTCCAGTTCGCGGCACGCGTCCTGGATCATGTCTTCAGTGATCGGTACTTCGCGGCCCTGCTCATCGATAATCGAGCAACCCAGAGACTGGTCGGGTTTGGTGCGGATCACTTCAATCTTGTCTTCGCTGCTGTGTTGCAAGGACATGGCCTGTCTCCTCATCAGGTTGTGTGCCTAAGTTAAAACCGCCACGTGACCAGGCTGTGACAACTCCCTGCGGTCTGTCGGCGGGCGGCATCTCTACTCAAACAGAAATGACCGCTCGTCTCAACCGCAACCTTAGACCAATCGTTTCTAGCATCCGGACATCCCGGGCATATTTAACCTGACTCATTGTGATTTACAGAGTTCCACCCCATCTGAGTCTGTAGGCTGGCCCGATCCATCTGCGCAGACGTGAACTCCATGATCTCCATGCTTTCTTCCCGACACCGGCGCGCCCTGCGCCTGACCAGTCATTTTCTCCTGCCGTACCGCTGGCATGCCTTCGGCGCACTGCTCGCACTGATCGTCACCGCCGGCATTACCCTGTCGATGGGGCAGGGCATCAAATTGTTGGTCGATCAGGGCTTCATGACCCGATCGCCGCATCTGCTCAATCAGTCGATCGGAATTTTCATGCTGCTGGTGCTCGGGCTGGCGCTGGGCACCTTTGCCCGTTTCTATCTGGTGTCGTGGATAGGCGAGCGCGTGGTCGCCGACATTCGCCGCCAAGTGTTCAATCACCTGGTGTATCTGCATCCAGGCTTTTATGAGGACAACCGCAGCTCGGAAATCCAGTCGCGTCTGACCGCTGATACCACGCTGCTGCAATCGGTGATCGGCTCGTCGCTTTCGCTGTTCCTGCGCAATCTGCTGATGGTCATCGGTGGTGTGGTGTTGCTGTTCATCACCAATCCGAAGTTGACCAGCATTGTCGTGATTGCACTGCCGCTGGTGATCGCGCCGATCCTGATTTTCGGCCGCCGCGTGCGCAATCTGTCGCGCCAGAGCCAAGACCGTATCGCCGACATTGGCAGCTATGTGTCGGAAACCCTTGGTCAGATCAAAACCGTACAAGCCTACAACCACCAGGTTCAGGACGAGCAGCGTTTCGCTTCGACCGTCGAGCAGGCGTTCGAAACTGCGCGTAAACGGATCTTCCAGCGAGCGTGGTTGATCACTTTGGTGATCGTGCTGGTGCTTGGCGCGGTGGCGGTGATGTTGTGGGTCGGCGGCATGGATGTGATGGCGGGACGGATTTCGGCTGGGGAACTGGCGGCGTTCGTTTTCTACAGCCTGATTGTCGGCAGTGCGTTCGGCACGCTGAGCGAAGTGATCGGCGAACTGCAACGCGCTGCGGGTGCCGCTGAACGCATCGCAGAATTGCTGCGTTCGGAAAACATCATCCAGCCACCGTTGACCGGACTGGTCACTCTGCCAGCGCGAGTCAAAGGTGAACTTGAACTGTGCGACGTGCGTTTTTCCTACCCGTCGCGTCCGCAAAGCTACGCCGTCGATGGCTTGAATCTGACGGTGAGGGCAGGCGAAACCCTGGCATTGGTGGGGCCGTCCGGCGCGGGCAAGTCCACGGTTTACGACTTGTTGCTGCGCTTCTACGATCCACGCGAGGGGCAGATTTTCCTCGATGGCGTGCCGCTGACCAGCCTTGACCCGCTGGATCTGCGCCGCTGTTTCGCCCTGGTCTCGCAAACCCCCGCGTTGTTTTTCGGCAGCGTGGAGGACAACATTCGCTACGGCTGCCCGACGGCCACGCTTGAACAGGTCAAGGAAGCTGCGCGAATTGCCCACGCCCACGACTTCATCGAACAAATGCCGGACGGCTATCAAACTCATCTCGGCGATGGCGGCCTCGGGTTGTCCGGCGGTCAGCGCCAACGTCTGGCCATTGCCCGCGCCTTGCTAGTGGACGCGCCGATCCTGCTCCTTGACGAAGCCACCAGCGCCCTCGACGCACAGAGCGAACATCTGATCCAGCAGGCCCTGCCAACGCTGATGGAAAACCGCACCACGCTGGTGATCGCTCACAGGCTGGCCACGGTGAAGAACGCTGACCGGATTGCGGTGATGGATCAAGGCAAGCTAGTAGCGGTGGGGACACATCAGGAGTTGATCGCCAGCAATCCGCTGTACGCACGGCTGGCGGCGTTGCAGTTCAATGATGGTCGATCTGTCACAGCAGACTGAGCAATCGACCAAGTAACCGACCAAAAAAATGCCCGCATCTCACGATACGGGCATTTTTCATGATCCGGCGTCAGCCTGGTGATTACTGATCGTCAAAATACCGCTCATGCCAATCCACCAGCGGTTGCGGCGAGTTGAGCTTTTGCCCGTAGATCACCGAGTAGGACAACACGTTCTGCACGTATTGACGGGTTTCGTCGAACGGGATGCTTTCCACCCAGACGTCGAAACTCAGGTGATCAGCGCCGCGCAGCCACTGACGCACGCGGCCTGGCCCGGCGTTATAAGCGGCGGAGGCGAGCACGCGGTTGCCGTTGAACTGGCTGTGCACCTGGCTGAGGTAAGCGGCGCCGAGCTGAATGTTCTTGTCTGGATCGAGCACTTGCTGGGGCGAGGCCAATGGAATGCTGAACTTGCGCGCGGTTTCCTTGGCGGTGCCGGGCATCAATTGCATCAGACCGCTGGCGCCGACGCCGGAGCGCGCGTCGTCCATGAAGGCGCTTTCCTGCCGGGTTATGGCGAACACCCAGCTCGAATGCAGGCCGCGAACCTTGGCTTCACGCACGAGGGTATCGCGGTGCGCCATCGGGAAGCGGATGTCCAGGTCGTCCCAGTACTGCGCCTGACTGATGGTGCGAATCGCCGGGAAGTACCATTTCAGGTCGTAGGCCAGTTTGGCCTGGGCGACCATTTCATCGCGGTTGAAATGACGGCTGACGTGATACCACTCGCGACGCCCGTCGACGATCTGCCCGCGTGCATGAAACTCCAGCGCGCGCCGCACGCCGGGGGTGTTACGAACCTTGTTGATCAACGCCTGGCTGAGCACCAGCGGCTTGTTGTTCAGCGAGTAAGGCGACTGTGAACGGTCTGCGGCGAGGAAGCCGTAGAAGTCTCGTTCCCGCGCCAGATTCTTGTACAGGGTCAGCGCTTGCGGGTTTTGTGGCTCGGCCAGTTCCAGACTGCGCGCCTGCCAATAGCGCCAACGGTTGGTGGTGGCCAGGTCTTGCGGCAGACGTTTGGTCAATTCGTAGGCATCGTTCCAGCGTGCCAGACGCAGCAGCAGGCGCAGGCGCCATTCCGAGACGGTGTTGTCGCGCAGCTCCGGATCGTACTTGGTCATCACGTCCAGCGCGCGGCTGTCGAAGCGGCGCGCGAGGGTCAGGCCGATCTCGCGAGCGATCGCGACCTTCTCATCGCGAGAGAAATGCATGCTGCTGGCGTAACCGTCGAGCAGGGCCATGGCCTTGTCCGGATCCTGCCGAGCGAGGCGGCGCAAGCCGAGGCTGACGACGTCTGACATCGGCTCGTCGGCCGGGGTGAAGCGCGACGGCTGGTTGAGCATTTCGGGTTTCTGCGCCACGTCGACCAGCAAACGGCCGCGCGGGGCGAGGGTGGTCAGGCCGTTGATCAGACTGTTGGCCAGCGGATAGTTGCGTGCCTGCGCGGCAAGCTTGGTGCGCTCCCAGCGTTTCTGCTCGGTAAGCTGGCCGTCGGCAGCCCAGATGCCGAACAGCGCGTCACAGGCGGCGGGTTGCGATTTGCCGGTCAGCCAGAGTTTTTCTGCGTTGGCATAGCCTTCAGCCTTCTTGTCGTGGCTGATTTGGTACTGCGCGTTGAGGCAGTCGAGCTCAGTGAAATTCAGCTTCGGATCGTAATATTTGACGAAGGTCGCCCAGTCGCCACGGTCGGCAAGCCAGCGCAACCAGCGCAGCTTCATCCAGTTGGCCTGCGGCAGGTCACCGTGCTCGGCGAGAAACTTCTCGATCTCTGCGTTGCTCGCAGTCTTCAGACGCGCGGTCAGTTCGTCGTAGGCCAGATACGGTTCCAGCGGATAATCGGCCAGCGCCTGGCTGTAACGGAAATACGGGCCGGTATCACCCTTGGCCAAGGCGCGCTTGGCTTCATCGTAATACTGGCGTTGGGTGGACAAGTCCACCGCCTGGACGGATTGAGCGGCAGCGGCGGTAAGAAACAAGCAGGACAAAACACTGAAAAGGCGACTGCGCATGAGACATCCGGGCAGAGAAATCATGACAAGTGCCGATCGGAATCCGCACTGAATTGACTGTAGCTTAGCCTTTTGCCAGCAAGCGGCGAAAGCTTTGCGAGCCTCGCTGCACAAGTTCGCAACAAAAGTCGTGCAGAGTGCTTCGACAGACAAATTGCCGGCCTGTTGAAGCCCCAAGTCAGGTAGAATGCGCGCCCGGTTTTTGGAGAAGCTCATGACCCTGCTCAAATTCAGCGATGTGTCCCTTGCGTTCGGCGCTATGCCGTTGTTGGACAAGGTGTCCTGGCAGATCGCCCGTGGTGAGCGGGTGTGCATCATCGGCCGCAATGGCACTGGCAAGTCCAGCATGATGAAACTGGTCAAGGGCGACCAGAAGCCCGATGACGGCTCGGTATGGCGTGCCCCCGGTCTGAAAATCGGCGAATTGCCGCAAGAATTGCCGGTGGCCGACGACCGGACGGTATTCGACGTGGTGGCTGAAGGCCTCGATGGTGTTGGCGCCTTGCTCGCCGAATATCATCACCTGAGCCAGAACATCGTCACCGACGCCGATCTGGACAAGCTGATGCACGTTCAGCACGACCTCGAAGCCCGTGATGGCTGGCGCCTTCAAACGCTGGTCGACAGCACCCTGAGCCGTCTGCAACTGCCGGCCGACAAGACTCTCGCCGAACTCTCCGGTGGCTGGCGTCGTCGCGTGCTGCTGGCGCAGGCGCTGGTGTCCGAACCGGATCTGCTGCTGCTCGACGAACCAACCAACCACCTGGACATCGGTGCGATTGCCTGGCTCGAAGAGGCGCTGAAAGATTTCCAGGGCGCCGTGCTGTTCATCACGCACGACCGTTCCTTCCTGCAAAACCTCGCCACGCGCATCCTCGAACTGGATCGCGGTGGGCTGATCGACTGGAACGGCGACTACGCCAGTTTCCTCGTGCACAAAGAAGCTGCGCTGGCCGCTGAAGAAACTGCCAACGCGCTGTTCGACAAGCGTCTGGCTCAGGAAGAAGTGTGGATCCGTCAGGGCATCAAGGCCCGCCGCACTCGTAACGAAGGTCGCGTGCGCGCCCTGAAAGCCCTGCGCGTTGAGCGCAGTGAGCGTCGCGAGCGTACCGGCAAGGCCAACATCCAGCTGGAAACCGCCGACAAATCCGGCAAGCAGGTGATGGTGCTCGAGAACGTGAGCTTCGCGCATCCGGGCGGGCCGTTCCTGATCAAGGATTTCTCCATGGTCCTGCAGCGCGGCGACCGTATCGGTCTGCTCGGCGCCAACGGTACCGGCAAGACCACCCTGTTGAAACTGATGCTCAGCGGTCTGCAACCGACCAGCGGTAAAGTGGAAGAGGGCACGCGGATCGACGTGGCGTACTTCGACCAGTTGCGCCATCAGCTGGATCTGGAAAAAACCGTGATCGACAACGTCGCCGAAGGTCGCGACTTCATCGACATCGACGGGCAGAGCCGTCACGTGCTGAGCTATCTCGGCGACTTCCTGTTCAGCCCGCAGCGTGCACGCACGCCGGTCAAGGCGTTGTCGGGTGGTGAACGTGCGCGTCTGTTGCTGGCGAAGCTGTTCAGCAAACCGGCGAACCTGCTGGTGCTCGACGAACCGACCAACGACCTCGATGTGGAAACTCTCGAGCTGCTCGAAGAAGTGCTGCTGACTTTCAACGGCACCGTGCTGATGGTAAGCCACGACCGGGCATTCCTCGATAACGTGGTGACCAGCACCCTGGTCTTCGAAGGTGAAGGCAAGGTTCGTGAATACGTCGGCGGCTATCAGGACTGGATCCGTCAGGGCGGCTCGCCGCGTCTGTTGGGCGTGACTGAAAGCAAGTCGGGCAAGGCTGACCTGAACTCGGCGGTGGTTACCGCTGAGCCGGCTCCGGTGGCTGCGCCTGCGGCTGCCGCTCCGGTTGCCAAGAAGAAACTCAGCTACAAGCTGCAGCGTGAGCTGGAAGCCTTGCCGGGCGACATCGACGCCAAGGAGCAGCAAATCGCCGCTGTTGAAGCGGAAATGGCTGAAGCCGGTTTCTATCAGCGTCCGCCGGCGGAAACGGCCAAGGTGATTGCTTCGCTGGAGCAATTGCAGGCCGAGCTGGATGCGTTGGTGGAGCGTTGGGCCGAGCTGGATGCCTGATAGCTCCTGATGTGAAAAAGCCCGGCGCTCAGTGATGAGCGCCGGGCTTTTCATATGTAGCGCGATCTACAGGCTGGAGCAGGTCAACTGTGAGAGCGAGCCTGCTCGCGAAAGCGGTGTGTCAGGCGGCACTCATATTGAATGTGCCGACGTATTCGCGAGCAGGCCCGCTCCCACAAACTGCAAGACAGATCAGCGTTTGACCAGGTGCACCGCGAGTACATCGCATGGCGCACCGTGTAGCACGTCATTCGCGGTCGAGCCGAGCAGCAGTGCCAGGCCATGGCGGCCATGACTGCCGACCACAATCAGATCGCACGCTTGTTCCTTGGCGAAATGATGGATTTCCTGGCGGGGCTGGCCGTAGGTCAGATGGCAATTGGCGCCTTCGAGCTCGGGGTATTTCGATTTGAGTTTTTCAAGACGCTCCTTGGCCTGATCGAACTGCTGTTGTTGCAGTTGTGACAGGTCCATTGGCACGTCGCCACCGAAGGCCATGGCCATCGGTTCAACGATATGCACCAGCGACAACTTGGCAGCGTTGCTCACCGACAGCTCGCGGGCGCGGTGGATCACAGGGTCGCACTCTTCGGTCAAATCTACGGCGACCAGTATGTGGTGGTAGGGCATGAGGTGCTCCTCCTGAGGGTTCGATATTGGTAAGTATGGCTGGTTTCAAGCGCATTGGTTCGCAAGTGACACAATGGGCTCATCAAAAATCGGGAGTACAGATATGACGGTCTGGCTGGTGGTGTCAATCCTGCTGGTAGTTTTAAGTCCACTGGCATGGTTGCGCCCATCGCGAACGCAGAGCGGGCGCATGGCCCTGCGCATGGAGGCGCGACGCATCGGCCTGGCCATGCAGCTGGCGCCGCAGGAGTGGCCGCACTGGCTGCTGCCGGAGCCGCCGAATCCCTGCGCCCAGTACCATCGGCCGCGGCGTGGCAGCCAACCGGCGTGCTGGACGTACTGGCAGAAAACCCCGGGCGTTTGGGTCAATCAATGGCAGGAAGTCTGCGATGACCGGATCCTGCTCGATTATTTCGAAAAATTGCCGGGCAATGTTTTCAAGATCGAAGCGGACAAGCAGATGATCGCCTTGTACTGGGGCGAGAAGGGCGAGGCGACGGTTCTGCAGGATATCGACGCGACCCTGAAAGCACTGGCGTGATGCGCGGACTTTTCTCACTGCAACGGTGTGAAACGTCCGGCAGACGCGCAATAAAAAGCCCGACATGATTCGTCGGGCGGATTGGCCAGGCAGGCCGGTAATCTTTTTTTGCGGCAAGCGCTTTGATCGCCTCGGCAAATTTCCTCGCAGTCCACCCAGCGTAGCCTTCTGAACAGGGCTCGGCGGAAATTAGGGCGACTTTTCTAACTATTGATTCTATGAATGGCTGAACATCGAGACGGGTGTTGCTGCTCATCATGGTGCAGAAATGACCGCAAAGTCGCATTTCAGCCCGAATTTAGGGCGATTGACAATTGTCTGAAATTCCGTGAAGGTGACGTACCCGAATCAAACGGGCGTATGAATTGAGCGTTTGTCTTACAGACTGCTCCTACAGAATCCCGACTATCGCGTTGGCGGGTGTGCCAGGCGGACAGGTGTCAGCATCGACGAACAAAGCGTCCTTCTGAGCCATATGCCTGCGTCCGACGTGTACTGTTCAGCTTCCATATCGTGGAGATCAGTTGATGATTTACGAAGGTAAAGCCATCACGGTTAAAGCTCTTGAAAGTGGCATCGTCGAATTGAAATTCGACCTCAAGGGTGAGTCCGTCAACAAGTTCAACCGTCTAACCCTGAACGAACTGCGTCAGGCCGTAGACACCATCAAGGCAGATGCTTCGATCAAGGGCGTGATCGTCAGCAGCGGCAAGGACGTGTTCATCGTCGGCGCCGACATCACCGAATTTGTCGACAACTTCAAGCTGCCGGATGCCGAGCTGGTTGCAGGCAATCTCGAAGCCAACAAGATCTTCAGCGATTTCGAAGACCTCAACGTGCCGACCGTCGCGGCCATCAACGGCATCGCCCTCGGTGGCGGTCTGGAAATGTGCCTGGCGGCCGACTATCGCGTCATGTCCACCAAGGCCAAGATCGGTCTGCCGGAAGTCAAACTGGGCATCTACCCAGGCTTCGGCGGTACTGTGCGTCTGCCACGCCTGATCGGTGTCGACAACGCCATCGAGTGGATTGCCGCCGGCAAGGAAAACCGTCCTGAAGACGCCCTGAAAGTCAGCGCCGTCGACGCCGTGGTTGCTCCAGAGAAGCTGCAGGAAGCTGCCCTTGAACTGATCAAGCGCGCCATCTCCGGTGAGTTCGATTACAAAGCCAAGCGTCAGCCGAAACTTGAAAAACTCAAGTTGAACGCCATTGAGCAAATGATGGCTTTCGAAACCGCCAAAGGTTTCGTGGCTGGCCAGGCCGGCCCGAACTACCCGGCGCCGGTTGAAGCGATCAAGACCATCCAGAAAGCCGCGAACTTCGGTCGCGACAAAGCGCTGGAAGTGGAAGCTGCAGGCTTCGTCAAACTGGCCAAGACCTCTGCTGCGCAGAGCCTGATCGGCCTGTTCCTGAACGATCAGGAACTGAAGAAAAAGGCCAAGGCCTACGACGAAATCGCCAAAGACGTGAAGCAGGCTGCCGTACTGGGCGCCGGCATCATGGGTGGCGGTATCGCCTATCAGTCGGCCTCCAAAGGCACGCCGATCCTGATGAAGGACATCAACGAGCACGGTATCGAGCAGGGTCTGGCCGAAGCCGCCAAGCTGCTGGTCGGCCGCGTTGACAAGGGTCGCATGACCGCGGCGAAGATGGCTGAAGTGCTCAACGGCATTCGTCCGACCCTGTCCTACGGCGACTTCGGTCACGTCGATCTGGTCGTCGAAGCTGTGGTCGAGAACCCTAAGGTCAAGCAAGCGGTACTGGCTGAAGTCGAAGACAAGGTCAAAGAGGACACCATCCTCGCGTCGAACACCTCGACTATTTCCATCAGCCTGCTGGCCAAGGCCCTCAAGCGTCCGGAAAACTTTGTCGGCATGCACTTCTTCAACCCGGTGCACATGATGCCGCTGGTGGAAGTGATCCGTGGCGAGAAGTCCAGCGAACTGGCGATCGCTACCACCGTTGCCTATGCGAAGAAAATGGGCAAGAACCCGATCGTGGTCAATGACTGCCCCGGCTTCCTGGTCAACCGCGTGCTGTTCCCGTACTTCGGCGGTTTCGCCAAGCTGGTCAGCGCCGGTGTCGACTTCGTCCGCATCGACAAAGTCATGGAAAAATTCGGCTGGCCGATGGGTCCTGCGTACCTGATGGACGTGGTCGGCATCGACACCGGTCACCACGGTCGTGACGTGATGGCTGAAGGTTTCCCGGACCGCATGAAGGATGACCGTCGTTCGGCCATCGACGTGCTGTACGAAGCCAAACGCCTGGGCCAGAAGAACGGCAAGGGCTTCTACGCCTACGAGGCCGACAAGAAAGGCAAGCAGAAGAAAGTCGCCGATCCGTCGGTACTCGAAGTGCTCAAGCCGATCGTTTACGAGCAGCGCGAAGTCACTGACGAAGACATCATCAACTGGATGATGATCCCGCTGTGCCTGGAAACCGTGCGTTGCCTGGAAGACGGCATCGTTGAAACCGCCGCCGAAGCCGACATGGGTCTGGTTTACGGTATCGGTTTCCCTCCATTCCGTGGCGGTGCGCTGCGCTACATCGATTCGATCGGTGTTGCCGAGTTCGTTGCCCTGGCTGACCAGTACGCTGATTTGGGCGCGCTGTATCACCCGACCGCGAAGCTGCGCGAAATGGCCAAGAACGGCCAGAGCTTCTTCGGTTAAGCGCCCCCAACTAGAGTGAGAGTGAACTTATGAGCTTGAATCCTAGAGACGTCGTGATTGTCGACTTCGGTCGTACTCCGATGGGCCGCTCCAAGGGCGGCATGCACCGCAACACCCGCGCCGAAGATATGTCGGCGCACCTGATCAGCAAACTGCTGGAACGCAACAGCAAGGTCGACCCGGCGGAAGTCGAGGACGTGATCTGGGGCTGCGTCAACCAGACCCTGGAGCAGGGCTGGAACATCGCGCGCATGGCGTCGCTGATGACCCAGATCCCGCACACTTCTGCTGGCCAGACCGTCAGCCGTCTGTGTGGCTCGTCGATGAGCGCGCTGCACACTGCTGCGCAAGCGATCATGACCGGCAACGGTGACGTGTTCGTGGTCGGCGGCGTCGAGCACATGGGCCACGTGAGCATGATGCATGGTGTCGATCCGAACCCGCACATGTCGCTGTACGCGGCGAAAGCCTCGGGCATGATGGGCCTGACAGCTGAAATGCTTGGCAAGATGCACGGCATCACTCGTGAGCAACAGGATGCCTTTGGCGTGCGTTCCCACCAGTTGGCCCACAAGGCAACCGTGGAAGGCAAGTTCAAGGACGAAATCATCCCGATGCAGGGTTACGACGAGAACGGTTTCCTGAAACTGTACGACTACGACGAAACCATTCGTCCGGAAACCACCCTGGAAAGTCTGGCGGCGCTCAAGCCGGCCTTCAACCCGAAAGGCGGCACCGTGACTGCCGGTACTTCGTCGCAGATCACTGACGGTGCTTCGTGCATGATCGTGATGTCGGCGCAGCGTGCACAGGACCTGGGTATCCAGCCGATGGCGGTGATCCGTTCGATGGCAGTAGCGGGTGTGGACCCGGCAATCATGGGCTATGGTCCAGTGCCGGCAACACAAAAAGCCCTGAAGCGCGCAGGCCTTGGCATCAACGATATCGACTTCTTCGAGCTCAACGAAGCTTTCGCCGCACAGGCCTTGCCAGTGCTGAAAGATCTGAAAGTGCTCGACAAGATGAACGAGAAGGTTAACCTGCACGGCGGCGCGATCGCCCTGGGTCACCCGTTCGGTTGCTCCGGTGCACGTATTTCCGGCACCCTGTTGAACGTGATGAAGCAGAATAGCGGCACCTTCGGGGTGGCCACTATGTGCATTGGTCTCGGCCAAGGCATCTCCACCGTCTTCGAACGCGTTTAAGCGTCTCGTCGATGGAAGCCGGGGCCCAGTGCCCCGGTTTTTGTTTTTGGGTTTTTTATTTATTTTTGAAAAGATTTCAGTGAGGGCCGAAGCATGCCGATACAACCTGGGCTCTACCAACATTACAAAGGTCCGCAATACCGTGTATTCAGTGTTGCGCGGCATTCCGAAACCGAAGAAGAAGTGGTCTTTTACCAAGCCCTGTATGGCGATTACGGCTTTTGGGTGCGCCCGCTGAGCATGTTCGTCGAGTCGGTCGAGGTTGACGGCGAGCAGGTGCCGCGCTTTGCTTTGGTGCAAGCCGAACCGAGCCTTTTTGACAAGGTTTGAGGCGACTGCGCAGACAACCCTGCGCTTGACCTCACCTTGTATCAACTATATATAGCGGTGCCGCGTCAGGCGCCAACCGCCTTTCACTTCTAGAATTCAGGAATTTTCTGATCCATGGGCAAATCGCTGGTCATTGTGGAATCCCCGGCTAAGGCCAAGACCATCAACAAGTATCTGGGCAACCAATACGTGGTGAAGTCGAGTATCGGCCATATCCGAGACCTGCCCACCAGCGGTTCGGCTAGCGCCAGCAAAGAGCCAGCCGCCAAGCGCGGCAAGGCTGCTGCGGGCGAAGGTCCGGTGCTATCGCCGAAAGAGAAAGCGCGCAAGCAGCTGGTCTCGCGCATGGGCGTCGATCCCGAGCACGGCTGGAAAGCCCAGTACGAGATCCTTCCCGGCAAAGAGAAGGTCATCGAAGAGCTGCGCCGGCTCGCCAAGGATGCTGACACCATCTATCTCGCAACCGACTTGGATCGCGAGGGGGAAGCCATTGCCTGGCACCTGCGCGAAGCCATCGGTGGTGATGACAGCCGTTACAAGCGCGTGGTGTTCAACGAGATCACCAAGAAGGCGATTCAGGAAGCCTTCTCCGAGCCGGGCGAGCTGGACATTGATCGTGTCAACGCCCAGCAGGCGCGTCGTTTCCTCGACCGCGTCGTCGGCTACATGGTATCGCCGCTGCTGTGGGCCAAGATCGCCCGTGGTCTGTCTGCCGGGCGCGTGCAATCGGTTGCCGTGAAACTGGTGGTCGAGCGTGAGCGCGAAATCCGTGCGTTCAATCCCGAAGAATACTGGGAAGTGCATGCCGATCTCGGTACTGCCAAAGGCTCGACCGTGCGTTTCGAAGTGGCTCGCGAAAAAGGCGAAGCCTTCAAGCCGCTGAACGAAGCCCAGGCCATGGCTGCGCTGGAGAAGCTCAAGTCCTCCAGCTACAGCATCGTCAAGCGCGAAGACAAACCGACCAGCAGCAAGCCGTCGGCGCCGTTCATCACGTCGACCTTGCAGCAGGCTGCGAGCAACCGCCTCGGTTTCGGCGTGAAGAAAACCATGATGATGGCCCAGCGTCTGTACGAAGCTGGCTACATCACTTACATGCGTACCGACTCGACCAATCTCTCGGCCGACGCCGTGGCGATGGCGCGCACATACATTGAGGACGAATTCGGCAAGAAATACCTGCCGGAAACGCCGAATGTTTACAGCAGCAAGGAAGGCGCGCAAGAGGCTCACGAAGCGATTCGTCCGTCCGACGCCAATACCACGCCGAGCAAGCTGGCGGGTATGGAGCGCGATGCCGAGCGTCTGTATGAGCTGATCTGGCGCCAGTTCCTAGCCTGCCAGATGCTGCCGGCGCAGTACCTGTCGACCACCGTCAGCGTCGGCGCTGGCGACTTCGAGCTGCGTGCCAAGGGCCGTATCCTCAAGTTCGACGGTTACACCCGGGTGATGCCGCAAATTGCCAAGCCTGGCGATGATGACGTGCTGCCGGACATGGCCCAGGGCGATGTGATGAAGCTGATCAAGCTTGACCCGTCGCAGCATTTCACCAAGCCACCGGCGCGTTATTCCGAAGCCAGTCTGGTCAAGGAGATGGAAAAACGCGGCATCGGTCGTCCTTCGACTTACGCTGCGATCATTTCGACCATTCAGGATCGCGGTTATGTGACCCTGCACAACCGTCGTTTCTACTCGGAAAAGATGGGTGACATCGTCACCGAACGTCTGTCCGAGAGCTTCTCCAATCTCATGGACTACGGCTTCACCGCCGGCATGGAAGAGAACCTCGATGACGTGGCGCAGGGCGAGCGCGACTGGAAAAACGTGCTGGACGAGTTCTATGGCGACTTCAAGAAGAAACTCGAAGTAGCGGAAAAC
The DNA here is from genome assembly GCF_057291535.1 of Pseudomonas sp. 1L-E-NC-VB-C3. Lineage (NCBI taxonomy): Bacteria > Pseudomonadati > Pseudomonadota > Gammaproteobacteria > Pseudomonadales > Pseudomonadaceae > Pseudomonas > Pseudomonas sp. 1L-E-NC-VB-C3. The sequence goes on along the minus strand of NZ_JBXAWD010000005.1, from coordinate 340,897 downwards.
CCGGACAGCGGCATGCGCGCCAACCAGCCGGTCATGACTGACATTCCGTGCACCACTTGCGGTCGTCCGATGCAGATTCGTACCGCATCGACTGGCGTGTTCCTCGGCTGTTCGGGCTACAGCCTGCCGCCGAAAGAGCGCTGCAAGGCCACCGTCAACCTGGTGCCGGGCGATGAAATCGCAGCGGACGACGAGGGCGAATCGGAATCGCTGGTACTGCGTGGCAAGCATCGCTGCCCGATCTGCAGCACGGCGATGGACGCCTACCTGCTAGACGAGAAGCGCAAGTTGCATATCTGCGGCAACAACCCGGATTGCGCCGGTTACGAAATTGAAGAAGGCAGCTATCGCATCAAGGGCTATGAAGGTCCGAGCCTGGAATGCGACAAGTGCGGCAGCGAAATGCAGCTCAAGACCGGCCGTTTCGGCAAGTTCTTCGGTTGCACCAACCCTGAGTGCAAGAACACCCGCAAGTTGCTGAAGAGCGGTGACGCGGCGCCGCCGAAGATGGATCCGGTGAAGATGCCTGAGCTGAAATGCGAAAAGGTCAACGACACCTACATCCTGCGCGATGGTGCGTCCGGTCTGTTCCTGGCCGCCAGTCAGTTCCCGAAAAACCGCGAGACTCGCGCTCCGCTGGTGATCGAGATTCTGCCGCACAAGGACGAGATCGATCCGAAGTACCACTTCCTGTGCGAGGCTCCGCAAAAGGATCCTGACGGTCTGCCAGCGGTCATCCGCTACAGCCGCAAGACCAAGGAGCAATACGTACAGACCGAAGTCGACGGCAAGCCGACAGGCTGGAAAGCGTATTACGACGGTGGCAAGTGGACTGTTGAAGACAAGCGCAGCGCAAAGGCCAAGGCTGAGTAAGCGCTAGTCTGAACAGCAAAAAGGCCGCATGAACCCTTCGGGTTTTCATGCGGCCTTTTTGTTTTTTGCTTGCGCTGGCATCGGCTGATCCATGACACTGCCGGGCCTGTGTGAAGCAATTATTTCGTTGTGGAGGCTGCCGTCATGGCCCACGAACTCTATACCCGCACCAACCAGAAGATCTATTTCGCCGGCCTGTCACTCGAAGCTCTGGCTCGTGCTGAAGAAGGGCGGGCGATGAATTCTCTGGCGCTGATCCAGGCCGGGCGTGAGTCGGCGTTGTTCCACCTCTACGGCGCACTGCTGGGCTTGTGTCATGAGATCGCCGGCTTTTATCGTCTGCCGCAGGCCAATTCGCCGAGGGCAGAGGAGTTGTTGAAGCGCGAAGTGCTGGAGTCGATCGCCATTCCGGAGTTGGCCGAAATGGTCGAGCTGGCCGGTAATCCGGAAACCTGGCTGGCGAAACTGCTGGCGGCGCACGCAGCACTGTTTCAGCCACCGAGGGCGCCACGCAAGCCGAAAGGCGACGTGACGCAGCCGCTGATCCAAGCGATTAATCTTGATGAAGAAGAGGCGCCGGAAGAGCTCAGTCGAGACGAGCTGGAGAGCTGGCGGCAGAACCTTAAAGGTCTGGCCCTGCGTTTCCGTGAAGGTTTGAATGAGTGCTGATTGGATTTGGCGCAGTGGCAATCTGAAACATGCTGCTGGTCAAGATCCCGAGCGAAGCTCGAATGATGTCTATATAATCGCTGCCTTTCGTGGAGAACAGACTTATATGCCAACGTCCTTTCTAGAAATTGTCGAGTTACCAGACGGCCGAATCGAACTGCGCAGGGCCGAGGACGAAGGTTCTCTGGTGACGCTGGATTTCTCCGAGGATGCCAAGGCGTTCCTGCAAGGCCAGCACGTTGAAATTGCCAAAGCGATGTTGAGCGTCGGCGTGCAGATGGCAGGTCGTATGGTTGAAGGCGAGTTTGATAAGGAAGAAGGGCCGCGGGTTCTTCATTGATCCACGCTTTGGCCTTTTCTCGGTCGCTTGCGCTTCAGATCGGCTTCTCTGTCCTTGGAGAAGCCCTGCGCTTCACACAGCGCGCATTACTCAACAATCAACCCAAACGAATGTTCAGGCTCTGAGCTTCGCCCGTGCGCGCGGCGCTGATCAGTTGTTGCCGTGAATTGGCATTCAACGGGTTTAGCCAGGTCACCACGGTGTGGCTGCGACCCAGTCGCAACGCTTCGCACGCCAGTTGCTGAGCACTCTGCGTGCCACGCGGTTGCAGCAGCAGGATGCGTTCGCGGTTCAGGCCGGCATCGCGCAGCCAGGTTTGCGTCAGGCTGGCGGGTGGGGCGATCAGCGTCAGCCAGCGCGCATCCTGATCCTCGCTCAATTCACGGAGGATCGGCGCTAGCAGGTTCAGGCAGTTCCCGGCCGCACCACGCAGTGATAGCTCACTGAAGGCGTCAGGTTTGGCATTCCAGTCACGCTCGACCACGTCTTTGAGGATCGGCGCAATCGGTTGCGCCAGAAACGCTTCAAATAAAGGCAGTTGTGTTTGCTGAGGTGTGTGTGGGAACTGCATGGAGCCTCCTTTAGCGGCGAATGACGCCGACACTCAAGCCTTCGATCACCAGTTCCTGATCTTTCAGGTCGACTTCGATAGGGGCAAACTCGGGGTTCTCGGCAATCAGCCAGACTTTGCTGCCTTCACGCTTGAAGCGTTTGACCGTCACTTCGTCGCCGATACGCGCAACCACAACCTGGCCGTTACGCGCTTCGCGGGTGGTATGCACTGCCAGCAGGTCGCCGTCGAAGATGCCGATATCCTTCATGCTCATGCCGTGCACACGCAACAGGTAGTCGGCGCGAGGATGGAAGAAGGTCGGGTTGATGTTGCAGGATTCTTCGATGTGCTGCTGGGCGAGGATCGGCGCGCCGGCAGCCACTCGGCCAATGATCGGCAGGGTGGAGTCGTCGGCCTTGGCTTCGAAGCCGGGAATACGAATGCCGCGGGAAGCGCCCGGGGTCATCTCGATCGCGCCCTTGCGGGCCAGGGCCTTGAGATGTTCTTCCGCCGCATTTGGCGATTTGAAACCCAATTCCTGAGCGATTTCCGCACGGGTGGGCGGATAGCCGTTGTCTTCGAGGCAACGTTTGATGAAGGCCAGAATCTCGGCTTGGCGTGGCGTCAGCTTTAGCATATTGATCGCTCTGTCTTTTTATACAGTGACTGGGATTATATACAGTGAAGCGGTCTTGGCAATGGGCGTTTTTTTGCCGCCCGCCGAGCGGTCGCGAAGGGCGCTTATTAATGCTGGCGCCTTGTGTGGTTAAATAGCTGACCGACCATTCCCAAAACGAACCGGCAGGCTTGACAAGGCTTAGGCTGAAACGTATGTTTCAAACAAGTGTTTGTCAGGCGGAGTAGCCATGGCCCAGTCGGAAACCGTTGAACGCATTCTTGATGCTGCCGAGCAGTTGTTCGCGGAGAAAGGATTCGCTGAAACCTCATTGCGTTTGATCACCAGCAAGGCTGGCGTCAATCTGGCTGCGGTGAATTATCACTTCGGCTCGAAAAAGGCGCTGATCCAGGCCGTGTTCTCGCGCTTCCTCGGTCCGTTCTGCGTCAGCCTCGATAAAGAGCTGGAGCGCCGTCAGGCCAAGCCTGAGAACAAGCCGACCCTCGAAGAGCTGCTGGAAATCCTCGTCGAGCAAGCGCTCGTCGTGCAGCCTCGCAGCGGTAACGATCTGTCGATCTTCATGCGTTTGCTCGGCCTCGCGTTCAGCCAGAGCCAGGGCCACTTGCGGCGTTATCTGGAAGACATGTACGGCAAGGTGTTCCGCCGCTACATGCTGCTGGTCAATGAAGCGGCGCCACGCATTCCACCGATCGAGCTGTTCTGGCGCGTGCACTTCATGCTCGGCGCCGCAGCGTTCAGCATGTCCGGGATCAAGGCCTTGCGCGCGATTGCCGAGACCGATTTCGGCGTGAATACCTCCATCGAACAAGTGATGCGCCTGATGGTGCCGTTCCTCGCTGCCGGCATGCGCGCCGAAACCGGCGTCACCGATACAGCCATGGCCAGCGCGCAATTGCGTCCGCGCAGCAAATCCATACCGGTCGCCGCCAAGGTTTGACCGCGCACGGGTGGGCGCGGCAGCTGGTATCCGCTAAGCTAGCCGGCCATGCCGACTCTCGTACTGAACCCGATCTGCATGAATTCTGCTGACCGTCCGGGCATTGCCCACGGTAGCGAATGCAAGCAGATCGGGTTTTTCGTTTTCAAGGAATCTCTATGACTGCTGGCCTGCAAGGCTCGTTGATGGTGGACGTCGCCGGTACCTGGCTGACGGCCGAAGATCGCCAATTGTTGCGTCAGCCCGAAGTGGGCGGCCTGATCATTTTCGCCCGCAATATCGAGCATCCACGCCAGGTGCGCGAACTGAGCGCCGCGATCCGCGCGATTCGTCCGGATCTGCTGCTGGCGGTGGATCAAGAGGGCGGGCGTGTGCAGCGCTTGCGTCAGGGTTTCGTCCGTCTGCCAGCGATGCGCGCCATCGCCGATAACCCGAATGCAGAGTATCTCGCCGAGCAATGCGGCTGGATCATGGCCACCGAAGTGTTGGCGGTCGGGCTCGACCTGAGTTTCGCCCCGGTGCTGGATCTGGACTATCAGCGCAGCGCCGTGGTCGGCACCCGTTCTTTCGAAGGCGATCCCGAGCGCGCCGCCTTGCTCGCCGGTGCATTCATTCGCGGCATGAACAGCGCCGGCATGGCCGCCACCGGCAAACATTTCCCAGGCCACGGCTGGGCCGAAGCCGACTCCCACGTAGCGATCCCGAACGACGAGCGCAGTCTCGACGAGATCCGCGCCAATGATCTGGTGCCCTTCGCCAAACTCAGCAAACAACTGGCCGCCGTCATGCCGGCCCACGTCATCTATCCGCAAGTCGATGCACAGCCCGCAGGTTTTTCCCGACGCTGGCTGCAGGACATTCTGCGCGGCGAGTTGCAGTTCGACGGCGTGATCTTCAGCGATGATCTGTCGATGGCCGGCGCCCACGTGGTCGGCGACGCTGCCAGCCGCATCGAAGCCGCGCTGAGTGCCGGTTGCGACATGGGTCTGGTGTGCAACGACCGCGCGGCAGCCGAGCTGGCGTTGAGTGCTGCCCAGCGCATGAAGGTCAAGCCTTCTGCTCGCATCGCCAGGATGCGCGGTCAGGCCTTCGCCAGCACCGATTATCGTCAGGACCCGCGTTGGCTCACCGCCCTCGGCGCGCTCAAAGACGCTCAACTGATCGATTAAGGATTTTTTCGTTATGACCGTTTACGCAATCATCGGTGGCACTGGCCTGACTCAGCTCGAAGGCCTGAGCATTCGCCAGTCGCTGGCAGTCGACACCCCTTACGGCGCGCCTTCGGCCGAGGTGCAGATTGGTGAATACGCCGGCAAGGAAGTGCTGTTCCTCGCCCGTCACGGTCACCCGCATCGTTTCCCGCCGCACAAGGTCAACTACCGCGCCAACCTGTGGGCGTTGAAGCAGGCGGGTGCCGAAGCGATCATCGCCGTAAATGCCGTTGGCGGGATCCATCCGGCCATGGGCACCGGGCATTTCTGCGTGCCGCACCAGATCGTCGACTACACCAGTGGGCGCGAGCACACCTATTTCGCCGATGATCTGGAGCACGTCACCCACATCGATTTCAGCTTTCCCTACAGCGAGCCGTTGCGTCAGCAACTGATTGCCGCGGTCGCCGCCGAAGGCTGCGAATATAGCGATCAAGGCGTGTACGCCTGCACCCAGGGTCCGCGTCTGGAAACGGTCGCCGAGATCGTGCGACTGGAGCGTGACGGCTGCGACATCGTTGGCATGACCGGCATGCCGGAAGCGGCGCTGGCGCGTGAGCTGGATCTGGATTACGCCTGTCTGGCGCTGGTGGTGAATCCTGCAGCCGGCAAGACCACCGAAGTGATCACCATGGCCGAAATCGAGCAGGCCCTGCACGATGGCATGGGCAAGGTGAAATCAACGTTGGCGCGAGTGCTGGCCAGCTAAGGACTGTCCATGAGCATTTTCATCGAACGGCTTAAAGGGCTGACATGGACCCACGCATTCAGTAGCAAGGCGTTGGCCAAGGCCCGCGCTTATGCCGCCGATGACCGGGTAGAGATCCTCGAGATCGATGACAAGAAGATAGAGGCGTTCTGCGTCGGATCGCAACTTCAGGCGTATGAGCAAACCATTTACCTGTCAGAAGATCGGTTGGGATCGGTTAGCTTGCGATGCCTGTGCAGCTGTCCGGTTGCACTGGACTGCAAGCACAGCGCAGCGGTGCTCTATCACCTGCTGGGCACTGGCGAGGATGCGTCTGGAAGTGACGCGCAGACCCCGTTGGGACGAGCGCTGGAGCATTGGCTTTCAACAATTCCCGTGCCGGCCAAGCCCGCTGAAGAAAGTGCGCAAACCGCAGGCACGCGTCTGTTTTACAAGCTCAAACCGACGTCTGCGAACGGCAAGTGGCTGCTCGATATTTTCAAGGTCTACCAGCTCAAGAGCGGCGAGTTACGCGAGGTCAAACCGATGTACTCGCTCGCGGAAATGCTCATGCGCCAGCCCGGCTACCTGTCCGAGCTGGATCTGCGCATCGCCCGGCTGTTGGTCGCCATGCATTCCCATCACGCCTATTACAGCGGCTATCCGCTGGAAGGCAGCAGTGGCGCCGAACTGCTGGAAATGCTCCTGCGTACCTCGCGGCTGTTCCTCGACTTCGAAGACCTGCGAGCGCTGACACCGGGGGCGAAACGCGTCGGTCAGTTCTCTTGGGCCGAGCAGGCTGACGGCGGATTCCGCGCGCAGTGGAGCAGTGCCGAAGCCGCGCAGGAAACCGTGCTGGCGCTGGAGCCGCTTTATTACCTTGATCGCGAGCAGCGCCAGGTTGGCCCGCTGTTCACTGAGCTGGAAGAAAAACTCGCCTGCCATTTGACCCTGGCGCCAGACATTCCGGCGCGTCAGGCCATGCAGTTCAGCCATCGCATGAGCGCGGCGACCCAAATTGCGCCACCGCACAAGCTCACCGAACGGATCATCGATGACGTGCTGCCGCAGCCGCAGCTCGTCCTGGTCAGCGGCCGGGAACGTTCGCGCTGGGAATATGTGCTGGAGCACCGCGCCGCTCTGCTGTTTACCTACAACGGTCATCCGGCGGTGGATCGCAACCCGGAAGTGATGATCCTCAACGGCAGCGAAACCCAGCGCATTCAGCGTCAACCGGCGCTGGAAAAGAAGCTGCGCCAGAACCTGCAAAAACATGGCTTCAAGAAAGCCACGCGCAAGAGTGCAATGGATCGTCCCGGTGAGATGTTTACCTTGCCGGATGATTCCGCCTGGCTCGGGTTCATGCACGAAGGGCTGGCCACACTGCGCGCCGCAGATTGGAAAATCGAGATCAGTCCCGGTTTCCATTTCGATGTACAACCGGTTGAACAGTGGTACGCCGAGGTCGAAGAAGAGGCCACGCATCAGTGGTTTGATCTGCAGTTGGGTATCGTCGTCAACGGCGAGCGCTACAGCTTGCTGCCGATCCTTCTGCACCTGTTGCGGACCCAGCCGCGCTTGCTCGACCCGGTCAATCTGGCGCAGCGCAACGATGATGAAAAACTCCTGATCGAGCTCAAGCCCAGCGGTTTTGGCGACCCGGCCGGCGCCAAGGTCGCGTTGCCGCTGAGTCGGGTCAAACCGTTGATGGCCACGCTGGGCGAGTTGTACCTGGGCGGCCATCAGGGTGATGCGCTGCGCTTGACCGCTCCCGACGCCGCGCGTCTGAGTATGCTCGATGGCGTGCCGCTGGATTGGCAGGGCGGCGAACGTCTGCGGACCTTTGCCAAGCGCCTGCAAAATTCCAGTCACGCCCACATCGCTGCGCCGGCCGGCCTCAACGCGCAATTGCGCCCGTATCAGCTCGAAGGCCTGAACTGGATGCAGACCCTGCGCGAGCTGGAGGTCGGCGGCATTCTGGGCGATGACATGGGCCTGGGCAAAACCCTGCAGACACTGGCGCATCTGCTCACCGAAAAACACGCCGGGCGCCTGGACTGTCCGGCACTGGCGGTGATGCCGACCAGCCTGATTCCCAACTGGCTCGACGAAGCCGAGCGCTTCACGCCGCAGTTGAAAGTCCTGGCGCTGCACGGCACCGGGCGGCAGAAGGACTTTGCCAATCTCGCCGAATACGACTTGGTGCTGACCACTTACGCATTGCTGCCCAGGGATCTGGAGATCTTGCAGCCGCAGCTGTGGAGCGTGCTGATTCTCGACGAAGCGCAGAATATCAAGAACCCGCTGAGCAAAGCCGCGCAGGCCGCCCGTGACTTGCAGGCCCGTCAGCGCTTGTGTCTGAGCGGTACGCCACTGGAAAACCACCTCGGTGAGCTGTGGTCGCAGTTCCATTTCCTCATGCCCGGCTGGCTCGGCGACAGCAAATCCTTCAATCGCGATTACCGCACACCCATCGAGAAGCACGGCAATGTGCAGCGCATGCAGCACCTGACCGCGCGCATCAAGCCGTTTTTGCTGCGACGCAAGAAGGATCAGGTCGCCACCGAGTTGCCGCCGAAAACCGAGATCATCCACTGGGTCGAACTCAGCGATGGTCAGCGCGACGTCTATGAGACGGTGCGTGTGGCGATGGACAAAAAGGTCCGCGACGAAATCGCCCGCAGCGGCGTGGCGCGCAGCCAGATCATCATCCTCGATGCGCTGCTCAAGCTGCGTCAGGTCTGCTGCGATCTGCGCCTGGTCAATATGCCGCTCACGGCAAAGGCGTTGCGCTCGGGCAGCGGCAAGCTGATCAGCCTGATGGAGATGCTCGAAGAATTGCTCGGCGAAGGGCGGCGCATTCTGCTGTTTTCCCAATTCACCTCGATGCTGGCGCTGATTGAGCAGGAGTTGCAACAGCGCGGTCTTGCCTACTCATTGCTGACCGGCGACACCATCGACCGGCGCACGCCAGTCAAGGATTTCCAGGGCGGCAAGGTGCCGTTGTTCCTGATCAGCCTCAAGGCCGGCGGCACCGGTCTTAACCTGACGGCGGCGGACACGGTGATTCACTTCGATCCGTGGTGGAACCCGGCAGTGGAGAATCAGGCGACTGATCGGGCGTACCGGATCGGGCAGAACAATCCGGTGTTCGTCTACAAGTTGATTGCCAAAGGCACCGTGGAGGAAAAGATCCAGGCGTTACAGCAGGAGAAAGCGGCGCTGGCCGGGGCGGTACTGGAGGGTGGCACGACTGGGGGATTCAAACTGGAACAGAGTGATATCGAGGCGCTGTTTGCGCCTTTGCCGGTTTCCAAGGGTTGAGCCCTGAGTGATTGCGCAATATTGGATGACCCCATCGCTGGCAAGCCAGCTCCCACAGGTATCGAGTTGAATCACAATCTTCGGTACAGCTCATAACCCTGTGGGAGCTGGCTTGCCAGCGATAGCTATCTAACCGGCGACGACGCTTTCAACGCTTGTCGATCTTGTCCGGCAACGGCGCAAACAGCGCTTCAATATCATCGCTCTGCAACTTCCAGTCCCCGGCCTTGCGCCCATCGAGCACGCCCGCTGCCAGGTCGGACTTTTCCTTCTGCAGGTGCTGAATTTTCTCTTCCACTGTGCCCCGGGCAATCATCTTGTAGACGAACACCGGTTTTTCCTGGCCAATGCGATAGGCCCGGTCGGTGGCCTGATTCTCGGTTGCCGGGTTCCACCACGGGTCGTAGTGAATCACCGTATCGGCTTCGGTGAGGTTCAAGCCGACGCCACCGGCCTTCAGGCTGATCAGAAAAATCTGACGCGTGCCGCTCTGGAATTCCTTCACCGGTGTGCGCCGGTCACGGGTCTGGCCAGTGAGAAGGGCGTAAGCGATCTTGCGTTTTTTCAATTCCTTTTCGATCAATGTCAGCATCGAAGTGAATTGCGAGAACAGCAGAATCCGCCGGCCTTCTTCGAACAGTTCCTCAAGCATTTCCATCAGGCTGTCGAGTTTGCCCGAGGTGCTGCCGCGTGCGGGCAGGGTGGCGTCGTTGACCAAGCGCAGATCGCAGCAGACCTGGCGCAGCTTGAGCAATGCTTCGAGAATGATGATCTGGCTGCGCGCCACGCCTTTGCGGGTGATCTCGTCGCGGACCTTCTTGTCCATCGCCAGGCGCATGGTCTCATACACGTCGCGCTGCGCTTCGTTGAGTTCGACCCAATGAATGATTTCGGTTTTCGGCGGCAGCTCCGTGGCGACCTGCTCTTTGGTACGGCGCAGCAGAAACGGTTTTATCCGACCGTTGAGGTGTTGCAGTCTGACTTCACTGCCGCGCTTTTCGATCGGCACACGGTAATCGGCATTGAAGCTTTTCACGTCGCCGAGCCAGCCCGGCAGCAAGAAGTGGAACAGCGACCACAGCTCGCCCAAGTGGTTTTCCAGCGGCGTGCCGCTGAGGCACAGGCGCTGGCGCGCGTTCAGCTCGCGCGCGGCCTGAGCGGCTTTGCTGTTGGGGTTCTTGATGTATTGCGCTTCGTCCAGCACCAGCACGTGCAGCGGCTGTTTGGCCAGGCGCTCGAGGTCCTTGGGCAACAGGGCGTAAGTGGTGAGGATCAGGTCGAAGTCGGCCAGATTGTCGAAGTGCTTTTTGCGCGTGGCGCCGTACAGCGCGAGGACTTTCAGCTGCGGGGTGAAGTGCGCCGCCTCATCGAGCCAGTTCGGAATCAGGCTGGTCGGCATCACCACCATGCACGGACGATCGAGGCGTCCGGCGTTCTTCTCGCTGAGAACATGCGCCAGGGTCTGTAGGGTTTTGCCCAGGCCCATGTCATCCGCAAGAATCCCGCCGACCTCCAGTTGCCGCAGCGATTGCATCCAGCTCAAACCTTCGAGCTGATACGGGCGCAGCGTTGCATTCAGACCTTGCGGCGCTTCGGCAGTGAAATCGCGGATGTCGCGCAGCCGCTGGGCGAAGGTGCGGATCTGCTCGCCGCCTTCCCACAACAGCGGCAGGCCTTCCAGCGAATTGAGCCGGGTGGCGTCAGCCTTGCTCAGGCGCAGGGTGGTTTCGCCCGGCTCCTGCAAATAGAACTCGCCCAGCGTCATCAATACCGGCTTCAAGCGACCGAGGGGCAGCGCCACTTGCAACGGCCCATGCTCGCTGGTGCGTTGCGGAATGTTGACCAGAATCAGCTCGTCATCGCGACGACGGGCGAGGCGTTCCGGGTTGAGGATCTCGGTGTGCGAGCGCATCAGATTCAGCAGAATCGGCAGCAGGCTCAGGCGCTCGCCGTTGACGATGATGCCCAGCTCCAGATCGAACCAGTCGCGCTCCGGCGCCTGTTCGACGGTGGCGTACCAGTCGTCGACGGCGGTCAGGTCGAAACCGAATTCCTCATCGATCTGCAACTCCCAACCCTGGCTGCGCAATTTCGGCAAGTCATTGAGCGTGAAGGTCAGCCAGGCGCTGTCGTTGACCATCTCGTAGAGTTCGCCGGCGCTTTCCGGCAGCGCTTTGCTCTGCCGGGTGGCGATGCGGAAACCGAGGATGCGTAGCTGTTCGCGGTAGGACTGTTCGACGTCCGGGTGACGTTTTATCCGCAGGGTCTGGGCTTCCTGACGGATCAGGATATCGCTGTGTTTTTGCCCGCTGACGTATTCGTCCAGATAGCTGAACGACAGCGCCGCACGATGCTGAATGTAGCGCTGCATCTTGCCGTTGCGCGGCTCGAAGGCGCTGAACTCGACGCTCGCCAGCCACAGGCGCGGCACCGGTTGCACATTGTCCACCAGCACTTGCGGTGGCGCTTTAGGGCTACGGTTCTCCAGCACGGCCTGGAGTTTTTCCAGCAACTCGGCATCTTTCGCGGCGGCGGGGTAGTCGAGGGTTTCCTGGATTTTCAGCAGCACCGCCGCGCAGTGTTTGCAGTTGCTGCGCACCGGGCAGGTGCAGGTGGCATCGACCAGCAGCAGGGTGGCTTTGGCTGACTCGCGCAGATGGATGGTCTGCCGGTAGACACTGCCGCCAGAACCTTCGCAACTGGCGGTGATGGTCGCATCGCCGACCTGGGCGATGCGCACTCGATTCTCCAAAGCGTAGCGGCGGCCGCGCTCCAGGCTCTGCTCTTTGAATCGGCTGACCCACGACGGGGCCAGCGGTTTGCTCAGGGGCGGCGGCATAAGGACGTCGATCAGTCCGGCACGACTTCAGGCGCTTCGCGAGGCGCTGGCGCGGTCAGGGAAGTGATCTTGATCAGCAGGGCCAGGTGGCCGTTGTCGAGGTAATTGAGCTGGCCGTTCTTGGTGTGGCTGTCCTGACGCAGACGCTCACTGGCGGTGACCAGGCCATTGGCGTCGATCTGATTGACCCAGAAATCGGCGGTCACGTCGGTGAAGCGGCCGAGTTTCATTTCCAGCGTGCCCTCGATGGGGAACTGGCCGAACTGTTCCTGACCTTCGCTCACTGCGACTTTCGCCGGCGCTTCGCCGAGGCTCTGCTGCCAGGCTTTGTGCATCAACACGGTGTACTCGCCGCTGGCGGTGAGTTTGTTCACTACATCATTCAGCGCTGGGGTGCGCTGGCTGTCGCTGCCCAGACGCTGGGCGCCTGCGGCCCAGTCTTCCGGGGCGGCGCGGCTGACGATGGCCGGGACGGCATTCTGGCGCACCAGGATCATTTCGACCTGATACGTGTCATCGGCAAACGCCGTCGGTGCTGCAAGTGCAAGCAACAAAGTCAGAGAGCGGAACAGGCGCATCGGGCGTCCTTCAAGCGGATTTCGGGATGAGACGCTCAAACAGCGCCTCGACAGTATTGAAACGTTCTTCCGGGCGCTCCATCGGCACCTGGAATTTAAACATCGTCGCGCCTTCGAACTTGTAGCGCTTGGGCTGCGTCTGGATCAGCTTGATCAGGGTCATCGGGTCAACCGGCGTCTGCGCTTCGAACTCGATGCGTCCGCCTTGCGGCCCGCCGTCGACTTTCTTGATGCCGAGCTTTTCCGCCTGCAATTTCAGCGCGGTGATCCGCACCAGGTTCTTGGTCGGCTCCGGCAACAGGCCGAAGCGGTCGATCATCTCCACCTGCAGATCCTTGAGGCCTTCCTCGTCGGTGGCCGAGGCGATGCGTTTATACAGAATCAACCGCGCATGCACATCCGGCAGATAATCTTCCGGAATCAGCGCCGGCACCCGCAGATTGACTTCCGGGCCGCCGCCAAGCGGTTGATCGAGGTTCGGCTGCTCGCCCTTGCGGATCGACTTCACCGCGCGTTCGAGCATTTCCATGTACAGGGTGAAACCGACGGCCTGAATCTGCCCGCTCTGACCGTCGCCGAGCAGTTCGCCGGCGCCACGGATTTCCAGATCGTTGGTGGCCAGCACGAAACCGGCGCCGAGGTCCTGGGTATTGGCGATCGCTTCCAGACGTTTTTCCGCGTCCGAAGTGATTTGCTGGCGTGGCGGTGTCAGCAGGTAGGCGTAAGCCTGGTGGTGACTGCGACCGACACGACCACGCAACTGGTGCAGCTGGGCCAGACCGAACTTGTCGGCGCGCTCGATGATGATGGTGTTGGCGCTCGGCACGTCGATGCCGGTCTCGATGATGGTCGAGGCGATCAGCACGTTGAAGCGCTTGTGGTAGAAGTCGCTCATCACCTGTTCGAGTTCACGTTCGCGCATCTGCCCGTGGCCGATACCGATGCGCGCTTCCGGCACCAGTTCGGCGAGGTCGGCGGCGCATTTTTCGATGGTCTTCACATCGTTGTGCAGGTAGTAAACCTGACCGCCACGCAGCAGTTCACGCAGCAGGGCCTCTTTGACCGTGCTCTTGTTCTGTTCCATGACGAAGGTGCGCACCGACAGGCGCCGCGCTGGTGGCGTGGCGATGATCGACAGATCGCGCATGCCCGACACCGCCATGTTCAGCGTGCGCGGAATCGGAGTCGCGGTCAGGGTCAGAATGTCGACCTCGCTGCGCAGTGCCTTGAGCTGTTCTTTCTGGCGTACGCCAAAGCGGTGTTCTTCGTCGATGATCACCAGCCCGAGGTTTTTGATCTTCACATCATCGGACAGCAGCTTGTGCGTGCCGATGACGATGTCGATCTTGCCTTCCGCCAGATCGGCGATCGCCGCGTTGACTTCCTTGGCCGATTTGAAGCGACTCATCACTTCCACGGTCACCGGCCAGTCAGCGAAGCGGTCGCGGAAACTGTTGTAGTGCTGCTGGGCGAGCAGGGTGGTCGGCACCAGAATCGCCACCTGACGACCGCCGTGCACGGCAATGAACGCGGCGCGCATGGCCACTTCGGTCTTGCCGAAGCCAACGTCGCCGCAGACCAGACGATCCATCGGTTTCGGCGCGAGCATGTCTTCGCGCACGGCCTCGATGGTGGCTTGCTGATCGGGTGTTTCCTCGAACGGGAAACCGGCGCTGAAGGTGGCGTAGTCGGCCTTCGGGTCGGCGAAGGCGTAACCTTCACGGGCGGCGCGACGGGCGTAAATGTCGAGCAATTCGGCGGCGACGTCACGCACCTGCTCGGCGGCTTTGCGCTTGGCTTTCTGCCAGGTTTCCGAGCCGAGGCGGTGCAGCGGCGCGAGCGAATCGTCGCTGCCGGTGTAACGTGCGATCAGGTGCAGGTTGGCCACCGGCACGTAGAGCTTGGCGTTCTCGGCGTATTCGAGGGTGAGGAACTCGGCGGCCTGATTGTCGATTTCCAGAATCGTCAGGCCCAGGTAGCGGCCGACGCCGTGGTCGATATGCACCACCGGCGCGCCTTCGCGCAGTTCGGTGAGGTTCTTGATCACCGCATCGTTGCTGACGTCGCTGCGCTTCTCGCGACGACGACGTTGCATGACCCGTTGGCCGAACAGCGGACTTTCCGCCACCAGCGCCAGCGCCGGGTCGTCGAGCACCAGACCCTCGTCGAGTGGGGCGATGGTGATCGCCAGACGATCCTTGCTGGCGACGAAGTCAGGCCAGCTGTCGACGGTTTTCGGCCGCAACTTCAGGCGTTCCAGCAGTTCCAGCAGGACTTCGCGACGACCCGCCGATTCAGCGGTGAACAGCACGCGACCGGGGAATTCTTCGAGGAAACCGGCCAGCGCCGCCAGCGGTTGCGTGGCCTTGGCCTCGATGGCCAGATCCGGCAGCGCATGTGCCGGGAAGCGTTCACGGCCGACGCCGCTTTCAACGTCCTGTTGACTGGCAACGACCCGTGGCCAGTTCTTCAGGCGCGCAAAGCAGTCTTCCACCGGCAGGAACAATTCGGCGGGTGGCAATAAAGGACGCGATGGATCGACGCGGCGTTCTTCGTAACGATTGCGCACGTCGTTCCAGAAGTTTTCCGCCGCCTGCTCGATGCCCGGCAGCGAGAACACTTGTGTGTCCTGAGGCAGGTAATCGAACAGCGTCGAAGTTTCGTCGAAGAACAGCGGCAGGTAGTACTCGATGCCGGCCGGAGTGATGCCGCTGCTCAAATCCTGAAAGATCGGGCAGCGGCGAAAATCGACGTCAAAGCGCTCACGGAAACGCGCTTTGAAGCGGGTTACCGCATCTTTCTGCAACGGGAACTCGCGGGCCGGCAGCAGCTTGACCGACTCGACCTTGTCGATAGAACGCTGGGTTTCCGGATCGAAGGTGCGCAGGGTTTCGATTTCGTCGTCGAACAGGTCGATGCGATACGGCAGTTTGCTGCCCATCGGGAACAGGTCGATCAGCGCGCCGCGTACGGTGAACTCGCCGTGCTCGTACACCGTGTCGACATAGCGATAGCCGCTGGCTTCGAGCCGCGCGCGCATCTGTTCGACGTCGAGCTTCTGGCCGATATCCAGCACCAGGCTGCTGCCGAGGAGGAATTTGGTCGGCGCCAAGCGATGCAGGGCGGTGGTGATCGGTACCACCAGCACGCCGTGGGCCAGTTCCGGCAGGCGGTAAAGGCTGGCGATGCGCTGGGAGATGATGTCCTGGTGCGGCGAGAACAGGTCGTAGGGCAGGGTTTCCCAGTCGGGGAAATGCAGTACGGGCAAATCCGGGGCGAAGAAACTCAGCTCCTGTTCCAGCCGTTCGGCGCTTTGGCTGTCGGCGGTCAGCAGCAGGGTAAAGCGCTTGGCAGCGCTGGCAGCCTCGGCAATCGCCAGGCTGAGGGCGGCACCGGGCAGATTGCCCCAGTGCTGTTTACCTGCTTCGGCAGGGAGTAGCGGTAGACGCAGAACAGGCACGGAAGGTTGAGCTCCAGGCGTTGCGACAAAGTCGGTAATTGTAGCGGCCTCCGGTGCCGCCTGTCAGTTGCAGACTGCGTCTATCTTCACGGTTTGGACGAAATGTAGTGGTAACCATAAAAACGAGCACTTTTTTCATGGTTATGTAGTGCCGAAACCGGGTGGTGTTACGGAGGGTTACAGACATCGTCTAACAGTCGTCGAAAAATTGACTGCGCTGAAAGCCCCGGTTTTATTGGGCTGGAGAAGGGCGTAAATTTTTTGAACGGGAATTTGTTACCGATTGCGCGACAAGCGCGCATTGCTGAAAGGGCTTGTCGGCGGCATAATGTAGCCCCTTTTTTCTGCCCCTACATGTGGAAGGTTACCGTGACTCAGAAGCCCGACCAGTGTCTTGGTGAATGGATCGACCGTGAAGCACTCGCAGAAGCGATGATTCCGCTTATCGGTCAGCTCTACCGCAATAACAACGTGGTTAGCTCGATCTATGGCCGCAGCCTGATCAACCAGTCTGTCATCGCGATTCTCAAAGCTCACCGCTTTGCTCGCCACCGTTCTTCCGACGACAGCGAACTCTCCGTCCACGAAACATTCCCACTGCTCAAGGCCATGAGCGAGCTCAAGCTCGGCGCGGCGTCGGTGGATCTGGGCAAGCTGGCGTTCAAATTCCGTAACGAAGGCAACGGTCGCAGCGCCGAGCAGTTCGTGCGTGAAGAGATGGCTGACGTGGTTGGCCAGCAGAACGCCTCGGCCCGCAAAGGTACCGACGTTGTTCTTTACGGCTTCGGTCGTATCGGCCGTCTGCTGGCGCGCATCCTGATCGAGAAAACCGGTGGTGGCGACGGCCTGCGTCTGCGCGCCATCGTCGTGCGCAAAGGCGCCGAAAACGACCTGACCAAACGCGCCAGCCTGCTGCGTCGCGATTCGGTACACGGTTCGTTCAACGGCACCATTACCATCGACGAAGAAAACAACACCATCACCGCCAACGGTAACCTGATCCAGGTGATCTACGCGAAGAACCCGACCGAGGTGGATTACACCCAGTACGGCATCAAAGACGCGCTGCTGGTGGACAACACCGGTGTATGGCGTGACGCCGATGGCCTGGGCCAGCACTTGCAGTGCCCGGGTATCGATCGCGTTGTTCTGACCGCGCCTGGCAAGGGCAAGCTGAAGAACATCGTTCACGGCATCAACCACGGTGAAATCACCGCTGACGACAAGATCGTCTCGGCTGCTTCCTGCACCACCAACGCCATCGTGCCGGTGCTCAAAGCGGTCAACGACAAGTTCGGCATCATCAACGGTCACGTCGAAACCGTTCATTCGTACACCAACGACCAGAACCTGATCGACAACTTCCACAAGGGCGATCGCCGTGGCCGCAGCGCCGCGCTGAACATGGTGATCACCGAGACCGGCGCCGCTACCGCTGCTGCCAAGGCGCTGCCTGAGCTGGCCGGCAAGCTGACCGGTAACGCGATTCGTGTTCCGACGCCAAACGTGTCGATGGCCATTCTCAACCTCAACCTTGAGAAAGCCGCCACCCGCGAAGAGATGAACGAGTACCTGCGCTACATGGCGCTGCACTCCGAGCTGCACAAGCAGATCGACTTCGTCAATTCGCAGGAAGTGGTGTCGACCGACTTCGTCGGCTCGCGTCACGCCGGTGTGGTCGACGCTGAAGCGACCATCGTGCAGGACAACCGCGTCGTTCTGTACGTCTGGTACGACAACGAGTTCGGCTACAGCTGCCAGGTAGTTCGTGTGATGGAAGACATGGCTGATGTGAATCCGCCAGCGTTCCCGCGCTAAGTCTCAGGCTTGAATGAAAACGCCCCGGCATTTTGTCGGGGCGTTTTTGTTTGTGGGCCTGTTGGATCTTCGGCGTCCTTGCCGGCCTGCTCGCGAAAGCATTCTGTCAGGCGCCGCTGGCTACCGAGGCCTGCGCGGTGCGCAACTCATGCCGGTTGCCACGGAACAGCACCAGTGTCGCAATCAAGCCTAACACCGCCGCGCCACTGAGCCAGATGCCCGGTGCTGCCTTGTTGTCCAGCACATGAATCAGATAGGTGCACGCTGCCGGAGTAAATCCGCCGAACGTCGCCGTTGCCAAACTGTAAGCCAGGGAAAACCCGGTCGTGCGCACTTCCACCGGCATGATCTCGGTCAGCGCCACCACCATTGCGCCGTTGTACGAGCCGTACAGAAACGACAGCCACAATTCGACAATCAGCAAATGGCTGAAGCTCGGATTCGCCACCAGCCACGACAGCGCCGGATAGGCCGTCAGGATTGCCAGAATCGTTGCCGTCAGCAGTAAGGGTTTTCTCCCGATCTTGTCGGATACCGCGCCCATCACCGGTAGCCAGAAGAAGTTCGACAAGCCGATGCACACCGTCACCAGCAGCGCATCGAGATCAGACAGGTGCAGTTCGGCCTTGCCGAACGTCGGGGTGTAAGCGGTGATCAGGTAAAACGACACCGTGGTCATCACCACCAGCGCCATGCCGGCAATGACGATGCCGAAGTTCTGCCCGATCGAGCGGACGATTTCGCCGAGGGTAGGGCGGTGGGTGCGCGCCTGGAACTCCGGGGTTTCTTCCAGCGAGCGTCGGATGAAAAAAATCACCGGCACGATCATGCAGCCAATCAGAAACGGTACGCGCCAGCCCCATTCGCCCATCTGCTCAGGGCTCAGCCAGTGGTTGAGGCCAACGCCGAGCAGACCGGCGAACACCACGGCTGCCTGTTGGCTGGCGGACTGCCAACTGACGAAAAAGCCTTTACGCCCCGGCGTCGAAATTTCCGCCAGATACACCGACACGCCGCCCAGTTCCACGCCCGCCGAGAAGCCTTGCAGCAAACGGCCGAACAACACCAGCAGCGGCGCGGCGACACCGAGCGTCGCGTAGCCGGGTACGCAGGCAATCAGCACTGTACCGGCGGCCATCATCGCCAAAGTGATGATCAGCCCTTTGCGCCGTCCGTGACGGTCGATATAGGCACCGAGGAAAATCGCCCCCAGCGGACGCATCAGGAAGCCGGCGCCGAAGGTCGCCAGCGACAGCATCAGCGAAGCGAACGCGCTGTCGGTGGGGAAGAAGGTTTTGGCGATGGCCGTGGCATAGAAGCCGTAGACCATGAAGTCGAACATTTCGAGGAAGTTGCCGCTGACAACGCGAAAGATCGCTTTGCCTTTGCCCGTGGTGGAGGACATGGGAGGTACTCACTGTTCAATTTTGTATAAAGGCGTTGCAGCCATGGGGAAGCGAGCGGGCGCTTGTAGTTCATAATGGCCGCCGTGGTTTTGCGGGGAGATGAAGAATTGTTAACTGGACGCTGGTTGGGGCTTGTGGTGTTGGCGGTGGCAATCGGCGGCTGCGGCAACGGCGATTCCCTGGAACAGGTCGGTGGCTCGACCATGGGCAGCACTTGGTCGGTCAAGTACGTGCGCCACCCCGGGGTCGCCGATCCTGCGCAGGTGCGCAGCAAAGTGCAGGCCATCCTCGGTGAAGTCGATCAACAGCTGTCGACTTACCGCAGTGACTCCGTCATCGAGCGTTTCAACGCCTTGCCCGCCGATAGCTGCCAAGCCATGCCGACAGCGGTGCTCGAATTGGTCCGCATCGGCGAACAGCTTTCAATGCAAAGCGAAGGCTCCTACGACCTGACCGTGGAACCGCTGCTGGACCTCTGGGGATTCGGCCCGCAAGGACGCGAAGAAAAGATCCCTGATGCGGCCGCTGTGGCCGAGGTCATGCAGCGGGTCGGCCATCAGCACCTGCGCATCGATGGCGAGCGGTTGTGCAAGGACACCGCCGTCGAAGTCGACTTCAACAGCATTGCCGCCGGTTATGCCGTGGATACCATCGCCGCCAGATTGCAGGGCATGGGCATCGACAATTACCTGGTCGAAGCCACGGGCGAACTCAAGGCCCGGGGCAAGAAGCCGGATGGTTCAGCGTGGCGCATCGCTCTCGAAGAGCCTCGCGATGACCAGCAAGTGGCCGAGCGGATTATTGATGTCGATGGCTACGGCGTGTCCACCTCCGGTGACTACCGCCATTATTTTCTGCAGGACGGTCGGCGTTATTCCCACACCTTCGATGCACGCATCGGAAGGCCGGTCCTACATGATCTGGCGTCAGTCACGGTGATTCATCCTTCAGCGTTGATGGCCGATGGACTATCGACGCTGTTGCTGATTCTCGGGCCGGAAAGGGCACGGGACTATGCCCAAAAGCATGACATTGCTGCATTCTTTGTCTTGCGTGCCGATACAGGTTTCGTCACCCGCAGCAGTCAGGCATTTACGCAGCTTGTCGGTGAAAAAAACTGACCGGAGACAAGACGAAAGCTGGCGTTGTAGTGCAGGCAAAAGTAGCCTACGACGCGACCAAGGGTTAATGTGCGCGGCGTTGACGCTTCTATAGACTGTGTCCGGGTTCTTCACTGGCCCCCAATTGTTCCTTCGCGCCGCCGTTCGGCGTGATTTAGCCGCCGGTGCTGCTGGCACCGCGGCCTGTTCTGAGGAGTACGCATGGCTGTCTACAACTACGACGTGGTGGTACTGGGTTCCGGCCCGGCGGGAGAAGGCGCGGCAATGAACGCCGCCAAAGCGGGGCGCAAGGTCGCGATGGTCGACAGCCGTCGTCAGGTCGGCGGCAACTGCACCCACCTCGGCACCATCCCGTCCAAGGCACTGCGTCACTCGGTGCGGCAGATCATGCAGTTCAACACCAACCCGATGTTCCGCGCGATCGGCGAGCCACGCTGGTTTTCCTTCCCGGACGTGTTGAAAAGCGCCGAAAAAGTCATTTCCAAACAAGTCGCATCGCGCACCGGCTACTACGCCCGTAACCGCGTCGACGTGTTCTTCGGTACCGGCAGCTTCGCCGACGAGCAGACCATCGAAGTGGTTTGCGG
This sequence comes from Pseudomonas sp. 1L-E-NC-VB-C3, assembly GCF_057291535.1. Taxonomy (NCBI): domain Bacteria; kingdom Pseudomonadati; phylum Pseudomonadota; class Gammaproteobacteria; order Pseudomonadales; family Pseudomonadaceae; genus Pseudomonas; species Pseudomonas sp. 1L-E-NC-VB-C3. Next base: position 319,856 of record NZ_JBXAWD010000005.1, on the reverse strand, counting down.
CAACGGCGTGGTCGAGAAGCTGGTGGCCAAGCACATCATCATCGCCACCGGTTCGCGCCCGTATCGCCCGGCGGACATCGATTTCCACCACCCGCGTATCTACGATAGCGACACCATCCTCAGCCTCGGTCACACCCCGCGCAAACTGATCGTTTACGGCGCTGGGGTAATCGGCTGCGAATACGCGTCGATCTTCAGTGGTCTGGGTGTGCTGGTCGAACTGGTCGACAACCGTGGCCAGTTGCTGAGCTTCCTTGACTCGGAAATTTCCCAGGCGCTGAGCTACCACTTCAGCAACAACAACATCACCGTGCGTCACAACGAAGAGTACGACCGCGTCGAAGGCGTGGACAACGGCGTGATCCTGCACCTGAAATCCGGCAAGAAGATCAAGGCCGACGCCTTGCTCTGGTGCAACGGCCGTACCGGCAACACCGACACGCTGGGTCTGGAAAACATCGGGGTCAAGGTCAACAGCCGTGGCCAGATCGAAGTCGACCAGAACTACCGCACCTGCGTGGAGAACATCTACGGCGCCGGTGACGTGATCGGCTGGCCAAGCCTGGCCAGCGCCGCCCACGACCAGGGTCGTTCGGCCGCTGGCAGCATCGTCGACAATGGCAGCTGGCGCTTCGTCAATGACGTGCCGACCGGCATCTACACCATTCCGGAGATCAGCTCGATCGGCAAGAACGAGCAGGAGCTGACCCAGGCCAAAGTGCCGTACGAAGTCGGCAAGGCCTTCTTCAAGAGCATGGCGCGGGCGCAGATTGCCGGTGAGCCGCAAGGCATGCTGAAGATCCTCTTCCACCGCGAGACGCTGGAAGTGCTCGGCGTGCATTGCTTCGGTTATCAGGCGTCGGAGATCGTTCACATCGGTCAGGCGATCATGAATCAGCCGGGCGAGCTGAACACCCTGAAGTATTTCGTCAACACCACGTTCAACTACCCGACCATGGCCGAAGCCTATCGGGTCGCGGCGTACGACGGCCTCAACCGGCTTTTTTGACGGGCTCCGGCCGGTGGCCTGAGCCGGCCGGGGAGACCGATTTCAGCAATTCTCAAGGGTGGCAGTGGCCAAACCGGGAAAGTCTGTAATCAGGCTGTCAACGCCGAAGTCGGCGAGTCTGCGCATCAGTGCAGGCTCGTTGACGGTCCACACCGACACATGCAGGCCCTGACGCTGCGCCTTTTGCAGGCGTTCCGGCGTACACAGCGTCCAGTTCAACGCGAGAATTTCGCAACTGTAGCTGGCCGCCACCTTCAACGGATCGAGCCAGGCGTATTCGGCCACCAGGCCACGGGATACGTCCGGTACCAGGTCCAGCGCTGCCTTCAAGACTTCCCGTGAACTCGAGGTGATCGTCACCTTGTCGAGCAGGCCATGCCGTTGAGCCATTTCCCGAATCGCCAGCACGGTAGTCGCCGCGCGGGTGCGTGAAGCGCTTTTGACTTCCAGCTGCCAGTGCTCGAAATCACATTTCTCGAACAACTCTTCCAGCGTCGGAATCGGGCACGGCTTGATCCAGCCCGGGCCGCCCTTGCGTGCGTCGTAGGTCACCAGTTCGGCGGCGGTGTGCTCGACGACTTTGCCGCGACGGTCGGTGGTGCGCTTGAGCGTCGGGTCATGGATGACCATCAGCTCGCCGTCCTTGGACAGGTGCAGATCCAGTTCGCAGCGGCGCACGCCGTGCTTGAGGCATTCCTGAAAGCTGCTCAGGGTGTTTTCCGGTGCTTCGCCCTTGGCGCCGCGGTGGCCGTAGATGAGGGTCACGGTGCTTCCTTAAGTTAAATGCCAGATTCGTTCTGTTCGCGGGCCAGACGGCGTTCCTGAGCCTGCTTCTGCAAGATGTAGCGCGCGAGCAACTGGCGCTGGGCATCGGTCGGGCGCTCGAACTCGGTGCCGACGTCATAGCCATCGCCCTTGGGATCGCAATGGGTGACCCGGGCGCGCAGCAGCAGGCCAAGCGCCTGCGGCATCAGCACCAGTTTCACCGACAGGTGCGCGCCGGTGGCAATCGGGGTCGGGTACTGAAAGTCGATCCCGCCCTCGGAGATGATCACCGGCTGCGGCTCGCCGATGTGTCCGAGCACCGTCAGGGCGATTACCTGGCTGAGCAGGTCGATGCGTTTGTTCTGCGATTTGAGGAAGGCCGCGATGGCGCGGTCGCGCTCGCTGATCTGCCGCAACAGGTGCTGCGACTCGAATTCGCTCAGGTGCAGTTCGCTGAGCAGGTTGAACAGTGGGGAAGCATCCTGCAACACTTCCTGGCCTGCGGCTTCGGGAGCGGACAGGGGCCGAATTTCCAGTGCGATCGTGTCCTCGATACGGTAGTATTCGCGGCGATCTTCTTCATCTAATGTCGACATGGCGAACCCATGGTAGCGGCGGTGGTCTGAGTGTAAAGCTGGTTTTCGACCCCCGCCACAAGGACGTTCCTTTTCCCTCCGAACAAGCCCCGACATGTTCAGACCTCTCTTCGTATTTATCGGCACGCGTTATACCCGTGCAAAGCGTCGCAATCATTTTGTGTCATTCATTTCCCTGACTTCGATGATCGGGCTCGCCCTTGGCGTGGTCGTGATGATCGTTGTGCTGTCGGTGATGAACGGCTTCGACCATGAGATGCGCACCCGCGTGCTGGGCATGGTGCCCCACGCCACTCTCGAGACCGGCGAGCCGATCAATGACTGGCAGAGCCTGGCCGACAAGGTCAAGCAGAACCGGCAGGTGACGGCGGTGGCGCCGTTCACCCAGATGCAGGGCCTGCTGACCAATAACGGTCAGGTTTCCAAAGTGTTGCTCAATGCCATTGATCCTGCGCTCGAGCGCAATGTGTCGATCATCGACAACTTCATGAAGCAGGGCAAACTCGACGACCTGACACCGGGCAGCTTCGGCATCGTCATCGGCGACAAGGCTGCGACCAAGCTTGGCGTTGGCATCGGCGACAAGGTCACTTTCGTTGCACCTGAGGTCAGCGTGACCCCGGCCGGGATGTTCCCGCGCATGAAGCGCTTCACCGTGGTCGGGATTTTCCATGTCGGCGCCGGTGAGCTCGACGGCTACCTCGGCGTGACCAATCTGCAGGATCTGGCGAAAATGCACCGCTGGAAAGCCGATCAGGTGCAGGGCCTGCGGCTGAAGTTCGACGACCTGTTCCAGGCACCGCGTGAGGCGTGGAACATCGCCCAGCAGCTCGGCGAAGATCGTTACTACGCCCGCGACTGGACCCGCACCCACGGCAACCTGTATCAGGCGATCCGCATGGAAAAAGCCATGATCGGGCTGCTGTTGCTGCTGATCGTCGCCGTCGCCGCGTTCAACATCATTTCCACGCTGGTGATGGTGGTGAACGACAAGAAGGGCGACATCGCCATTCTGCGTACCCTCGGCGCGACACCGGGCACGATCATGCGCACGTTCATGGTTCAGGGCACGGTGATCGGCGTGGTCGGCACGGCCATTGGCGCGGTGGTCGGGATTCTCGCGGCGCTGAATGTCAGTGCGGCCATTTCGGCGCTTGAAGGGCTGATCGGCCACAAGTTCCTTAATGCTGACGTGTATTTCATTGATTATCTTCCTTCGCAGGTCCAGAGCCAGGACGTCGTCATGGTCTGCGCCGCTGCGTTGGTCCTGAGTTTCCTCGCCACCCTGTATCCCGCCTGGCGTGCCGCGCGCACCCAGCCGGCGGAGGCGTTACGTTATGAGTGAGTCGGGCATGAGTGAACAAGCAATTCTGAGCTGCCGTAACCTGGGCAAATCCTACGAGGAGGGTCCTGAGTCGGTACAAGTGCTGGCCGGCCTGCAACTGGAGTTGCACCCGGGCGAGCGTGTGGCGATCGTGGGTAAATCCGGTTCCGGCAAAAGTACCTTGCTCAACCTGCTCGGCGGCCTCGATACGCCGAGCAAGGGCAGCGTCTGGCTCGACGGTGAAGAACTGTCGGCGTTGAGCGAGAAGAAGCGGGGCCTGCTGCGCAATCGCGCGCTTGGTTTCGTTTACCAGTTTCACCACCTGCTGCCGGAATTCACCGCGCTGGAAAACGTCTGCATGCCGCTGCTGATCGGCAAGACCGCCATCCCGGAGGCGCGCCAGCGTGCCACGGCATTGCTGGAGCGCGTCGGTCTGGGCCATCGTCTGGAACACAAACCGGCCGAGCTGTCCGGCGGCGAACGTCAGCGCGTGGCCATTGCCCGTGCACTGGTGAACAACCCGGGGCTGGTGATGCTCGATGAGCCAACCGGCAACCTCGACCTGCATACCGCCGAAGGCATTCAGGATCTGATGCTGGAGCTGAGCACTTCGATGCGCACGGCGTTCCTGGTGGTGACGCACGACATGAACCTGGCTCGCCAGATGGACCGCGTCCTGCAGTTGCAGGAAGGTTGCCTGACCCCCATCTGACTGGCTGAAACCCGGCGCCCGTAACGGTGCCGGGTCTTTTATTTCTACACGGTGCCCCAGCGAATGTTCAGACCGTTATCGATCTTTATCGGCACGCGCTATACCCGCGCCAAGCGCCGCAATCGCTTTGTTTCGTTCATTTCGATGACCTCGATGATCGGCCTCGCCCTCGGCGTGCTGGCGATGATCGTGGTGCTGTCGGTGATGAACGGCTTTCAGCGCGAAATGAGCTCGCGCATCCTCGGCATGGTGCCCCATGCGACCATCGTTGGCGTCAAGCCGATCGATGACTGGCAGCCAGTCGCTGCCGCTGCGATGAAAAATCCCGAAGTGACTGCCGCCGTGCCGTTCACCGAGATGGAAGGCATGCTGTCCTACAAGGGTTCGATGCAGCCGATTCAGATCAGCGGCGTTGATCCGGCCCAGGAAGGCAAGGTGTCGATCGTTGCCCAGCACATCGTCCAGGGTCGTCTGGATGCCTTGAAGCCGGGTGAGTTCGGTGTGGTGATCGGTGAAATCACCGCGCGGCGTTTCCGCCTCAATGTCGGCGACAAGATCACCTTGATCGTTCCGGAAGTCAGTACAGCACCGGGCGGTATCACCCCGCGCATGCAGCGCCTGAATGTGGTTGGCGTGTTCAAGGTCGGCGCCGAGCTGGACGGCTCGATGGGCCTGATTCACGTCGCCGACGCCGCGACCATGCAGCACTGGCAACCGAATCAGGTGCAGAGCGTGCGTCTGGCGGTCAAGGATCTGTACGCCGCGCCGAAGGTGTCTGCGGACATTGCCGGTGGCCTCGGTGCTGACTTCAAGGCTGACGACTGGACTCACACCCAGGGCAGCCTGTTCAGCGCGATGAAGATGGAAAAAACCATGATCGGCCTGCTGTTGCTGATGATCGTCGCGGTGGCGGCGTTCAACATCATTGCGACGCTGATCATGGTGGTGAACGACAAGGGCGCCGACATCGCGATCCTTCGCACGATCGGTGCCACGCCCCGGCAGATCATGGCGATCTTCATGGTGCAGGGCACGGTGATCGGTATTGTCGGCACCATCATTGGCGGCGTGCTGGGCGTTATCGCCGCGCTTAACGTCAGTGAATTGGTCGGCTGGGTCGAGCGTGTGACCGGGCAGCACATCTTCAGTTCGGATGTGTATTTCGTCAGCAACCTGCCCTCGGAACTGCAGGGTGGGGATGTGCTGTTGATCTGCTCGGCGGGTTTCATCCTGAGCTTCCTGGCGACGGTGTATCCGGCGTGGCGGGCGGCGAAGATTGAGCCGGCGCATGCGCTGAGATATTCGTAAGCGACTCCATGCTCGTTCCCACGCTCTGCGTGGGAATGCCTCAACGGACGCTCTGCGTTCGGCTCTTGAAGGGACGCGGAGCGTCCCGGGCTGCATTCCCACGCAGAGCGTGGGAACGATCAGGTCCGAGGCAACTCGATCACAAACCGCGTCCAACCCGCTTCAGATTCACAACGAATCTGCCCGCCATGAGCACGCACGATCGACTGAGTAATCGCCAGCCCCAACCCCGCATGCTCACTGCTGCCTTCCTGCCGCGCCGGATCCGCTCGATAGAAGCGGTCGAACAGACGTGGCAGTAATTGCGCGGAAATACCCTCGCCACTGTTCTCGACGCAGACGCGCACGGTTTCCCCCTCGTCGACGATGCTCAAGCGCACATAACCCTCGGCCGAGGTAAACCGCAGCGCGTTATCCAGCAGATTCGACAAGGCTCGGCGCAACATGCCGCGATCACCTTCGATTTGCGCCTCACCTTCACGGCTCAAGCTCACGCCAGCGTCTTCCGCCAATGGCGCAAAAAACTCCAGCAGCATGTCGGCCTCATCCGCCAGCTCCAGTGGTTCGCGCTTGGGCATCAGCAAGCCGTGGTCAGCCTTGGCCAGGTAGAGCATGTCGTTGACCAGTTGCGCCATCCGTTGCAGTTCTTCGAGGTTGCTGTGCAGCGCTTCGCGGTAATCCTCCAGTGCCCGAGGGCGGGTGAGGGTGACCTGGGTGTGGGTCAGCAGATTCGACAACGGTGTGCGCAGTTCATGGGCGATGTCGGCGGAGAACGCCGAGAGGCGCTGAAACGAGTCGTCGAGGCGTGCGAGCATGGCGTTGAAGCTGTAGGCCATTTCTGCAAGCTCTGGTGGCATCTTCTCTTCAGGCAGTCGGGCATTCAGCGATTGCGCAGAAATCCCACGGGCCACCGCGCTCATCCGCCGCAACGGGCGCAGACCGCTGCGCGCCGCCCAAGCCCCGAGCAGGGCAGTAGCCAGCGCCGACAGGCCGACGGTCAGCCAGATCAGGTGCTGCATGCGCGTAAGAAAATGCTGGTGATGGGTGATGTCCAGCAGCAGCGTCAGTTGCGGCGAATCCGCTGTGTCTGGGTAGAGCGGGGCGCGCAGCACGCGGTAATCGGTGCCGTCATGGCTGATGGTCGACAGGCCGGTTTGCAGCGGCAGATTCTTCGGAATCTGCACCGAGCTGTCATACCAGTGCTGGCCATCGCCGCTGGTGATGCGCAACGACAGATCCGCCTGACGGCTGAGTTCATCGGCCAGCCGCGCTTCGCGTTGAGCAGGCTGCAGATCCTGCAAGGCGCGGCGCAGGCCGATCAGCTTCGTCTCCAGTTGTTGCTGGTCAAGTTCGATGAAGTGCGCCTCGCTGGCGCGGTCGAACAGCACCCCGGCGAACAGCGAGACCACCGCAGTGCAGGCGGCAAACAACAGTGCCAGGCGCGTGCTCAAGGACCAACGACGCATCACAGCGAACGCTCTTCGAGCACATAACCCATGCCGCGCACGGTATGGATCAACTTGTTGGGGAAGTCATCGTCGATCTTCAGGCGCAAGCGGCGGATCGCCACTTCGATGACGTTGGTGTCGCTGTCGAAATTCATGTCCCAAACCTGCGAGGCGATCAGCGATTTGGGCAGGACTTCACCCTGACGGCGCAGGAGCATTTCCAGCAGGGCGAATTCCTTGGCGGTCAGGTCGATGCGCTGGCCGCTGCGTTCGACCCGGCGGCGGATCAGATCCAGGCGCAGATCGGCCAGTTGCAGGCTGGTTTCCTGGGCGATTGCGCTGCCGCGCCGCAACAGGCTGCGCACCCGCGCGAGCAGCTCGGAAAAGGCGAATGGCTTGACCAGATAATCGTCGGCGCCCAGTTCGAGGCCGTGAACCCTGTCCTCCACGGCGTCTTTGGCGGTGAGAAAAAGTACCGGCGTTTCGAGGCCAGCGCTGCGCACCGCTTGCAGAATCTGCCAGCCACTGCGCCCGGGCAGCATCACATCGAGGATCAACAGCGCGTAGTCGCCGCTCAAGGCCAATTGCTGGCCGCTGATGCCATCGGCCACCAGCTCGGTATTGAATCCGGCCTCGGTCAGGCCCTGACGCAGGTATTGGCCGGTTTTCGCTTGGTCTTCGACGATCAACAGTTTCATGGGCGACTCGGGCGGGGTTGGTATTTGGAAGGGCGAGGGCGTTATACCGTGAGATCCGGCGATAAGCGCCAAGCTGACAAAGTTGTAATCTGCCTGTCAGGTCGATGCCAGCCCTGGGTGGTTAGAGTTTCCCACAGGCTGAACCTTCTCTTGTTGGAGTACGACCATGTTTTTGCGCACCTCGCTGAAAATAGCCACCTGTCTGCTGGCATTGAGTTCGCCAGCCTGGGCGGCACCCGCGCACACCTTCGCCTTCGGCCAGCCGGCAGCGGCGAGCCAGGCCACGCGGACTATCGAAATCGTCATGGGCGACATGAACTTCGACCCGAAAGCCATACAGGTCAAGGCCGGTGAGACGGTTCGCTTTGTACTGGTGAATAAAGGCCAGTTGCTGCATGAATTCAACCTCGGTGATGCGGCGATGCATGCCAGTCACCAGCAGGAAATGTTGCAGATGCAGCAAAGCGGCATGCTTACGCCTACCGGCATGAAAGAAATGTCCCACGACATGGCGGGCATGAATCACGCGGCGATGGGCCACGGCATGCAGCATGACGACCCCAACAGCGTGCTGGTCGAGCCCGGTAAAACCGCCGAGTTGACCTGGACCTTCAGCAAGGCCACGGCGCTCGAGTTTGCCTGCAATATCCCCGGGCATTATCAGGCGGGCATGGTCGGCAAACTGACAGTCAGTCAGTAAGCACTCAAAGGCGCGGGCAAAGGCTGGTAGAATCCGCTGATTCTTCAGTCAGGTTTCCGCCATGCATCCCGCAGCCGAACATTCGCCGCTGGGCAAATCCAGCGAATACATCGCCACGTACACGCCGTCCCTGTTGTTCCCGATTCCGCGCACCGCGAAATGGGCCGAGCTGGGCCTGACCGCCGAAACCCTGCCGTATAAAGGCGTGGATTTCTGGAACTGCTTCGAGCTGTCGTGGCTGCTGCCCTCGGGCAAACCGGTGGTGGCGATCGCTGAATTCAGCATCCCGGCGGACTCGCCGAACATCATCGAATCGAAGTCGTTCAAGCTCTACCTCAACTCGCTGAACCAGACGCCGTTCGCCGACGTTGCCATATTGCAAGCGACGCTGGTCAAGGATCTGTCCGCCGCTGCCGGCAAACCTGTGGGCGTTCGGGTTCGCAGTCTGAAGGACGTCGAAGCCGAAGGCGTGGTGGCGTTGCCGGGCGTGTGCATCGACGATCTGGATATCAGCGTGAGCAACTATGAGCATCCGCGTCCGGAGCTGCTGCGTTGCGACAATTCGCGCGTGGTCGAGGAGAGCGTGCACAGCCACCTGCTCAAATCCAACTGCCCGGTGACCAGCCAGCCGGACTGGGGCAGCGTCGTGGTGGAATATCGCGGCGCGGCGCTGGATCACGCCAGCCTGCTGGAGTACATCGTCAGCTTCCGCCAGCATTCGGACTTCCATGAACAATGCGTTGAGCGGATTTTCCTCGATCTGCAGCGGTTGTTGAAACCTGAAAAGCTCACCGTGTTTGCACGTTACGTTCGCCGGGGTGGGCTGGATATCAATCCGTATCGCAGTACCGAAAGCGTACAACTGCCGAATCATCGGCTCGTACGTCAATAAAGATCCTGAATGTGCGACATCCAATGTGGAAGCGAGTCTGCTCGCGAATGCGGTGTGTCATTAAACGATGATGTCGACTGACACGACGCCTTCGCGAGCAGGCTCGCTCCCTCAAGGGCTTGCATGCACATTTTGCAAATGAAAAAGCCCTGCCATCGCTGGCAGGGCTTTTTTGTGCGGCGGGGCGTCAGATGCCCATGCTGCCCAGCGCGTTGACGATGTTGCGCAGGGTGCCGGCGATCGCCGGGTGTTCGACTTCGAAGCGCTCCACGGCAAGGTTCACCCCGTCCACCAGGTTGTTGTCCTGTAGCTGATTTTCCAATTGAATTTCTGCTTCGATCTGCGCCATCAACCGGTGTAAGTTTTCACGTTCAGACTCGGACAGAGGCGGGTTCTGCTCCAATTGATCACGCAAGGTGTTGAGCTGATCCTGCAGTTCTCGTCGGGCGGGCATGGTGGTTTCCTTTTATCAATAGGCACTGGCATTGACCGCAGCCGCGCGCCAAAGGTCTATGGCTGACCTTTAGATTAATCCACTCTCGGTAAACCTGCATGACGCCGGTCAGGGCTTTTCGCCTTTGGCGCGGCGCAAGCTGATGTCGGCGAGGCAGGCGTCCAGTTCGCCGAGATGATCGATTACCGAATGCACGCCCAAGCCGAACAACTGCACGGTTGCCTTGCCGCGCAACTTTTCGCGTTCCTTTTGCGACAGAACCTGCCACTCGCTCGGGCTCAGGCCGCACAGCGAGCCGCAGGACGCCAGGCCAATCGTCCATAACCCGGCATTCAGACCGGCCTGTAACAGGCGCGGCTCACCACTGACCAGCACGCAGCCGTCGAGGCGGTCGATGTTCAAACTCATCAACGCTTGCCAGCAGGCGTTGGGGGCGGGCCACGGATTCATTGTTGCTGAATGTTGCGTCGGTTTGATCCAGTCCGGCAGCGACGCGGCCAGTGGCTGAGCGAGGGCAGGGGGCAATTCGTCGAGCCACGCGCAGGGAATTCCCTGGCGCTGCAAACTTTTCAGGCTATCGAGTGCGCCCGGTGTAGTTTTGGCATGTTCCGGCTGGGCGTTGAGCTCTTGCGCGGCGCGGGCACCGAAATCCACCAGGCAACCGCTCAGGCCGAACAGCACGGCAGTCAGGCCGGGCGCGGCGACGGGCAAGGTTTCGGCGTGAGTCATGGCAACGTCCCTGAAATAACGCTCAAGACTAGGGCGCGCGGGTGACAGTTGCATGACAGGCGGGTGAAAGCCTGCGTAGGAAACTTCCTGCATATCCTTGCAGCGGCGCACTGCCCAAATCGCCGTTTACGCTTATACTAGCGGCCTTAATGCTTGGGCCGAGAGGTCCGCGCCAGTATCAAATCCAAGGAGTTTTTCTATGCGCTGGAGCCCTTCGCTCACTCAGCTAAGTGTATGTGCCAGCCTGTTGCTGGCGCCGTTCGCCACCCAGGCGGCCACCGAAGAAGACCCTTGGGAAAGCGTCAACCGGCCGATTTTCCAGTTCAACGACTTCGTTGACACCTACGCGCTGAAGCCATTGGCCCAGGGTTATGAGTTCATCACCCCGCAGTTCGTTGAAGACGGCATTCACAACATGTTCCGCAACGTCGGCGACGTGACCAACCTGGCCAACAACATCCTCCAGGCCAAACCGGCTGCAGCGGGCGTTGATACCGCCCGACTGATTTTCAACACCACCTTCGGTCTGCTCGGCTTCTTCGACGTCGGCACCAAGATGGGCTTGAACCGCAGCGACGAAGACTTCGGTCAGACCCTCGGTTACTGGGGCGTGGGCAGCGGCCCGTACGTGATGCTGCCGCTGATGGGGCCGAGCACCCTGCGTGACGCACCGTCGAAATACGTCGACAGCTTCACCGGCGCGTACCGCTACATCGACCACGTGCCGACGCGCAACTCGATCTTCGGCCTGAACATCGTCGACACCCGCGCCAGCCTGCTGTCGAGCGAGAAGCTGATCAGCGGCGACAAATACACCTTCATCCGCAACGCTTACCTGCAGAACCGCGAGTTCAAGGTGAAGGACGGTCAGGTCGAAGACGATTTCTGATTTCGACCGGTGATGAAAAAGGCGGCCCTCGGGTCGCCTTTTTTGTCCGCGCCAGAGCGTCACCTGCGACTGCCGCTACCTTCCATCGGGTTACCGTTGGAGCGGTTCTTATAACTCCCGGTGATTTGACAAACAAAGTCGTCAAGCGACAATCGGCGCATGCTTGAAACGCTCTGCGGATGGGAGTACCGTCTGCGCCTTAGAAGGGCACCTCTGTTTAAAACCGCGCGCCAGGCGAATGCTTGAAAGCGCTGCAACAGAGAGGCTAGAAAGCGAATCCAGTAGTCTGCGCAGGGCCGTTGCCCCGCTCACTACGCCAACCTAATTCTGGCGCCGTTTGCCCACATGCCAAAAACCAGTGCCACGCTGCTGATAATCGATGATGACGAGGTAGTGCGCGCGAGCCTCGCGGCCTATCTGGAAGACAGTGGTTTCAGCGTCCTGCAGGCCGGCAACGGTCAACAGGGTCTTCAGGTATTCGAGCAAGACGAGCCCGATCTGGTCATCTGCGATCTGCGCATGCCGCAGATGGGCGGTCTCGAACTGATCCGTCAGGTCACCGAGCGCTCACCGGAGACGCCGGTGATCGTGGTCTCGGGTGCCGGGGTGATGAACGACGCGGTCGAGGCCCTGCGCCTTGGTGCGGCGGATTACCTGATCAAGCCTCTCGAAGATCTGGCTGTGCTCGAGCATTCCGTGCGCCGGGCCCTGGATCGTGCGCGGCTGCTGCTGGAAAACCAGCGCTACAGCGAGAAGCTGGAAAAGGCCAACCGCGAGCTTGAAGCCAGCCTGAACCTGCTCCAGGAAGACCAGAACGCCGGTCGCCAGGTGCAGATGAACATGCTGCCGGAAAGCCCGTGGAGCATCGACGAATTCAACTTTGCCCACCAAATCATCCCGTCGCTGTACCTGTCGGGTGATTTTGTCGACTATTTCCGCGTTGACGAGCGCCGGGTCGCGTTTTATCTGGCGGATGTTTCCGGGCATGGTGCGTCATCAGCCTTCGTCACCGTGCTGTTGAAGTTCATGACCACGCGTTTGCTCTTCGAATCGAAACGCAGCGGTACCTTGCCGGAGTTCAAACCTTCGGAAGTGCTCGGTCATATCAACCGGGGGCTGATCAGTTGTAAGCTGGGTAAACACGTCACAATGGTCGGTGGAGTCATCGACGAGGAGACCGGTTTGTTGACCTATAGCATCGGCGGCCATCTGCCTTTGCCTGTGTTGTACACGCCTGACAGTGTTCGTTATCTCGAAGGCCGTGGTCTGCCGGTGGGGCTTTTCAACGAAGCCACCTACGAAGACCACGTGCTTGAGCTGCCGCCGACGTTCAGCCTGACGCTGATGTCTGATGGCATTCTGGACCTTTTGCCGGAAGCAACGCTCAAAGAAAAAGAGGCTGCTTTGCCCGAACGGGTGAAGTCGGCGGGCGGCAGCCTGGATGGTCTGCGGCAAGTGTTTGGTTTGGCCACGCTAGGGGAGATGCCGGATGATATCGCCCTGTTGGTGTTGAGCAGGAATCTTTAATGAGTACCGGTAGAATCCAGTTCGCCGAGCAGGACGGCACCTTTGTCCTGAAGTTCGTCGGTGAAGTTCGCCTGACCCTGTGTTCGGCGTTGGATGCGACTATTGAGAAAATCTTCACCGCGCTGAATTTCAACGCGATCGTGATCGATTTGACCGAAACCCGCAGCATCGACAGCACCACCCTTGGCCTGCTGGCCAAACTGTCGATCCTGTCGCGGCAGAAGGTCGGCCTGTTGCCGACGGTTGTCACCACCCACGAAGACATCACTCGGCTTTTGCAGTCGATGGGCTTCGAGCAGGTGTTCAACATCGTCAACCACCCGGTGCCGTGCCCGGAGTGCCTGGACGACCTGCCGGATCAGGACCAGTCCGAAGAAGTGGTGCGAATCAAGGTGCTGGAAGCGCACAAGATTCTCATGGGCCTGAACGATTCCAATCGTGAAGCGTTTCATGATCTGGTCAATGCCCTGGAAAGACACTGACCTCATGAATTGATGGTGTCTGGGCTGGCCTCATCGCGGGCAAGCCCGCTCCCACAATGATCGCGTGAAACCTCAAACTTAGGTTCTCCACATACCCTGTGGGAGCGGGCTTGCCCGCGATGGCGTCGGGTCGGTCGATACATTTATCAGTGCAGGCAAATGAAAAAGGGCGAACCCTCACAGGTTCGCCCTTTTTGCGTTCTACAGACTCAAATCACAGCTTGGCCTGCAGCAACGCTTCCAGCTTCTCCTGGTCGCGGGCGAACTGACGGATGCCTTCAGCCAGTTTCTCGGTGGCCATCGCGTCTTCGTTGGACAACCAGCGGAATTGCGCTTCGTTGAGGCTCAGACGCGCTTCACCGGCATTGCCCGGTGCCAGTTTGCGTTCCAGCTTGCCGGTATCGGCGGCCAGCTTCTCCAGCAGTTCCGGGCTGATGGTCAGGCGATCGCAGCCAGCCAGTTGCTCGATCTGGTTGATGTTACGGAAGCTCGCGCCCATGACCACGGTCTTGTAGTCGTTGGCCTTGTAGTAGTTGTAGATGCGCGTCACCGACTGCACGCCCGGATCATCAGCGCCGGTGTAGTCGTTGCCGTTGGCCTTCTTGTACCAGTCGTAGATACGGCCCACGAACGGCGAAATCAGGAACACCCCGGCGTCGGCGCAGGCGGCGGCCTGGGCGAAGGAGAACAGCAGCGTCAGGTTGGTCTGGATGCCTTCCTTCTCGAGGATCTCGGCGGCGCGGATGCCTTCCCAGGTCGAGGCGATCTTGATCAGCACGCGGTCGCGGCCGACGCCGGCCTTGTCGTACAGCTCGATCAGGCGATGCGCACGCTTGAGGATCGCATCCTGGTCGAAGGACAGGCGCGCATCCACTTCGGTGGAGATGCGGCCCGGAACCACGTTGAGAATTTCCTTGCCCACTGCGACGCCGAAACGGTCGCTGGCCAGGCCGACATCGCCCTTGCAGTCGCGAACGCAATCGTTCAGCAGTTCGGCGTAACCGTGAATCGCCGAAGCCTTGAGCAGCAGGGAAGGGTTGGTGGTGGCATCGGTCGGTTTGACTCGGGCGATCGCTTCGAAGTCGCCGGTGTCGGCAACCACGGTGGTGAACTGTTTGAGTTGTTCCAGCTTGGAAGTCATGGGCGTGCTCTATCCTATGGGTCTGAAGACATTACCCGAGCGCTGACGGGCACTCAAGGGTGCATTGGTGGATCGATGGCCCCTGCGGCAACAACCTGAAAACGATTGTTTGAAAGGCGGGGCGCGGTGTCGCTGAATACGATGCCAAAACAGCCCACAGGTTCAAAGCAACCGACCTGTGAACAGACCGGTTGCCCAAGGTTTACTCAGCGTTCAACAGACCTTCTACCGACAAGCGTGCCGGTTTTGGCTGGCCGTCAGAGGTGAGAAAGCCGAAGTTCTTCTCGCGATCGTTGCTGCCGGAATCACTGTTCCGCCATTCATAGATAGAGGTCAGGGGAATATTGAGGCGTTTCACGTCGGTAATAAACGCGTTGATCTTGGTCGCTTGCCCCTCAGGACCGCCGTTGGAGGCGAGGGCCGAAACCCCCCATTCACTGATGACCCCCGGCAGATTGAAGCTCTGCTGGATGAAGGTCTGCGCGTTGCTGATCTGCGTGGCGGTCATGCCGTAAGGGTGGTAGGACACGGCGTTCAAGCATTTGGGGTACTCGCTGACGATACTTTTCAGCGCCACCGTCGAAGCCGAGCTTGCGCTTGGCGGCCGGGCGAAGCCGAAACCGACCCGTGGCGTCGTCTGCGGCTGAGCTTCGAAGGCCTTGCACATGCCAGCCATGAACGGCACGAAGGTGGTGTCGAAATTGCGCGTCGGCCAATAGGTTTCCAGGTCCGGTTCGTTCCATATTTCGATCGCCACCAATTGCGAGCTCCAGGATTTTTCCAGCCCGGTCACGGTGTTGGCGAACTTACCGCCGGCGGCGTTCAGTTCCTCGGGCGAAGTGGCCGGCAGTGCCTTGATCGCGCGCACCGTCAGCAGCACCGGCAGGCCGGCGGAAGCGGCGGCGGCGAAGGCGTCGCTGACCTGTTTCTGATAAGTCTTGGCGGTGAGGCTGTCGCTCCACACACCGAAGCGTACAAAGCTGAAGCCTGCTGCCTTGATCTGCGCGGCATCGGCGGCGGTAAAGCTCTGGATTTTCACCTGCACGCCGATGGTTTTAGCTGGAAGGTTGGGGAACAGCTCACTGGCGTGAACCTGGCTGGCGGCACCGAGCGCCATCAGGGCGAGGGCGGCGAGTTTATTGCGCTGTGCTGTTTTCATGTCTGCTCTCCTGAAGAGAATGACAACTACGAATATTTATCCCGTTACTCAATTTCCGATAACGGTGATGGCACTAAGTGCGCGAATGTTATTTTTTGTCAGGAAAACAGCAACTGAAAATCACAGTTATTTTTAGTCCGCTAATTGTGGTTGGGGCGGCTTAAAACGCTGTGGTACTTAATGTTCCTGTACTAACAGGGCGAAGCTATTTCTGAGTGCAGGAAAGTCGTGAGGGTTCATTAACTTTCGCGACATGTTGGCTGTTTGATATTACACAGGAAAGCAAGACTTGTTCAAAAAGATCCTCGTTGTCTGCGTGGGCAATATATGCCGAAGTCCGACGGCCGAACTGCTGCTGCGCAACGCGCTGGGCCAGTCCGCCATCACCGTGTCTTCCGCCGGCCTGTCCGCCCGCGTCGGCGAGGGCGTGGAGGCCTCGGCGCGGCAGGTTCTCGAAGAACACGGGCATTGCGCCGAGGCCTTCAAGGCGCGGCAACTGACTTCGGACATCGTCAATGACTCGGACCTGATCCTGGTCATGGAAAAGACCCACGTCAATCAAGTGCTGAAGATTGCCTCGCACGCCCGAGGCAAAGTGTTTCTGCTCGGTAAATGGCAGAGCGAGCGCGAAATACATGATCCGTATCGTCAAGGCAAAGCCGCGTTTATTCATGCCCACGCATTGATTGAAGATGCTGTTAGTTCATGGGCGAAGCGCCTCGGGCATTGATGAATCTTCTTCAGAACAGTAAATGGTAAGAACAGACTTATGCAGTTACCGTCCGTAATCGGCACCCGCGACAAAGATCAAGACAGTATTGATCTGCTCGGCATCTTCGGCAGCCTGATCGACCAGAAGTGGCTGATCGGCGCGCTGACGGGCGCCTTCATGGTCACCGGCGTCGCCTATGCGGTTCTGGCGACGCCGGTGTACCTGGCGAACGCGCTGGTGCAGGTCGAACCGAAAAAGAACGACATGCTCGGTTTCTCCGACCTCAACAGCATGCTCGGTGGGCAATCGCCGTCGGTGACCGAAATCGGCATCATCAAATCCCGCGCGGTGATCGGCAAAACCGTTGACGACCTGCGCCTGGATATCGACGTCACGCCCAACACGTTCCCGTTAATCGGCGGCTTTCTTTCGCGGCGTTATCGCGGAGACAGCGAGACCAGCGTCGCGCCGCCGCGTTTCGGTTTGAACAGTTATGCCTGGGGCGGCGAACGTCTGGAATTCACTCGGCTGCAATTGCCGAAAGACCTGCTCGGCAAGAAACTCACCCTGATCGCCGGCGAGCAGCAGCGTTTTCAGCTGTTCGATGAAAACGACAATCTGCTCGCCGAAGGCGTGGCCGGCGAAGCGTTTGCCAACGATGGCGTGGAAGGGCAGATCGCGCACTTTTCGGCCAACCCCGGCACGCGCTTTCAGGTGGTGCGCAATCCTCGGATTGTGACCATTCAGGGCTATCAGGACGCGCTGGATATCTCCGAACAAGGCAAAGAGTCGGGGATCATTCGTCTGGCGCTGGCCAGCTCGGACGCGGCCGAGGCGGTGAAGATTCTCAACAAGATCGCCTCGCTCTACGTCGAACAGAACGTACGGCGCACTTCGGCGGAAGCCGCGCAGAGCCTCGCGTTTCTGCAAAGCCAGTTGCCCCAGGTCAAGCGTGATCTGGCCAAGGCCAGCGACGCCTTGAATGCCTACCAGACCCACGGCAAGACCGTAAACATCTCGCTGGAAACCCAGTCGGTGCTGGGCCAGTCGGTGGCGCTGGAAACGCGCATCTCCGAGCTGAAAATGCAGCAGGCCGAGCTCGATCGCAAGTTCACCAAACAGCACCCGGCCTATCGCGCCTTGATGACGCAGATCGGCGAATTGACCCAGCAGCAGAAATCCCTCGAAGGCAAGGTTCAGGACTTGCCGGCCACCCAGCAGGAATTGCTCAACCTGACCCGTGACGTCGAGGTGGCTTCGCAGATCTACACGCAGTTGCTGAACAAATCCCAAGAACTGGACATCGTCCGCGCCGGGGCCGTCGGCAACGTGCGCCTGATCGACACCGCCGATGTCGACCTGACCAATCCGATCAAACCGAAGAAACCACTGATCGTGCTGATCGCGACATTGCTCGGCGCGTTTGTCGGCGTGGCGCTGGTGCTGCTGCGCAAATCCCTCAGCCGTGGCCTTGAAGGCCCGGAAGGCATCGAGCAGTTGGGCCTGCCGGTTTACGCGTCGATTCCCTACAGCGCCTTGCAGGAGGAAGAGGACAACAAAAAGGGCCGCGCCCGCGATGGCGTCGACAAGCCGGCGTATCTGCTGGCGCTGCGCAACCCGACTGATCTGTCGATCGAATCGATCCGCAGCCTGCGCACCTGCCTGCACTTTGCCGGGCTCGATTCGACCAACAACCGCATCATGATTTCCGGGCCGAGCCCGCAGGTCGGCAAGACCTTCGTCTCGTCCAACCTTGCGGCGGTCATGGCCCTGAGCGGCCAGCGCGTGGTGCTGATCGATGCCGACATGCGCAAAGGGCACCTGCACAAAACCCTCAACACGCCGATCAGCAATGGTTTGTCCGACCTGCTGGTCAAGCGCTGCACCCTTGAGCAGGCGATCAACAAAGTCGAAGTCGACAACCTGCATTTCATCAGCCGGGGGCAGGTGCCGCCCAATCCTTCCGAGCTGCTGATGCACGCCAATTTCCGCGAACTGCTGGCGCAACTGAGCGAGCGCTACGACCTGGTGATCATCGACACGCCGCCACTGCTGGCAGTGACTGATGCCGCCATCGTCGGTCGCGAGGCCGGCATCAGCCTGATCGTCACCCGCTTCGGGGTGAACCCGGCCAAAGAGATCGAACTGACCATTCGCCGCTTCGCCCAGAACGGCATCGAGTTGAAAGGCGCGGTGTTCAACGGCGTCGAGAAACGTGCGGCCAGCTATTACGGCGGCACCGGCTATTACAACTACGAATACGCGTCCGACAAATCCTGATGGTTGCCGATTGTTCTTTCCTGTTTGAAGTGGGTGAGTTGTGAAAAAAATACTGCACGTGGCAGAGACGATCAAAGGTGGCGTGGCGACGGTGATCCGCACGATCTCGACATCCCCAGAAGACGACGCAGCGAATTATCAACTGGTCTATCTGGTGCCCGAGGATCAGGCCAAGGAGCTGCACGGCATCGCCCCGCAGCAGGTGCGCACCTTTCCACGTAGTGGCCGCAACGTGCCGTCGCTGCTGCGTTTCGCCTGGCGTCTGAGCCAGGTGCTGCTCAAGGAAAAACCCGACGTCGTGCATTTGCACAGCACCTTTTCCGGGGTGATCGGCCGTGTGGTGTGTGTGCTGTTGCGACCATGGCGCAAGCCGAAAATCGTCTACTGCCCGCATGCGTTTTCGTTCCTGATGGAAAGCTCGCCGACCAAGCAGAAGGTCTATGCGTGGATCGAGCGCGTGCTGCAGAAAGTCACCGACGTGATCATCTGCGTCAGCCAGTACGAGCTGGATAAAGCCGCGCGTTTCGGTATCGAGCGCAAGCGCATGAAGCTGATCTACAACGGCATTCATCACAAGGATGACGCGCCAAAAACCGCTGGCGCCGAGCCGATTCATCTGCTGTTCGTCGGGCGCCTGGATTACCAGAAAGGCTTCGACGTGCTGCTCAAGGCCTACGCCAAGGTCAACCGCAACGACCTGAAACTCACCGTGGTCGGCAGTGCGGTCAACGAAGATTCGGTCGAGTGCCCGCCGATGGATTCTGTCGAGTATCTGCCGTGGGTGACCCCGAGTGAAGTGCAGGCGCTGTATCAGAAAGCCGATGCGCTGATCGTGCCGAGTCGCTGGGAAGGCTTTGCCATGGTGCCGCTGGAAGGCATGGCCATGGGGCTGCCGGTGATTGCCAGCAACTGCACTTCACTGCCGGAACTGGTCACCAATGAAGTGTCCGGCTACGTCTTCCCCTCCGGCGATCACCAGGCGCTGGCCGACGTTTTGACGATCATCCAGAAGCCGCGCCTGCTCGACCTCGGCAACGAAGGCCGGAGCATTGTCCGCGAACGTTTCAGCGCCGCGTTGATGATCCGCCAGACCTACGACCTGTATCACGCTCCCACTTATTAAGTAGAACTCAAGCTTATGAACGTAACGATTTTGCATGGCTACAGTGCGTCCAACTCCGGTGACGGTCTGCTCGTCGATCTGGCCATTGCTCTGGTGCAGCGTAACTTCGGTGACGACACCGCGATCAGTGTCGTGGCGTCCGACCCTGAGTCGTTCAACTATCTGCCGCACCCGCGTTTCGATGCGCCGGTGATGGCGGCCAAGGGTCTGGGGCGGGTCAAGCAAGCGGTGTTTCTCAATCAGTCCTACGCCGGGCTCGCCGATCTGCTGAAGAAAACCGATCTGATCGTCGGTGTCGGCGGCGGTTACATGCGTTCGAAAAGCGCCTTCGAGCACATCAAGCTGAAGCTCGGCCATGCCAAGCAACTGGAAACCGCGATCCTCAGCAAGGTGCCTTCGGTGTACCTGCCGCAGAGCATCGGCCCATTCCACGGCGAGAGCAGCAAGATCGTCGAACACTACGCCAGCGCCGATGCGGTGTTCGTGCGTGACAACCGTTCCTCGGCGATTTTTGACGCTTGCGAAAACGTCTACCGCGCGCCGGATCTGGCCGTGCAGTCGCTGGCGAGCAAGATTCTTCAGCAACCGAAATTCACCCGCTGCGCCGCCTCGCCGGCGACCGTCTGCGTGGTGCTGCGCAAGCCACCGGAGTGGAGCAAAGAGAAGAAGGTCGCTTATGTGGCCAATCTGAAACTGCTGCTGCAGCGCCTGAAGAACAAAAGCAAAGTGGTCTGCGCCGTGCAAAGCGCGGTGCGCGGCAACGATGACGGCGCGTTCTACCGTGAGCTGGGCATCAACGAAGACCTGCTGTCGCTGAAGGCAACCATCGCCAAATACCAACCGGACCTGGTGATCTCGGTGCGTCTGCACGGCGCCATCGAATCGCTGCTCTCCGGCGTGCCGGCGTACCACATCAGCTACGAGCGCAAAGGCTTTGGCGCCTATCAGGACATGGGCGTCGAGGACTGGGTGATCAACGGCGGCGACATCGACGTCGACACCATCATCAACACCGTTTACGCGCCCAATGCCTTGGCGGATTTCGGCAAGCGCCTGACTGACACCTGCCGCGAAATCGAAGCGAAAACCGTGGCCATGGACGAAATCATCAAGGGTGTCGTTCGATGATATTTCGGCTGTTGCTTCGCGGCGGAGCCTTGGGCGCGAAGTTCTTGCTGGTGTTGGCCATCACCCATTACCTCGGATACGAGGCGCTGGGCTTTTATGGTGTGGTGGTCGCGGCTTCGCTGATCGCCTCGAAGTTCTACAGCGTCGGCTTCAGTTCCGAAATCAACCGGCTGATCAGCGTCGGCGGCAGCTCGCGGCGGGTGGTCGACAAGGTTCTGCTGCTGTATCTGGCGGTCGGGCTGTTGTTGTCGGTACTGACGGTGCTGGTCTATTCGCTGTTCCAGTCGGTGGAAGCGACCGCCACGCTGATCCTGTGCGTGACCCTGGTGCTGCTCACCGAGCACCTGTCGTTCGAAATCAATTCCTTCGTGTTTTCTGCGCAGAAAGCCACCGCCGGCGCCTTGCTGTTCTTCGTCAAGACCGGCCTGTGGGCGGTGTTGGCGGTAGGCGGCATGGTGCTCGGCTGGGTCGCGGGCATCGCCAGTGTGTTGTGGCTGTGGGTCGCCGCCAACGTGCTGGTGATCATTGCGGGTTACCTGATCGTGGTGAACGTGCACAAGGGCCGCGAAGCCGCGTCGCTGGATACCGCGACGGTGTGGAAGGCCGGGTTGCCGTTCTATCTCGGCACCGGTCTGATCGCCCTGAGTCAGTACGCCGAGCGCTTTCTGATCATCGACCTGGAGCCCTACGCCAGCCTCGGTAAATATGTGTACGCGTGGTCGGCGGCCAATACCTTGCAGGCATTGTCTTATGCGGTGGTGGCAGTGGTCGGCATTCCGGTGTTGGCCAAGCGTTTCCAGGCCGATCAACAGGCGTTCACGGTCAGGCAACTGTTCGTCAACAAATGGGTGATGCGCTCGCTAGCGGTCTCCGCCGTTGTGGCCGTGGCGATCTATGTGTTTTTCAATGTGCTGCTCGATTACGTCGCCGCCAGCGTGCCGCGTCCCGATAACGCGATTCTCGCGGTGCTGATTTTTTCCTTCGCCTTGCGGGCGATTGGCGACATCGTCTGGGGCGGTTTGATTGCTTCGAAAAACAGCCGAGTGTCGCTGGCCAGCGCGGCGATCTGTCTGCTGATTTCGGTGCCGGTCAGCTATGTGCTGATCAAGCATTACTCAATCTATGGCGCGGCGTGGGGCAACGTCTTCGCCATCGTCGTGCAGCTTGCTGTGATTGCAGTGTTGACCCGTGTCACCGGCGCGAAGAAGGCTGCGCTGTCATGGGCCTGAAGCTGCCGCGCATCGAGTTTCGCGGGCGCACATTCGATTCGTCGATTTCCTTTCTGATCCTGTTCACCGGGCTGTTTCTGTCAGTGGCGATGCCGTTGCTGGTGCCGCGTGATCCGGGGCCGGATGCGATGACCTTGTGGTCGTCGTATGCGCGTGCCGACAACTGCAATTTCTGGAACCCGTTCTCGCCGGATCGCTCGTCCTACGAGTGTTCGGCGTTCCTGCTGCGGCCCACCGGGATCAATCTGACCAATGCCTGGGTCTACGGCATGTTCTGCAATTTCTTCCTCACCGCAATTCCGGTGGTGGTGTTTCGGCGCATGCCGTTGACCATTTTCGGCACCCTGTGCCTGTGGGGCATCGTGCGCTCGTTTTTCCTCGAGAACCTGACCAAGGAAATCATCGTGTCGGTGGCGGTGTTGAGCATTCTGCTCAGCGCATTGACGCGTAAATATCGCGGTGGTTTTTTCCTCTCGGCGGTGATTTACGGTGTGCTGATCCGGCCGTACTGGATTCTGTTTTCGCTGTCGTGGGTCGGCGTCTGCGTGATGAAAAAGTACGTCTCGCGCTTCACCTTCTTTCTGATGCTGTTTCTGTTTTATCTGGCGGTGGCCATGGCCATTCAGCTGGCGCTGGGCTTTCCGGTGTCATCGATCCGCGCGAGCAACAACGAGCTGCGCACGGCGGGCGAGGAGGGCTCGAAGTCGCTCATCGTCTCGTGGCTCAGCGGCAGTGACTTCGTTTCCCAGGCACTGGACTCGATGATCATTTTCTTCCGCCTGTCGTTTCCGGTTGAGCTGATTCTGCTGTCCGGGCCGGGGCAGGTGATCTTCGTTGCGCTGATGATCATGACCGCGCTGCTACTGTTCAAAGTCATCACTTCGACCGACTACAAGGGCGCGCCGATCCAGACCAAACCCAAGGAACTGATCGCGATTCCGCTGGCGTTTCTGTTGGTGCAAGGCTTGTTCGAGCCGGACTTCGGCTCCTTTGCCCGACACTTCTCGATGGTCGTGCCGGTGTTGTTCGTCGGCCTGGGCTTGATGCTGCGCGCGAACAAACCGGTGCAGATCGAATCAAGAATTCTCACTTAAGGCAGGTGCTCTATGTCGAGCAAGAAAAAATCCCTGGAGATCGAAACCCTGCGCGGCCTGGCGTGCCTGCTGCTGGTGCTCTATCACGTCATCGGCCCGCTGGGCGGCGGCTTGAAGATCGACATCGGCTCGCCGTTCCGGGTCATCGCCGACTCGATGGTGTACGTGCGCATGCCGCTGTTCACGTTTATCTCCGGCTACATCTATTCGATCTACAAGATTCGCGGCAATGACTTTTCCGCCTTCTTCGCTGGCAAGGTGCGGCGGCTGATCGTGCCGCTGTTCTGCGTCGGCGTGCCGTTCTCGGTGCTGCAAGCGGTGGGGCCGGGGGTGAACAAGGACGTCGGCGTGATCGACGCGTTGTTGTCGTTCTGGGTGCCGATCAACCACTTCTGGTTCCTGCAGGCGGTGTTCAGCATTTTCATCTTCGTCGGCCTGCTGGAATGGCGTGGCCTGCTGCGTTCGGCGACGCGGCTGTATGGATTGTTTGCGTTTGCTGCGGTGTTGTTCCTGCTGCCGCCGTTGCCGCTGGATGCGTTCGGTATCAACGGTGCAATTTACCTGCTGCCGTTTTTTGTTGCAGGGATGATCGGTCAGGAAAATGTCGATGTTTTGAAGCAGCGTTTCAAAGTGATCGGGCCGCTATTGTTTGTGCTGATCTCGCTGACGTTGCTGTACGTCGCGGCGATTGATCGAGAGCTGATTGTCGATCGCCGCAGCCTGATCGGTTTGACGGTGGGTTGCGTGTCTTGCATTGCGTTGCTGTCGAGTGACATGCGTTCGAAAGCGCTGACCTGGCTCGGTGGATATTCCTATGCGATTTTCCTTTTTCATGTTTTGTTCGCGGCGACCTCGCGGTTTGTCCTCGGGCGCCTCGGCGTTAAGGATGAGAGCTTGCTGGTGCTGGGTGGTCTGAGTTGTGGATTGCTCGGGCCGGTGCTGTTGGCGATGGTGTTCAGTCGGTTCAATTTCACTTCGGTGTTGTTCCTTGGAGAGCGTGCGGCGAAGCGGAAACCGTTGGCGCCCATCACCCCGGTGGTACAGACGCAATCCTCCCTGTAAGAGCTGACGAGTGAAACGAGGCTGCTCCTACAGTGGATTCGTGCAAGTCACACCATCCTTGTGGGAGCGAGCCTGCTCGCGAAGGAGCCATCCCGGACAAAGGAAATATTCAATGATGCCAGTAGACGCCCCTCAACCAGTCGCCACCTCGGCCATCACGGTAGACGATGCCCGCCAGCGCTTTGCGCAGTGGCGCGACGGCAAGACCGGCAAGGTGCTGGCGGTTTCGGTGATCGGCGACAGCTACACCGCCGGGCAGGATTTCTACCTGAACAAACTGGTGCAGCGAGTGGCCGCCGAGGTGGGTTTTGCCGGCCCCGGTTACGTCGGTTTCAACCACGGCGCGGCGCTGGGCGGCACGCATTTCAAATACACCCGCAGCAGCGACAAATACTTCGGCGGCGGCTGGAAGGTTTCCGACCTGGGCCAGGCCAGCCCGGACAGTCGCACGATCAGCGGCAAGCCGGGTGCCTGGGTGCAAGTCGATGCCAGCCCTTCGCCGCGCATCGATACCACGGTCACTCAGGCGAAACTGTTGTATCTGGGCAACGGCGAATCCGATGAGTTGCGCTATCGCTGGTCGCCCGCGCAGGCCTGGCAACCGTTGAAACTCGCAGGCTCAGGCGTTCAGGAAGTCGCGCTAGCGGGTGCTCCATCAGCCGCAGACTGGTCATTCAGACTGGAAGTGGTGAAGGGCGCGCCGACGCTGTTCGGCCTGTGGCTGGGCAACGCTCAGCAGGGCGTGCGGGTGTCGAAACTGGCGGCCTCCGGCGCGGCATCGGCGGATTTCTATCACGCCGATCCACAGTGGCGGACGCAATGGAAAGCCGTGGTGTCGAAGATTCCGGCCGACGTGTACCTGATCATGCTCGGCGGCAACGATCAGGGCTTCGGCGTCAAACCTGCGCAGTACCTGCAGAACGTTCAGGGCCTGGTGAGCATGCTGCGCGAGATCCAGCCAGCGGCGAGCATCAACCTGATCATGCGTCAGGACACTACGCGCTCCAGCGCTTACCCGATGTCGGCCTATGCGCAGGTGCTCGAGCCGTGGGCGCGTGAGCAGCAGCTCGGTTTTGCCAACTTGCAATGCGCGTTCGGCCCCGACGTCAAACGCTACGCCAGCGCGATGATCGGCCCGGACAAGATTCATCCGTTGCCAGCCACGGGCGGGAAGGTGATTGCCGATTATTTTTATGGCTGGATAACTGGTACGAGTACCGGTTGCGACGACTCGCCACCATGATCGTTCCCACGCGGAGCGTGGGAACGATCAATGCTGACTGTGCTGGCGCTTTCGGGAGCAGGCTCGCTCCCACAATGGATCGGCGTGAAGCCCGGGTGATCAGGCGTCGTGCTTGAAGGCGTCGATGAGCCCCAGCAGTTCGTCAAGCTTGCGCGGCATCAACCGCGCATCACAGCGCGTCTCGACGTTAATGATGATCGCCGGGTCGTTGCAGCAGATGCGCACGCGAAAGCGCCAGTCGCTGAAGATCACTTTCAGGCCATCGCGGTCATCCATTTCCAGCGCCTGTTCGCCATACAACGCCTTCAGGTGCGCGAGCAGCGGATAGGGATCGCGCAGCGGCCGGCGAATATCGCCGGACGCAGGGAACACGCCGATCCGCTCCACCAGCAGAATCGTGCCCAGCCAGGTCTCGTTGGCGCTGGGCAGCGGTTGATGGCGCGACAACCAGCTCATCACCCCGAGGTTGCCCACCTCACGTTCAATCTCTGTCGAATGTTGTGCAATGTTCATGGTTGCCTGCCTTTGGTGGTGGGGAGCCGTCTCAGCGGCCCTTGAGGTACACGTTGTCGTAGCAGAAGTTGGTCGCCTGCAAGTAACCCTCGGCATCGCCGCAATCGAAGCGCAGGCCTTTGAATTTGTAGGCCAGCACGCAGCCGTTCTGCGCCTGTTTCATCAGTGCGTCGGTGATCTGGATTTCGCCGCCCTTGCCTGGTTCGGTGTCGGCAATCAGGTCGAAGATGTCCGGGGTGAGGATGTAGCGCCCGATGATCGCCAGGTTCGACGGCGCGTCCTGCGGCGCCGGTTTTTCCACCATGTTGTTGACCCGGTAGATGCCCTCGGAAATCAGCTCACCGGCAATCACGCCGTACTTGTGAGTCTGGTCGGCCGGGACTTCCTGAATGGCGACGATCGAGCAACGGAATTTCCTGTACAGCTGGATCATCTGCGACAGCACGCCGTCGCCTTCGAGGTTCAGGCACAGGTCGTCGGCCAGCACCACGGCAAATGGCTCGTCGCCAATCAACGGGCGGCCGCTGAGGATCGCATGCCCAAGGCCTTTCATTTCCACCTGACGGGTGTAGGAGAAGGTGCAGGTGTCGATCAGCTCGCGGGTGCCGGCGAGGAATTTCTCTTTCTCGGTGCCGCGAATCTGGTGCTCGAGTTCGTAGCTGATGTCGAAGTGGTCTTCCAGCGCGCGCTTGCCCCGGCCGGTGACGATGGCCATGTGTTGCAGGCCAGCGTCCCGTGCTTCTTCAACGGCGTATTCGATCAACGGCTTGTTGACAATCGGCAGCATCTCTTTCGGCATGGCTTTGGTCGCCGGCAAGAAACGCGTGCCGTAGCCGGCAGCGGGGAACAAACATTTACGAATCATAAAAGTATCCTGGACAGTCATGGAACACAGGCGACGGTTGCGCACCAGAAAGTGGCGGCAAGTTTCAATGATTATTGAAGGCTTACTTTAATACCCGAGTCAGGTTGTTGCTGGCAATTAGTTGCGCTGTTAAAAAGCGCTAATGTTATGAGATGTCGACTACTTGGTTATAAGTTATTTTTAGTCGGTATCCGTCGATAGTGATAAGTATCCAGGGAGTGCTAATAAGTACCCGTCAAACAGTTTGACCGGCAAAAATAATTATTGCCAGTGGTTGAACTAAATTTGTTTGAGGTTGTTGTCGCCCTGTTTGTGTGAATTGCTCCGCATATCCACCAGGCATGGCTTGACACGCTACCGGGTATTTATTCAATGACGGACCGCGCTATGAAGATTCTGGTAACGGGTGGTGCCGGCTATATCGGCTCGCATACCACACTTGCATTGCTTGAAGCAGGTTATGAAGTTGTCGTTCTGGATAATCTTTGTAACAGCAGCGACGCAGCACTTCACGCCGTTGAGGCCATTTGCGGAAAAAGTGCATGGATGATTCGCGGCGATGTCTGCGATCGGCCGCTGCTCGACCGGATTTTCCGCGAGCATCAGATCGACGCCGTGCTGCATTTCGCCGGGTTGAAAGCGGTGGGCGAGAGTGTGCGCAAGCCGCTCGAATACTACGAAACCAACGTCGGCGGCAGCATCACCTTGTGTCAGGCGATGGCAGCGGCGGGGGTGTTCCGGCTGGTGTTCAGTTCCTCGGCGACGGTGTACGGCGAGCCCGAAGAGATGCCGATTCGCGAGGATTTTCCGACGGGCAATCCGACCAATCCCTACGGCCAATCCAAGCTGATCGTCGAGAACGTGCTGCGCGACCTGAGCCTCGCCGAGCCGCGCTGGAGTATCGCGCTGCTGCGCTATTTCAATCCGATCGGCGCTCACGCCAGCGGGCACATGGGCGAAGACCCCAACGGCATCCCGAACAATCTGGTGCCGTATATCAGCCAGGTTGCGGTCGGCAGCCTGCGCGAGCTGTCGATCTTCGGTAACGATTACCCGACCGCCGATGGCACCGGCGTGCGCGATTACATTCATGTCGTCGATCTGGCGGATGGGCATTTGAAAGCGTTGCAGTCGATCAGCGAGCGCACCGGCATTCACACCTGGAACCTCGGCACCGGCGACGGCTACAGCGTGCTGCAGGTGCTACATGCCTTCGAACAGGCCTGCGGGCGGCCGGTGCCGTACCGGATGATGCCGCGCCGCGCCGGTGATATCGCCGAGAGTTTTGCCGATGCTTCGAAAGCGGCGAAAGAACTCGGCTGGAAAGCCACGCGCAACTTGCAGGACATGGTTGCCGACACTTGGCGCTGGCAATCGAATCATCCCAATGGTTATTCGCGATGATGGCCATTTAGTCCGATGTTAGTTTCAGTCAGGTTGTTAGATAACGTCGGGAAATTACACTGGCAATGCCTTTTGCAAGTCCGTAGATATAAACCTGCCGTTCGACTTTAGCAGTTGCACAGGACTGTGAAAGAACAGCGGATCTTGTTCGCGCTCTTTGCGGACTTGAAAGCTACCAGCTCTGACACAGATCTGTTTTTTAACAGTTCGAATGTTAGAAAGGAGTTGTTATGAAAAAAGTGATGGCAGTTGCCCTGTTGACGATGTTGAGCAACTGGGCTGCCGCCGCTGAAGCGCCGTTGACAGCGGTAACCAATGTAGGTGGCAGTGTGGCGGCTTCGCAAGCGCCCGCGGCCAGTACTGCAATGGTTGCCAGTGCTGTAGCGGCGTCCAACAGCGGTGGCAGTGCCAACGGCGGTACCACCGGTACGACGGGTACCACCGGTACAACCGGCACGCATAACTAACAGGAACATTTGTTAGTGCAGTACAGAGTCGCCCGACGCAAGTCGGGTGACTTTGTTTTTTGGATTCGCCCTTGAATAGCGTAGTGCCATTATGACTCGTAGTGTTTATCTTTTAATGTTGGCAAGTCTCGCTTTGCAAGGTTGCATGTTTTCCCCCGGCCAGTACCTGAGCACCAGCGATATCACCCGCCAGGGTGCCAGCGAAAGCAGTCGGGTCGAGCTGATTCCGATCACCCCGAAGCTGATCGCCATGAACCGCGCCACGCAAAAGCGTGAGTCACTGCCGGCGGAGCTGCTGGTGACGCCGGCGGAATATCGCATCGGCAACAACGACGTCTTGTACATCACCGTCTGGGATCACCCGGAGCTGACTGCCCCCTCCGGCGCGCAACAACAGATTGATGCCAACGGCCGACTGGTGCGCTCCGATGGCACGCTGTATTACCCGTTCATCAAGGAAGTCCAGGCCGCCGGCCGGACCATCCAGCAACTGCGCGCGGACATCGAACAACGCCTGTCGGCATTCATCGCCGAGCCGCAGGTCGACGTCGCGGTGCTGCGCTTCGCCAGTCAGAAAGTCGTGGTCACCGGCGCCGTGACGAAGGCCGGCCCGCAAGCGATTTCGACCAATCCGCTGAGTGTGGTCGAAGCCCTCGGTTCCGCTGGCATCGACACCAATAACGCCGACTTGTCGGGCCTGCTGCTGACGCGCAACGGGCGGGTCTATCCACTCAATCTCGACACGCTCAATCAGCAGGATTCCGAACTGCAGAACGTCTACCTCAAGGGCGGCGATCAGCTGTATCTGCCGTACAACGACAACAAGCGCATCTACGTCATGGGCGAGGTCAACCAGCCGCGCGCGCTGAGCTTCAAGACCGCAACCATGAACCTGTCCGACGTGCTCGGTTCAGTCGGTGGCCTGAGTCAGACCAGCTCCAACGGCAACGCGGTCTATGTCATTCGCGGTGTGGAAAACCTCGACGTCGAGCCGGCGAAGATCTATCAGCTCGAAGCCGAATCACCGACCGCCATGGCACTGGCTTCGCACTTCCAGGTGCGGCCGCAGGATGTCGTCTATGTCGGCCCGGCCAACGTCACTCGCTGGAACCGTTTCATCAGCCAGTTGGTGCCGTCGGCGTCGATTGTCGGCACCGGGGCTTCGGCAGCGAAGAACTGGAGCGAATACAGCAACAACAGCAAATAAGGCCGCCCGACTGTGAACCTATTGAAAGTGGGCGTCTGCCTGATGGCGGCCTCGTTGCTGTGCGGCTGCAATCCTCTGATGAGCGCGTCGCTGAACAACCTCAAGGCCGCCGTCGTCGGCCCCGACGAGGTTGATGTGACAGCAGCTGAGGTCGCCGGGGTCAACTACCCGCAACTGAAACTGACCACACCGTCCGGCTCAGGCGTGCTGGCGCTGGTGCGCGAGCGCGAAGACCTGCAATTCTGGGTCGCCTCCGGCAAGCAGGTTTTGCTGCTGCGCGATGGCCTCGCCGTGCGCAGCATCGGCCTCGGCCTGCAAGGTGATCTGGATGGCACGCGGCTGGCCGATGACTCGCCGTTCAAGCACGGTCTGCATCACGTCGCCGACGGTTTCACCACACGGCGCTGGATCGATCTGTACAAGGGCCAGGAAGTCGGCGTGATCGTCAACAGCCGCTTTTCGCGCCGTTCCACCGAGACCCTGGAGATTCTCGACAAGGCTTACTCGGTGCTGCGCGTCGATGAACAGATCGACGCCCCAGCCATCGGCCTCAGCGCAACCAACCGTTACTGGGTCGACCCGCGGGACGGTTTCATTCTGCAAAGCGAGCAACAACTGACCACGCAATTGCGCGTCAAGCTGGTTCAGCTGACTCCTGATCGCAGGCATCTGCCGTGAAGCGCTCAAGCATTTTGGCTGCGGGTCTTTTGCTGATCGCTGGGGCGAGTCAGGCCGCTGTCACGGTGTCCGGCGACGTCGCCAATCCCGGTCCGATCGCATTGCCGCCGGGTGGACGCCTGTTCGATGTGATCAGCGAAGCCGTGCCCAATGCCGAAGGCTATTGGCTGGCGGGCGGCTTGTTGCGCCAGTCGCTGGTCGAGGAACAGACGCGGCTTAAGGTCGGCGTGCTGTTTGATCTCGAGGTGCTGCAGCGCATGGCAACGCTGTTTGATCGGCCAAGCCGCGCGGCACTGGCACAGCGCGTTGCTGAAGAAGTCCGGCAAATGCCAGTGACCGGACGGCAGATCGCTGACCTCGATCCGGTGGCGGTGGAAGTCGGCTTCGCCCGCAACATGCGCCTGGATGACGGCGATCGGCTGATCTATCCAAAACGGGTTGATGAAGTGCAGGTGTTGGGCGCGGTCACCGAGCCGTGCCACCTGCCGTACCAGCCATTGCAGGAGGCCCGCGAATATCTCGAAGGCTGCTCGATTCTCGACGATGCCGAGGCCGATTACCTGTGGCTGATCCAGCCCAACGGCGTGTCGCGGCGCGTCGGCATCGCGCACTGGAATCGCGAGTCCGGGCAGTTTCCGGTGGCCGGCAGCAGGATTCTGGTACCGATAAAAAATGATGATCTTGATCCGCCTCTTCCTGAATTGAATCAGCAGTTGGCCGAATTCATTGCCACGCAGCTGGCCGAGGTGGTTCGTTGAAGTTACGTTTTGCAGCTGTGTTGTTATTGCCCTGCGGTCTGGCCCACGCCGAGCCGCGCATCACCCAGAATGACTTCGGTGGCACCGGTCTGTTGCAGACGCCAACGGCGCGCATGGCCCCGGCCGGCGAGCTGAGCGTCAATGCCAACCGCACCGACCCGTACAGCCGCTACAGCGTGTCGTTGCAACCGCTGGACTGGCTCGAAGGTTCGTTTCGCTACACCGCGATCACCAACCGGCCGTACGGCTCGGAGGCCCTCAGCGGCAGTCAAAGCTACAAGGACAAGGCGGTCGACGCCAAAGTGCGCCTTTGGCAGGAAAGCCACTGGGCGCCGGAAGTGGCGCTGGGCTTCCGAGATATCGGTGGTACCGGTTTGTTCTCCAGCGAATTCTTCGTCGCCAACAAGCGCTTCGACAATTTCGACTTCAGCGCCGGCATTGCCTGGGGCTACATCGGTAATCGCGGCGACTTCGACAACCCGCTGGGCTACGTCAGCAATCGCTTCGATACGCGACCGGCGCTGGAAGGCACCGGCGACGTCAACTCCGGCTCGTACTTTCGTGGCAAGCCTTCTCTGTTCGGTGGCGTGAGCTATCAGACGCCGTGGGATCGGCTGAGCCTGAAGCTGGAATTCGAAGGCAACGACTACAAGAACGAGCCGAAGGACAACGAGATCAAACAGGACTCGCCGATCAACCTTGGCGCGGTGTTCAAGGTGACCGATTCGATCGATCTGAGCGCCGCCTGGGAACGGGGCAATACGGCGATGTTCGGCGTGACGTTTCACACCAATTTCGTCAGCCGCAAAGCGCCGGCCAAGACTTACGATCCGACCCCCGAACCGCTGCCGGCGAAGGCGCCGACGACCTCGATGGAACAGGTCAACTGGGCCGATGTGTCGCGGCGTTTGCAGCAGAATGCCGGGTACAAGGTCGAGCGCATCAGTCAGCGCGATTCCGAACTGATCGTCTACGGCGAGCAGCAGCGGTATTTCCATTCGTCCAAAGCCGTTGGCCGCGCGAGCCGGATTCTCGACAACAGCGTCAACGACGACATCGACTGGTTTACCGTGGTCAACAAGCGCTACGACCTGCCGCTGGAAGAAACCAGCCTGCCGCGCCAGACCTTCCGCGAAGTGATCAACAATGAAGAACCGTTGGAGTCGCTGCATCGCACCACCGAAATCAACCCGGCGATGCCGCGCAACGAGAAGACTCTCTACACCGAAGCGCCGCAGCATTTCAGCTATGGCGTGGGTCTGGGCTTCAAGCAGAACGTCGGCGGCCCGGATGGTTTGCTCTATCAATTCAGTGCTGATGCGGACGCGGAATATCGCTTCAACCGCAACACCTGGTGGAGCGGTTTGCTCAGCGCCAACCTGGTCAACAACTTCGACAAATTCGTCTACGACGCGCCGAGCGGATTGCCCCGCGTGCGCACGGATTTGCGCCAGTACCTGACGACGTCAAACACGACCATGCCGTTGTTCCAGCTCAGCCATGCCGAGCAGTTGGATAAAGACCTATACGGCATGGTGTACGGCGGCTATCTGGAGTCGATGTTTGCCGGCGTTGGCGCGGAAGTGTTGTTCCGCCCGACCGGCGAGCGCTGGTCGCTGGGTGCGGATCTGAACTGGGTGCGCCAGCGTGATTTCGATCAGGGCTTTGCCTTGCGCGATTACTCGGTAGTGACCGGGCATATCACCGGCTATACCGACCTGCCGTTCGACACGCTGGCGGCGGTCAGTGTCGGTCGCTATCTGGCCGGTGATTGGGGCACGACCGTGGACATCTCGCGCGAGTTTTTCAACGGCGTACGCGTCGGTGCCTGGGCAACCATCACCACGGCCAGCAGCGCCGAATATGGCGAAGGTAGCTTCGACAAAGGCCTGTACCTGTCGATCCCGTTCGACGAAATGATGAGCATGTCGACCATGCGCCGCGCCAACCTGGTCTGGGCGCCACTGACCCGAGATGGCGGCGCCAGACTGAGCCGCAGCTATCAACTGCACTCGATGACGGATAGCCGGGAAGGGGACATGTTCTATCGCAACTTCGAGAAGATTACCGAGTAGGCGCTGGTCTGTGGGAGCGAGCCTGCTCGCGATAGCTTCGTGTCAGCCGACATCGTCATTGACTGACCCACCGCCATCGCGAGCAGGCTCACTCCTACAAGGTTTGTGCCGGTAGTCGATACTGGTTACCAAAATCCCGCCCACAAAAAAGGGGACTTTCGTCCCCTTGTGATCTGCAGCGCTGAGCCTCAGTAAATATCCTTAGACAACAACGTAAACGGCGTCTTCACGAGGATCTTCAGATCCAGCCACAACGACCAGCTGTTGATGTACTGCAGGTCGATCTCGACACGCTTCTGCATCTTGTCGATGGTGTCGGTCTCACCCCGGCAGCCGCTGATCTGTGCCAGGCCAGTGATGCCCGGTTTGATTCGGTGACGGGCCATGTAAGCGAGGATCTTGCCCGAGTAGTAATTGTTGTGCGCCACCGCATGCGGCCGTGGCCCCACCAGCGCCATGTGCCCCTGCAACACGTTGAACAACTGCGGCAACTCATCCAGCGAAGTACGGCGGATAAAACGACCTACTGCGGTGATGCGCGAGTCATTGCGGCTGGCCTGTTTCACTTCACGGTCATCGTGAACACGCATCGAGCGAAATTTCCACACCTTGATCACCTTGCCGTTCCAGCCATGGCGGTCCTGCTTGAAAAACACCGGGCCGGGCGAGTTGATTTTCACTGCCAGAGCGATGATCAACAGCAGCGGACTGAGCGCAATGATCGCCAGGAACGCGACGGTTTTCTCCACCAGACTCTTGCTCAGAGCAGCGGTCGGGCGGCTGGTCAGCGGGCTTTCGTTCAGGTAAATCGCCGGCAGGCCGTCCACGACTTTCACCGAGTGGTTGAGCAGGGTCAGGCTGTTCAAGTCCGGCACCCACACCACATCGACGTTGGCCCCGAGCAAATCGACATACATCGCTTCGATCTTCGCGGCTTCGCACAGGGGCAGGGTGATGTACAAACGACGGATGTCGTGGGCTTCGATCAGCTCAAGCAACTCGTCCTGAGCACCAACGACACGCGGTGCATCGGAGCCGAGAGCGGGCTTGTCTCCGTTGCTGACCAGCCCGATCAGCGGCAGGTTTTCCAGTTGGCTGAGTTTCTTCGCCAGGCCCAGCGCCAGTTCGCCAGTGCCGACAATCAGCGTCCGGTGTTCGCTTTTACGCGAACGCTGGTAGAACTTGGAAAACGCATGCAGCGGCGCGTAGAGGAACGCCTGACCGAGGAAGCCGTACACCGCCCAGCTCAGAATCACCTGACGGGAAAACAGCTCATCGGCCTGGCAGACAAAGGCGATGCACGCCAGCGCGGCCATGGTTATCGACCAACCCATGAACAGGCGGCCGAGGCCGGTCAGGTAGTTGTCGCGTTTGCGGTAAACACCCGTGAATGTGTAAGCGGGCACCGAGGCCAGGACGGCGAGGGTGGCGCACATTCGGTAGTAGAACGCGACGGTGCCGGTGTGCTGTTCAGCGAGGATGAACAGCAGCGTCACAACGAAAGCCTGTGCCAGCGCCCATTGGCCCCAAAAGGTCAGTCCCTTGAGGCCCGTGCTTCGATTAATACTGAGAGAAAGATCCATACGATATCCCCAAAAGACGTCCATTCAGGTTTCAACAGTTGAAAGCCGAGTTGTTATGCAGACTTATTGTTTTTGTTTTAGCGAGTGTCTTGAGGTAACAACATCGAGAGCCGAACTGTCGTCAGCCAATAGACTAAGTTATTGCCGGGAATGGTGTCTGACGAGTTCTAACAAGATGGCACAGTGCCAACTTTTTAATAATTAAATAGATGGCTGTTAGAAAAGGTCGTAGAGCGGGGGATGAAAAGGCGAGGGGGTATTTGTTACTGTTGCAGGGTGGAGGCAGGGAAGCTTTTATTGAATCAGGGAGGGAAAACCAGACAGAGTGCTCTTCTTGTTGTTGTAGTCGCACTTTATATCTGTTTGTCTCGGTTTTAGTGGCGCCGGTGATTACGCTACGACTTCCTGGATCAGGCAATATCCGCGATTTCTTACGGCTCGGAACAATCGCTCGCCATTACTCGCACTCTTGAACTTGTCCTGCAATCGGCTCAGGCACATTTCCAGGCCACGGTATTGCTCGGGTTCCCGACCAATGCTGATGATCAGGTCATCACGACTGACCACGCGCTCTTCATGGCTCAGCATTTTCCTCACCAGCGCGGTTTCCAGGCCAGTGAGGCTGATCGCAACATTGTCCTTGAGCAACACGCCTTGTTCATCGTCAAGATGCCAGGTGTCGCTGCAAGGCTCAGTGCTCTCGCTGATATTGGAGATATGAGCGCGTTCTGCACTGCGGGTCGGGAAGCTTTGAAACGGATTGTCTGTCTGCGCGGCTCGCCATTCATTTTCAAGAGTGGCCAGTATGCGTTGAGTATCATGTTCGATACTGCGCGCAACATTCTTTCGGCTGAGGCTTGGGTAACTGAACTCCATGACCATCGGGGCGGAAGAGGGCGAAGCAACACCTTCAACAAACATTTGTGCCTGCGACGTGCCAAACGAATTGAAACGCTCACTGGACAAGATGCTTTCCAGTTCACGTTGCGACGTTGTGCTGTGCGTCACAACAACAAAATATTTTCTGGGGAGGGTTGTACTCGTTTCCATGTCTCTCTCCTAAATACACACCAAAATTGGCTAAAAGATAAATCGGCAGGCGAGCAATGACTTCCTCGGAAGTAATCGTAGGCAGGGTTCTGGCCGAAAATGGCCATCGATAAATTCCACTCGATCTGCTGCTATGTTATGGAGTTTTATTGTTATGTGGCGTGATGCCGTGCTCATTCAAGTGCTTGAGTTTTAATAAGTATGAGGCGCAATTGAAACGATATGGCTGCATCAGACGATCCTTCGTACGTATGCAAAAGGGAAGACTGCCCGAGACTCAGGCAGTCGATATCAGGCCCCGCATCAGGCGATAGCCGTAGCCGCGGATGCTCTGAATCGCGTTTGTACCATACATGTCCTTGATTTTTCCACGCAAGCGACTGATTGATTTTTCCAGTGCCCGAGGATCGTAGAAATTGCTGTTGAGGCCCATGATGCTGGCGATTTCATCATGACTCAGAATGTGATTGCCGGTGTGCGCAAAGGCTTCGAGAATCTTCATTTCGGCGAAAGAGATATCGAGTTTGCGCCGACTGTCCATCAGGCAGATTCGCGTCGGATCAAGCGTGAGATTGATATCTCGTTGCCAGTCTTCGCTGTTGAAGAACTCCGCGAGCAAGTCTTCGCTGTCATCGCTCAATGTGTTGAGCTTGATACAGGCATCCGCCCCGGCGAGGAAATATTTGATCTTGTTGACGGCACCGCGGCCGGTGACAATTGCGCAAATAAGCGGCTTCAAGTTGTCATCGCGCACGTTCTGCACCAGGGCCAGATTTTCTTCGATGGCTTGTGGATTATCGATGATGACGAAAATGGCGCGGTAGGAACCGATGTAACCGTGCTGCTTATATGAACTAGTGAAAGCACCTGTTTCCAGGGTCATATCGGGCTGCACGTGCTTTGCGATCAGCGATCTCAAATGATCAGCCACACCCAGTGTACGACCCAGAGCAAGAACACCGGATTCATCATTTGTCGGGCGCGGACTTCTCGTCGCCAAGTTCCCTGAGAGCATCATGCGTTGACTCGAATTAGGTGCTGACATCGGGATGTTAAAGCACCGGTTCTTATCTGTGACTGACAATTGGTAACATTTGCGCGGATTTTAGACGTGTCTCCCGAGATTTCTAACAATAACTAAGCTTTTCAAGCTTTTAGTTGATTTTCTCGGGGTTGTGAACTAGCGCGTAGATGATGGCTATATGCAATGGTGCCACTATTTTGAGCTTGTGGCGATGGCTTTGTCTATGTCCTTTTGCCACTGATTGGCCATGTCAACAATGTGTGAGGTTGATCACACTTCATATCTGAACTGAAATATTTGTTGTAATAGATGTAAATTTTTTCCGTTTAGTTCGTCGGCCGACGATTACTAACAGCTCTTGAGTCTAACTCTGCATAAACCCTATTCTTCCGGATCGGCGAATCGCTGTATGCATTACTTCAGATACTCAACCCCTGAGTGTTATTGAACCGGTCGCTCACCCTGAGTGCTCTGACGGAGGATTAATGGATTTCTGGACCCTTTTCCAGGTATTGATATTAGGCGCGGTTGAAGGCCTGACCGAGTTTTTGCCCATCTCGAGTACCGGCCACCAGATTATTGTCGCCGACCTGCTCGAGTTTGGCGGCGAACGCGCGATGGCGTTCAACATCATTATTCAACTGGGGGCCATTCTTGCTGTGGTCTGGGAGTTTCGTCCGAAGATCTTCGATATCGTCAAAGGCCTGCCCACCGAGCGCAACGCGCAACGTTTCACCCTTAATCTGCTGATCGCGTTTTTCCCGGCCGTTATCCTCGGCGTGTTATTCGCCGACGCGATTCATGAATACCTGTTCAACCCGATCACCGTTGCCGTCGCCCTGGTTGTCGGCGGCATCGTCATGTTATGGGCCGAACAGCGCAGCCATGTAGTCAGCGTCGAACATGTCGACGACATGCGCTGGTCTCACGCGTTGAAGGTCGGTTTCGTACAGTGCCTGGCGATGATTCCCGGCACCTCACGCTCCGGCTCGACCATCATCGGCGGTCTGCTCTTCGGCCTCTCGCGCAAAGCCGCCACCGAGTTCTCGTTCTTCCTCGCCATGCCGACCATGGTTGGCGCTGCCGTGTACTCCGGCTACAAATACCGCGACCTGTTCCAACCCAACGACCTGCCTGTCTTCGCCCTCGGCTTCGTCACCGCATTCATCTTCGCCATGATCGCCGTGCGTGGCCTGCTGAAATTTATCGCCAACCACAGCTATGCCGCGTTCGCGTGGTATCGGATCGCGTTTGGTTTGTTGATTCTGGCGACTTGGCTGTTCGGCTGGGTGAACTGGACCGCCGCAGCGGCCGCCTGATCACTGAGCGCTGATCAACGCCGCCACGGCGAGATCATTTAACCCCGAATCCGCCGACTCCTGGCGATAGCGCTGCAAGGCCGAGGTGAAATACGCGGCTTGCAGCATGCCGTCGCTGGCCAGATAGAGTCGCGCGTCTTCTTGCTCCTCGGCAGAGTAAACACGCTTGTGACTGTCGGTCGTTTCCTGGCTAGACGAAATAGGTGCGAGGATCAAAGACACCAAAGTGAAGCCGGAAAACTGCGTCACCTCCCACGGCGTATCGGTACGGCCCATGCAAAAGCCATCGCAGTGCGCATAAACGTTGGAGGTGAAGCTGAACAAAGCGAGGAGGGTGAAACGCTTGAAACCTGAACAAGTAAACGCGGGCATAAACGAAAGACATCCTGTCAGTACATCAAAACACCGGGCAACGCTCATGCGTCGCCCGCACGCTCAATCCATCAATCAACGACCTTCAAGCAACTCAGCCGCCTGATCCAGCAACGCCAGCGGATCCTTGGCCTTGTGAATATCCACCGACAACAACTGACGGAATTTCCGCGCCCCGGGGAAACCGGTGCCCAGGCCCAGCACATGCCGAGTGATGTGATGCATCGCCCCACCGGCCAGCAGATGTTCGGCGATATACGGCCGCAACTGCGCCAACGCCTCAGCCCGACTGATCACCGGCGCCGAACTGCCAAATAACTGCTGATCCACCTCCGCCAGCAAATACGGATTGTGATAAGCCTCACGCCCCAACATCACGCCATCGAAGGTCTGCAAATGCTCATGGCAGGCTTCCATGGTCTTGATCCCGCCATTCAGCACAATTTCCAGCTCCGGAAAATCCGCCTTCAACTGCGCCGCCACGTCATAGCGCAAAGGCGGAATGTCGCGATTCTCCTTCGGCGACAACCCCTCCAGAATCGCAATCCGCGCATGCACGGTAAAACTCGTGCATCCGGCATCCCGCACAGTCCCGACGAAATCGCACAACTCGGCATAACTGTCGCGCCCGTTGATGCCGATCCGGTGCTTCACCGTCACCGGAATCGACACCGCATCACGCATCGCCTTCACACAATCGGCCACCAACTGCGGATGCCCCATCAGGCACGCGCCGATCATGTTGTTTTGCACACGATCACTCGGGCAGCCGACGTTCAGGTTCACCTCGTCGTAGCCATGTTCCTGCGCCATGCGCGCGCAGGCGGCGAGATCGAGCGGAACACTACCCCCGAGCTGCAACGCCAGCGGGTGCTCGGCTTCGTTGTGACGCAGGAAACGTTCGTGATCACCGTTGAGCAACGCGCCAGTGGTGACCATTTCGGTGTAGAGCAGGGCGTTCTTCGACAGGAGGCGTAGGAAGAAACGGCAATGGCGGTCCGTCCAATCCATCATCGGAGCCACACTGAAGCGGCGAGAGGGCTCGGAACGGTTATAACTAGTATTAACGGGCACTTCAGGTTTTTCGAAATTCATTGATACTGATCTTTTATACAGCGGTTTTTACCCATTTTTCCTTGTTTTCTGAAGTCGGTTGCTACAATGTAGCAAGCGAATTCGGCAATGTAGCAACTGGAAATGGGCACGATCACATCACGCAAGCGCAAGGACAACTCGACGGCCTACACGGCGCAGATACGGATCAATCGGGACGGGCGCACAGTTTATCAGGAAAGCCAAACCTTCGACCGAAAGCAGGTCGCGCAGGCTTGGATCAAACGACGTGAGACGGAGCTGGCTGAGCCTGGTGCGATTGATCGTGCAAACCGTAAGGGTGTGACGATCAGGAAGATGATCGAGCAGTACCTGGACGAGTACGAGAAGATCCGGCCGCTGGGAAAGACCAAGAACGCCACCTTGAAAGCGATCAAGGATACCTGGCTGGGCGACCTTGAGGACTCTGCTCTGACCAGTCAGAAGCTGGTGGAGTTTGCACAGTGGCGGATGGGGAAGGAGGGCGGTGGCGTACAGGCGCAGACGGTTGGCAATGATCTCTCGCACCTAGGGGCTGTCCTATCCGTGGCGAGGCCGGCATGGGGCTACGAGGTGGATCCGCTTGCCATGCCTGACGCACGCAAGGTGTTGCGAAAGCTGGGTATGGTGAGCAAGAGCAAGGAGCGTAACCGTCGGCCGACGCTCGACGAGTTGGATAGGTTGATGGCGCATTTTTTCGAGATGCAGGTACGTCGACCTGAGTCGATCAACATGCCGAAGATGATTGCGTTTGCTCTCTTCTCGACGCGCCGTCAGGAGGAGATCACGCGGATTCGCTGGGATGACCTTGACGAGTCCCGGCAGGCGGTCCTGGTGCGTGATATGAAGAACCCCGGGCAGAAGATCGGCAACAATGTGTGGTGCCATTTACCGGATGAGGCTTGGGGGATCCTGCAGAGCATGCCCCGGACCGACCGCGAGATCTTTCCGTACAACTCCAGGTCGGTATCCGCATCGTTCACGCGGGCGTGCCCGCTGCTGGGGATTGAGGATCTGCACTTCCATGATCTGAGGCACGAAGGTGTGAGCCGTCTGTTTGAGATGGACTGGGACATTCCGAGGGTGTCGAGCGTGTCCGGTCATAGGGATTGGAATTCTTTACGGCGCTACACACACCTTCGAGGGCGAGGAGACCAATACCATAAATGGAACTGGTTACAAAAAGTCTCGTTGTCAGCCATGGATTGAGGTGTTGCGGGATGATGTCAATTCGATGCTAATGTAGATTCAAATGTGTGTGCACGGGATGGCGAGGATTTACAGTGATCGAGTTTCGAAGACCAAAAATTGTTGTGACTCT
Organism: Pseudomonas sp. 1L-E-NC-VB-C3; assembly: GCF_057291535.1. Classification (NCBI taxonomy): domain Bacteria; kingdom Pseudomonadati; phylum Pseudomonadota; class Gammaproteobacteria; order Pseudomonadales; family Pseudomonadaceae; genus Pseudomonas; species Pseudomonas sp. 1L-E-NC-VB-C3. Next base: position 278,424 of record NZ_JBXAWD010000005.1, on the reverse strand, counting down.
CCATGGCATTCAAACCACAGGAAAGTGGCAAAAGCAGATTACTCCCTACCTCGCGAAGCATGGCCTCATTCCCTATCACCTAGATTACGGGTGGTTTGATGTTTTGAGGTTTTTATTGCCATGGACACGCAATCGTCGGGTTCGAGCGATCCGGGAGGAGCTTCGGGACTTGGTGCGAATCACAGGCGCAGATAGGATCAGCGTGATTGCTCACAGTTTCGGCACATTCCAAGTGATGGAGGCGTTGCAGCGAGAACATGGTGAGCTCAAATATGATCGTGTTGTCCTGACCGGCAGCATCGTTCCATTGGATTATGATTGGCAGAGGGCGTTTGAGGTCGACCAATCTGTTATGGCTGTTCGTAATGAGCGCGCAGATGAAGATTGGGTGGCTGCCCTAGCTGGGTGGGTTTCTCAAAAGCTCGGATGGCTAACTCGCTTGAAGGCTGGGAACTCAGGCGGGACACAATTTGTCTACTCGTCACCAAGAATGATTGACACCGCGAACAGCGGAGATCATAGCTCCACGCTGAACGCATCCAAATTTGAGCGTTGGGCTAGATTCATTGCCTACCCGTACCTACCGGACGATATTCTCCGTAAGGTGAAGCTTGAAATTCAGGCATTTCGTCAGGAAGGTGCCCGTCTCTTAAGTGAAGATGTTGAAAAGATGCGAATTTGCCTCTTTGCTCCAATTGATGGTGCGCTGAGAATGGTGCCTGGCGCCTCAGATAACATGAATTTTGCACCAGAATACGACCTCTGCATTGAGGCTGACCATGGCGCAACCGGTGGGGCTTATGAAACCGGCGATACGGCGTTGATTCAGAAGGTTTCTGGCTATTGGGGTGGTGATACGTTGCCAGGCGATGAGCTGGCGAAAATTCACCCCGATCTTTCTTGGGTGGTGGCCATCCCAATAAAAAATGGTGACACAGGTGCTATAGTGGGGGTGCTGAGTCTGGATGGTCTTGGAAACGTGCCTGAAATGCTTCGGGACGATACCAGCGAAGAGTGCAAGGTAGCGTTATTTGCGCTCACAGCGGGTATTAATGCAAGAATTGCACCTGCCCTCGAGGCTGCGTTTCGAGGTGATAGCTTAAGAAAGGTGGAGGTTTAGATGGAAATCAAATTGGTACGCGGTAGCACCGATAAAGACAATTCCGGTTCTTCAGATGCTGTTGAGACTTGGCAGGATTCGCATGTTGTAATGCTAAAAGTTACAGGTGATGGTGACTTTTATAATCCAATTGTTAGTCAAGCTCGCGAGCTTATCTTAAAAACGGGATCTCAAGCGATGCTCGACTCCTTTGATTCAACTATCCTCAGTAAAAATAAAGCTAGCTTTTCGAAGTGAGCTTTTATGAAGGGTGAGATACCTTTGCAAGTAACTCAGGAAGGCTTGTTGAACGCAGCTCTTAGCATATTGGAAAGGTCTTATTCTCCTTATTCAAACTTTCCTGTTGCAGCTGTGGTAGTAGATGAACAAGGCCGGGAGTTCGGAGGAGTGAACGTCGAAAACGCCTCCTACGGATTGACCATGTGTGCAGAACGGATAGCAGTTTACTCCGCAATAGCAGCTGGGGCCAAAAGAATTCATGCAGTAGGATTGGTAACAAAGAGTCGCCAACGTATTGCGCCATGTGGAGCTTGCAGGCAGGTTTTGGCTGAATTCTGTGATCCATCTGTTTCGGTCGTTACCGACGATGGAAATGGTGCGTTACATTCATGGAGTGTAGGTGAACTGTTACCCTCAGCGTTCACCCCCCTAGACTTATTGATAGAAGAATAATTTTCTTAAGGGCCCAGTTGGGCCCTTTTTTATTACTGTCTACCCATGAGTTTGTTATGCTCGGCTGTTGCTCTTTGACGCTGTCTATCTATGTAGTTGGCCAAGTCTTGTAGGTGTATTCCTAGGTGAGCTTTTTGGCTTTCAGCGCCTAATCTTATTAGGGGTATATCAATTTCGCCTGAAAGTACTTTGTGTTTGAACTTTTCAACCGTTAGGCTCATGTAGTCAACGCATACGCGATCTAAAGGTATAACTGCTTGTCCGTTATATTGAGCCATCAGTAGATATAGTGTGTTCATCAGGCTACCCCTTTAGGTGTGGCTGAGAGTAATTTAAATGCTGTTGCTGCCACGACTGGAACTTGTCCGTTGCCAATGGCTTTAAGCTGGTCCACCCGATGGGCCACCCCATCAGCCACTCGGCCCATTCCGGGTTCAGATGACCACCATCCAGTGCCATCACGGCGTGATCCAGGCGATCGTTCGATCGGTCGGCCCCGGATCGGCGAGTCAGTGCGGCAGGGGAGGATCCCTTTGCCATGCTCGCTACCGGTGTTGGCCACCGTCTGACGCGTATCTTCTGCGATGAGCCAGATCCGGTCCCGCTGATGAGGCGCGCCGAGGTCAGCCGCTCCGATAACACCCCACCGCGCGTCATACCCCATTTTGGCAAGGTCACCGAGCACCACGGCAAGTCCTCTTCCCACAAGCAGTGGTGAGTTCTCCAATTCGACGTAGCGCGGTCGTACCTCATCGGTAATTCGTGCCATTTGCCGCCACAGTCCGGAACGGGCGCCGGCGATACCGAGGCCGTTGCCTGCAACCGAGATGTCCTGACAAGGAAATCCTCCCGAAACCACGTCAACAAGGCCTCGCCAGGGGCGCCCGTCAAAACTGCACACGTCAGACCAAATCGGGAAAGGCGGGAGCAGTCCATCGGTTTGTCGTTGCGCCAGAATCTGTGCGGCGTAGGCATCACGCTCAACGGCGCAGACGGTGCGCCAGCCGAGGAGGTGGCCGCCGAGTATTCCGCCACCAGCGCCTGCGAAAAGAGCCAGCTCATTCACGCGGCCTCCAATGAAGGACGCTTATACCCCTGAGCAAGCTGCGCGGGCGGGCGATTCTGAGCGATCAGCGTTGCATTGGGTGTGGCTGCCTCGCGCAGCTTTTGGTGGGGTATGAGCGCCTCGGTGGTGCTGCTGAGAGGGGCAATAATGCCTGCTGCTGCGCAGCAGAGGCGGTTTGTTTCTGGTGTGTCGACGCTGGTTTCCTTGCGGAGCAAAGCGGTCGTGGATTGGGTGTTGTGCTGGTCCTTTTGCATGCCGCTTTCCTCCGAGGTTCGATTGCGCGTTGGTTCATCAGCCGCTGGTGATGCGTGAGCCGGGTTGCGGTGGGTGTCGGATTGGATGCAGATCTGGCTCATGCGGCGCTCTCCTGAGCCATTGGCCCCAGTAGCGCTGCGATGGCGAGCGCCTGGTCGCGGAGGGTGCGTGTGTCTCGTTCCAGTTTTTTACCCGTGCGGAAGGCGGCAAACGTCTCAGCGGCAATCCGAAGCTTTTCGGCGATATCGAGTAACGTCTGGCGTTCGGTTTCGCCGAGTGCCAACGCTTGCTGAAGGCGCTTACTGAATCGCGCCAAGTGGGCATGGTCAGCTCTGATGAATTCGAGGGATGCTTTCAATTCGCGAATGGTCTTGGCGCTTTCAGCGCGCTGGATGGCATCGCTTTCTTTCATGCCCGCGGACTTGCCGTCGTTATGCCCCATGAAATAGCCGGCCCAGACTAGTAGTCCGGCCAAGGCGATCAGGGCAATGAGCGCGGAGATCTGTATAGCAGTCATGTGGTGTGCTCCTGGTGATGTCATTGGCTGGTGGTGGCAGCCGTTCGGTTTGTGGGTGTTACTCGTTGGCGTCGACCTGCTGTCGCTGCATGTCTTCGTCGGCCTTGTAGGCGCGGACGTCGATCAGTGAGGCGACGTGCCTGATGTGGGCGTACTTCGGTGCCTTGCGGCTGGTGTCCAGCGTAGTGATGGGAAGCTGGATGCGGCCGCTGCTGATCTCGGCCACGAACGACTGCTCGTTGAGGTTGCGGAAGTACTGCTCGCGCACTTTCTCCAGCGGGATCAGGACGTCGCCGAAGATTCGGTAGAGCAATTCGACGGTGGCTGACTCCGGTGCCGGGTGCAGGCGCAGCAGGTTCTGTGCTGTGTTACTCATGGCTTTGTTGGGCCTCCTTGCGTTGTTTTCTGGCCGGGTGGTTCCAGGCGTTCAGGCAATGCCGTTTGGTCAGCTCGCGCAGATGTTCGGGCACTTCGAGGAGCGCGGCGTTGCGCTCCTCTCGTGTCCGCATGGCGATGATCTGGCGGGCGTATTCCCTAGGCCACGTCACGGTTGTCTGCTGGGATGGCAGGCAGATCGATGCCCAACTGTTCGGCCAGCCAGCGGATGCCGGGTTGTTTCACCCGGGTTGACTGGCTGTACTGCATGCCGAGTTGGTCGTGGTACCACTGGCCGTCCTTGATGCGCAGGTAATCGCGGTCGCGGTTGGGGTAGGCCGGTAGGTTCTTCTCGTTCAGCAGGCCTTTTTCCCGCATGCGAGCGATGAGCTTTGGCCGGGTGAGGCAGAGTTGGGTTGCGGCTTGGGCGAGGTTGCGTTCCATGGCGTCCCCCTCATGCTGCGTGCGCGGCTGGGGTGGCCGCTGCAGCGAGGTGGTTGATGGACTCGGTAATCTTGCCGTAGATCTCGACATCGGTGCCGTAGGCGGTGAAGCACCGGGTGTTTGGGCTTTTGTTGCCGATGCTCAGGATGGTGGTGATACCTGAGCGCGATTGCGTTCTGTGTACCGCGACTTGCAGAGGGTAGTCGAAGCCCATGTCGAGGCTCAGCACACCGCCGGTGCGTACCAGCTCGAACACGCGTTGCTTGTCGGTGACCTCGAAGCGGCCGTATTCGCGGCTGGCATGCGGGAGGTGCGACAGGTCGCTGGTGTTGCTCGCGTCGAACGGGCCGTTGGCGATCTCTTCGATGAAGTCGGCCAGCCTAAGGTGCGTCCTCTTGTCGTTCTGCAGGGTCAGCGTGTGGCGTTCGCTGCCTAGCTCTACGACGAAGGTGCTCTCTGCTGTGCCGCGTTCAACCTTGAGCCGGAACGCCAGGCACTCACGCTTGGGCGCTGTCCTGATGACGTGGTTGAAGGTCTCAGTCAGGTTGACCTGGGCGTTGAGCAACTGAAGTGTGCGGTTGTCGATTTTGTACTTGATCATGCTGCGTGCCCTCCGCCGTTCGGATCGAATGGGCCCGGAGCGCTACGAGCTTGCTGCTTAGGTTTGCTGGTGACAAACGAGCAGCCGCTCTCGCGGGCCAAGCGGCGGATCTCGAAGATTCGGAAGGGATCAGCAGCGGCCGGGTGGACGTGCAGGGTTGCTGTGGTGTGCATGGTTTAGCCTCGCTCTGTGGTGGAAGAGTGAGGCGAAAGATAACCCATAAGGTTAATTTTGCAAGAAAAAATAACCTTATGGGTGGTTTTTGAGTGCCGGGGGTTGGCGTAGGTATGGATTTCGTTTAGTAAAAACGACCATTCTCACTTTGAAGATCAGCTGTTGTTGTGACATGCACCAAGATATCGAACCCATAGTCTTGAATAATTTCGACCATCCGATTACGAACTTCAGTTGGTGATAATTTCCAATTTTCCAGAACGACAACTAAGTGGAGTGTAAACTTTTTATCTTTAAAGGTTCGGCTTAGGTTGTGAGCTTTTAAGAGCGTATCTGCGTAGCGTCTTGGCTCGAATTGATTTGTAAATAGTTTTACTTCGACTACTTGTACTTCGTCTGATGAATAGGTTGCGGCGTCGAAAATGTATTTGACTGTTGAGTTGTGTGGCTTAAAACTTACTTCAGGTCTAAAGTCGATGTTAAGCGCTTTAGAAAGCTTGCTGATTGCTAGCTTTTCAGTAAGAGCGACATTGGCCATTAAATTCCTATGCTCAATTTCATAGGGTTCCATCAATGCTAGAAGTTTTGAGGCGTGAGTCGATGGGTTAGAGAAAGTTTTTTTGATTAGGCTCTCGGTAATGTTTTTTAATTCTGTTGCGTCAGCGAGGTGGGTATCCTTGTGGATAGGATCTAGATTTTCGTGACTTGTTTTTATCGGGCTTACCTTGATTTGCTCAGACGGCGTTGTCTCAGTTAGCGGAAGGTCATTTGTTTGAGTCGACTGGTTAAGCGCCGCTGCTTCTTCACTTTCGTGTACTTTAGGTTCTAAATTTGATTGGCTGTCAGGCTCGTCAGTTGGGGCCTCTCCAGTCGTTTTAGTGGGGGGCACTTCAGGGCTCGCCTGAGCCTGTACATCCGCTTGAACTTCACGGGTTTCATCATCTAGCTTGCGTTTTAGTTCTTCCGGAGTGGCTCGCCCAAACGGATTTACGAAGTTATTTTCATCTTTGTAATCAGATGGTGCGTATAGAACTTTATGGTTGAAATTTAATGTTGCAAAAAACAATATTATTATGAATGTAGGGAAGAATATTAAGAATAATATATATAGCCATTGGTTGGGGTTTTCAATGAGTGGCAGTATTGCAACTCCGCTCAGCTCTGCGGCGCCAGCAAATATAGAAATTAGGGTCAGCGGGTTTTTAATATGTTTTGCGCTTTCCGTCATCGCACGTGTGCTCCGTTAACTTGGCTAAACAAGCGATGGATTAAAGGTCTGAGATTTTCCATCTTGCCCTTCCGCAAATCGTCCATTCTTCAGTCATGCGAATTATTCTTTCTGGCCAATCAGGGTTAAGTGCGTACAAAAATTGTTCACCGCCCTCCTGCCTTAGCTGTTTCAAAGTTGTAGCGTGATCACTGGTGCGTTTAGCAGCCACAAAATGACCTGGTAGAGCCTCCAGCGCGGGATCAATTACAATTTTGTCACCCTCTATGAATCTAGGCTCCATACTCATTCCTTCGACTCTCAAAATGAATGCACGAGGGCCAACTGGTCCTGGAGCGTCTATCCATTCTTCAGCATCACGCGGATCGAAAATAGCATCGGGTTCACACCAAGCACCTGCTGCGATTGATCCAATCACTGGTAATTTACGTCCTGTATGGCTGATCAGTGTGGCATTGCTGAATTCGCCTAAGCCATATGGCATGTCTAAGTAGCCATTGTGCAGACCTAGCGCCCTCTCTATCTCGCGCGCTATCTGATCTCCAATTCCTTTCGTTGGATTCTTCCCTCCAAATGCACTGATCTGTGCCGGAGCTTTGCCGAGCATTTCGGCTACGTCAGTCAAGCGGAGCTTCCTGTCCGCCAAAATTCGTCGGAAATTCTGTAAGCGGGTGTCTGAAATTTTCATCTGACGATTCTGGCGTGATTAACCTTTATGGTGAATGGCCCTTTGGGTATTGCAAAAAATAACCCTAAAGGTTAATTTATGGCGTGAGAGGTGACCTATGAAGCTGCGTGATTACATAAATGAGCTAGACGATGAGGGGGTATCTGCATACGCGAAGCGCTGCCGCATAGCCCTTAATTACCTTCGGTTACACGTCAAATATGCGAGCAAGGATCCGAGTATTTCTCTGATTAAGTCTTTAGCTCGTGAAAGCAATGGCTGCGTTTCGCTCTATGAGGTGCTTGAGCATTTTGGCGTTACTGAATCGAAACCTGTGGAAGAGGTGGCATAAATTAGAAAAAAGGCGACCCAAAGGTCGCCCAGTCCCTCCCGATACGCACCACCACAGCGCTGTCGGGTCGCGATAAAGGTAGGCGGGCACACCACATGCAACCACCGCCCTTTATCGCGCTTTTCCAAGGCTCGGAAGCCTTGGTGTTGCTGCCTTTTCCACCACAGATTGGGCAGCTGTTGCGCCAGGGGTGAGCAACGGATTGCACGCCCCGGCACGGTGCCGGTGTCGATCCCGAAGATCTAGCCGGCGTTTGGGCCCTTTCAAGCCACGCGGCAAATGTATCACCACTGCACGCCGCGCGGCACTGGCAACTTACAAGGATTAATGCCATGAGCCGTATCATTCTGAGCTCTCTAGACCGGGCGCAGCGGGAAGTTCTGCCGCTCGATCTCGCGCTTTACCATGCCGCACGGGACTACCCCGGCGGCGCCGCTGCTATCGCAGCCACCACCGGCCGAAATGCGACCACGCTGCAGCACAAGCTGTCCCCAACCCATCCCAGCCACACAGTCAACATTCAAGAGTTCGGCGAGATTCTGGAGCTGACCAAGGATCGCCGCATTCTGGATGCGGTGCATGCCTTGGTCGGAGACACGACTTGGCAGGAACTGGCTGAGGCGTACACCAATGACATGCCTGAGACGTTGACCACCGGAATTGCGGAGTACTTCCGACAGGTCGCGGATCTGGCTGATACGTGGGCCAAAAGCATTGGTGATGGGGTAGTTTCCGATGAGGAACTGGCCGCGATTCGCCTGCAGGTGTTCCGTGGGATTCAGGGGCTATTGGGGTTGTTCAACCGAGCCACCTATGTCAACCAGACGACGCGGGGTGTTGATCGTGGCTGATATCGCGGATTTTGCAAATGACCTGGTGCAGGAGCGCATCGATCAAGCGCTCGCAGCACGCAACGCCACCAAACCTGCCTTGGTGGCGCATTCGTTTCTATTCTGCGAAACGTGTGATGACCCGATCCCTGAAGCCCGCCGTTTGGCGCAGCCCGGCTGCACGCAGTGTGTGGGATGCCTTTCTCTCGTGGAGTTGAAGGGGGCTCACCATGCTCGATGAAGTGTTGGGGCAATTCGCGGATTACGGGCTTGAGCCTGCGCAGCCATTGGTGTTTGGCAAGCTAACCCGGTGCAAGACGGCGCAGGATAAGGGCAAGGAAAAAAACGGTTGGTATGTCGTTCACGAGCAGCGTACGGAAAAGGGCGAGACGCTGATTTTCGGAGCGTTCGGTGATTGGCGCTCGGGTGAGTCGCAGAAGATCAAGGTCAAGGCTGGCCGGATGTCGTCTGAAGAACGTGAGGTCATGCGCGCTCGGCAAGAAGAAGCCAAGCGCCGGGCTGCCGAGATCTCGGCCAATGCGGCACGTCGTGCGGCGAATCGGGCGGCGGGAATGTTCAAGCGCATGCCGGAAAAGGGCCGTAGCGACTATCTGGATCGCAAGCAGATTGTCGGCTTTGGCGTTCGGTATGCGCCGCGCACCGGCGCGTTCCTGGTACCGATGAGCAATGTACGCGACGAGATTGTCGGCTTGCAGGTGGTGTTCCCGACTAAGCAGCAGGACACCGGTCGCGATAAATCCTATTGGCCTTACGGGATGTCGAAGGAGGGGGCTTTTCACCTGATCGGGCCGCATCCTGATCCGGGGGAGCCGGTGCTTGTTTGCGAGGGCTACGCCACCGGCGCCAGTCTGCACATGGCCACGTCACTGACCGTGGCCATTGCTTTTGATGCCGGTAACCTGCTGGTGGTGTGCAAAGCGATGCGCGAACGTTTCGCTGGTTGCCCGCTGATCATCTGCCGCGACGATGACTGGAAGACCACGAAACCGAATGGCGATGCTTGGAATCCCGGTGAGGAAAAAGCCAACAACGCGGCGTTGATCGTCGGTGGCCAGGTCGTTGCACCGATCTTCTCTGGCGAACGAGAGGACAAGTGGACCGACTTCAACGATCTGCATGTCGCGGAAGGTTTGGAAGCGGTGCGTCGTCAGGTGTTGGCAGTGGTCAAGCCGCCGGCCGCTGGTGGCTGGAAGGACATGCTGGCTCGCAGTGAAAGCGGCGCGTTGATTGCGCATATGCAGAACGTGGAGTTGATCCTGGCCAATGACGAACGCTGGGCCGGGGTGATCAGCTACAGCGCGTTCAGTTCGAAGATCGTGAAGCTGCGCGCGGCGCCTTATGGCGGCGGCACAGGCGATTGGGCGGATATCGACGATATGCGGGTGATGAAGTGGCTCGCGCAGCAGTACAACTTGCGGGTCAAGGCCTCGCATGTGATCGAGGCGGTGAGTGTGGTTGCGCATGACCATGCGTTTCATCCGGTGCGGCAGTACCTGCGCAAGCTCGAATGGGATCGCGTGCCGCGCCTGGAAAGCTGGCTGACGGACGTCATGGGCGTCAAGGCGACCGACTACTCGTCCAAGGTTGGCAAGCGCTGGATGTTGTCAGCCGTGGCGCGGGTGATGAAGCCGGGATGCAAGGCTGACTCGGTGATGATCCTTGAGGGCGCGCAGGGCGCAGGTAAGTCGACGGCGATGAGCATTCTCGGTGGCGATTGGTTCATGGATACGCCGTTTGCCTTGGGCGACAAGGACGGCTTTCAGGCGATCCGGGGCAAGTGGATCGTCGAGCTGGGCGAGCTGGACAGTTTCAACAAGGCCGAGAGCACCAAGGCCAAGCAGTTTTTCTCCGCGTCGACGGACACCTACCGCGAGAGCTACGGACGTCGCACGATGGACGTGCCGCGTCAGTGCGTGTTCGTGGGGACGACGAACCAGGACGAGTACCTGAAGGACGCGACCGGTAACCGGCGTTATTGGCCGGTGGCGTGTACCAAAGTGGATCTGGAGTTGTTGCGCTCGATTCGCGAGCAGCTTTGGGCTGAAGCGGTGTTCTGTTACGACGCTGGCGACCTTTGGTGGGTGACGCTGGATGAGGCGTCGATGTTCGGTGAGGAGCAGGACGAGCGCTTTGTGGTGGATGAGTGGGAAGGTCCGATTCTGACCTGGCTCGAGGAGTCGCAGATCGGCGAGACCACCTCGGGCAGCGAGGTGTTGGCCAATGCGCTGAAGCTGGACTTTGGGCATTGGGGCAAGCCGGAGCAGATGCGCGTCGGCGCGATCATGCATCGGTTGGGTTGGCGGCGCGTGCGGTTGCCTGCGTTGGTGAAAAGTGGGCAGCGGCCGTGGGCTTACAAGAAGCCGGCAGGGTGGGGCGGTGCTTCAGCGTTGCAGCGGGAAGCGTTCGAGGAGCCTTGTTTCGATGATTAAGGAGATCGATTCGCTGCTTAGGTTATGGGCGCAGGAGCTTCACTCAGAGCATTCGAAAGGGGGGCTGGCTGGGGGGAATATGGTTGCCATGATGATGGAGAGCAACGGGCAACTTATCAGGGGGCGACGTGCCTTCCGTGCGCCGCTGGAGAGTTCGTTGGACATGGAACTGATCGTGAACAAGCACCTCTCGCCCGAGCTGGTGACGGTCGTGCGTGAGCATTACTGCACGCACGATGTGGATATGCGTTTGCGGTACGCCCATTGCGGTTGTGGCCGTGACACCTACTATCAGCGTTTGCATGAGGCGCATCTGCAAATCTACTGGGAGCTGATGGGGGCGGCTGCGTGACCCCAGGCATCGCTCCGGTTGTGGTTGTCCCACTGGCCCGTCTTGTCCCGCTGCGTTTTGATGCAGTGGGACAGGTGCGAGCCTTGTCGTTGTTGGGCTGTCCCACCGTCCCGCTAAAAAGTGCCTCCCGCCCGTGTAAGCGTAGCGGGCAGCAGTACGCGCGTTTCACGCGCATGCGTGTCCTTTAAATTTCCTTCTTTACACGAGAAAGGAGAAAGATAAGTAGGACAGTGGGGCGAAGCCCCGAATTTAGGCGCTCTCAGGCGTCCCACTTCGATCCTAGGAAGTGGGACGAATGGGACACCGCTGAGGCAACAGAATGCCGTGGTGGTGTATTCACCGACATTCGCTAGGCGTTCACCCTGTGTTACCCACTTATTCACCGGGTGGCATTAAAACAGGGTTGCTGCCACCGGAATCGACCTGTAAAAAGTAGTCATCTTCGATAGGTGCGACCGCAGAGAGCGGCAGGCACCCACCACCAAACCCGGCCATTGCGCCGGGTTTTTGCGTTTAGGGGTTGGCGATGACAAACGAGCAACAAGCGCTGGCAGAGATGCCGATCTGGTTAGTGATCGTCCTGGCCCTGGTCGGCGGCGTATCGGGGGAGATGTGGCGAGCAGACAAGGATGGGGCGCGGGGCTGGGCATTGTTGCGCCGCCTCGCGCTTCGGTCCGGTGCCTGCATTGTCTGTGGGGTGTCGGCGATGATGCTGATGATCGCCGCCGGTATGACGATCTGGACGGCGGGCGCCTTGGGGTGCCTGACGGCGATGGCCGGTGCTGATGTGGCGATCGGGTTGTACGAACGCTGGGCCGCCAAGCGGCTGGGCGTTTCAGAGTCGGCATCGACCGACCGCAGCTAGGTCGGCGGCCGGGTGGGGGGCGCCATTTTTCCGGGTCCTCCCTGAGGGCCGCCCCCTACACGGGTTAGCGAACTCGCGGGATCTCTGCAGCTGAGAATTCTGCAGGGATGTCCGTCTTTTCAAAGGGTTAGATATGGGCAGGGCAGTTAGCAAGGCCGACTTAAGCGAGATCGTCGGTCGTGATGAACGCACTCTGACCCGATGGCAGAACGACGGCATGCCTGTGACCGAGTTCGGCCTCGGTCGGGGCAATGAAAACCAATACGACACCGAAGCCGTGATCCAGTGGCTGATGCATCAAGCCGCACTCAACGGCAAAAAAGAATCTTCCCGCGACCGACTAGACCGGATCCGTGCTGACCGCGAAGAACTCGCGATGGCCAAGGATCTTGGCGAGGTGGTCATCGCGTCCGATCTGATCGAACGCTTCGAAGCAATGATCACTGCTGCAAAAGTGGAGTTGCTCAACTCTTTCCCCGATGTGCTGGCCGCCGAACTCTCGGCGCGCTACGACGTGGAAATCGACGAGCAACTGATTCGCGACCCCATTGAAGCCATCCTGAGGAGGCTTTCTGACTATGACAAGGATGATGCCGCGTCAGATGGATATTCTGACGAACCGGACGATACGGAGGGCTTTGAGGAAGACGGCGACTAAAGCGCTGCGCGGCGCTTGCCGCAAATGGTCGCCGCCGCCTCGCATGAGCATTATCGAGTGGGCGGACAAGTACCGCTGGCTCGCACCGGAAGAGGCTGCGCGCCCCGGCAAATATCGCTTTGACGTTACTCCTCACCTGATCTGGCCCGGAGGTCCATTGGAAGCGCTGGATGATCCCGCTGTCAGTGAGATCGTCGGACGCAAGTCGGCGCAGGTGGCATGGACGTCGGGTGTTCTGGGTAACGCCCTGGGCAAGTGGATCGACATTGATCCGTCACCGATTCTGGTGCTGTTTCCCAAGGCCGAAGCGGCCAAGCAGTACGTTGGTGAAAAGCTCGAGCCGATGATCGAAGCCACGCCGCGCCTGCGCAAGAAAGTCGACCTGCGAAGCCGCAAGCTACAGCAGCGACAGGACTTCAAGCGCTTCCCTGGCGGCTTCCTGAAAATGGTGGGTTCCAACAGCCCGGCCAGCGTGAAGTCCACGCCGGTGCCGCGAGTTGCCATTGAAGAGCCGGACGACTGCAACCTGAACCTGCGAGGCCAGGGCGACAGTATCAAGCTCGCTAAGGAACGACTGAAAACGTTCCGCCGCTCGAAGATCATCATCGGCGGTACACCGACCATCAAGGGCTTGTCCGCCATCGATGCGGAGCTGGAACTGTCGGACAAGCGCGTCGGCTTGGTGCCGTGTCACGAATGCGGCCAAGAACACGCGTTGAGCTTTGACAACCTGCACTGCGACGAGGATCCGGAATACCTGCATGAGGTATACGGCAAGAAGCGGCCGGAGAAAACTTTCTACTCCTGCCCGCACTGCGGTGGAATCTGGGATGACAACCAGAAGAACGCCAACCTCAAGCATGGGCGCTGGTCGGCTACAGCAGAATTTCGGGGGATCGCCGGTTACATCCTCAACGAGCTGTACGCGACGTTTTGGGGATCGCGTTTCCAGGTGTTGATGGAGAAAAAGCTCCAGGCCGAACACGCGGCCTCACAAGGCAACATCGGACCGATGATCGCTTTCGTCAACAGCTCCAAGGGCGAAAGCTACGAGTATCAGAGCGATGCACCGAAGACCGATGAGCTGGAAAAGCGTGCGGAGCCTTATGCGGAGCTGACAGCGCCGAAAGGTGTCCTGCTGATCACCGTTGGCGTTGACGTCCAAGGCGACCGCCTCGCTCTCACCATTATCGGTTGGGGACGAGGCGAAGAGTCGTGGCGCTTGTACTGGGGTGAGCTTCACGGCAACCCCATCGACCCGCATGACGCCGTTTGGCAAGAACTGGATCGGGTTATTTCCCAACCCATACCGGTCGAAAGCGGTGCGCAACTGGCGGTATCGGCGGTCAGCATCGATAGCTCTGACGGCAATACCAGTGACGCGGTGTATGCCTACGTGCGGGATCGTCAACGCTACAACGTGATGGCGATCAAAGGCGCCTCTATCGACAGTCGCGACAAGGAGATCTTTACCAAGCCTCCGCAGTCGGTGGATACCTCACAGGACAACACCAAGGCTGCGAAATACGGCCTGCGAGTCCACATCGTCGGTACGCACAAAGCGAAGACGCTCATTGATGGGCGGCTGCGCCTCAAAGGTGCTGGACCGGGGCGCATGCATTGGTACAGCGAGATCCGCTCGGACTACTACGAACAACTCACCAACGAAGTCCTGGCACCGCACCCGCGTAACCCCAGCAAAATGGTTTGGCAAAAGAAAGCCGGCCGTCGCAACGAAGCGCTGGACTGCGAGGTGTATGCCTTGCACGCGGCTCGCAGCCTGAAAACTCACCTGTTACGCGATCACGAATGGGACCAGTTGGAGCAGCAGTTGCTGCAGCCAACCCTGTTCAGTACCGAACAACCGGTCGCACCGGTACCGCGCCGAGCTGTCGCTCGTGGGCGGGGCACCCGCAGTCGCGCGGGCTATTAAGGAAACACATATGACAGACGCACAACAGCGCCTCGCGGAAGTCCGGGCGGCGATCTCTGACGTCCTGAAAAAAGGCCAGCGCTTGCGCCGTGCGGATCGCGAGCTTTATCGCGCTGAGCTGAACAGCTTGCGTCTTCTGGAGCAGCAGTACGCCAGAGAGGTCGCGTTGGAACAGGCTCAACAACAGGGACGTGGCCGCAACCGTGTCTCCTACATGAAGATCTGACTATGGGATTTTTTCGAAAAGACCCGGCCGAGCTGCTGATGCGCGAGGCCCTCAAACTCGCCAAGTCGGCAAACGAGTCCAGGCCTATCGTCGCCCAAGGGGGCGGGGGCGGTGTTGAGACGCGTTGGCGCGGGGCTTCTCGCGTATTGCGCAGCATGGCCAGCTGGATTCCCGGTCTCGGCAGTCCGCGTCGAGATCTCGACCAAAACGAGCGTCGAATGCTGGTTGCTCGCTCGCGAGACGCCATGCGCAATCACTTGATAGCCCGTGCGGCGATCACGCGCTTGCGCACCAATGTTGTAGGAACCGGGCTGGTTTGCCGGTCACAGATCGATCATGACGCATTAGGTCTCGACGAGGCGCAGGCTGAGAAAATCAACAATCAGCTTGATCGCTTGTGGTCGCTATACGCCGATGATCCACGCGAATGCGATGCCGAAGCGACACTAAACCACTACCAGTTACAAGCACTGGTATTGATCTCGTCCATGGTGGGTGGTGACGTGCTAATTGCCAGTCCTGACGATGAGCGCCCCGGCTGCATCTTCAGCACACGCTTGCAGTTGATCGAATCGGACCGGGTCTGCAATCCAGCCGGGCAACTTGACGGCGCAAACCTCGTGGACGGCGTCGAGTTTGACCGGCTGGGGGCGCCTTTGGCGTATCACGTCTGCACCGGATACCCCAACGAATACACCGCCGGCCAAGCGCTGAAATGGGAGCGTCTGCCAGCCTTTGGCGAGGCAACTGGCCGGCGCCGCGTCATGCACGTTATGGCCGACAAGGAGCGTCCGGGACAGAAGCGCGGAGCGCCTTACCTGGCTCCGGTGCTGGAACCGCTGCAGAAGCTGGAGCGCTACAGCAGCGCCGAGCTGATGGCGGCGGTGATCTCCGCAATGTTCACGGTGTTCATCAAAAAGACCAACGACTTTCAAGTCGGGAATCTCCCGCTGACCGCATTAGCTAACGAAGGTGAAGGCGCTGGAGGTGATACCACAGCAGATGGCGAACTGGCGCTGGGCGAGGGGGCGATTGTTGACTTGGGCCAAGGTGAGGAACCGGTAATCGCCAATCCTGCGCGGCCTAATGCGCAATTCGATCCGTTCTTTACGGCAGTGGTCAAGGAAATCGGCGCCGCTTTGGAGCAACCGATGGAAGAGCTGTTGCTCCACTACAGCAGCAGCTACAGCGCAGCCCGTGCGGCAATGTTACAGGCGTGGCGCTTCTACAGCCTGCGCCGCTGGTGGTTGATCTGTGACTTTTGTCAGCCCAGTCGGGAATTGTTGATAGATGAGGCGGTGGCCCGTGGATTGATCAGCCTGCCGGGTTATGCGGACCCGGCGAAACGCAAAGCCTACTGCCAGGCCATCTGGATCGGCCCCGCTCGAGGCGCCATTGATGAGTTGAAAGAAGCCAACGCTGCCGGTAAGCGCATCGAGATCGGTGTCAGCAACGAAACACTGGAAACCGCCGCAATGACCGGCGAGCCGTGGCAGCAGGTCTATCGGCAGCGCGTGCGCGAAGTCACCCAGCGGCGCAACGATAGCCTGCACGTTTTACCCAAAGGGCGGGAGCAGGAAACACCGCCGTCCGCCAACCCCAACGAGGAATAACCATGCCCCGCGCATTCGAGCTGGCTGCATCGCAGCCGTGGCTGATGCTGCCCGGCGCCCTGGATAACTTGCTGACCATTGCAGACCGCATGGGCGATCCGGCGGCGCTGGAAACACGCACTGGCATGCGACTGGATAACAGCCGCACTGTCAGCGTACGCAATGGTGTGGCGATCATCCCGGTAGTCGGTCCGGTGTTTCGCTATGCCAACCTTTTCACCGAGATCAGCGGTGCGACCAGCACTCAGGTGCTGGCCACCGACCTGCAGGCGGCGCTCGATGATCCCAAGATCAGCGCGATCATCCTCAACATCGATAGCCCAGGCGGCGTTGCCGCCGGCATCAACGAACTGGCTGACCAGATCCATGCGGCCCGTGACCGTAAACGCATCGTTGCCTACATCGGCGGCACTGGTGCAAGCGCGGCCTATTGGATTGCGTCAGCTGCCAGCGAAATCGTCATCGACGAAACGGCGCTCGCCGGGAGTATCGGTGTGGTCGTTGAAGCTGTGGTCGGCGAGGAAGGCAACGGCCGTAAGCGCTATCAGATCGTCAGCCGCAATGCCCCGAACAAGCGTGTAGATCTCTCTACCGAAGAAGGGCGAGCCAAGGTCGGCGAAACGGTCGACGCCATGGGTGATGTGTTCGTCGCCAAGGTGGCCCGCAACCTGGGCGTGGAGCCGGAGCGTGTCCCAGAGATGGGCGACTTCGGCGGCCTGCGCGTTGGCGCAGCGGCTGTCGAGTCCGGCTTGGCCCACCGTCTGGGGTCGCTTGAAACATTGATTACCGAACTGGCCAAACCGGCCGCCACTCAACCGAGGAAATACAACATGACCACCGTCAGCAGCACGGCGGAGTTGCGTGAGGCGCTGGCCGCCGGCACGGATCCGCAAACCATCGAAATCGCTCAGGCCAATCAGCCAGATCTCGAAAGCATCCGCACCCAAAGTCGCGAGGAAGGCGCTACTGCAGAGCGGCAACGCATTACCGGCATCAATGCAATGGCCAGCAAGGGTTTCGAAACTGAAATCTCCGCTGCCATTGAAGCAGGCACAACGGTTGAAGCCACAGCGCTACAGCTGTTCAAGGCAGCGCAGGATCGCGGCATTTCTCTGAACGCCATCAAGGCCGATGCCACTGGCGCATCGACGTCCACTCCGACGGGCGATGCCGCTCAGGGTGAGCGCAAGGCCGTCGTAAACGCCATTGTCGAGGGCGCCTCGCGCCGCTGATTGGAGAACATCATGAGCAACCCAGAACGCCAAACCTATGTCCCGGACCAGCTGTCCGCCGGTGCCTTCCCGGTGATGATCGACACCGCCGTGATCGCTTCCGGCCAGAAGCTCAGTCGAGGCGCCGTCCTTGGGCAAGTAACGGCCAGTGGCGAATATGTGCTGAGCAAGGCCGCAGCAACCGATGGCTCCGAAGCTCCTGCGGCTGTACTGGATCAGTTCACTGATACGACCTCAGGCGCGCAGGTAGCGCCAATCCGCCTGACCGGTGAAGTGCTGGCCAGTCAACTCACACTCGGCGAGGGTTTTACTTTGGCGCAGGCAAAAGCTGCGCTGCGTTCCCTGTGCCTGTTCGTTCGTTAATTCGGAGTCTTTGATGGATATTTTTGATACCCGCACCATGCTTGAAGCGGTTGAGCAGATGCCAACCGCGCGGCGCTTTTTGCTGAACACTTTTTTCAACGGTGGCAGTCCTGTCACGTTCCCGACCAAAACCGTGGACATCGACATCATCAAAGGCAAACGCAAAATGGCGCCGTTTGTTAATCCTCGCCTGCCGGGCAGTGTGTCGTTGCGCGAAGGCTATACCACCAGCACCTACAGCCCGCCGTACATTCAACCCAAGCGCGAAACCACCGCCGAGCTGGTGCTCAAGCGTTCGGCCGGCGACAACCCGTTTTCCTCGCGTACTCCGCTGGAGCGTGCCGGGCAGTTGCTCGGTAAGGACCTGCGCGATCTGGACGACGAAATCATCCGCCGGGAAGAATGGATGTGCGCCCAGGCACTCACCACTGGGAAGGTTCGCGTCGTGGGGGAAGGGGTGGATGACACCATCGACTTCCTGATGGCCCCCGATCACAAGATCAGCCTGGGCAGCGGTCAGTGGGGCACCGAAGACGGTGACCCAATTGCCAATCTTCGTAGCTGGAAGCGCAAGATCGCCAAGGACTCCGGCCGCACGGCAAACACCGTAGCCATGAGCGGCGAAGCGCTGGACGCCTTTCAATCCAGTGCAATGGTGATGAAACAACTCAACACTCGCCGCGTTGACATGGGCTTGATCAAGCCAGAGGAACTGCCAGACGGCGTGACTTACCTGGGCTACCTGAATGATCCCGGCGTCGACCTTTACGGTTATGACGAGTGGTATCTGGACGACGAGGATGACGAGCAACCAATGATCCCGGCGGGTGGCTTGATTCTCGGCTCGACGTCCACGCGCAACGCCATGCTCTACGGGGCGATTCAAGATCTGGAAGCCGTGGAAAGCGGCTTGGTCGAAGCGGCGCGCTTCCCGAAGAGTTGGGTGACCCAAGAGCCGAGCGCTCGTTGGCTGAAGCTGCAGAGTGCGGCATTGGCTGGCCTGCTCGAACCGGATGCGTTCATTTACGCCAAGGTGGTGTGACATGGCCAAGAAAGCCGATTTTCTGGTGATCGACGGTTGCGTGCAGGATGGCCGTGTCGTTGTTGTGAAGGGCGAGCCTTACAGTCCACCAAGTAAAGGGATTGAGGAAGCGTTACTCGCCGAAGGGCGTATCGCTCCACTCAAGGATCCCAGAGCACAAGAACTGCTGCGCCAACAATCGGGCGTTGCCAATGGGGACGACGACAGCGGCGGTGAGTGATGGGCTTTCGCGAATTGAGCGACGACATGGACGCCCTGGTGCTGGATGGCTTGGGCGACATGGCAACGGTCGGCGGTCGAGAGATCGCCGGTTTCTTTTCCGCGCCATGGCTGCAGCCGCGTATGGGGCGGATTAACACCGCCTTGCGCGAGCCGCAGTTTGAGATTCGCGTCGTCGACGCAGCGGGTGTTGAGCCCGGGCAACTGGTCGTTGTAGATCTGGCAAAGCAGGACGGGGGAGGCCAGTACGATCTTGTCAAGCTGGAGCCAGATGGTTCCGGCTGGGTGGCATTGCTCTTGAGGGCTAAAGCATGAACGTCGGCAGCTATTTCAAACCCTCAGCAAGTGGCGGGATGATTTCGCTGCAAACCTCGGCGGCAGACTTGAAAGCCTTTCAGGACTTTGCCGCCTTGGTGCCGAAAGCAGCATCCAATGCCCAGCGCCGTGCGATCAACAAAACCCTGCGATGGCTTGCTACCCATATCGCTCGCGCCGTCGGCCGGCAGGAACGCATTGCGGTTGCCGCTGTACGGCAACGTCTGCGGGCCTACCCGGTCAGCAGCGGCGCGAACAGCGGCAAATTGTGGTTCGGCCTCAACGCCATGGAAGCCAGCCGCATAGGCCGGGCACGGCAAACCCGATCCGGTGTGTCAGTCGCGGGGCGACGCTTCCAGGGCGCGTTCCACAAGCGAGTCTATGGGAGCAGCGCAGATGTCTGGATCCGCGTCGGCAGCAAGCATTTCAAATCTGCGGATTACCCCGATAGCGATGTCAGTGCAGCCGGCGGCGCGAGTTCGGGTTGGATTGCCGAACATGACAACCGCTTCCCGCTGGCCAAGGCAAAGGTGTCGCTGGAGCAAGCCCGACCGCACTTCGATAGCTGGGTGCGCAAAGCAGACGAACACTTGGTGCATGTCCTGCAGCAGGAACTCAATTTTGAAGTGCAGAAGTACTTGAAGGGGAAATGACGTGATGGATTCAGTCGACGAACCATTCAGTCTTGAGCAGCTGTATCGAGCCATCGAACGACATCTTCATGATCATTTGCCGGGCGTTCAGACGGTCGCGGTCTGGCCCAACATTGATGATCGCATCGCCTTGCCGGCGGTGCTGGTGGAACTGGCAGAAATGGAGCCGGGCGTTGATCCGGGGACGGGAGAAACCTGCTTGTCCTGCAAGTTTGAGGCGCGGGTGATCACCGACCCGATCCAGCCCGACCATCATCAGCAAGCAGTGTTCTTGGCGGGTCAGTTGGCCGTTCTGCTTCGGGCGCAGTCTTGGGGTGTAGAGGTCGAGCCAGCCGAGTTCGTTCAGGCCATGCAGGACTGGACCAAACCCGAACTGGACGGCTACACGGTCTGGGTCGTGGAATGGACACAGCAGATCTACCTCGGTGAAACCTGCTGGCCTTGGCCGGATCAGCCACCGGGGACGTTGGTGTATGACGTTGAACCGGGTGACGGACCATTCAGGCCGGAGGATCTGCCGTGAGTTACGCGAGCGCCCAGCATGACCGCATGATCGCGGGGGCGGTCAAAGCTTGCTATGTGGTCGCGATGGATCTGTCCGCATCGCCGCCGGTGTGTCGAGTGTCGGATGGCAGTGATTGGGTCAGCGCCTGGGTGCGCTGGCACAGCATCGCCGCCGGCAAGGCCAGGCATTGGCGGGCGCCGTCTTTGGGGGAGCAGGGCAGTTTGATCAGTCCCAGCGGCGACGTGTCGCAAGGCACGTTTGTCCCGGGCCTGTATGGCAATGCCGGACCTCCGCCGGATAATCGCGACCATGTCGAGGTCTGGCGTTTCGATGATGGCGGCTCGCTGGTCTACGACTGGCAGGCCAAGTCTTACACCATCACCCTGCCGAGTGGCACGGTGGCGATCAAGGTCGGCGGCACGGACGTCGTCGTAACGGATAACGCGGTGACAGTGAAGTCGGGAACGATCGATCTTGAGGGCACCGTGAACATCAAGGGTCCGGTCAATATTGATGGCGCGTTACGCGTAACGGGCAACATCGACGGCGCCGGCAACATCATGGCCGTCGGCGACAGTGACAACCACCATAAACATTAACCCAAACATTCATCCAGCCCGCCGCGTGCGGGCTTTTTTGTACCTGGAGAAAACACATGGCCAAGATCAATGACCAGCCTGTCGAGGAGCAATTACCGTCGACGATTCGCCCGCCTGCTCCCCCTCAAGCGCGAACTGTTGATTTGCTGCTGAAGTTTCGCGACAAAGTCTATACCTCGCGCACGCTGTGCATCCCTGGAACGGATCGCACGCTGGCGGTGGCCAAGCACGAGGTCGAGGTGTCGGCGTCCGATGAGCAGGCTGTCAGCTTCCTGAAGACGCATCCCGAACTTGAACCGCTGGAGTGACCTAGATGATCGGAATGGATCGCCACACCGGCCAACCCATTTCCGGCATCAAGCACTTGCGCCAATCCATCGCAGACATCTTGGGCACGCCGCTGGGCAGTCGCCGGCACCGTATGGAATACGGCAGCAAGCTGCGCCGGTTTGTCGATTTGCCCGTTAACGAGGGCTGGAAAAGCGCCGTACAGGCTGAAGTCGCCCGCGCTCTAGGGCGCTGGGAGCCGCGTTTGAAGCTGGAACAGGTGCGCGTCATTTCCGTCATTGGCGGGCGAATCAATCTGCAAATCGTCGGGAAGTACCTGGGCGACAGCGTCACGTTGGAGGTGGCTGCATGAGTACCGTTGATCTGTCGTCGTTGCCGGCACCGACCGTGTTGGAGCCTCTGGACTTTGAAGAGGTTTATCAGGATGGGCTGGGCGTGTTTCGCGGGTACATGGGTGGCAACTGGACGGCCGCGCTGGAAAGCGATCCAGTGGTTAAGACGCTTGAGGTCGGGGCTTATATCAAGGTAGGCAACCGCGCCCGGGTCAATGACGCCGGCAAGGCGTTACTGCTCGCGCACGCCATTCGCGGTGACCTCGATCAGTTGGGGGCTAACGTCAATCTGAAGCGCCTGGTTATCCAGGCCGAGGATCTGCTGGCGGTGCCGCCGGTGCCCAAGGTCATGGAAGAAGACGACCCGTTTCGCGAGCGCATCCAGTTGGCCTATGAGGGCTTGACCACGGCCGGCCCGCGTAACAGCTACATCCTGCACGCGCGTAACGCCTCGGGGTTGGTGGCGGATGCCACGGCTGAAAGCCCGGCGCCTTGTTACGTTACGGTAACGGTGCTGGGGCTGGACGGGGAAGGCGAAGCGGCGCCGGAGCTGCTGGCGACGGTGGCCGCTGCGTTGAATGACGATGACGTGCGCCCGGTCGGTGATCGGGTGACCGTGCAAAGTGCGCAGGTGATCCGCTACGAGATTGACGCCATCTTGCATATGGCCGGCGCCGGCCCGGAAGCGGATGCCAGTTTGGCCGAAGCGAAAAGCCGATTGGCCGGTTGGATCAATCCACGCAAGCGGCTGGGCGTCGAGGTCGCACGCTCCGCTGTTGACGCTCAGTTGCACGTTGCCGGCGTTGCCCGGGTTGAGTTGGTTGGGTGGCACGACTTGGCCCCGACCAAGGCTCAGGCGGCGTTCTGCACGCGCTACAACGTGAGGCTGGCGGGCTGATATGAAAAGTCTACTGCCGCTCAATAGCACGCAACTGGAACGGGCCATGGAGGCCGCGTTTTTCGAAAAGACGATTGTCCCGCTGCGCGACCTCTATAACCCCGACACCTGTCCGGTGCATCTGCTGCCGCATCTGGCGTGGGCGTGGTCGGTCGATCGCTGGGATTACCGATGGTCTGAGGCGACCAAGCGCGCGGCCATCAAGGCGTCGTTTTACATCCACAAGCACAAGGGCACGATCGGCGCGCTGCGTCGTGTGGTCGAGCCGCTGGGCTATCTGATCGAGATTGTCGAGTGGTTCAAGACCGTTCCCGAGGGTGTGCCGGGCACCTTTGCGCTGAAGGTTGGCGTTCTGGATACCGGCATCACCGAGGAAATGTATCAGGAACTAGAGCGCCTGATTGACGACGCCAAGCCCGTCACCCGGCACCTGACCGGGCTGGCGATCAGCCTTGAAACTCAAGGTGATTTGAATATCGCCGTGTCCCTCTACGAAGGCGACGAAATCGACGTTTACCCGCCCGTCATGCGTGACATCGAGGTCACCGGCAGCTTCGGCGTGGTCGGTCGCGAACACACCATAGACACCCTGGACGTTTATTATGATTGATGCGAATTCGCAGTTTTTCGCGATCCTCACGAACGTGGGGATGGCCAAGCAAGCGAACGCCGACGCGCTCGGCATTCCCTGGCTTATCACGCAAATGGGCGTGGGTGATGCCAATGGCACCGAGCCGATCCCGAGCGTGACACAGACAAAGCTGATCAACGAGTGGCGCCGAAAGCCGCTGAATCAACTGAAGATCGATCCGGTCAACCCGGCAGTGATCATTGCCGAACAGATCATTCCGGCCGATGAAGGCGGTAAGTGGATTCGCGAAATCGGCCTATACGATGCGGACGGTGATCTGGTGGCGGTGGCCAACTGCGCGCCGAGCTTCAAGCCGCTACTGTCGCAAGGATCGGGCCGCACGCAAATTGTGCGGATGAACTTCATTGTCACCAGCACCGGCAACATCACCCTCAAGATCGATCCGGCGATTGTTCTGGCCTCGCGGGCCTACGTCGACGCGGCCATTCTGGAAGTGCTGCCGAAGAACAAGACACCCGGCGAATACACGCGGGTCAAGGTCAACGATCGCGGGGTTGTGGTCTCGGGCGACAACCCGGACACGTTGGCCAAGATGGGCATCAAGGACAGCTACACCAAGGCCGAGATCGAATCAATGATTGCCCAGGCCTCGGCGCTGCCTGTAGGCGCCACGGTGGCGTTCCCGCTGGACAAGGTCGCGCCCGGGTTCCTAGAGCTTGACGGCAGCGTCAAGAGCATTGCCGTCTATCCAGATCTGGCGGCGTTCCTCGGCACGGCCTTCAACAAGGGCGATGAGGGTGCCAGCAATTTCCGCTTGCCGGAATCGCGCGGCGAGTTCCTGCGAGGCTGGGATCATGGACGAGGGGTCGATGCAGGCCGCGCTGTTGGCAGTTATCAGCTTGACGCGCTCCAGAACATCACTGGTAATTGGTCGGCGTTTCAGGCCACATCTGTTGGTCAGTCTCATTCTGGAGCATTCCGAGGCACTGGTTCTTACAGCTACCCACAGCCAACAGGTACGGTAGTAAACGGCCCGGTAAGCGTCAATTTCGACGCCAGCCTCGTAGCGCGGACCTCTACCGAGACGCGCGGACGTAACTTGGCCGTGGTTTGGTGTATCAAGGCTTGGAACGCGCCCATCAATCAGGGCAATGTTGATATTGCGGCGTTGCTGCTGTCGGTTGAGCAACTGCGCCTAAACGGCCCTGTGGTGGGTGCGGCGCGAAATGCTGCGATGACCGTCGTCGCCGCATCGTTAACAGCTACGTTTACTGCTGACGAGCTGATCGTCGAGGATGCTGCCGGTACTTACCGCATTAATAGTTTCGCTAAGTCGATCAATCTGGCGACTGTGGGGCCGGGCGGAATGGACAGCGGCGTAGCACCAACTGCGGGATTCTTGGCGCTCTACGCGATTTATAATCCGGCTACCAAGGCGTCGGCGCTGCTAGCTCGAAACGCTACAAGCGCCAAGGTGGGCGATGTGTACGACGGCCCTAATATGCCTGCCGGTTATACCGCCTCGGCGTTAGTCAGTGTATGGCGAACGCAGGCGGGCAAGTTGGTTGTTGGGTATCAAGAGGGTCGAAGAATCCACACCTCTTGGGGGCCTCTGCTAAACGGAACGACGCAGCAGGGTTCTTTGGCGGCCTTGTCTGTCGCGGGCTATGTGCCGCTGAATGCGAAGACTCTTTCGGGTCAGCTTATTGGTTCGCCAGCGGTGGCTGGGGTGCTTGCAATGGATGTGGCGGCGACAAGTGAGGGGGTCGGAGGAAAATACTTCAACGCCTATCTGACTGCCGGCGCCAGTGGGCAGACGCCATTTTCAGATTTGCCATTGATTATTCCGCAAACCATTTACTACATCGCGACATCATCGTCAGCATCCGCAAACTTTCAGGTGTTGGCGAGTGCTTACACTTTCTAAAGAGGCTGAATATGGAAACTATTTTTGTTCGGTTCTCTGACGCTGAAGAAACGCGGATTGCTGATGTTTTTAGTTGCGTGCAAGAGAGTGAAATCTATCCCTTTCAAGGGACGGTCACGTTGGACGATCCGCGTTATGTGGACTTTCTTGCGCCGCTTTCGACTTCTCCAGATTTGGATGTAGCTCGGGCTTGGCGAGACGCTGAAATTGTCCGCGTGATCTGGCTACGTGATCGACACCGTGACGAAGTGGAAATCAGTGAAGAAACAACGATCAATGCAGAGCAGTACGCGGAGCTGTTGTTGTACATCAAAGCACTGCGTGACTGGCCGGCGACCCCTGACTTTCCGTCTGAAGAGTCCAGGCCACTCGCCCCCGAATGGGTGGCCAACCAAACCCAATAGGCGCCCCGCACTGACGGGGCGTTTTCTTTTCCGTTACGCGTAACACGAACACCCTCACAGCCTCGCTTATGCGGGGCTTTTTCGTTTCTGGAGACTGACCTTATGAGTTTTTTCCACGGCGTCACGACCACCTCGGTCGACACTGGCGCGCGCACCATCTCGCTGCCGTCGTCCTCGATCATTGGTCTGTGCGACACCTTCACCCCCGGCGTTCTCGGCGGCGGTACGGCCAAGGCCGGCGAACTGAAATTGATCACCACCGAGCGCGAAGCCATTGCGGCCTTCGGCGCTGACTCGGCGATCACAAAGGCGTGTAAGGCGATCTATGTCAAAGCCAAGGCGGTGATCGTCGCCATTGGCGTGCCCAAGTTGGAAGACGTCGCGCTGCAAACCTCGGCGATCATCGGCGGCGTCCTGGCCTCGGGTCAGCGTACCGGCTTGCAGGCGTTGATTGACGGCAAAAGTTTGTTCAACGCACAGCCGCGGCTGTTGATCGCTCCGGGTCATACCGCTACTCAGGCGGTGGCCACGGCCATCGACAGCGTGGCGCAGAAGCTGCGCGCGATTGGCATCATCGACGGCCCGGGTACGACCGATGAGGCCGCCATGGCCTACGCCGATAACTTCGGCAGTCGCAACCTGTACATGGTCGACCCGGGTGTGAAGTATTGGGACACCGTCACCAGCTCGACAGTCGACGCGCCCGGCTCAGCTTGGGCGGCGGGCTTGTTTGCCTGGACGGATGCCGAATACGGCTTCTGGGCATCGCCATCGAACAAGGAATTGACTGGCATCACCGGCACCGGCCGCGCGGTCGAGTACCTGGACGGCGACGAGACGTGCCGAGCCAACCTGCTCAACAACGCCAATATCACCACGATCATTCGCGATGACGGTTATCGCCTTTGGGGCAACCGCACGCTGTCGAGTGATCCGAAGTGGGCATTCGTCACCCGCGTCCGCACGCTGTTCATCCTCATGGACGCGGTGCAGGCCGGGCACAAGTGGGCGGTCGACCGCTCGATCACCAAGACCTACGTGACCGATGTCACCAACGGTCTGGATGCATTCATGCGCGACCTGAAAGCCCAGGGCGCAATCATCAACTTTGAAGTGTTCCCCGACACCGAACTGAACACGGCCAGCCAGATCGCCCAAGGCAAGGTGTATTGGCGCATCCGTTTCACCGATGTGCCGCCGGCAGAAAACCCGAATTTCCTTTTCGAAGTCACCGATCAGTGGATGACCGAAGTGCTTGAAGCAGCCTAAGGGGGCGTAGCAAATGATTCCTCAGACTTTGTACAACACCAACCTGTTCGTCGACGGCGTGAACTTCTCCGGCGACGTGCCGAGCCTGACGCTGCCCAAGCTGACCACCAAGACTGACGAGTATCGAGGGGGCGGCATGGCCGGCCCCATCGAGATGGATCAAGGGCTTGAGAAAATGGAGGCCTCGTTTGTCACCAAGGGCGTGCGCCGCGAGTCGCTGAAGTACTTCGGCCTGGCTGACGGCACGGCTTTCAACGCCACATTCCGTGGTGCCTTCAAGGGCCAAAAGGGCGCGGTGACAGCGGTCGTTGCAACCCTGCGCGGTCGGCTCAAAGAGGTCGACATGGGCGACTGGAAAGCGGGCGACGCCGCCGAGATCAAACACGCTATTGCGGTCACGTACTACAAGCTCGAAATCGACGGGCGCCTGATGTACGAGATCGACATGCTCGCCGGCATTCAGGTGATCGACGGCAAAGACCAACTCCTCGAAGTGCGCCAGGCGCTCGGCCTGTAAGGAATAGATCCAGATGACTCAAGCAATCGCTAAAAACCTGCCGGCCTGGCTGTCGCTCAGTGCAGTCGGTGCCGTCGTAACGCTGACCCGCCCAAGCCAAGCCAATAGCATCGACGTCGAGACGTTGAACCTGCGCAACCCTACCGTGCGTGAAGTGCGCGCGGCTGACCGTGCCGCTAACGGGGATGACGAACAGCGCGAACTGATGCTGTTCGCCGGTCTGGCGGAAGTCGGACTGAAGGATCTGGAAGGCCTCAAGCTGGCCGACTATCGCCGCGTGCAGGCGGCGTATTCGCACCTGGTGCCTAAAACCGATTATTCGAAGTCGATGCCGGCATGGTTGTCGCTGACCACCGATCAGGTGCTGGTGACGCTGTCGTGCCCGAGCGAAATCAACGGCGTGACGGTCGACAAGCTGGCCTTGCGTTCGCCGACCGTGGGCGACGTGCGTGCCGCCAACCGTGAGGTCAGTGGCGACGATGAACAGCGCGAGCTGGTGTTGTTTGCGGCGCTGTCCGGGGCGTCGGTGGCGGATCTGGAGGGGCTGAAGCTGGTGGATTTTAACCGCTTGCAGGCCGGCTATTTTCGCATGGACAACGACGACGGGCTTTAACCCCAGCGTTATCAAGTCAGCGGCGAAACGTCTGGCGGCGGAAACGGGATTTTCCGCCGCCGAGATCCAGTCGATGCCGTTTGCGGAAATGGTGTGGTGGCTCACGGATTGAGCCGCTTTGGGTAGTGCTGGGCAGATGGGGGCCATCACATGGCAAACAAAATCGCCCTCGGGCTGGTGATCGGCGGCGCCGTCAGTTCCACGGTCGGCGCCGCGTTCAAAGATGTGACCGGGCGTATCAAACGCCTTGAGGCGGAAGGCAATAAAGCGCGCGTGCTGCAGCGCACGATTGGCGACACCATCCGCCTGCGCGAAGAATGGAAGAAGGCTCACGACACCGGCGCGGCCGGTGCGTCCAAATTACTCAACCGTTTGAACTCAAACCTCGACAGCCTGAAAAAGCAGGGGATCGAGGTCGGCCGGCTGGAAAAAGCCTATCGCTCGATGGGGCAGACGGCCAACAAAGCCGAGCTGAAAGCCAAGGGGCATCAGCAGATTGATTCGGGCGTAAAGGGCATGAAAGGCGCCGTCGGTGCGGCGGTGGTGGGTGTAGGCGCCTTGGCGGTGCCGACCAAGGTCAGCGCTGATTTTGGCGCGATCGTGCGGGACATCGCGATCAAGGCCGGCATTGCCAACAAGCCGCAAGAGCAGGAGATGTCGCGCAAGATCATCGACACCTCGCGCGATACCGGCATGGCGCGTAACGACGTGGCCGACGTGGTCAATCAGTTGGTCGGCGCCGGCATGGACCTGAGCAAGGCGCTGGAGTACGCGCCTGTCGCGGCCAAGTTTGTCGTGGGGCAGGGATCCAGCGGTGTCGACACGGCGAAGATGATCAACGCCCTGGGACAGAACGCCAAGATCACCGACCCCAAGCAGATGCAGCAGGCGCTGGAGGCGATCGCCTACCAAGGTCAGGCGGGCAGCTTTGAAGCGGCCGATATGGCCAAGTGGTTCCCGGAACTGCTGGCCAACATGGCCAGCAACGGCATCACCGGCTTGGACGCGGTGACGCAATTGGGCGCCATGCTGCAGGTGCAGATGAAACAGGCCGGTAGTTCGGACGAAGCGGCCAACAACCTGAAGAACTGGATGGGCAAAATCGGCTCGACCGACACGGTCAAGGCCTACGAAAAAGCCGGTATTGATTACAAGGGATCGATGCAGACCGGTTTGCAAAACGGCATGTCGACCCTCGAAACCAGTATGGCGCTGGCTCAGAAATACATTCAGGCGACCGATCCAAAGCGCGCGGCTGCCATGGCCGAAGCGACGTCGAAAATCAGCAAGGAAGCTAATCCAGAAAAGGCCAAGGCCATGATGGCCTCGCTGGAGGAGTCCCTGCGCACTGGCGACCTGTTCGCTGACATGCAGGTCAAGGCCGCGCTGTCGGCCTACATGCAGAACAAGGCGTTGTACAGCCAGCTTAAAAATGATTCGCGTGAGGCATCCGGGATCCTCGACAAAAACCTCGCCGAACGGCGTGAGTCTTCGTCGCAGAAGTGGGCCGAAATGGCCCAGTCGATGGATGACGCCATGCGCAGCATCGGCGATGCCCTGCGGCCGGTAACGGACGTCGTCGCAGAGTCGTTGACTAAGGTCGCGAAGGGCATCACTTCGCTGTCGGACAGTTCGCCCGGTGTCGTGACTGGGATCGGGCTGGTCAGTGCTGCGCTGGTAGGGCTGTCCGGTCTGTATAGCTCTTTCAAGATGGGCAAAGGGTTGCTCAATATCGCGCGCGGATCCTTGGGCAAGGGCAAGGCCGGTGAGGTGCAAAAGGTCTTTGTGACCAATGCCGAGGATGGCGACGGCGGCGGTAATGCCGAGCCCAAGGGCAAGACCGGCAAAGCGTTGTCGCTGGTCGAAACCGGCCTCAAGGCTGTGGCTGCGTTCAAGGGCACGCCGGCAGATGGCGCCGATGATGCCGGTGACGACAAGAAGCCCGGGAAATTCGATCTGGTTTCTACCGGACTCAAAGTCGTGTCGCTGGCCCAAGAAGCCGTTTCGGGCGGCGATGGGGAGGGCGAGGCGGGCGGCGGTGACGATGCGGTCAAGAAGGTTTTCGTCGTCAATGCCAGCGCCCTGGGCGGCTCCGGTGGCGCAGATGTTCAAGGCGAGTCTCGCCGGCGTGGTCGCGGATCACGGCGCGGTGCTTCACGGCGTCGACCGCTGTCGCGTCCACCGGGGCCGCGCCCGCCCGTTCCCGTACCGCGCCCGCCTATTCCGCCGGTGCCACCTGTCCCGGCCGGGACGATGGCCAAGCTGGGTGGGGTTGTGCAGGCCGTTGGCAAGGTCGGCAAAGTCGCCAAGATGATTCCGGGCGGTACGCTGCTGGAGTCTGGAGCGATGGCCTACGAGACATTTGAAAACGCCAAGACCAAGGACGAAAAAGCCGAGGGCTACGGCGCGGCCGCTGGCAATCTGGCCGGCACCATGGCAGGTGCAGCAGCAGGCGCGGCCATTGGTTCGGTGGTGCCGATTATCGGCACGGCTATCGGCGGCTTGATTGGCGCCTATCTGGGCACTCAGGGCGGCGCGGCGCTGGGCGGGTCGTTAGGTAAGTCGCTGTTCGGCGGCGAGGATGAAAAGCCCGAGCAAACGGCAAAGGCGCCGGTGCCAGTAACGCCGCTCATGATGGCTTCAGCGGCGCAGCAAGGCCCGGTGTTGGGTGATGTCGCGCGCTCGATGGCGGTGACGGCGCCGCTCAAGTCGGCAGCGCTGGCCATTCAGCCCAAAGAGCCGGAGAAACCGGTGCCTACCAAGGTGGACCAGCAATTTCAATATTCGCTGAGCATGCCTGTCACGGTGCAGGGCGATATCAAAGACCCGCAAGCATTGGCGCGTGAAGTGATGCCGCACATGCAGCGAATGATGGCGGACGCGGCGAAGAGTAACGCTGCCAAACTGTACGACGAACCCCATGTGTAAGGAGGTTTCATGGCTTACATGGAGCAGATGCAATCAAGTCTGAAGTATCTGGTGGAGGCGGCGGAAACCGGGCGGCGTAGCTCGGATGGCATGCTGAGCCCGGTCAACGGTGCTATCCGCGAACTGACCGGTGCCGCGTCCGAGCTGGAGAACATCCCGTTTGTCGGGCCGGCCATCGGCGCCAAACTTCAGCGGGTAATGCGCGGCGTCGATGCGGCTCAAGCCAAGGTCGGTCAGGTGGTGGCGGTGTACGGCCGCGCCACTCGGGCGGCGGCCGAGGTGCAGGAGCGGCTAGGGACGTTGAAGGAACAGGCGGGCAAGGCGGCCACGGCGATCAACAACGTCGCCGGCAAAGTCAGCCCGGCGCTGGCCAACATCGTGCCCACCAGTTCCTTTGCCGTGGATGCCACGCCGGCGCCGGAGGCGGTGAAGCCGTTCCCGCACCTGATGATCATTCAGCCGCGCGATCCGAAGATTGAGCCGTATTACTTCAACTTGGACACGGCGGCCTTTGATGAGCTGAGCCGTTCGACCGAATTCCGCTGGGCTTCGCAGGAGCGCCTGAGGCGTAGGCCGGCGAAGCAGGCCATCGGTATGGGCGATGAAAAGTTGACGCTCAAGGGCACGATCTACCCGGGCTTCAAAGGCGGTTTAAAGCAGCTCGATACGCTGCGTTCCATCGGGGCCAGGCTTCAACCGCTGACCCTGACCACGGGGTATGGCGAGGTGATCGGAACGTGGTGCCTGAAAAACATCAACGAGGAACAGTCCGCGCTGCTCCACGGCGGGATTGCTCGAAAACAGGGCTTCACTTTGGAGTTTGAGCGCTATGGCGACGACATGCAGGACGTCTGACGGCGACATGCTCGATGTCATTTGCAACAACGCTTACGGCCATCTTAATGGCAGCGTCGAGGCTGTGCTTGATGCCAATCAGGGGCTGGCTGATGAGCCTCAGCCGTTCCGGTCGGGCGTGATTATCGTCCTGCCGGATCTGCCCAGCCCGACCAGTGAAGGCGTCAGCTTGTGGGATTGACTCGGGGCGATGCCTTCGCCGGCGCCGCGTCGCGTTACGCGTAACGGCATCTTGTTTTTCTGACCCGCCTTGTGCGGGTTTTTTATTGGGAAAAATCCATGACCCCGATGTTTCGCATTGTCGCCGATGGGGCCGACGTCACGGCCAAGATCAATGATCGTCTTTTGTTGCTGCGCACCTCTGACAAGCCGGGCATGGAGTCCGACGAGTTTGAGTTGCGTATCGACGACCGTGATGGTCAGGTGAAATTGCCACGGCGTGGCAGCGCTATCGAGATTTACCTGGGCTATGCCGAAACGACCTTGGCGCGCATGGGCAGCTACACCGTGGACACCGTCGAGGTATCAGGCCCACCCGATACCATCGTGATCAAGGGCAAGGCCAGCGATATGCGTGGCAGTGGCAAAACCATCCGCAGCGGAAGCTGGGAAGACGTGCCGCTGTCGAAGATCGTGGCTGACGTCGCGGCGCGCAATGGCTGGACGCCGGTGTGTCCGGTGTCGACCAAGGTCGCCCGCGTCGACCAGCTCAACGAGTCCGATTTTAATTTCATCACCCGGCTGGCCAAACAGTACGACTGCACGGCCAAGGTCGCCGACGGCAAACTATTGGTGATGCCGCGCCAAGGTGGCCAGACGGCCAGCGGTAAGGCGTTTGGCGCCGTCACCCTGACCCGTCGCGACCTTAGTCGCTGGCAATTCAGTCTCGGCGATCGCAACTCACACAAGGCGGTTTCGACCAAGCACCAGAACAAAAAGGACGGCAAGCTGGAGGTGGTCACCATCGACAACGATGACTCCCCGGACGGTCTGCCGGCGGTGCATACCGATCGCCATATCTACCCGAACAGGACCGCCGCCGAAGCGGCCGCCAAGGCCCGTCTGTCAGCGTTCAATCGATCGACCGCCGACGTGCGATTTGAGATGCCCGGCCGAACAGACCTCTTCGCCGAGCGGCCGATTCTCGCCCAGGGCTTCAAGGTCGGGCTTGATGGCGAGTATCTGGCGGATTCGGTCGAGCAGGTGTTCACCCAGTCCGGCTGGTCCACCACGGTCGAATGCAACGCCGGCAAAGCTGGTAAATCCAAGGGCAAGAAAAAGAAAGAGGCTAAGCCACCGCTCAAGGTTGTGAACATCGAGAAGCAATAGCCGCGTCCCATCGCCGCCTGAGTGCGGTTTTTTTACGTCTGGAGTTTGTATGTCCATCACTGAACAACAGCTGCAAAGCATCATGCCCAACGCCCGCCGCCAAGCGGGCGTTTTTGTATCCGCCCTCAACGCAGCTATGGCCCATCGACAGATCACTACGCCGAAACGCCAAGCCGCGTTCCTGGCGCAAGTCGGTCACGAGTCGGGTCAGCTGCAGTACGTGCGGGAACTGGGCGGCGACCAGTACCTGAGCAAATACGACACCGGCAGCCTGGCTGCGAAACTGGGCAACACGCCGGCAGCGGATGGTGATGGCCAGCGCTATCGCGGTCGCGGCCTGATCCAGGTCACTGGCCACGACAACTACCTACGCTGCAGCTTGGCGCTGTTTGGTGACGAGCGATTGCTGCGCACGCCTGAGTTGCTGGAGCTGCCGCAGTGGGCCGCCGAATCGGCTGCATGGTTCTGGTCGGTGAATGGGCTGAACGCGCTGGCCGATCAAAACGAATTCAACACGATCACCCGCAGGATCAACGGCGGCCTCAATGGCCTGCAGGATCGGCTGGAGTTGTGGGGGCGGGCGAGGGCGGTGCTATGCGTCTCGGCGAACTGATCCCGGCGCCGTATCGGCTGCTGGCAAAAGGCGTGCTGCTGGTCGTCTTTGTCGGTGGTTCCGCGGCCATTACTTGGCAAGTCCAGGATTGGCGCTACGGCAAACAGCTCGCAGAGCAGGCCCGCCTCCACACCGAGACCCTCAATCAACAGGTCCTAGACTCGGCCGCGCAGCAGCGTGCCGAACAAGACAAACGTCTCGCGCTCGAGCAGCGCCTGGCTACGAGCGAACAAACCCATTACCGAGCCATGAGCGATGCCCAACGTGATCAAGGTCGCCTGCGCGACCGCCTTGCCACTGCTGATCTGCGCCTGTCAGTCCTACTCGACGCCACCACCGGCGCCGGCAACGGATCGGTGTCAGCCGCCACCGCCACCGCCACCGCCACCGCCACCGGCGGCGTGGTTCATGGCCCCACAAGAGCCGAACTTGACCCAGCGCATGCTCAACGAATTATCGGCGTCACCGATGACGGCGACCGGGGGCTGATTGCCCTCGCGGCCTGTCAGGCATACGCCAAAGAAGTTTCAACACCGAAGTGAAAAAGAGCGGCCGGTCCGGATGCGTCAACATCCGGATCGACCGCCGTCCCTGCAGATGGTCCCTGCAAGTCCAGCCAAGGCTCTTGCTCCGTGCACAAAGCGCGGCGAGCCTAGCACCTGTTTATCTATACAGTAAAGGTCTTGCTCTCAATGTCTACACCCATCATCCCTTGGATGGGCGGCAAGCGTCGCCTGGCCGACCGCCTCATTCCGCTTTTTCCGCCACACGAATGCTATGTCGAAGTCTTTGCCGGCGGTGCCGCGCTCTACTTCATGAAGCCCCAGCCATCGCCGGTCGAAGTCCTCAACGACATCAACGGCGACCTAGTCACGCTTTACCGCGTCGTGCAAAACCACCTTGAGGAATTCGTGCGCCAGTTCAAATGGGCGCTCAGTTCGCGGCAGGTGTTCGAATGGCAGAAAATGACCCGCCCCGAAACTCTCACCGACATCCAGCGCGCCGCCCGATTCTTCTACCTGCAGCACCATGCCTTTGCCGGCAAGGTCTCTGGTCAGACGTTCGGCACGGCGACGACTGCCCCGGCCATCAACCTGTTGCGGATCGAGGAAAACCTCTCGGCCGCTTGGCAGCGCCTGTCCGGTACCTACGTCGAAAATCTTCCTTGGCTTGAATGCGCTGAACGCTACGACCGTCCACACACCTTCCACTACATGGATCCGCCTTACTGGCAGACCGCCGGCTATGGCGTGGACTTTCCATTCGAGAACTACGAACGAATGGCCGACTTCATGCGCCGCTGCAAAGGCAAAGTGATGGTCAGCATCAACGACCACCCGGACATCCGCCGCGTGTTTGAAGGCTTCCACTTCGAAACCTTGGACATCCGTTACACCACCACCAACCAGCGGCAGGGGAAGGCTGAGGTTAGTGGCGAGTTGATAATCATGAATTGGGAGCCAGCAGCGTTGGGTGAATTGTTCTAATCATTGTTAGGGCATTTTTTGGTACGCCCAGAGCAGCGATAAAGGATTTCAACGGGGAGACTCTCCGATAAATCGTTGAACCGTTTTGAGCATGGCAATCTGTGTTTTTAAGTTTATGGCTTGTGTTGGAAGAGAAATTAGATTTTTAATATCATCGGTGGTTGAAAATTTGAATGGATTTGTAATAAAGAAGATTAGGAGGTGTTCGATGAATGCGCAGAGTTGAAAGTTTTTCAACTCAATATTTACTGGAGGGTGTCCCCCGTGAATATGAGTGTTTCTAGAAGTTCGTAATGACTCTAATATTGCTTGATGGAGTATTCTATCTTGATAGAAAAATGATGCTCTTTTTATCAGCGCTGCGGACTCGTGAGTCATAGTTAATCTTTCGAGGGTTGACCACAGCTTCATGAATCTAAGCTCGGGGTCTGCTCGGTCTCTGGCGTCGATATAGTTAATGAGTGCGGAAATCGTAGCTGTGATATATGGGCATTTTTTTAGTCGAGAGACGTTTTTTCTCAAATGCTCCAGAGTCTTGGGAGGTGATTTTAGCGTCAGTGCTGGGTTGTCCTCAAACGATAGATTGATCCAGCAGCCATCTCCGGCTCTCTTGCCGTTCAGATGATGCAGTGTGTGAACTTGGCCGCATTGGACTACGCTTTTCGTGGGATATTCTCGCTCTTTTGAAGTTGTGATTAATTGGCGATTTTTCTTAAAGCCGATTTGCAGGAGCGCTCTGACGCAGCTTAACGCATCGATTGCGTTATTAACGGCGTGCTCTGTGTTAGCAGCGCGGGTTGTGATGCAGACAAAAGTGTAGGATTCTTGGTTTTTAAAATCGCGCTCCTCGTAGCGTGTTAGTTCGTAATCTCTGGCTGTGTAGTATTTTTTAGGTAAGGTGTTGTGAAAGCTAATGCGGCAGTCATTTATGTTGATTGTTGGTAGTTTATAAATGTTTTTAATGTTGATTTGTGTGGCGAGCTTGTATGTTTCTTGTTTTTTTGTTTTCAGATTGCAAAGTTTGTCAAACTCTAAAAGTAAATCGTTGTGGTTGGAGATTTTGTTTTTCTTATAACACCTGTCTATTGTTTCTTTTAGGGTCGAATGTAAAGTGTTTTCGTCAAGTTTGTGGTTGTGTTTGATTAGTCCGAATATTGTGTCGAAGAAAAAAGTTGCTTGAATTTTATAGCTGACGTTGCCGTCTGAGGTTAAGCTGTAGCAATCACGAATTGTATTTACAAGCTCAGAAATGTAGGCTGGGTTAATCCATGCTGATTTCAATTTTATCTCCTGGATCGCAACCGGGGCTGTAAAAAAAGAACGTGCTGTCCGTTATTTGTTGATAGAGTTTAGCAATGGTTCTCTTTATGGAACATTGCACTTTGCTATCCGGTGGTAAAGTTTTAGTTCGCATGCCTGCCAGACACCACAAGGACAGGCCCAAAGCCCTATAACTCTTTTTTGAGTAATTCCCCCAGAAAATTGATCCTCCGCTTTCTATCCTGCGTGCTGTATGTGATTACAGTATCTGTTGTAGATGGGTGGTTAATGGTTATTTGTCACGATGGGCATCTATCATGTTTTGGATGTGAGCGTCTAGCTGGGACTCAGCTTCGCTGATGTGCGAACGGATTTCGTCTGTTTGCTTCATGAAGTCACAATATTTTTTTAGTGCTGCATCTGAGTCTTTCTCTCTGGCAAGGGAGTCGAGTCGGTTCATCCAGCTTGGGAGCGGATCTGATTTGACTGGCCATGGGTAGCTGGAGGCAATTTGTTGAATGTAGTCACCAGTGTTGTTAATTGTTATGTTGTTGTCCTCGGCATATTTTCTACCAGCTTTACTATTAATGAAGGGCCAAACTTGGCAATCGATTATTATAGATGCACGGCTCTTAGGAGAGCCGAATTCGTATTCTTCTAAGAAGATAAGCGAACTGTCGGTGCGCTCGATTGTTTCTTTCATGTCAAAGTGAAGGTCAGATATCATCGTGTCATTCATGGATTCAGCAACTTCGCTTAACCGTTTCCATGCGGAGTCGAAGGTGAGTCGGGACATAAAAAAGTCAATTTTCCCAATATATTTGGCTGCGCGATGAGAAATTTTGTCACCGCTACCTGATGACCATATCAAGGGTGAGAAACTGGAAAGGACCGTGCACGCATTCTTGAAGTAAAATAATGCAAGTGAGTGAAGTATTCCATCATGACGAAGTCCGCGATGATATGCAGTGTTTCTAAAAATATGTAAATATTGGATGCTATCGCATGTGGCCGGCTGTATAAGTTTTTTTATTCTAGCGAGCTTTATTTTTGAATCAAAATTTTGTCCGAGAGCTGCAGCTACAAGTTTTGGGTCAGTACTTGGTTTAGAGAAACGTTTCCACATGTCGTTTTCATAAAAACGGTCTTGTGCATATTTGTGGAGTGTGAGTTCAACTACGTTGTCGATAAGCATGAGCGCGAAACGGTCGAAGTTTCGATCGTGCATTGCTAGCTGGTCCAGCGCCAAATCCATCTGATCAATTTGGTCTGCGAAAAATTGCAGCATTGATTTATTCCATCTCGAAGGCTGATAAAGTTTTTTGTGTCATGCTTGATGAAGTCGAGCTTATTTAATTTGGTGGAGGTAAACGCCTATTTACGTCGTTCATTGTCAGTTGGCGAGATAACGCTAAAATTTGTGAATAGTTCATTGTATTTACAGTGTTTTAGAAAATCGATGACCCCGCTAATGCTTTTCATCTGTTCCATTGGGATCATGTTGTATTGGAAGTCCCATTCATTGGTAATGAAACCTCCATCCTCTACGAAAGCAGTCTTGAGCTTTCCTTCGAAGTGATAGATGATTGCGTATAAAACATTGTCGTTATACACGAATCCATTAAATTTTCTAGTACTGTTTGTAGCTATTGAATAGTGTGAGAATTCCCTGAATGATTCTATCGAGTGTGAATTGGTGATTTTGCATTTGATCGGGCGGCCGATGCTGAATACATAAAGTTCTATTTTTTGCGGCGGCATGAAATTTGATTCATATTCGTCCATACCTATGTAGTAATTCGAAACTGGTGAGGTGTCAATGCTTAGGCTCTCAAGACCCTTAAGTATTATTGGAGGGTTGAATTCTTCTACTTTGATTGCTATGTGTCGATCAATTGTTACATAAATAGAAAATATGGGGACGGGCTTGTCTTTAAGGTTGCTTAATACGACGTTTCCAATTCTGGTTGCTGATGTTCTACTGTGATAGGTGGAAAAAGATGCAAGTATCTTGTTGTTTATTTTTTTCCATGCTAGATATCCGGTAAGAGGAAGGAGCATTAGGCCGGGAACGACTTTCAAAAATTCTTTAACTGTGTCGAAGAGTTCCGGTTGAATACTCATGCGCAGAGAACCTGTTCTTGGTCGGAAAAGTAATTGATACGATGCCATTTATATGGCAGGAAAGCGTTATTGTCTTGAATACCGGCCTCCAGAGCCGAACTCGACATATACTCCAGCACAATCGACCTGTGCTGGAGTGGCTGATTGCAAATAGCTAGGGGATGAGATGGCGTATGTCAGCATAGCTTACGCCAGCCTCAGCCACGCGGTTCACACTTGGTGGATCACCAGCAAGCGCATAGCCGAAGGGATAGCCCTCGTGTGCGTTTTTGAAGGCCAGAAAACAGATCTCTTGCTCATGATCCGCAATCAATGCACGAACCTGATCTTCACTGAGTCCTGGTGTGCGAAGCAACACGTGGAAAGTTTCTTCTTCCGTGCCCGAAGTGAGGCAGAGGTAGCCTTCCTCGCCCACTGGTTGGAGGAGTGCGATCTTAGATGGCAGATGCGGTGTCAGCAGGTGCTCAATATTTTCGAAAGGCTGGAGGCCCAGCTGATACTCCACGATCAATCGTGTGTGGATTCCTTTGATACCATAGCCTCCGATCTCTCTATCAACGTTTTCGACGATCTGATCAATTGACAGTCCTTGATCACGTTGAAAAATCACCCACTGGCCTTCAGTTGTTTCTCGGCGTGCAGGGTTTCTTAATTTGACAGCCTTTTGCATACAAACCTCCAGCGTTCTTCGGCTCTGATTCGAAGTCTGAGACTAGCACCTTGTCTTGGCCGTTAGCATCGGAGAACGGCGGTTAGATGCGTCCGAAGCCGGTGTAGTGCATTAGGGTATTTTCAGAGCGTGACGAGTTCCGCCGTATGCCGTAACTGGCGGTGAGCAACGGTTAATTTGTCTTGATCCATAGGCGTGTAGCGGACTGCATCGCGATAGGTAGGGGTTCGAATCCCTATCCCGCATAATTGAGTCGCTGCAATGGGTGGTTAGCTAGCCACTTCATCCACGCCCCAAAGGCCCATGCTCGCGCGCTTCAGTTGTTCGTCGAATGATTCCCATGCGAAACCGGCATTGCGGATTATCATCCCGATGATCTCCACAAGCCGTTGCATCTGCTCCAGGGTTGCTTTCATGTCTCCCCATTTAATGCCCAGCGTGCCGATATCAACGAGCTGGTATTTGTCTACGACCAAGTGCACTTCGGTATGCGCAGTTACCTTGTCACGGATGGTTCTAAAGGACTTGATCGTTGAACTATCGGATAAAGCTGACCATAGGCCGGTGGCCTCGCAATACAAATCATCGAATTGGGCTCCGCGTTGAGCCTCCTCTCGCAGCTCAATGCGTCTGAGAGCCTCAAGTATCTCAGGCTCGGTTTCATCCTCTCTCTGAGGGATTTCCCAGGCAGCAAACTGCTCACGCAGTGTGAGTCGAAGCGCGTCGTCTGCTAATGCTCGAATAATATTTTTTAAACTAGGAGTTCGCGTGTCGTCATCGAGCGTCAGTTTTGCTATGTCCTGCGCGCAAGAGAGGAATAGTGAGTCCTTTAGAATGCTAAATCCCACAGCTCGTTTTCCGGAGCCAATAGTGGTCACTACAGCTTTATCGAACAGCAACGGTTCGAGGATCGAATACCTTTGACGCAGTTTAATAAAAGCGTCGAGCAAGTGGGATGCGTGAGCCTCAAGTTTCTCTAACTGGGTTGACATGAGAGGTGATCCTTGGACGTTGTAGACACCAGATTCTGTTTTAGCCCGAAAGCGGCCGAGTAGTGCTCGTGCGGAACGGCAATAGCCGAGGCTAGCTCCCACTCTTTCCCTTCAGCTTGGCCAGTCCTTGCTTTATGTGTCCAGCGTTTTCGCCAATCGTCCACAAGGCACCGCGGACGTTGTCTCCGACTTCCGTGAAACCTTGCTGTTCAACATGAAGCGTAAGCTCCATCAGGGCTGCCTCCAGGCCTAGCTGATTCTGGTGGATCCTTTCCAGCACATCCGATAACGAATATTCGTCAGCCACAGCATCGACTCCTTTGGCAAAAGGAAAAGCATAGTACCGGTAGTGTCCTTTGTGGGCGGTAGTTGCTGGATGCTTAGAAATTGCTACAGAGCATTGTCTTTTTGAGGGTATGGCCAGGCTGGCCGGGGTGCAGACGAGGGACTACGCCCAATCCATCATCGGGGCGACAGAGAAGCGGCGGGAGAGTGTGACGGGTTGTAGGGACATGTGAGGAATCTGGATCAAGAAGGCGAAGGCGCAAGAGTTTATCAGGTCTGCGAACAGGCAAAGGCTTGCGAGCCGCTGTTTGTGGTTTGAACTGGGCTCCGACGCGCTCGGCCTGATGGGAGGAAGTGTATTTCTGCCTGTTTTCTGTCCTTCAGTATCCGTTTAAACGATTGCGCAGGCGCTTGTTTAAATCTGACTGGTGAAAGTCATCCGAAGCCTACCTTGTCTTGCGCCTCCCCTACACTTAAGACAGAATCCGCCGGCTTGTGCGTCTAGCCTGCGGGTTTTATCGTCTCCGGGTCACTGAAAACAGTGATCGGGTTTGGTAGCGCGTTCCGTCAAAAGCACAAGACTACAGTCTTGCGACGACGTTTCTCGTCTTTGTTTTATGGTGGTCATGCGCGGGGCGTCTTCGGATGCGCCGGGGTTCCCGACGACCGGTCTACCAACCTGCGTATGGCCTCCACCCTTCGTTTGGTAGCGAGAGTGATGGCTCCTTTTCGTTCATCCGTCAGGAGTTGTACAGCCTGCAATTGCGCACGACCGGTTATTTTTCCGCTAAATAACCCCCACTGCATTGCCCGTAGCGGCCTATTGGCTGAATAGGCCGGGCGCTTGATTGTTAGCTATTTACGTGAAGAGAATTTATGTCTACTCCTGATAAGCCGAAGTTGCCGCTGCAAGCATTTGTGATGTCGTGCCTAGTGGCCGGCTGGGGTCTGGTGTATGCCGGTCAGGTGAAGTGGGCGGTGCGTGTTGCCGCTTTGCTTTATCTGGGGGTGATTTTACTCGGTGTCTGCGGGGTGCCTGCCACGCCATTGGGCCTGTATGTCTTCGCTACGTTTATCGTCCTGGTGAAACTCGGCTCGGCCACGGCGGCTGCGATATCGGTGCGTAGAAACGACCGTCCGGTGAACAGCCCCAGCACCCGTTTCCATGTGCTTTACGTGGTGGCGCTGGTTATCTTTACGCTGGTTCTTTTCGGTCCATTGCGAGGCCCGACGCTAGGGTTCAAGACTTACTTGATCCCCTCCGGCTCGATGGTTCCGACCCTTTCGATCGGTGACTATATCGTCACCAACATGCGCATCGACGCGCCGCAGGTGGGCGACATTGTGGTGTATCGCTATAACGGCACGGAGGCGGTCAAACGTGTGGCAGCAGTGGGTGGCGACACCTTGTCGATTGTTGACGGTAAGGTCATTCGCAACGGCGAAAACATGGGGCTGTTCTTTGCGCCGCCAGAGCGCGTGAAGGATCCTCGTTATCTGCAAACGCCGCAGACGGTGGTCGAGAAAGATCATGTTTATCTGCTCGGCGATAACCGCGACAGCAGTAACGACAGCCGCTTTATGGGTCAGGTCGCAGTCCAGGACATTACCGGTAAAGTCACCGGAATCTGGTATTCATCCGATCGATCGAGGATTGGTACAGCCTTTCAATGAACACAAAAGCCGTCACCTTAAGGTGACGGCTTACGCTTGCAGATCTAGCCAAACTGCCCCGCCGACTCAACCGCAGATTTCGGCTTCCTCAACCGGGTCCGCTGGTAAGCAATCCAAACCATCACTGCATGGCCCTCAAGGCAATCTGCGTGTACCCATGCCCACCACACGCCACATACCATACACCGGACGCGTCGAGGCAGTGATTGCGTGGCCAGGCATTTGAATCCGCATTTTCAATCCCCTTTCACGCCAGTAGCGATGTGCCATAGGCCATGATGGCAATGCGTCATCACGCCACTCAAAAAGTTCAACGATTATACAAAAATATAAAGTTGTACAAGTTTTCGCAAAATTAATAGCATCCCTCCAGACACCTTTGCTGAAACGATAAATCCAGCGTGCAAATGCTCTGTTGCGACGTCCTGGGTTTGTCTGCCGGTGCTCGCGTCGGGTTGTTTTCGACGCTTCAACAGCATCGGCATTTGCATTTCCGGGACAGCTGGAGCGTCCCGTATTACGCCCTGGATGACGACCCCCGAATGTCTGGACGGTGACTGTGGTTACCGGAGATCAATTTTTTGTGCCTGGCGTTTCGCGTCAGGACGTTTGAGGCTGAATATGGCAGTAGCATCGAATTTCCTCGGTGACATCAAAGTTTCCCGCAAGCTGGGAACCGGCTTCGGCATTCTTCTGCTGGCCGTTTTGGCGGTTGCCTTCATTGGCTATAACAGCAACAGCTTGCTGGTTGATCGCTTGAGTACGACGCGTCTGATCGGCACGTTGAATGACGCTACGCAAAATATGCGGCTGTCCGAGAAACAGTACGAAGCCGCCGCTGACGCAGCGTTCGCCGAATCCTATAACGCGCAGTTGAATGTCTTGCAGGGCCTTGTGGGCAAGGCGCTGGATACCTTGACCCGCGCTGAAAACCAGCAAGCCTTGAAGGCTTTGCAAACCACGATTGTTGCCTACGACCAGAAGGTCAAACGGCTGATCGCTGCCGATCAGTCGACCACC
Source organism: Pseudomonas sp. 1L-E-NC-VB-C3 (assembly GCF_057291535.1). Classification (NCBI taxonomy): domain Bacteria; kingdom Pseudomonadati; phylum Pseudomonadota; class Gammaproteobacteria; order Pseudomonadales; family Pseudomonadaceae; genus Pseudomonas; species Pseudomonas sp. 1L-E-NC-VB-C3. The sequence goes on along the minus strand of NZ_JBXAWD010000005.1, from coordinate 235,021 downwards.
GATGCGCTGAAACCGCTGACGGCGCTGTCGGACAAGTACGCGCAAACTTTTGCCGGCATGCTTGAAGGCACCACGACCAGTGCCTTGGCGTCTGCCGATGGTGAACGCGTTCGGGAGCTGCGCACGGTGGCCGATTTGCGCAATGGCATGACCACGTTTCGCCTGATGTTGCGTCGTTACATTGCGGTGCCCAACGACGTGAACAAAAAACTGCTGATGGAAACCATCGATATCTTCTTGAGTGATATCAGCAAGGCGCGCACCAGCCTGCCGACGGCGCTGTCGAGCCAATTGGAAGAAGCGCATGCCGGCATGCGGCGTTATCGCGAAGTACTGGTGGAAGTGGCCGGGCTGTTTGAGCAGAAGCAGAACATGCGCGAGCAGGTCGACCAGGAAAGCAAGGCGATGGACAAGATCATGAGTGGCCTGATGGACACCCAGCAGCGCCTTGCACATGAGGATCAGCATTCGGCTTTTATTCAGATGGCGGTATTGACTGCGCTGGCGCTGGTGATCGGGCTGTTGGCTTCGGTGGTCATCTCGCGCCAGATCACTGCGCCGCTAGCGCTGACGGTTGATCTGGCACGACGGATTGCCAAAGGCGACCTGACGGTACAGGCCAGGTCTGCGCGCAAAGATGAGTTGGGCGATCTGCAAAATGCGATGCAGGAGATGGCGCAGAACCTGAACACGCTGGTGCAAGGTATCGGCAATGGCGTCACGCAGATTTCCACCTCTGCGGAAAAGCTCTCGGCCATGAGCGAGCAGACCAGCGCAGGTGTACGTCAGCAAAAAAGTGAAGTGGATCAAGTTGCCACGGCGATGCACGAAATGGCTTCGACGGTGCAGGAAGTTGCGCGTAACACCACCGATGCCTCCGCTGCCGCGACCCTCGCCGATCAGCAGGCGCGCCACGGCAGCACGGTGGTCAAGCAGGCGACGGTGCAGATCAGCGAACTTGCCATGGCCATTGAAGAGTTGGGCGGTGCGATGAATGTGCTGACTCAGGACAGCGAGCAGATCGGCAAAGTCATCGATGTGATCAAAGCCGTCGCCGAGCAGACCAATCTGCTCGCGTTGAACGCCGCTATCGAAGCCGCGCGGGCGGGTGAGCAGGGTCGTGGTTTTGCTGTGGTAGCAGACGAAGTGCGCTCGCTGGCACAGCGCACGCAGGACTCGACCAAGGAAATCGAAGCGCTGATCGTCACCCTGCAACAAGGCACGCAAGCGGCCGCGACGCTGATGACCTCAAGCCGCGAGCGCACCCTCGATACGGTGGTACTGGCGCAGAAGGCCGAATTGGCGATTACCGAGATCAATCAGTCCATCGGTACGATCCAGGAGATGAGTCTGCAGATCTCGGCCGCCGCCGAGCAGCAAAGTGCCGTGGCCGACGAAATCAACCGCAGCATTGTCAGTGTGCGTGATGTGGCTGACCAGTCGGCTGTCGCCAGCGAAGAAAGTGCGGCGGCGACGATCGAATTGGCGTCCCTGGGGCAGGACCTGCAGCGAATGACCGCGCATTTCCGCACCTGATCTTTTCAACTTGGCGCACGCGGTGCCTTCAACTATTCAGGCGCCGCAGGGCTACAGTTATTGCCTTGTTTGCAGATAACTAAGGCCAGCAGCTGTTTTATTTATCGCCATGGAAGGTTGCACGCCGTCATCAGGTGGTTCATGACCGACTTTCCAAAATCATTCGCGTCTCCCGGTGGCTGCCAGGGCTGTAGAAACAAAGGTGTGCCAGAGATGGATTTCGCCTTCGCTTTCCAGCCCATTGTGGATCTGCGCGATCAAACGACGTTTGCCCATGAAGCGTTGGTTCGCGGCGTAAACGGTGAAGGCGCCTTGTCTGTCCTCGAGCAGGTGGACGATCAGAACCGTTATCGATTCGATCAACTGTGTCGTGTGCGGGCGATTTCCACGGCGGCTGACTTGGGCATGACGCAGTACCTGTCGATCAACTTTCTGCCGAATGCCGTTTACCGGCCGGAGATGTGTATTCGCAGCACGCTGGAAGCGGCGCGCACGTACGGCTTTCCGCTGGAGCGGCTGATCTTCGAGGCTGTGGAAGGCGAGCACGTCGAAAGCAACAAACACTTGATGAATATCTTGCGTGAGTATCGTGAGTTTGGTTTCAAGACGGCCATCGACGACTTTGGCGCAGGCTATTCCGGCCTTAACTTGTTGGCGGATTTTCAACCGGACCTGATCAAGCTGGATATGGCGCTGATCCGCAATATTCACCGTGACCGCGTACGCCAGACGATCGTGCGCAACGTGGTGAACATGTGCAGAGAGCTGGGCGTGGAAGTGATCGCTGAGGGCATAGAAAGTGCCGAGGAAAGAGACTTTCTCGCCGATTGCGGCATTTACCTGATGCAAGGCTACTGGTTCGCCAGGCCCTCGTTCAAATCGTTGGCGCAGATCTCGACGAGTGCGTGGCTGGGGAGATCATCCAATCCGCGCTCTTATGCAAAACATTGACAGCCACCAACACTGGCTGCCGTGAGTGCCATGCGCCTGAATGCCGGTTGTTCTGCGGTCACGGGGTGCGTCGGGTTTCCAGCAACGTAAATAGGCCCATGCCTGCGAGCATCGCCAATACGAAAACGATTGCCTGCCAGTGGCCCGTCAACAGGATGGTCACCGCCGGGCCGGGGCAGATGCCGGCTATCCCCAAACCGACGCCGAACAGCAGGCCGGCCAGGAATGCATTCAGTTTGAGCACGTTCAGATTCCCGACACCGCGTGCATTGAGCGAACCGTTCCCTCAACGCGCGCGGTGGCCGGGTTCAGTGGCTTATTGCGGCACCGCTATCCACTCACTCAACGTCTGCTGATACTTGCCAGTGACCTTGCTCAAATGCAGCCACTGATCGACATACACTTTCCAACTCATGTCATCACGCGGCAGCAAGTAAGCCTTCTCCCCGTACTGCATGTACTTATGCGGATTCACTGCGCACAACCCCGGTTTGAGTTTCTGCTGATACAGCGCTTCCGAGGCGTCGGTGATCATCACGTCGGCTTTGTTGTCGAGCAGTTGCTGGAAGATCGTCACGTTGTCGTGCAGGGCCAGCTGTGCCTTGGGCAGGAAGGCGTGGACGAAGGCTTCGTTGGTGCCGCCGGCAGGTTCCACCAGGCGCACGTTGGGCTGGTTGATCTGGTCGATGGTCTGGTATTTGGACTGGTCGGCGCAGCGCACCAGCGGGATTTTGCCGTCAGTGTCGAGGGTGTTGCTGAAGTAGGCTTTTTTCTGCCGTTCCAGTGTGACCGAGATGCCGCCCATGCCGATGTCGCATTTGCCGGCCTGCATGTCGGGCATCAGGGTTTTCCAGGTGGTCTGCACCCATTGCACCTTGACGCCGAGGCTGTCGGCCAGGGAGCGGGCCATGCTGATGTCGATGCCTTCGAAGTCGCCATCGTTGCGCTTGAAGGTATAGGGCTTGTAGTCGCCGGTGGTGCAGACGCGCAACTGGCCTTGTTGCTGAATGCTGTCGAGGTGGGACGTGGCGGGATCGGCGTGAGCGCCAGTCGCCAGGGTCAGCAGGCCGCCGAGGATCATCGTGCTTTTTAGTGTTGTCATTGAGATCGGGCTTCTGAAAGGGAAGGTGGCCCAGTGTAGTGAAAGCCTTCCACGGGTGTCATCCCGGGTCCGGACTCAATGTGCCCAGCCACGCCACCAGCGCCACGATCAACAGGGCAAGGGCCAGTTCCATCACCACACTGCGCCGCAGCGCGTTCGCGGCGATGAGGTGCTGGCCGTCGCGCAGCGATTGTTGCAGTGACGGTCCAAGATGAAAGCGGTTCAACGCAGCCAGCACCAGCATCACGGCAAACGCCAGCACCTTGATCGTAAGCAACTGCCCGTAGGTCCCGAACAGCACTCCGTCGAGCCTTGGGCCGACGATGAAGAGATAATTCATCACGCCGGTGACCGACACCGTCAGCACGATCAATGCGCCCACCCATTCGAAGCGTTTCACTGCATCGGCGAGCAGGCGAAAGCGTGTGTCACCGATCCGCCCGCTCGCCATCAACACCAGCGCCAGCAAGGCACCCAACCACGCTCCCGCCGCAAGCAAGTGCAAGATGTCGCTGAGAAAGTGCCAGAACCGCAGCCATCCTTCGTCCATCGCTCCGTGCCCGCTCCATGCCAGCGAAGCGAGGGCAATGGCGCCTGCCAACGACGCTGGCCACAGACTCGGCCGGATCACTACGATGGCCAGCGCTGTCATCCGCAGCGCCCACGCCAGGCCAACGTCCGTTTCCAGCAGCATCATCTGCAGGTGCGGCCACAACGCCGCGAGCTGGGTTTCGCCACTCATGGCGCGGGTCATCAGCACCAGCCCGGCCACTGACAGCAATGCCCCTGTCACCGCCATGCCCCGCAACAACGGACGGAACCGCAGCAGCGCGTTGAAGCTGTACAAGCCAAACAACGCCAGGCCGAACAACAGCAGCAAATCCACGTACAAGGCGAACCGCAGGATGATATTGAGCAGGTCCGCCATTGTTCACTTCACTTTGAACGTGACGTTACCGGTGATCGGGTGCGTGTCGGCGGACACCGCGCGCCACTGCACCTGATAGGTGCCGGCAGGCAGCGGGGCGAGCGGGGTGATCAGCATGGTTTTCGGATCGCTGCTGGCGCTGACCTTGGCTTTCATCGGCATCGGCGAGTGAGCCATGCCACCCATTTCGGTCATTACCAGTTTGGCCCCGGAGAACTGCGTGACCAGGCTCTCGGAAAAGTGCAGCTCGATCCTGCCCGGCGCGGCGCCTTCCGCGCCTTCGGCTGGCGTCGACGAGAGCAGTTTCGGATGGGCCTGGGCGAGGGTGCTCAGGAGCAATCCGCTGGCGAATATCAGGGGCAGGGTCAATGTGCGCATGCAAGGTCTCCGGTTTGTTTTTGTAGAAGAATTCAGAACCACAGCCTGACGCCGAGGACGAGGCGCGCCTCACTGCGGTCCTCGTCTTCTTCGCGGGCATAGTCGGCGGTGTTGCCGTAAGTGCGATTCCACGTCACGCCGATATAAGGCGCGAATTCGCGGCGGATTTCATAGCGCAACCGCAGGCCCGCCTCGGTATTGGACAACCCTGAGCCGATGCCCCGCTGCGGATCGTTTTTGCCATAGATATTCAGTTCTGCGGTCGGCTGCAGGATCAGTCGATTGGTCAGCAGGATGTCGTAGTCGCCCTCCAGCCGTACCGCACTCTGGCCGCCCTCGCCAAGGAAAGCCGTGGCTTCGGCCTCGAAGTTGTACAGCGCCATGCCCTGCACGCCGAACGCGGCCCAGGTTTGCGGTGCGCCGGGTTTGAAGTCCTGACGCACGCCGCTGACCACGTCCCACCACGGTGAAATGGCGTGGCCCCACAGCGCTTGAATTTCCGCGTCTTCAGTCTTGCCGTTGTTGCGCTCGCCTTCAGAGCGCAGCCACAGCCGATCGGTATCCCCACCGATCCAGCCGGACAGGTCCCAGGCCAAAGCGCTGCCGTCATCGGCGTTCTGCCATTCGAGTTTGTCGGCAAGAAAGTAACTGTTGACGACGCTGTCATGCACCTGATGACCGCCGGGGCTGATAAACACCGCAGCGCGGTCGGCGTCGGTCACGGGCGCAATCGGCGTGCGGCTTTCGCTGGGCGCGGCGGGCTGCATCATGCCGTCGTCCATGCTTTGCATTGCCGAATGATCCATCTCGGGCATCTGGCTGTGGTCCATGCCGTGCATGGCGTCGGCGGCCATGGCGGAGGTGCCGGCTAGCAGCAGCGGAAACACGCTGAGTCGAGTCATGATGGACCTCTTCATTCTTCCACCCGCACTTCGCGGAACATGCCCGTTTCCATGTGATAAAGCAGATGACAGTGATAGGCCCAGCGGCCGAGGGCGTCGGCGGTGACGCGATAGCTGCGGCGGCTGCCGGGCGGCATGTCGATGGTGTGTTTGCGCACCTGAAAGTTGCCGTTTTCGTCTTCCAGATCGCTCCACATCCCGTGCAGGTGGATCGGGTGGGTCATCATGGTGTCGTTTACCAGCACCAGGCGGATGCGCTCGCCGTATTTCAGACGTAGAGGCTCGGCATCGGAGAACTTGATGCCGTTGAACGACCAGGCGAATTTCTCCATGTGGCCGGTCAGGTGCAGTTCTATCGTGCGGCCCGGATCGCGGCCGTCCGGGTCCTCGAAGGTGCTGCGCAGGTCGGCGTAGGTCAGCACTCGGCGGCCGTTGTTGCGCAGGCCGAGGCCTGGGTCGTCGAGCTTTGGCGCGGTGATCATGGCCTGCATGTCCACCAGCGGATTGTTGTTTTCACTGTCGGGATGGGCTTGCATCGGGCCCATGCTGGAGTGATCCATGGCGCTCATGTCCATGCTGCCGTGATCCATGCCGCCCATGCCCATGTCGTCCATGCTCACCAACGGACGCGGATCCAGCGCCGGCACTGCTGCCGACATGCCGGGGCGTGTGGCGAGAGTGCCACGGGCGTAACCGCTGCGATCCATCGCCTGAGCGAAGAGGGTGTAGGCCTCGGTTGCAGGTTCAACGATCACGTCATAGGTCTCGGCCACGGCAATGCGCAGTTCATCGACGCTGACCGGTTTGACGTGCAGGCCATCGGCAGCCACCACCGTCATCTTCAGTCCCGGAATGCGCACATCGAAATAGGTCATGGCCGAGCCGTTGATCAGGCGCAGGCGCAGTTTTTCGCCGGGACGGAACAGCCAGGTGAAGTTGTCATCGGGGGCCTGGCCGTTGATCAAAAAGGTATACGTGGCGCCACTGACGTCGGCGATGTCGGTAGGGTTCATGTTCATTTGCGCCCACATCGTGCGATCGGCAACCGTGGCGCCCCAGCCTTTCTCACCGACATCGTTGATAAAGTCGCCCACGGTGCGTTTGTGGAAGTTGTAGTAGTCGGACTGCTTTTTCAGCGTCTTCATCAGGCTGGCCGGGTCTTCGTCGGTCCAGTCGCTGAGCATCACCACGTAGTCGCGATCGTACTGGAACGGCTCCGGCTCTTTGGCCTCAATGACCAGCGGCCCATAGACGCCGGCCTGCTCCTGTAAGCCGGAATGGCTGTGATACCAGTAGGTGCCGTGTTGCCGAACCTTGAACTGGTAAACGTACACGCCCCCCGGTTCGATGCCATGGAAACTCAGACCCGGTACGCCGTCCATGTTCGCCGGCAGCAGAATGCCGTGCCAGTGAATCGAGGTGTCGGCGGTGAGCCGGTTACGCACCCGCAGCGTCACGGTATCGCCTTCGCGCCAGCGCAACAGCGGGCCGGGCAGGCTGCCATTGATGGTCATCGCTGTGCGTGCCGAACCCGTGAAATTGACCGGAGTTTCGCCGATGAACAACTCGAATTCGTTACCGCTCAGTTCGTTGACGGGCGCGGCGCCGTTCAGCGCCCAGACCGGTGTCCGCCAGAGCCCGAGGCCACCGAGCAAGCTACCGGCGGCCAGGCCTTTGACAAAAGTGCGTCTTGTGAGAATGGAAGGCATGCGCTGGAAATCCCCGTCTGGCTCATGACAGAGAGACTAGCCAGCCCCGGCTTTCAGTTGGCTGAGGCAAACATTACAGTTTTGTCAGTTAACCCGGGCGGCTTAAAGCCCCAGCCCTTGCTGCACCACTTGCAGCAGATTGTTTTCCGTCAGCGCAATCGCATCCAGCTCCTGGCCGGTCTCGATAGTCTGCAACCACCAGTGACTCTCGCCATGCTCGTCAACCGTGCGCAGCAACGACTGATCGCGCCCCGGCACCTTGATCTCGACACGTCCGCAACCGTCCTCGGTAAACCGCGCAATCGGATCGAACATCAAACTGTGATGGTTGGCTTCGATCACCAGCTGGTCGATCGCGTAGTCGTGGCTTTCGCCGTCCGGCGAACTTTCGCAAACGTGCGTAGGATTTCGCCGAATCTTCAGTCCTACTTCGGTGACTGGCTGCAGCCAGCCCTCGATGCGGTGGTACAAGTCGTACACCTGAGCAGGCCAGCAATCGATTTCCAGCGCCGCATCAGCCTGGGTATGCCGTGTCTGCTTGAGTCTGGCGGCGAGTTCGTCTGCTTTACTCATGTCGGTTCCCTTGTTGGATGTCTGCCTGTTCAGCGTAGACCTTCGCACGGCGCAGGGCCTTGCCTTGCGTCATGCGCTTGCAATACAAGCGTGTCGAAATCAGCACTGGCCAGGTCTGGCCAACAACGAAAACCACGGACGCAGGCGTCCCAAGGAACGGGTTAATGAAAAAGCTGTTTACAATTCTGGCGCTGATCGCGCTGACGGCCGGTAGCATCGGCATGAGTTCGGCGCGTCAGCCGGCGTCGAACAAAGCGCAGGCGGAATCGGTGGCGGGGGTGTTCGACTACTACCTGCTGGCGCTGTCCTGGTCGCCGACTTTTTGTCTGACGCACAAGGACGACGCGCAGTGCACCGGCAACGGTTACGGTTTTGTCCTGCACGGTTTGTGGCCGCAATACGCCAAGGGCGGCTGGCCAGAATCCTGCCCGCCGCTGACCAGGCTATCGGCGGCAGAAACCAGCAAGGGCCTGACGATGTACCCGACGAAAAAACTTCTTGATCACGAATGGTCCAAGCACGGTACCTGCAGCGGTCTTGGCGCGGAGGGCTATCTGGACAAGTCCGATCAGGCCCTCGGCGCGGTGAAGATTCCGCAGGCGTTACAGCCGTTCGGCTCGACGTCGTACTACTTCGAAGCGCAGGAGATTGTCGATCTGTTTCGCAAGGCCAATCCGGGGATTCCCGTAGACGGAATTGCGGTGGTTTGCAGCGGCCCGCAGCTGTCGGAAGTGCGGGTGTGCATGGACAAGGATTTGCAGTTCGGCGCGTGTGGCAAAGGGGTGAAGACGCAGTGCCGGGCGGGGGATATTCGGGTGCCGCCGGTACGGTGAGCCATCCGTAATGAGCCAGGAAAAACAGGCGCTCCCGTGAGCGCCTGTTTTTTTGGCCTGAGGATTTGCAAATGTGAATATGAATACGAACCACGCTACTACCCAAACACCATGAACATCCCCACCGCCGACCTGCTCCGCGAAATCAACAAACCCGAATAAACACCCCCCGGGGGATTCAGGCAAATCCCCCCGCATCCACCCCCAATTCCCCACGCAAAAACTCCACCAGCCCCCGCTGCAACCCGCTCAACACTCCCTCACGACTAACCAGCGCCAGTTCCGTCGGCGCCAACTCAGGCAGATCCCTACACACCTCGTGCTCTGGCAATACCGCCGAAACCGGCAGCACCGAAACCCCCAACCCGGACGCCACTGCGGCTTGAATTCCGGTCAGGCTGTGGCTGCCGAACGCCACTCGCCATGGTCGCTGCGCCACATCGAGCAGGCGAATCGCCCGTTGTCGGTACAGGCAGCCCTGCGGAAACAGTGCCAGCGGCAGCACACAGCTGGAGGTGTCGAATTCGGTGCCTTTGACCCATACCAGTCGTTCCGGCCAGGTAGCCCATGCCGGGCCGCTGTCGGGTTCGCGTTTGATCAGGGCAATGTCGATGTCACCGGCGTCGAGGCGTTGGCGCAGGTCGAGGCTCATGCCACTGATGGTTTCCAGGCGCGCCTGCGGATGGTTGCGGGTGAAGCCGGCGAGGATCAGGGCCATGCGCCGGGCGTCGAAGTCTTCCGGCATGCCGATGCGCAGCACTTCCAGGTCGACGTCGCTGGCCAGCGCTTGCGTGGCTTCGGCGGACAGCGCCAGTAACCGGCGCGCGTAGTGGATCAGCAGTTCGCCGTGTTCGGTGACCGCGACGTTCACTCCGGTGCGGTCGCGCAGGAGTAGCGGGTGGCCGACCAGATCTTCGAGTTTGCGCACCTGCTGGCTGACCGTCGATTGGGTGCGATGCACACGTTCGGCAGCACGGGTGAAGCTGCCTTCATCGACCACGCAGACAAAGGTTTTCAGCAATTCCAGATCCAGCATGGCGGTATTCCTGATAGTTGTTTTGCGAATGAGGATTGAGTGTTTATTTAATTTCACACTATCACCGCACGCTCATAAGCTGAAGTCCTCACTGTGGAGGAATCGACCGATGACCTTGAACAACACGCCGCGCCCGCACTGGCTGACCTTCGATTGCTACGGCACGCTGATTCAGTGGGATGAAGGCCTGAAAGCCGTGGTCGAAAAAATGCTCAGCGACAAGGGCGAGCACGCCGTCGACGCCACTAAGTTGATCGAAGTCTACGACCGTCACGAGCACCGTCTCGAACAAACGCCGCCGCACCGTTCCTTTCGCGAACTCAGCACCCTCGGCCTGCAACTGGCGCTGGCAGAACTGGGCTTGCCGAGCCAGTCCGAGGACAGTCAGCGTCTGGCGGCGGCCATCCCGAACATGCCGCCATTTGCCGAAGTGGTCGACACCCTCGCGCAGCTCAAAGCCATGGGCTTCAAGCTGTGCATTGTCTCCAACACTGACGACGACATCATCGCCGGTAACGTCGCGCAACTCGGCGGCCATATCGACCGGGTGATCACCGCGCAACAGGCCGGTGCCTACAAACCGGCGCCGCGCCTGTTCGACTACGCTCATGAGCAATTGGGCGTGACCCGGGATGAAGTGGTGCACATCTGCGCCAGCCCCATGCTCGATCACACGGCGGCGCGGGACATGGGTTTTCGTTGCGTGTGGATCGATCGCGGCACGGGTCGTCAGTTGTTGCCGGACTATCGCCCCGACGCGATCCTCTCCAGCCTCGATCAAGTGCTGCCGCTGTTCAAATCCCTCGGCTGGACCTAAGGAGAATTGCCATGGCTCATATCTTGAGCGGCACTGGCAAAGCCAGACCAAGCGCAACGTTGAACCTGGACACCGAGGCGATCATCACCGCCCGCAACGAACTCGCTGCGTGCTTTCAACTGGCCGCATTGCATGGTCTGGAGGAGGGCATCTGCAATCACTTTTCGGCGATGCTGCCGGGGCATGATGATCTGTTTCTGGTCAATCCATACGGCTACGCTTTTTCGGAAGTGACCGCGCAGAATCTGCTGGTCTGCGACTTCGCTGGCAACGTGGTCGATGGCGAAGGCGAGCCCGAGGCGACCGCGTTCTACATCCACGCGCGCCTGCACAAACAACTGCCACGGGTAAAAGTCGCGTTCCACACGCACATGCCGCACGCCACCGCGTTGTGCCTCTTGCAAGGCCCGCCGCTGCTGTGGCTGGGGCAGACTGCGCTGAAGTTTTACGGGCGCACAGCGGTGGACGAGGATTACAACGGTCTCGCACTGGACGCATCCGAAGGTGACCGCATCGCCAGCGTCATGGGCGACGCCGACATTCTCTTTCTGAAAAACCACGGGGTGATTATCGCCGCGCCGAGCATTGCCGAAGCCTGGGACGATCTGTATTACCTGGAACGCGCCGCGCAGGTGCAGCTGCTGGCGATGGCCACCCAGCGTGAACTGAAACCGGTGCCTCATGCGATTGCGCAGCGCGCCTATGAACAAATGCGTGAAGGCGATGCGCAAAGTGCCCGCGCGCACCTGACCAGCGCGATGCGGCGGCTGGCCCTGCACAACTGATTAACCGTAAAGAAGCAATCGTAAATAAATCGACGAAAAGCGATCATCCAAACTCGCGACGCGCCGATAACTGGGCGGGAGGCGGGCGTTTGCCCGGTACATCCCGGTGGGCTACGCTCACACATACAAGGGTTTCGGGCTCGCGCCCCTGTCGTACCTGCCCAGGACATGCTTTTGCCAATCCCCAATCACGATCCGCATCAAGCCCCCGGCACGCTCAAGCGCCTGCCGCTACGCAAAGCGGCGGTGCTGTTTATCGTTGCGGTGAGCCTGTGCCTGTGCGGTCTGCTGTACCTGCAACTGGAGCAGTCGCGGCGTCAGGATCTGGCGGTGGCGAAAATGGCTTCGGGCAACCTGACCAGGGCCATGGCGCAGCAGGCCGAGGACACTGTGCGGGCGGCGGATCTGGTGATGACCAGCCTGGTCGACTGGATTCAGGACGATGGTTACGGGGCGGTGCAGCGCCCTCGGTTGCAGCGGATCTTTGCCCGCCGCGCGCAGCAACTGGATCAGTTGCATGGCATCTTTCTCTTCGATCGCGAAGGGCAGTGGGTCATTACTTCGTTCGCCGATCTGCCTCGTGGCAATGGCGTGGCCGATCGCGAATATTTCAAGTTCCATCAGCAGAATGCTTCGACGGTTGCGCACATCGGCCCGGCGATTCGCAGCCGCGAAAACGGCGAGTGGATCATTCCGATTTCCAGACGCGTCAACGACCAGCTCGGCAACTTTCAGGGCGTGCTGATGGCCGGCATCCGCATGTCCTACTTCGATCAGTTCTTCAAAAGCTTCAGCCTCGATGACAGCGGCATCATGTTTCTGGCGCTGACCGACGGCACCTTGCTGGCGCGACGGCCCTTTGATGAGTCGTTGATCAATACCTCGGTGGCACACGGCGAGATCTATCAAACCCTGCTGCCGAACGCTAACGCTGGCACCGCGATGCTCAACTCCGTGGTCGACGGCGTGACCCGCTTGTATGGCTATCGCCAGCTGGCCTCGTATCCGCTGGTGGTCTCTGCGGCGACGTCGCAAGACACGATTCTGCAGGGCTGGTATGACCGCGCCTTTCAGTCCAGCGTGATTGTCGCGCTTGTGATTCTCGGGGTTGGCCTGTTCGGCTGGGTGTTCATTCATCAGGTGCGCGACGGCGAACGTATCGAGAAAAACCTGCGCAAGGCGCAACTGGCGCTGGAGCAGATCGCCACCCACGACAGCCTCACCGGATTGGCCAATCGACGCTTGTTCGAGCGCTCGCTGGACATCGAATTTGCCCGTGGCGCGCGCCAGGTCAGCCCGGTCAGCCTGATCATGCTCGATATCGATTTCTTCAAGCGCTACAACGACGCTTACGGCCATGTCGCCGGCGATCAATGCCTGGCGCAGGTGGCGCAAGTGGTGAAGGCCTGCTGCCAGCGCAAGTCGGATCTGGCGGTGCGTTACGGTGGTGAAGAGTTCGCTGTGCTGTTGCCGGATACGGACATCAACGGTGCGCTGGCGATAGCCGGGCAGATTCGCCGCAGCGTGATCGACAAGCACATCATCCACAGTGGCTCGCCGACCGGTTATCTCACCGTGAGCCTGGGCTGTTATTCATTCATTCCGCATGGCAACGACAGCCCGCAGGTGTTTATCCAGCGCGCGGACGCGGCGTTGTATGAGGCGAAAAATGCCGGGCGCAATCGCGCGGCGGTGTTTACAGCTGAAGAGGGTTTTGCCGAGCTGATGCGTTCGGATCGCTGATTTTTTTTCAATCAACAGACATCAGAAGTGGGAGCGAGCCTGCTCGCGAATCGGTGTATCAGCTTGCATCAAGGTTGGCTGACAGACCGCTTTCGCGAGCAGGCTCGCTCCCACATTGGGTCCTGATGTAAGCAGGACTATCTGGGATGGCTCTTGTTCGTTCAGCTGCCCGTGCCACCGCCCGCACCACCCGTGCCGCCGCCGGCCGAACCGGTGCCGCCACCCGCGCCGGACCCCGAACCGCTGACGCCGCCATTGGTGCCCGTTCCAGTGCCCATGCCCGAACCAGTTCCTGTCCCTGTCCCTGTCCCGGTTCCTGTGCCAGTTCCGTTATTGGTTCCACCAGAATTGCTGTCAACGGAAGGCGAGCCCGGCGTGCTGTCTGGCGGCATGGTCGAGCTGCTGGCGCCGCCGGACTTGGTGCCCGTCGCATCGGTGCTGTCATTGGCAGCGAAGCTGGCGGCGGATGCCGTGGCGAGCAGGCCGGCCAACAATAACGAAGTGAATTTGCGCGTCATCATGGTACGTCTCCTGATAAAGGGGATTACCTGATATTGGTCTTGCGCACTGAAACCTTGGTGCCCGTCGAGTGACGAGCGGTCAGTCGCCGCGCCAAGTGGCCTACCGTTCTTCTGCAATATTGGCTATTTGCCGAACCACCCCCGGGGACTAACGTAGCCACACATTCAATCGCTACCCCGGAGCCCACCATGCAACCTCGTGCCGATTTCTACACCGCTTCCCCTGATGCCATGAAAGCGATGATGGCGCTGGAAAATGCCGTCTCGAAACTGTCGCTGGAAAAGAGCCTGCTCGAACTGGTCAAGCTGCGCTCTTCACAGATCAACGGCTGCGCATTCTGCATCGACATGCACACCGCCGACGCGATCAAGGACGGCGAAACCCCGCGTCGTCTGTTCGCCGTGACAGCATGGCGGGAAGCGCCGTTCTTCAGCGAGCGTGAACGTGCCGCACTGCTGTGGACCGAGTCGCTGACGCAACTGAGCCTGACCCACGCGCCGGACGAAGACTATGAAGTCGTCGCTGCGCAGTTTTCGCCGAAGGAACTGGTTGACCTGACGGTGGCGATCAACACCATCAACGGCTGGAATCGCCTGGCAGTGGGCTTCCGCAAACTGCCGCAGGCCTGAGACATTCACGCTTTTACCTTGTGGGAGCGAGCCTGCTCGCGAAGGCGACGTGTCAGTCACCATCATCGTTGCTGACATACCGCATTCGCGAGCAGGCTCGCTCCCACAGGGTCCTATTCAATGCCCATCGGAGCTCGGCGTCGTCGGTGCTTGCACCTTGCGCATCAAGAACACCATCACAGCGTGCATTGCTTTGTATTAATACGAAGCATTACTATTCACGCCCCTTTCTCACCACGCCGCCCATCCCCCATGCGCTCCCGCAGATCCGGCTTTTTCGAGCATTACGAAGAGTTGATCGGCACCTGGACTCGTCGCCTGCGCAATCGCGCGCAGGCCGAGGATCTGGCGCACGACACCTTTGTGCGGGTGCTCGAGGCGGATTCGGCGGCGGTGCAGCAGCCGCGTGCGTATTTGCATCAGACCGCACGCAATATCGCCGTTGACGGTTATCGGCGTGAGGACCGGCGGGGCGTCATGGAGTCGGAGGCGGTCGATGACAGTGCATCGTCGGCGGGCGATCCGGAGCATTACATGCACGCGATCCAGTTGGCCGACTCCATCGAACTCGCGCTCACCGAGCTGCCGCTCAACTGCCGCAAGATCTTTGTCTGGCAGAAGATCGAAGGCCTGACGCAGGCAGAAATCGCCGAACGCCTGGGGCTGTCCAAGAACATGGTCGAAAAGTATATGATCCGCACCCTGCGCCATCTGCGTGAGCGGCTGGATGGCTTGCAGTCATGATGACGTGTGACGTCGAAAAGATCGCAGCCTTCGGCAGCTCCTACAGGGGGGCGTGCCTGGTCTCAACCTCAGCCGGACAGAATATTCCATGATGGAGACGAGAGATTGCGCCTGTGGGCAAGCGGCGGTGCGTGACGAGGCGGCGGCATGGTTCGTGCGATTGCAGGAGCCGAATGTCAGCGTCGAGCAACGGCAGCGCTTCGAGGCCTGGCTGAACGAGCATCCGCAGCACCGTGCAGAATTCCAGCTGCTACAGGACTTGTGGGCGGCTGCTGATCTGCTGCCGACGTCGCGTCTGCAGGCCCTTGCCGAAACTCCGCCAGCTCGCCGCCAACGTCGGCCGATGCTGCGTTATGCCGTCGCCGCGAGTGTTCTGGCCGTGGCGCTGGGGCTTGGCCTGTTCAGCGGGCTGAATCATCCAGGCGGTTACCGCGCTGAATTCGCCACGGCGCCGGGCGAGCGCAAACATGTGGCGTTGCCGGACGGTTCGGTGATCGATCTGAACAGTCGCAGCCGCTTGCAGGTGCGTTATGAGCAGGATCGACGGGTGATCGAATTGAGCGCGGGCGAGGCGATGTTCAGCGTTGAACACGACGCCTCGCGTCCGTTTATTGTCGAAGCCGGCAGCGGCAAGGTCACGGTTACCGGCACGCGTTTCGATGTGCGCCGCGATGCCACGCAGACCCGCGTGGCGGTGGAGCAGGGCACGGTGAAGGTACAGGGAAGTGCTGCCCCGGACAACGAGTTCATCAACCTCACCGCAGGCCTCGGCACGGCGGTCGATGCCCAAGGCAAAGTCCTGCCGGCCTACGCGGTCAACCCGGCGCAGCTGACCGCGTGGCGCAACGGCAAACTGGTGTTCAACAACGCCAGCCTCAGCGAAGTAGCGGCAGAAGTATCGCGCTATCGCGACAAGCCGCTGACCGTAACCCAGCCGAACGTAGCCAGCCTGCGCCTGACCAGCGTGTTCAAATCCGACGACACCGACGCCTTGCTCAAAGCCTTGCCGAGCATCCTGCCGGTGACGGTGCGCACCCTTGCCGATGGCAGTCAGGAAATAATTTCCAGATAGCATTCAGGTTTTTTCGCCGTTCATCGTCTTCCTGTTCAACTGCAACTGGTTTGCATTAACAGCCGCACAATCTTGCGATCCACAGGACTCCGTACGACGTGAACATCACCACAACCCACAATAAAAAATCCCCTTGGTTGCCACTGGCTCTCGCGCTGGCAGTCAGCGCCGCGATGCCGTTGGCGTTTGCCGCTGAAGCCATTCATATCCGCGCGCAACCGCTAGGCCAAGCCTTGAGCGAACTGGGCCAGCAAACCTCGCTGCAGGTGTTTTTCAGCCCTGAGCTGGTGGCCGGCAAACAAGCTCCGGCGGTGGACGGCGACCTCGCGCCAGAGCAGGCGCTGCGGCAGTTGCTGCAGGGCAGCGGCCTCGATTATCAGATCAATGAAGGCTCGGTGACGCTCGCCCCGGCCGCCACTTCCGCAGCCAGCAACGGCCCGCTGGAACTGGGTGTGACCGACATCAAAGTGGTCGGCGACTGGCTCGGTGACGCGGACGCTGCGGTGGTGCAGAACCACCCCGGCGCACGCACGGTGATTCGCCGCGAAGCGATGGTCGAGCAGGGCGCGATGAACGTCAGCGACGTGCTCAAGCGCGTGCCTGGCGTGCAGGTGCAGGACTCCAATGGCACCGGCGGCAGTGATATTTCCCTCAACGTCGGCGTGCGCGGTCTGACTTCGCGCCTGTCGCCACGCTCGACTGTTTTGATCGATGGCGTGCCAGCGGCGTTCGCGCCTTACGGCCAGCCGCAACTGTCGATGGCGCCGATTTCCTCGGGCAACCTCGACAGCATCGACGTCGTGCGTGGCGCCGGTTCCGTGCGCTACGGGCCGCAAAACGTCGGCGGCGTGATCAACTTCGTGACCCGCGCGATTCCGGAGAAAACCACCGGCGAAATCGGTACCACCCTGGAAACCACGCAGTACGGCGGCTGGAAACACATTGACACCGCGTTCGTCGGTGGCACCGCCGACAACGGCATGGGCGTCGCGCTGCTGTACTCCGGCGTCAACGGTCACGGTTATCGCGAGCGCAACAACGGCAATGACATCGACGACGTGCTGCTCAAGACGCATTGGGCGCCGACCGATAAGGACGATTTCAGCCTCAACTTCCACTACTACGACGCCAGTGCCGACATGCCGGGTGGCCTGACGCAGCGTCAGTACGACGACAAACCGTACGAATCGGTGCGTGATTACGACCAGTTCACAGGCCGGCGCAAAGACGTGTCGTTCAAGTGGATCCGCCAGATCGACGAGCGCACCCAGGCAGAAATTCTCACCTATTACACCGACAGCTTTCGCGGCAGTACCATCGCCGCGCGCGATCAGCGCACCCTCAGCTCGTACCCGCGTTCCTATTACACCCTGGGCATCGAGCCGCGCGTGTCGCGGGTGTTCGATGTCGGCCCGACCACTCAGGAAGTCAGCGTCGGTTATCGCTATCTGAAAGAGGCCATGCACGAAGAATCGAGTCGTCTGGCGCTGGTCAACAACCAGCCGGTGGTCACGCCGACCTCCGACGGCCATGTGTTCCAGGATCGCACTGGCGGCACCGAGGCCAATTCGGTGTATGTCGACAACAAGATCGACGTCGGCAACTGGACCATCACCCCAGGCATTCGCTTCGAACACATCAGCACCGATTGGCACGACCGCGCCGTGCTCGACACCGCTGGCCGCCCGGTACCGGAGAAAAACCGCAGCATCGAAAGCAATGAGCCGCTGCCGGCGCTGAGCGTGATGTATCACCTGTCCGATGCCTGGAAGCTGTTCGCTAATTACGAAACCTCGTTCGGCAGCCTGCAGTATTTCCAGCTCGGCCAGGGCGGTTCGGGTGACAGCACCGCCAACGGTCTGGAGCCGGAAAAGGCCAAGACCTACGAGATCGGCACGCGTTACAACGATGATGTCTGGGGCGGCGAGGTGACGCTGTTCTACATCGACTTCGATGACGAACTGCAATACATCAGCAACGATGTCGGCTGGACCAACCTCGGCGCGACCAAGCACCAAGGCATTGAAGCCTCGGTGCATTACGACATGGCCGCACTCGACCCGCGCCTCGATGGCCTGACCGCCAACGCCGGGCTCACCTACACCCGCGCCACTTATGAAGGCGAGATCCCCGGCTTCAAGGGTCGCGATCTGCCGTTCTATTCGCGGCAGGTTGCGACAGTCGGTTTGCGTTACGACATCAACCGCTGGACCTGGAACATCGACGGCTTTGCCCAATCGAAACAGCGTTCGCCGGGCACCGGTGTGAATGCGGATGGCAGCTTCAATGGCAACTACATCACCGAAGGCACAGCAGACGGGCAGTACGGCGACATCCCGGGTTACGTGACCTGGAACGTGCGCGGCGGTTATGACTTTGGTCCGCAGGTGTCGAACCTGAAGCTCGGCGCCGGGGTGAAGAACGTCTTCGACAAGCAATACTTCACCCGCTCCAGCGACAACAACTCGGGGATGTATGTCGGCGCACCGCGCACGTTCTTCGTGCAGGCCAGCGTAGGCTTCTGATAGAGCGCGGTGCCTTCTTCGCGAGCAGGCTCGCTCCCACATGGACCACTGAAACCCTGTGGGAGCGAGCCTGCTCGCGAAGCTTTCAGACCTTGAGGACTTTGCCGCCGATCGCCACAGCCACCAGCAACACTGCCATCAATCCAAAGGCAAAACTCAGGCTGCTGGCATGGGCGACAAAACCGATCACCGCTGGCCCGGCAAGAATCCCTGCATAACCCAGCGTGGTAATTGCCGGTACCGCGATGCTTTCCGGCATCACCGTTTGTTTGCCCACCGCCGTGTACAGCACCGGCACGATGTTCGAGCAACCGGCGCCGACCAGCGCATAACCGAGCAGCGCCGCTTGCCAGCTCGGCGCGAAGGTGGCGAGAAACAGTCCCGCCGCCGCCAACAGACCGCCGAACAGAATGATCCGCGTAGCCCCCAGCTTGCGCACTATGCGATCACCCAGCAGACGGCCGACGGTCATGGTCAGGGCAAACGCTGCGTAACCCATTCCCGCATAAGCCGTGTCGATCCCCCGTTCCTGAGCGAGGAACACTGCGCTCCAGTCCAGCGCCGCGCCTTCGGTAAGGAAAACGATGAAGCACATGCCGCCGATAAACAGCACGATGCCATGGGGAATGGCGAACGCCGGGCCGGAGCTTTCGCTGCCGTAGGGCAACATGTGCGGCACGCACTTGAGCAGGGCGCCGATCAGCAACACGACGACGACCAGCATCGCTGCCAGCGGTGTCAGCCCGAGGCCGAGCAGGGCGCTGACACCCGCCGCACCGACGATGCCGCCGAGGCTGAACAGGCCGTGGAACCCCGACATCATGTGCTTGCCGCTGGCGCGCTCGACGATCACTGCTTGCAGGTTCACCGTCGAATCCACCGTGCCGAGACCGGCGCCGAACATGAACAATGTGGCGATCAGCGCCGGGATCGACGACACCGTCGCCAGCAACGGCAGTGCCGCGCAGATCAGCAAGGTGCCGGCGGTGGCCACACGTCGGCAACCAAAACGTGTGGCAAGAATCCCCGCCAGCGGCATCGCCAGAATCGAGCCTACGCCCAGGCACAGCAGCAATAACCCCAGCGTGCCCTCATCCAGCCCGGCCCGCGCCTTGGCATACGGCACCAGCGGCGCCCAGGCGGCGATGCCGAGGCCAGCGATGAAAAAAGCGACGCGGGTGGACATCTGTTGCAGGCGTCCGGGGACGAACGTGTCTTGGGGGTTGAGGCTGGTCATATCGATCCTTGGCAAAAAAACAACTGCATCCCGAGTGACATTCTGGCGGCGTTGAGGTTCGATCTCAGGCCTTTCGGGGCATAACGGTGAACATCCTACCCTGTGGGAGCGAGCCTGCTCGCGAAAGCGGTGGGTCAAATATGGAATTGTCGACTGACGCACCGCCTTCGCGAGCAGGCTCGCTCCCACACTGGTTTGCGGTTTACAGTCGGATTTTCGCCAGCATGGAATATGGGAACAAGGCATGACGACGTTCTACGACGCACGCGGCAATATCTACGGAGTGGTCTCACCCCAAGCCTTGCGCGAGGCCGGAATCGCGTTGCCGACAAGCGCCGACGCCTGCGCCGCATCTCGGCAGCACTGGAGCGAAGCCGCTATCGCCCTGTGCTGCGATTGGCCGGAAGGCCAGCGTCCGGCCAACGGCAAACCCCACCGCAGTGACGGCCTGCTGATCGGCCCGTTTCAGGCATCTGCGCCGTTCGATGTGCTGATCGTCAACACCGACGGCAGTCTCGCCGAGCGCAGCGGTAACGGCCTGACGATTTTTTCTCAGGCATTGACCGAGCAAGGCTTGCTGCCGGAGCAGGGTGCAGTGTTGCGTGTCCATCATGACAAAGGTGAGCCGGTAGCAACCTCGGTGAAACCGGCCGAAGTCGAAGGCGTGCGCGGTTTCTGGCTCGACCTCGGCTGGCCCGTATTCGGCCCGCAAGCCGTCGGGGCGCAGGCAGTCGAGAGCGTTCAAATCAACAATCGCGACGTCAGCCATGTCCAGCCCTTGGCGCAACTCGATCCCGCCTGGACCCATAGTCAATTCGTACGCATCGGCAATCCGCACTGTGTAACGCTGCTCGGCGATGCGTCCGCTTTGCCGAGCAACGAACAGATGAGTGAATCGCCCCTGAACGAGAGGCTGACGGCAATTGCCTATGCCATGCCCACCGGTGCCGGCAATCCCTGCCCGGCGGGCGTCAATCTGCAATGGGCCGCGCTGGCGTCGCCGCAGCAAATCCTCGCCCGGGTATTCGAACGTGGCGAAGGACCAACCGCGTCATCCGGCACCAGCGCCAGTGCGGTCGCGTGTGCCGCGTGGCGGGTGGGTTGGGTCGAGGCGGGAGAAGTGCGGGTGGTCATGCCGGGTGGCACCGCACCGGTTTTGCTTGAGGTTTCGCAAGGGGAATTGCTGCGCGTCAGATTGTTTGGCACGGCGCGGTTGATGGATTGATTCGGCCGACGCCATCGCTGGCAAGCCAGGCTCCCACAGGGTTTTGCATGAGGGCCCAATCATGTGCTCAACACAAAACCTGTGGGAGCCTGGCTTGCCAGCGATGAGGCCATCAGCCCCAGCGCAATCTCAACTGAACTCCACCACCGGCATCTGCCGCTTCATCAACACCTTGCCGCCGCGAATCGAATACAGCGGCAGGCCTTGGCTGCGGATCACTTCGTAGTCGCTGTCCGCCGAGAGAATCAGCAGGTTCGCCGGGCGGCCCTGTTCGAGTCCGTAACGCTCGCCCAGGTGCATGGCTTTGGCGCTGTTGTCGGTGACCAGATCCAGCGCGCTTTGCAGGTTGCGATAACCGAGCATGTGGCAGATGTGCAAACCCGCTTCAAGCACGCGCAGGATGTTGCCGTTACCCAGCGGATACCACGGGTCGACGATCGAATCCTGACCGAAACACACGTTCATGCCGGCTTCGAGCAGTTCGTTGACGCGGGTCACGCCCCGGCGTTTCGGGAAGTTGTCGAAACGTCCTTGCAGATGAATGCTTTCGGTCGGGCAGGAAACAAAGCTGATGCCGGAATGGCCGAGCAGGCGGAACAGTTTGGCGCAGTAGGCATTGTCATAAGAACCCATCGCCGTGGTGTGGCTGGCGGTGACGCGGGCGCCCATGTCGCGGCTGCGTGCTTCTTCGGCAAGCACTTCGAGGAAACGTGAATGCGGATCGTCAGTCTCGTCGCAGTGCACGTCGACCAGGCAGCCGGTACGCTCGGCCAGGTCCATGAGGAACTTCACCGAGCTGACGCCCTGATCGCGGGTGTATTCGAAATGCGGAATGCCGCCGACCACGTCGGCGCCCATGCGGATCGCTTCTTCCATCAGCTCGCGACCGTTGCGGAACGACTCGATGCCTTCCTGCGGGAACGCGACGATTTGCAGATCGATCAGGTGACGGCTTTCCTGGCGCACTTCGAGCATGGCCTTGAGCGCGGTGAGTTGCGGGTCGGTGACGTCGACGTGGGTGCGCACGTGCTGAATGCCGTGGGCGGCCAGGGCCTGAATGGTCTTCTTGGCGCGGGTCTTGGTGTCTTCTTCGGTGATGGTGACTTTGCGCTCGCCCCAGCATTCAATGCCTTCGAACAGCGTGCCGCTCATGTTCCAGCGCGGCTCGCCGGCGGTGAGGGTGGCGTCGAGGTGGATGTGCGGCTCGACGAAGGGCGGCACCACCAGATTGCCGCCGGCATCGAGGTCATCCGCGCCGAGGGTCGGCGCTTCGGTCTGACGGGCGATGCTGTGGATCAGGCCGTCTTCGAGGTGCAATTCGTGCAGGCCTTCCTGGTTGCGCAGGCGGGCGTTGATGATGTGCATCAGGCAAATCCTTTTTATAGGTCTTGTAGTGGTGCGCTGACGCGACGTGCGCCCAGCACACCGGTGACGATGACATACGTTAGCGCGGCAGCGGCAATGCCTACCAGCGGCGCGACCCAGGGCGAGCTGAACGCAGCGACGGTTCCGACCCCGTAGGCCCCGAGGCCCGGCCAGTTGAACGCTGGCAACCGTGCGTCGGCCAGACGCGGATAGTGCCCGCGCCAGCGATAGAAAAAGTCAGCCATGATCACCCCGCCAATCGGCGGAATCACCGTGCCGAGCAGGATGAGATACGGCACCAGCATGTCGTACATGCCCAGCAGGGCGAGCAGAGTGCCGATCACCGCGCCACCGAGGGTCACGGTCTTGCGCCGCCCGGTGCGCAGCAGGTTGCAGCCGGCCACGGCGAAGTTGTAGATGGTGTTGTCCTGAGTGCTCCAGATGTTCAGCAACAGCATGGCCATCGCGGCCATGGCGAAGCCCTGCAACAGCAGCACTTCAACCACATCCGGCTGTTGATAGACGATCGCGCCGTACGCGCCGATCAGCACCATCAGCCCGTTGCCGATGAAAAAACCGATCAGGCTGGCCAGCACCGCGACTTTTGCCGAGCGCGAAAATCGCGTCCAGTTGGTGGCTTGCGTTGCGCCGCTGACGAAGGTGCCGAACACCAGGGTGATCGCTGTCGACCAGTCCAGCGAACCGCTCGGCACCACGCTGAGCAAGCCTTCGAAGCCGCCGACTTTCACGGTCGCTGCCCACATCGACAGCATCAGCAGCAACATCATCGCCGGCACCGCGATGTACGAGAGAATCTCCAGTCCGCGATAACCGATGTACGCCGTAGCGCAGAAGCCGAGGCCGAACAGCACCATCAGGACCAGCACGGTGGTTTCATCGAGATTGAAATACTTGCCGATCACCACCGCCGCCGTCGCCGTGCCCCACGCGTACCAACCAATCTGGGTGAAGCCGAGAATCAGATCGCTGAGCTTGCTGCCGACCTCGCCAAAACAGAAACGCCCCATCAGCACCGAATTGAGGCCGCTCTTGAAGGCGATGTAACCCAGCCCTGCGGCGTAAAGGCCCAGCAGCAGATTGCCAACAATGATCACCACCATCATCTCGGCGAAACCGAACGCAACCCCGAGCTTGCCGCCGGCAAACATGGTCGCAGTGAAAAACGTGAAGCCCAGTAACACCATCGCCGTCGAGGCCAGGCCTTTGCGCGCGTGCATGGGGACTTCACTGAGCGGGTAATCGTTGCCGGAGGCGTTCTGCGTCATGGGGCAGTCCTTGCTGGAAGGGGAAGACGCAGAAGGGTTGCAGCGGTCGTGCCAAGCGGCGCAAGTGACCGAATGTGGAGACGCGACTGGGGTTTTCAGCGCAAAAGCAGTGCACTGAAAGCACCAGGAGCCCAATGTGGGAGCGAGCCTGCTCGCGAATACGGAGTGTCAGTCACCGAATAAATTGACTGGAACGACGCTTTCGCGAGCAGGCTCGCTCCCACAGGGGCGGGGAGATCTGTTGCTTATTCGCCGCGATAGATGCAGCCGCTGGTGCACGTCTCATGAATGCGGATCGCGCTGAGTTCCGGCAACAACGGCTTCATCTCATTCCAGATGAATTTGGCCAGCACTTCGCTGGTCGGGTTTTCCAGGCCAGGAATGTCGTTCAGGTAGTTGTGGTCGAGGCGCTCATACAGCGGCTTGAAAATCGCTTTGATCTCGGAGAAATCGCGAATCCAGCCAGTGTGCGGATCGAGGTCGCCGCTCAGGTGCAGCGCGACCTTGAATGAGTGGCCGTGCAGGCGGCCGCACTTGTGGCCGTCCGGGACGTGCGGCAGGCGGTGGGCGGATTCGAAAGTAAACTCTTTGAAGATTTCCACGGTATTTTCGGCTCTGTTCAGATGGCGTTCGCCGCAGCGATTCGGGCAGGCGGCGAGTTTATCAGCTTGTCTTTGGCCGTGCTGACTAAAGGGTCAGCAAGCG
The DNA here is from genome assembly GCF_057291535.1 of Pseudomonas sp. 1L-E-NC-VB-C3. Lineage (NCBI taxonomy): Bacteria > Pseudomonadati > Pseudomonadota > Gammaproteobacteria > Pseudomonadales > Pseudomonadaceae > Pseudomonas > Pseudomonas sp. 1L-E-NC-VB-C3. The sequence goes on along the minus strand of NZ_JBXAWD010000005.1, from coordinate 210,418 downwards.
GTCGGCGAGGCGACCGTTGGCCGTCAGCTCGAGGAATTCGTCACCCAGTCGCCGGCTCTCGTCCATCGCCGCGTGCCAGTATTTCTGCCGGCTCGGCGCATCGCCCATAAAGCGTTTGAAGTCATTTCGATCGGGCAGTTTGCCGTAGGGCAGGCGCGCCAGATATTCCTTCGATGGCGCGACCAGCAGCACATCCTGCAGACGCTGCACCGAAGCGCGGCGCCATGGCAGGGTCTTGTCGAACCAGCCGGGAATCACCCGATCGGTGAAGTGCGGATAAAGCACGATGCCGTCGCCGCTGTAGGGCAGGTCGAGGTGGTAGTCGAGCAAACCGCCGTCACGGAACGTACCCGCGCCGGCGCCGGGCAGGTCGCGCACGCCTTCCATGACCATCGGAATCGACCCGGAAGCGAGCAGGGCCTGGCGCAGGTTGCCGGTATTGAGCGCAACGAAACGCGAGGGGAAATCGGTCAAGGCATCAAGCGGCGGCGCCAGGCGTGGATCGTGGATGATCAGCCGCTCAAAGTGTCGCGACAGCCGTGCACGGCCGCGCAGGTTGTCGGCGATCACCGAACCCAGCGCCAGACCGAGGCGTCCGCGATGGTCTTCGGCGAGCCGGCCCTGGCTTTTCACCACCATGATGTTCAAGCGGTAATCGGCGTTCTCGAGGATGCTCGCATCGCGGCCGTCGAGCAGGTCATTGAGCATGCGCTGCGAGCTTTGACTGATCTCGGCCATGCTCACGCCTTTGTTGAAATGCTGCTCGGCGTACAGCTCACCGAGGCGGCGAATGCCTTCGGCGGCGTCCGGCAGGCAGGCGCTGGCGAAGCGCCAGGAACCCACCGAGGCGCCGATCAGCGAACGCTCACGCGGCGCATCCGGCAGCCACTCGCCGAACAACGCCAGATCGAGCCCCTGAATCCCCAACGCCTTCGGCCCACCGGCTGCACCGGGCAGGGTGCCGACGTCCGCGGCGTGTAAACCCTGCGCACGAATGCGCGCCATGGCCCGTGGGCCGGCCTTGAGGGTGAGGGCGGGAAACTTGATGTGGATGGCGGTCATACCGGTCTCGATCGTTAGCAAGCTGGCGATTATAAGCACATGTTGCAGGCCCATGTCGGAGTGAGCCTGCCCCACAAGGGGGGCAGACGCAAACCACTGTGGGAGCAAGCCTGCTCGCGAAAGCGGTGGGTCAGAAACATCGTTGCAGCTGACACTGCGCCTTCGCGAGCAGGCTCGCTCCCACAGGGGAGCTTGCCAGCAATGGGGCACAATGATGGCCATTCAGTTTCAGTTAAGTTGACCTCGCTATGGTGCCCACCGTAAGCAACATATAAGAATTCGGAGACACCATGAAAACCCTGACTGCCCTGACCACTGCCTCGATCCTCGGCCTTGGCGCCAACACTGCGCTGGCGCGCGATCTCGGGCCTGACGAAGCGCTTCGTTTGCGCGACGCTGGTACTATCGTCTCCTTCGAGAAGCTCAACGCCATCGCGCTGGAAAAACACCCCGGTTCGGAAATCACCGAGACCGAGCTGGAGGAAGAGTACGGCAAGTTCATTTACCAGATCGAACTGCGCGACCCGAAAGGGCTGAAGTGGGATCTGGAGTTGAACGCGGTCGATGGTGAAGTGCTCAGGGATCATCAGGATACGTAATGAAGCTGAATAGTCGCGCCACCCGCCTGACGGCGCTGGCGCTGGTGTTGTTGTGCAGTACGGCCATGGCTCGCGACCTCGATCAGGACGAGGCGCTGGCCCTGCGTCGCGATGGTGTGATCCTGCCGCTGGAGCAAGTGCTGCAGCAGGCCATGGATCGCTACCCCGGCGCCAAACTGCTGGAAGTCGAGCTGGAAGAAAAACACGACGTGTACATTTACGAAGTCGAATTGCTGACGGTCGAGGGCGTGGCGCGCGAGCTGCACCTGAAGGCCGATACCGGCGAGTTAGTCAAAGACAAGGAAGATTGATCGATGCGTTTGCTTCTGGTGGAAGACCATGTACCGCTGGCCGACGAATTGCTCGCCGGCCTGCAGCGCCAAGGCTACGCGGTGGATTGGCTGGCCGATGGTCGTGACGCGGTGTATCAGGGCAGCAGCGAGCCCTATGACCTGATCATCCTCGACCTCGGCCTGCCCGGCGTGCCGGGGCTGGACGTGCTGGCGCAGTGGCGCGCGGCCGGTCTGGCGATTCCGGTGCTGATCCTTACCGCGCGCGACTCCTGGGCCGAGCGCATCGAAGGGCTGAAGGCCGGCGCTGACGATTACCTGACCAAACCGTTCCACCCGGAAGAACTGTACCTGCGCATTCAATCGCTGCTGCGCCGCTCCAAGGGCCAGGCCAACCAGCCGACCCTGCAAGCCGCCGGCCTGCATCTGGACGAAGGCCGCCAGTGCGTGGTTCGCGACGGCGCCGACATCCAGCTGACCGCCGCTGAATTCCGCCTGCTGCGCTATTTCATGCTGCATCCCGAGCAGATCCTCTCGAAAAGCCACCTCGCCGAACACCTCTACGACGGTGAGACCGAGCGTGACTCCAACGTCCTCGAAGTCCACGTCAATCACCTGCGGCGCAAGCTCGGCAAAAGCGTGATCGAAACCCGTCGCGGTCAGGGATACCTGTTCGGCGGACAAGCTTCATGAGATCAATCCAGCGCCGTTTGAGCCTGGGTTTGATCAGTGTGATGGTGATCGTCGGTCTGGTACTGGCGCAAACCAGCCTGTGGTTGTTCGAAGTCGGTTTGCAGCGCTACCTCGAAGCCGGCCTGCGCAACGACAGCGAAAGCCTGCTGGTAGCGCTGGTGCGCGGCCCGCAAGGTTTGCAGCTGGATGAGCGGCATCTGTCGCCGGCCTATCAGCGGCCGTTTTCCGGGCACTACTTTCGCATCGATTTCTCCGACAGCCACTGGCGTTCGCGCTCGCTGTGGGATCAGGAACTGCCGCTGCTGCAACACCCGGGGCTGCACAGCAATCTGCAACTTGGCCCGGACGGGCAACGCTTGTTGATATTGCGCTCGGACTATCGACGCCTGGGTCAGTCGATCTCGATCAGCGTCGCCCAGGATTACACGCCGGTCAGCGACAGTTTCCAGCGCATGCGCCAGATCGGCCTCGGTCTGGGGCTGGCGGCGTTGCTGTTGATCCTGTTCCTGCAACGCCTGACCGTACGCCGCGCCCTTAAACCGCTGGAACGCGCGCGCGAGCAGATCGCTCAGTTGCAGCAGGGCCAGCGCTCGCAACTCGACGATCAGGTGCCGGTGGAGCTGGAACCGCTGGTGGCGCAGATCAACCATTTGCTCGCCCACACCGAAGACAGCCTCAAGCGCTCGCGCAATGCCTTGGGCAACCTTGGCCACGCGCTGAAAACCCCGTTGGCGGTGCTGCTCAGCCTGGCCTCCAGCGACAAGCTCGATGACCATCCCGAGCTGCGCAGGATCCTCAAGGAACAACTGGAGCAGGTGCAGCAGCGCCTCAATCGCGAACTCAATCGCGCGCGGTTGTCGGGGGATGCGCTGCCCGGCGCGTTGTTCGATTGCGATGCCGAGCTGCCAGGGTTGCTGGCGACCTTGAACATGATTCACGGCGAGCATCTGGCCTTGAGCTACGTCGCACCGCCGGGTTTGCAACTGCCGTGGGACCGCGAGGACTTGCTCGAACTGCTCGGTAACCTGCTCGACAACGCCTGCAAATGGGCCGATGCCGAGGTGCGCTTGAGTGTGATCGAAAGGTCTGACGGCTTTGCCCTGAGCGTGGAAGATGATGGGCCAGGGATTCCCGAAGAGCAGCGCACTCAGGTGTTCAGCCGTGGCACGCGGCTGGATGAGCAGACCCACGGGCATGGGCTCGGCCTTGGGATCGTGCGGGATATTGTCGAAACGTGGGGTGGCTTGCTGGTGCTGGGCGAAAGCGAGTGGGGCGGGTTGAAAGTGGTGATTGAACTGCCTCGGCGGTGAGCCCCTGAAAAGCCCCTCACCCTAACCCTCTCCCAGAGGGAGAGGGGACTGATTGTGTTGTTCTTGAGAGATTCACCCACTTGAAATCCGAGTCGAACTCAGGACTTGAATGGCATGAAGATCGGCTCCCTTTCCCCCTCGCCCCCTTGGGGGGAGAGGGCTGGGGTGAGGGGGGATTGGAACTGACACCCCGCACTTGTGCATCAAACGCGAAACTGATCCATCAACCGCTGTTGCTGATTCGCCAGGCTGTTGAGCGACTGGCTCACGCGCGCCGATTCATTGGCCTGCCCGGACAGCGACTCGGTCACATCGCGAATCGTCGCCACGTTGTTGTTGATCTCCTCAGCCACTGCGCTCTGCTCTTCGGCGGCACTGGCGATTTGCAGGTTCATGTCGCTGATCACCGTCACCGCATCGCCGATCTGCCGCAGCGCCGTCACCGCTTGACCAACCTGCTCGACACTGCCCTGGGCCTGACGATGGCTGTTGCCCATCGCACCGACCACTTCCTGCGTGCCGTTCTGCAATTGCTCGATGACCTGGCGGGTTTCCTCCACCGACTCCTGAGTGCGGCGCGCGAGGTTGCGCACTTCATCGGCGACCACAGCAAAACCGCGTCCGGCTTCACCGGCACGGGCGGCTTCGATGGCGGCGTTGAGTGCGAGCAGGTTGGTCTGCTCGGCGATGGCGCGGATGGTTTCCAGCACCGTGCCGATTTTCTCGCTGTTGGCGGCCAGGCCCTCGACCTGAACCATCGCGGCGCTCATGTCGGCGGCGAGGGTGTCGATGCTCGCGGTGGTGTGGTCGATCACGGTCAGACCCTGGCGGGTGGCGCGGTCGGCGTCTTTGGCTGCTTCGGCGGCCTGGGCGGCACTGCGCGCGACGTCCTGGGCGGTGGCGCTCATTTCGTGGGACGCGGTGGCGACCTGATCGACCTGGCGATATTGCTGCTCCATGCCGGCGCTGGTCTGAGTGGCGATGGCCGAGGACTGGTCGGCAGTGTTGCGCGCGTCCTGCACCGAGCGTTTTACCTCGGCAATGATCGGCTGCAACTTGTCGAGGAACTTGTTGAACCAACCGGCCAATTGGCCCAGTTCGTCCTGCTTGTCATAGGCCAGACGCCGGGTCAGGTCGCCTTCGCCGCTGGCGATGTCTTCAAGCATGTGCGCCACACCGAGAATCGGCTTGGTCACGCTGCGCGCCATCAGCCACACCAGCAGCAGGCCGATCAGCGCGGCGAGCAGGCCCAGGCTCAATTCGATCAGCGTGCCCGAGGTATTGCTCGCATCCAGTTGCTGCTTGAGCGCTTCGGCGCGGCTGACCAGGACTTTCTCCGGCACATCGAGCAACACGCCCCATGCCGGTCCGTCGGGAATCGGCTGGAACGGCGACAGCACTTTCAACTGGCCGTTGCTGTGCAGGCTGCTCACGCCAGTGCTCGCGGCGAGCAGGCGCAGCAACTCGCTGCCGCTGGCCTGATCCACCGCATCCAGGCGCTGGCTGAGTTTGCCGGCATCCGGGCTGTAACCGGCGAGCAGGCCGGCGGGGCTGACGATACTCACGGCGGTCTGACCGTCATACAGCTTGCGGCTGGCGTTCTGGCTGATCGCTTGCAGGCTGTTGAGGTTGATGTCGACCGACAGCGAGGCGATGACTTTGCCGTTGACCTGCAGCGGGAAGACGATGCTGGTCATCAGCACTTTGTGGCCGTCGATGACATAGAAGTACGGCTCGATCACACACGGTTTGAGCGTGGTGCGCGGGCAGGTGAACCAAGCGTTGGCGGCCTGACCGCTGGGGCCGGTGCTGGTGTCGCTCATGTCGCTTTCCGGCAGCGCCATCGAAGTGACTTTGCCCGGGGTCGGCTGCGACCAGTACAGGGCAAAACGGCCCTTGTCGTTGCTGCCCAGCTCAGCCTGATCGGCGAACAGTTCGTCCTTGCCGTCCAGCGCATTGGCTTCGAACACCAGCGACAGGCCGAGCAGGTCCGGGTTGGCTTGCAGCGCGGATTTGACCTGACGGGTCATGTCCTCGCGCAGGTCGAAGGCATCGAGAAAGCGCTTCTCGGCCTGCTCACGCAAAAACAGTACCTGCCGCGAGAAACCGTGGCCGTACTGATAGGCGTCCATGAATTGCTGACGAATGCCGGCGGCCTGCACTTCACCTTGCGATTCGATCCGCGCCTGCGCCGACTCGGTGAGCATCTCCATGCTCGAGGCCTTGACCAGCGCCGAGCTGTGTTCCATGCGATACAGCGAAAGACCGACCAACAGGGTCACGATACCGGCCAGGCAGAGGCCGGCGAGCAGGGTGATTTTCCACTGGATGGAAAGTTGTCTGAGCGACATGGAAAACATCCTTATCCGATAAATATCTGAGACTTTGCACTGTAGCGGCCGCGTTTCGGCTTTCTTTATGCCGTGAGCGCAATATGACCGATTGCCGCATGCGGGGCCTGTGGTCCTGTGGTCCTGTAGTCCTGTGGCGAGGGGATTTATCCCCGTTCGGCTGCGAAGCAGTCGTGACACCTGCGTACAGGGTTGATTTAAAGTTTGCCGGGGGCGGCTTCGCCACCCAACGGGGATAAATCCCCTCGCCACAGAGCTTTGACAGCGCCGCCACTCTGCGGCACAGTGCGCGCCCTCTAACAAGACCCTCTGTACACCTCCGCCGGCCAACCCCGGGCGGACTCATCCTGTCTGGCGGTGTGTTTTCACCCGCAGTGTTTTTTGAGGTAGTGAAATGAATGCAGTCATAGCAGCCGTCGGCGTCATGCTGATCCTCAGCCTGTCGCGCGTGCATGTGGTGATCGCGCTGATCGTCGGGGCGCTGGTCGGTGGCCTGACCGGCGGTCTGGGCATCGACGCAACACTCAAGGCGTTCAACAGCGGGCTGGGCGGTGGCGCGACGGTGGCGTTGTCCTACGCCTTGCTCGGCGCGTTCGCCGTGGCGATTGCCAAATCCGGCCTCGCCCATGCGCTGGCCGACAAGGCTTTGGCGATGGTGGATCGGCAGCACGCAACCGGCGGCGGTAACGTCAAATGGCTGCTGATCGGCCTGCTGTGGGTGGTGGCGATTGCCTCGCAGAACATCCTGCCGATCCATATCGCGTTCATTCCGCTGCTGGTGCCGCCACTTCTATATGTACTGACCAAGCTGCAACTCGATCGCCGTCTGATCGCCTGCGTCATGACCTTTGGCCTGATCACCCCGTACATGTTTCTGCCGGTGGGTTTCGGCAACATCTTCCTCAACGAAATCCTGCTGGCCAACGTCGCCCGCAGCGGTGTCGACATCAGCGGCATCAATGTCACCCACGCCATGGGCATTCCGGCGCTGGGCATGGTTTTCGGACTGGCGATCGCGTTCATCAGCTACCGCAAGAAGCGCGTTTATGACCTGGCCAAAATCGAACAGGTCGAGCAGACGGCGGTGCACTACAACCCGCTGAGCCTGATGATCGCCGGTGTGGCCATCGCTTCGGCATTCGTGGTGCAGTTGCTGCTGGACTCGATGATTATCGGCGCTCTGGTCGGCTTCCTGATTTTCTCGGTGTCGGGCATCGTCAAATGGCGCGAGACCGATGACCTGTTCACCGAAGGCATGAAGATGATGGCGATGATCGGTTTCATCATGATCGCCGCCTCAGGTTTTGCCGAAGTGATGAAGGCCACCGGGCAGGTGCAGACGCTGGTCGAATCGTCGGCGGCCTGGATCAATCACAGCAAAGGCGTGGGTGCATTGTTGATGCTGCTGGTGGGCTTGCTGGTGACCATGGGCATCGGTTCGTCGTTCTCCACCGTGCCGATTCTGGCGGCGATTTTCGTGCCGTTGTGCGTGCAACTGGGCTTCAGCCCGATCGCCATCGTCTGCATCGTTGGCACTGCCGGTGCGCTGGGCGATGCCGGTTCGCCGGCCTCGGACTCGACCCTCGGCCCGACCTCGGGGCTGAACATCGACGGCCAGCATCACCACATCTGGGACACCGTCGTACCGACCTTCCTGCACTACAACCTGCCGCTGCTGGTGTTTGGCTGGGTTGCGGCGATGGTTCTCTAAAAAATCCACAATTGCCCCATGTGGGAGCGAGCCTGCTCGCGAAGGCGTCGTGTCAGTCGACACACAGGTTGCTGAGCCAACGCTTTCGCGAGCAGGCTCGCTCCCACAGGGGGGGCGGCGATGTTTCAAGACTCAACTTTTGCCCCGGCGTGCCGTTAAAGCCTTTAACCACGCCAACAAAATCAAAAGAGTGAGTCCCCCGATGCGCCTGAGTCTCAAGGCTAAAGTCCTGTCCCTTGCCGTTCTGCCGGTGCTGCTCTTTGCGCTGGTCATCAGCGTGACCACGCTGTTCATCCTCCAGGAACAGGCGCGCAAGGAGGTCGAACAGACCCGCGAGCGGCTGCTCAGCGACGCCAAGGCCACCCTGCAAAGTTACGTCGCCGTGGCCATGACCACGATCAAACCGCTGTACGACGCCGCCGCACCGGGCGATGACGCGGCGCGGGCGCAAGCGATCAAATTGCTCTCGGGCATCCGCTACGGCAAGGATGGCTACTTCTTCGGCTACGACTCCGAGACCGTGCGTCTGTTCAAGGCCAACGACCCCGACGGCGTGGGCAAAAGCTTCAAGGACAACCGCGATCCGAACGGCGTCTACGTCAACCTCGGCCTGGTCAAAGTGGCCAAGGACGGCACCCACTATCTGCAATACAGCTCACCGCTGCCGGGTAACGCCAAGGTGCTGGTGCCGAAACTCGGCTACACCGAATACCTGCCGAAGTGGGACATGGCGGTCGGTACCTCGGTCAACCTCGACGGCATCGAAGCGCAAGTGGCGCAGGTCGAGGCGCAAGTGCAGGAGCGCGTGCAAGGCGTGGTGCTGAGCATCGTCGGCGTTGCGGTGCTGGTGCTGTTGGTGATCGCGGCGGCGGGGATGCTGCTGGCCAACACCATTCTGCGCCCGCTGACCCTGATGAAAGCCAACCTCGATGATATCGCGGCGGGCGAGGGCGACCTGACCCGACGCCTGAACATCACCAGCCAGGACGAACTCGGCGAACTGGCCGGCTCGTTCAATCGTTTCGTCGACAAGATCCACGGCCTGGTGCGGCAGATCACCGAGATGACCACGCAACTGACCGGTCTGGTCACCCAGGTCTCGGAACAGGCGCAGCGTTCCGATCAGGCCATGGAGCGTCAGCGCCACGAAACCGATCAGGTCGCCACGGCGATCAACGAAATGTCCGCCGCCGCCCAGGAAGTCGCCAAGAGCGCACAGAACGCCGCCGTCGCCGCTCAGCAGACCGACGAAGAAGGCCAGAGCGCCAAGCGCGTGGTGGCGGGCAGCATCAAGCAGATTCATGCGCTGGTCGACGACATCCGCAACAGCGGCGTGTCGCTGGACAGCTTGCAGCAGGACGTCAGTTCGATTGTCGGCGTGCTTGGGGTGATCCGTTCGATTGCCGAACAGACCAACCTGCTGGCGCTCAACGCCGCGATCGAAGCGGCACGTGCCGGTGAGGCCGGGCGTGGCTTTGCGGTTGTTGCGGACGAAGTACGCGCACTGGCCAGCCGCACGCAGATCAGCACCCAGGAAATCCAGGGCATGATCGACCGCTTGCAGGCCGGTACGCAGCAGGCGGTCGAAGCCATGCGCCGTTCCAGCGAGGCCGGCGATGGTACTTCGCAGCAAGCCAATCAGGCCGGTGCATCGCTGGACGCGATGGCGCAGTTGATCGCCACGATCAACTCGATGAACGCGCAGATCGCCAGCGCAGCGGAAGAGCAGACGGCGGTGGCCGAAGAGATCAACCGCAGCGTGCATCAGATTGCCGTGGCGGTGGACAGCGTCGCCGATGAAACGCAACTGGGCGCGCAAACGTCGCGCAGTCTGGCGGAGCTGGGGCAGCGGTTGGGCAAGCTGGTGGGGCAGTTCCGTATCTGATGGCCTGAAAAGCCCCTCACCCTAGCCCTCTCCCAGAGGGAGAGGGAACCGATTGGGGAATATTGCGGGATTACGCCGACCTGAAAGTCCTGCTTTGAATCCATAATCGACGCGGTTTTTCAGGTCGATGCAGTAGGTGGGACACCTCGGTCGGTTCCCTCTCCCTCAGGGAGAGGGCTAGGGTGAGGGGGCTCTTGATCTTCAGGCTCTGTCCCAATAGGGAATGTCGCCAAAGCACTCGACAAAAAAATCAATCACCGTCCTCACCTTCACCGACAGCCGTCGGCTCCCCGGCCACAGCACGGCGATCTGCTGCGGTTCCAGGCTGTTCGACACCTGATATTCCCCCAGCACCGGCACCAGTGTGCCTTCGCGCACCGCTTCGCCAATCAGCCACGACGGAAACATCACCAGCCCCAGCCCCTGCTGAGCGGCCTGGGTCAGGGTGTCGGCGTGGTTGCCGGTGATCGGGCCTTTGACGGTGTACGGCGTCCAGTCCTCGCCATCACGGCGGAAAAACCAACGCTGCTGACCGGCCGCGCCTTTATAGGCCAGGCACTGATGTTGCGCGAGTTCGTCCGGGTGCTGCGGCGTGCCGTGGCGTTTGAGGTAGGCCGGGCTGGCGGCGACCTGAAAACGGTGCGGCGCCACAATGCGTGCCTGCATGCTCGAATCGTGCAGCGCGCCGATGCGAAACAGCAGGTCGGCGCCTTCCTGTAGCGGGTCGATGTAATGGTCGGTTTGCTGGATATCCAGTTGCAGCTTCGGATAGCGCGCGCAGAGCTCGCCCAGCCAGGGCGTCAGATGGCGTTGGCCGAACACCACCGGGGCGTTGATGCGCACCAGTCCGGTGGGTTCGCTTTGCTGCTCCTGCAACGCCTGCTCGGCCTCTTCCAATTGCACCAGCAGTAACCGCGCATGGTGGCCGAGCGTGCGCCCGGCTTCAGTCGGCGTGACGGCGCGGGTGTGGCGGTAGAGCAATTGCTGGTTCAGCGCCTGTTCCATCAACTGGATCTGCCGCGAAATGGAGGAGGGCGCGACCCCTTCGCGGCGGGCGACTTCGGAAAAACTGCCGTGGTCGAGGACCGCCACAAACAGCCTTAACGCTTTGAATCCGAGTTCTTTGAGCCCGTGCATGCCGTGTCTCGCTGTGCGTGTTGCGCAAAAGTGTTGTCCGGATGCTCCCATTTATCGCACAGCGGCGCCAGCCGATAATCCGCGCCATTGTTTTTGAGTGTGGAAGGTTATGTATGCAGACGTTGGATGAAGGGGTGGTTGCTGCACCGGTGAAAAGATCGGTGTTGCGTCTGCTGTTGCTGCCACTGGTAATTCTCGCTGGCATGGGCTTGTCGGTAGAAGCCGGATTGCTCGGGCCGCTGGGTGAGCAGGTCGGGCATTTGTGGGCGACTTTGAGCATCTTCGGCGTGGGTTCGGCGATCCTGTTTTTGCTCCTGCTGTTTGCCGGCCCACAGAAAGGTCCGGCGCTGACCGAACTGCCGCGCTGGCAATTGATCGGTGGTTTTCTCGGGCCGATCTACGTGGTGGTGCTGACGCTGGCGACGCCGCACATCGGCATTGCCATGACGATGATTGCGATTTTGTCCGGTCAGGTCGGCAAGAGTGTGCTGATCGACCATTTCGGCTGGTTCGGCGCGACGCGCAAGAAGGTCAACGGCGAGCGCTGGCTGGCGTTGGGCTTGATTGTGGTGGCTTTGGTTCTGATTGCGCGGGGGTGAATGATGGGTCTGGTGATTTTGTTGGCGGTGGTGGTATTGGCCGGTGCGGTGTTGAGTGTGCAGGCCGCGATCAATGGTTGTCTGGGTGAAACGGTCGGTGTGCTGCGCTCCAGTCTGCTGACATTTGCGGTGGGCGCGGTGGTGACCGGGTTGTTGATTCTGTTTTTCGAGCCGGCGCAGGCGGTGAGTCTGCTTGAGGTGCCGAAGTGGCAGTTGACCGGGGCGCTGTTTGGTGTGGTGTACATGATGGTGATGGTTGGCGCGGTGCCGGTGGTCGGGACGGCTGTGGCGACGGTGGCGGTGATTGTCGGGCAGTTGGGGATGGGGATGTTGATCGACAATTTTGGCTGGTTGGGGAATCCGGCGATCGGCTTGTCTCCGAGTCGGATGTTGGCGATGGTGTGTCTGGCGGTGGCTTTGGTGTTTATGTATCGGAGTTCGCGGCAGGCGCAGTGATTTTATTTTTTTGACTGTGTACATATCCGTTGCTGCGGGTGTTGCTTCTGGCGGTTCCGCTCTTACAGCGGGTCACTTTTTCAGACGCCAAAAAGTAACCAAAAGGCTTGGCCCCGGCGTTCGGCCCGCTCGCTGGGGCTCGGGGTTCCTTCGCTCCGGGACCGATCCCTCCACTCAGCCTGCCGATGGGGCCGGCACGGCAAGATCAAGGGCGGTACTCGAGCTTGCGCTCATTGTGTTGAGTGGTTAGGAGCGGGTGGTGTCTGGCTTTGGTTTTGTGCCGGGATTCGCCCCTCACCCCAGCCCTCTCCCGAGGGAGAGGGAGCCGACCGAGTTGTTTCGCGTTATACAGCGAACTGAAAGACCTTATCGATTATGGATTCGGTGACGCACGATCAGGTCGGTGTACTTTTGAAGCACTCCCCAATCAGTCCCCTCTCCCTTTGGGAGAGGGCTAGGGTGAGGGGCTTTTGATGTCATGTGCAGGTCTGTGCAGCGCGATGTCGTTCTGGTGGGAGCGAGCCTGCTCGCGAAAGCCATCTCTGCGTCGCCCAATCTCTCAACAGTTGGTCAGCCTGCAACACCACCTTCTACACTGTCCCTTACGGCTTACCACTCAAGCCTCAGACAACCACTACGCAAGGAGTCTGTCCCATGTCCGATAAAAAATGCGACTGCCCGGGCTGCAACTGCACGATCAAAGAAGGCGAACATTCCTACGCTGTACACGGTAAACACTATTGCTGCGAGGCTTGCGCTCATCACCACAAACACGGTGAAGAGTGTGCGATGAAGGGTTGCGGTTGCGCTCATCCGAAATAAGCGGGGCAAAAAAAGTGGAGCCTAATCAGGCTCCACTTCCATTTTCAGACTGTCGTCTTCATGTCGTTCAAAGTGCCTCACCGTGCCTTGCAGTGTTCGCCCTTCGACCTTGACCACCACAACCTTGGCTTGGTGGAGGTCTTCCGGTACCGGTGCCTGGACGCACAAGGTGAAGCGGTAAGGGTCATCCGCGACCGTTTCCAGTGCGACTTGGCAATTCACCGTTTTGGTGATCTGGCCGAAGAAGGTGGTCAGGCCGTAGTCCAGTCGGGCCGTGTGATAAGTGTCGGTCATCGGTCGATTCCCCCTGTCGATTGCCAAGCCTGCGGTGGAGGCGGTGGGGTCAGTTGGTCTGGCGCCAGGTGACGTTTTCCAGGCCGAATTTTTCTGCCATCGGTTTGCTGGTCTTTTGCACTTTCTCGCGGCCGAAGCGCGGGATGCGACCCACGCCCGCGTCGCAGCTTGCCCAATGCCAGGCTTCGGCGTTGTCCATTTTGTCCGAGCGGATAATGAACGACTTGGGGGTGCCATGCAGTGTGTAGTCGATGACGTAAAGTTTTGCGTTGTTCATAAAGCCCGAATTCCTCCCTGTGGTATTAAACGGATCGCGCTGTGCCGGGAAAATTCATTCGGATTGTCCGACGGTATCTATCGTTGGCGAGGGCGCGGCGTGCTGGTTACCATGGCGGCTTCGCCAACCCCCTGTGAACGCTCGCCATGGCCCTCGCCGCGCCCCCTGATCTGACCGACACCGATGTCCCCGTGCAACCGCTGGCGCGAACCTATCCGCGTGGTTTGTTCATCGAGCCGCACGAGCATGTCTGGGGGCAGTTGCTGTATGCGATGAGCGGGGTGATGTGGGTCGAAACCCCGCACGAAGCGCTGGTGGTGCCGCCGCAGCGGGCGGTGTGGTTGCCGCCGGGGGTGCCGCACGGGATTCGGGTGGTGTCGGATTTGCAGATGCGCAATATCTACCTGCGCCCGGCGCTGGCGGCGACGCTGGATGCGACGGTGCAGGTGATCGAAGTCGGTGGTCTGCTGCGCGAGTTGATCGTCGGACTGGTGGCGCAGGGCGATGACGGCGAGGCTGAGTATTACGATGCACTGGTCGGGCTGGCATTGCTGGAACTGCGCCGGGCCAGGCGTTCGCAGTTGAAGATTCCACTGCCGGACGAGTCCGACCGGCGTCTGATGAATCTGTGTCAGGCGGTGATGGCCGCGCCGTCGCTGGAGATCCCGTTCGAGCAGCATGCGGAAAACGCCGGGGCCAGCGTGCGCACCCTGGCGCGGTTGTTCAAGGACAGCCTCGGCATGGGCTTCGCCGAATGGCGACGGCAGGTGCAGTTGGCGACGGCGGTGGCGGCGTTGATTCAAGGCGTGGCGGTGAGCGTCATTGCTCGCGAACTGGGTTATTCACCGAGCAGTTTCAGCGACATGTTTCGCCGGGAACTTGGCGTAGCGCCTTCGCAATTCTCGGCAACTTGAACAGATCCATGTGGGAGCGAGCCTGCTCGCGAAAGCTTTGCACCAGGCAATGAAGTGCTGACTGGAAGACCGCATTCGCGAGCAGGCTCGCTCCCACACGGTTCTATGGCGGCTGCAGAAGGTTTGTCCGAAATTCAGAAGTCCTTGGCCGATACCGCTCCGCCCGTTTCCCTAGACTCTGCCCATCACTTATCGCGGCGGAGTTCCTTTCATGAACTACCTCATTTCTCTGGCCATCGGCCTGGGCGTCGGCCTGCTCTACGGCGCGCTCGATTTCCGTTCTCCCGCCCCACCGGCCATCGCGCTGGTCGGTCTGCTTGGCATGTTGGCCGGTGAGCAGTTGTGGCCGCTGGGCCGGCAACTGGTCGCTGGCTGGTTGTCCTGAATTTCCCTTTTTCTTTTCGGTGGATGTGCCCATGAAAGCGTTGCAATTCGATCAGACCGGCGACCTGTCTTCCCTGCGTTTCGTCAACGTTCCGACCCCGGTGCCCGGCGCCGATGAAGTGCTGGTGCAGATCAAGGCTGCCGGGCTCAATCCCAGCGATGTGAAAAACGTCCTCGGGCGTTTTCCCTACACCACGCTGCCACGGGTTCCGGGGCGGGATTTTGCCGGGGTGGTGGTCGAGGGGCCGCAAGCGTTGATCGGTCAGGAAGTCTGGGGTACCGGGCGCGAGCTGGGCTTCTTCGCCGACGGCGCCCATGCGCAATTCGTCAAACTTCCGGCGAGCGGCGTGGCGCACAAACCGGTGCATCTGAGTTTCGCCCAAGCGGCCAGCTTGGGCGTGCCGTACACCACGGCGTGGGATGCGTTGGAACGCAGTCTGGTCAGCGCCGATACACGTTTGCTGGTGATCGGCGGCGGGGCAGTGGCAACTGCGGCTTTGGCCCTGGCAAAAGTGCGCGGCGCGCAATTGCTGGCGGCGGCGCGCCGGCCCGAGCAGGTAGCCGATTTGCAGCAGCAGGGCTATCAGACGATTCAACTGGATAAGCCAGAAGACCTCGGTGCCCAGGTCAATGCGGTGTATCGCGGCGGCGCCGATGTGATCTTCGACACCACCGGTTTCTGGCTGCCCGCCTCGGTGGCGGCACTGGCGACCTTCGGCCGCATCGCCATCATCGCCGCACCGGTCGACGGCCATGTGCAATTGCCGGCGCTGGCGCTGTATCGCAAGGGCGGCTCGGTGGTCGGGATCAACTCGTTGTTGTACGGCGTTGAGGCGTGCGCGGCGATGCTCGAGCAGTTCGGGCGGTTCTTCGATGAGGATCGCTTGCCGCTGCCGCAGGGCCTGGTGGAGGTGCCGCTGGCTGAAGGGCTGGCGCGCTATGAAGAGGTCAATCAGGGTGGCGGCGACAAGATCATCTTGCTGCCCTGACTCACGCAAATCCCTGTGGGAGCGAGCCTGCTCGCGATGACGGTAGATCAGTTAAACCGTCGGCGACTGACACACCGTTTTCGCGAGCAGGCTCGCTCCCACAGGGGAAAGGCATAGGATTCGGGATCATTTCCGTAGGATCCAGGGCGTTTCTCTGTGGGCCACGTCCTTTTCGCTCGCAGACCGGCAAAACAGGGAAACCTCTGACTTCACCCATTGCCGTGCACCGTTGCACAGTCCCGTCTTTCACTCAGACACAGGGACAGGTGGATGCGCATCGCTGGCAGGCCCGTTGTTTTCACTCTCGAGATAGAAGGCGTTTCCCACGATCTTCAAGTGTTCGATTTTCGCACCCGGGAAGTGCTCAACCAGACCTACGAACTGGATCTCGAGCTGGTCAGCGAGCGCCCCGATGTGGATCTGGAAGGCTTACTGCATCGGCCGGCCTTTCTCTGTTTCGGTGCCGACGGTAGCGGCATGCACGGGCTGGTCTATCGGGTCGGCCAAGGTGATTGCGGTGTTCGGCTGAGCCGTTACCAGATCACCCTGGCGCCACATCTTGCCTACCTCGCGCATCGGCGCAATCAGCGGATTTTCCAGAACCTGAGCGTGCCGCAGATCATCGCCAATGTGTTGAGCGATCACGGTATGCAGGCCGATGCCTGGCATTTTCAGCTCAGCGCCGAGTACCCGGCGCGGGTGTATTGCGTGCAATATCAGGAATCCGATCTGCACTTCATCCAGAGGCTGTGCGAAGAGGAGGGTCTGCACTTTCACTTCCGTCACCGCCGTGAGGCGCACCTGTTGGTGTTCGGCGACGATCAAACGGCGTTCCTCAAACACGACGTGACGACGCGCTATTTGCAGGGCAACGGCCTGGTTGCCGATGCGCCGGTTATCGACCAGTTCACTGTGCGCCTGGAGCCACGCTCCAACCTCGTCGAGCGCCGCGACTATCACTTCGAAAAGCCCGCAGTGCAGTTGGACGCCAAGGTCAGCGCAGCGTGCGTTCCGCTGCTGGAAGATTATGAGTTTCCCGGGCAGTTCACCCATCGCGAGCGCGGCAAGCACCTCAGCCAGCGTGCGCTGGAGCGCCATGGTGCCGACTATCGTCTGGCTAACGGGCGCAGCAATCAGGCGCTGATGCGCGGCGGCAGTTTCATGACCATGGCGGATTACTCGCGCGCCGACTGCAACGATTTATGGTTGCTGAGCGAGGTCGAGCACATCGGCAAACAGCCGCAAGTGCTCGAGGAAGCGTTCACCGAGCAGGCTGACGCAGATGGTTTCAGTCAGGGCTATCGCAACCATTTCGTCGCGACGCCGTGGGACGTGGTGTTTCGCCCGCAGCTCAAGCATGTCAAACCGCGCGTCAGTGGCAGTCAGTTGGCGGTGGTGACCGGCCCGCCCGGCGAAGAAATCTACAGCGATGCCTACGGCCGCGTGAAAGTGCAAATGCTCTGGGATCGCGACGGCCAGCGTGATGAACAGTCAAGTTGCTGGCTGCGCGTGGCCACTGCCTGGGCGCATGACCGCTACGGCAGCGTGCAGATTCCTCGCGTCGGTATGGAAGTGCTGGTGGGCTTCACCGATGGCGATCCGGACAAACCGTATGTGCTCGCCTGCCTGCCCAACGCCGAAACCCCGGTGCCACTGGACCTGCCGGCGCAACAGACGCGCAGTATCTGGCGCAGCCAGAGCAGTCCCGGTGGCGGTGGTTACAACGAACTGCGCATCGAGGACCGGCAAGGCGCGGAAGAAATCTCCATCAGGGCGCAGCGCGACTTGGTGCAGCACGTGCTCAACGACTTGCGTGTGCAGATCGACAACCTGCACAGCCAAGTGATTGGCGGCGTTTCCAGCCTTGAGTTGCGCGACGAAGAACATCACCTGACCCACGGCAACCGCCTGACTGAACTCAAGCAGGACGATCATCTGTGGGTGCAGGGCGAGCAGCATGTGCGGGTCGCCAGCCAGCGCGTCAGTGCCGCGCAGCAGCTGCATTTCGGCGCGGGCGAGCAGGTGGTTTTCAACAGCGGCCTGCAGATCACCCTGGCTGCTGGCGGGCATTGGCTGACGGTCGGCGCCGCCGGCATTTTCAGCAGTGTGCCGGTGGTGCAGGGCGGGGCGCCAACGGTGTGTCTGCCAGCGGAACCGTTGCTACCGGGGGCTGCGCCGTTGCTCAAGGCGACGTTCGATGCCGTGCAGCAACGGCATGCGCTGCTGACCACGCGGACCTCGCGTTGCCTGATTTGCGAGGCGGCCCAGGCATGAGCCTTTTGACGGATTGGCCTGAAGGTTTGCCGTGGGCTGAGCAGCAGGCGTTTGTGCTGCTCGACGGCGCGACGATCGCCGATTTACCGGCGCAACTGCGAAGGCTCGACCCCGCCGCCAACGCTTTTGCGCTCTACGACCAGCCACCGTTTTCGGCCCTGCGCGATGTCTCGCCGCTGCTGGTGGCGCTCGCGGACGCTGACGATCCGGTGGCGCGGTTTTATCGCCAGCATGCCCAACAGGAATGGGGCGTGCTGTTGTTCAGCGCCGCGCCGGCGCATGAAATCGTCGCGCATTTGCGCCAGTTGCTGATCGTCGAGTTGCCGGTCGGCTCGCCGGTGTTGTTGCGGCTGGCGGATGCCGCCGTGGCGCAGGCGCTGTTTGCCAGCGGCGATGCGAGTCTGTTCGGGCCGCTGGGGTGTGTGGTCACGGCGGATGGCGCGCGGGGAGTCTGGCACTGTCAGCGACCTCGCCAAGGGCAGGGTGGGGCGCTGGTGGCGCCGTATCGGTTGAGTGCGGAGCAGGATGCCGCGCTGGATCGGGTGGATCGGCGGCGGGTGTTGCTACAAGTCGATGCGTATTTGCTTGAATATTTTCCCCGGTTTCATACCGGGGAAACCATCGCTGAACGTTGGATACTTCTGGAACAAATCGAGGCAAAAGCCAGCGCGCTCGGCCTGAGCAGCCAATCGGAATGGCTTTACTTCGCCAACCTTGTCGCGTCTCTCAATGGTGCTGATCCGGATCAGCATCCGCAGATCCAGCACTTGCTACACGAGCCCTCCCTGCAACCGATCGGTGAGCGCTTGACGCTGGCCGTTTCAATGGCCCGCCAATGGGCGTCTGAAAGAGTCCGACCATGAACCATCCCGCCGACCTTGCGGCAGCCGCCGCGTCCAAAGCCCCGATCATCGGCCCCGCCGCCTGCCCCTTGCGCAACACCCACGTGCAACTATTGCCCCTCGCGTACGGCCTTGTCGAAAAACCCTTCGACCCCAGCACCGAAATCACGCTGCCGTACACCCTGACCACGCGCCCCATGGGCATCCGCCGCCTGCGCGACGGTTGGCTGTACATCGTCGACAGCCTCAGCGGTGAGCTCTACGAATACCGCGTGCTGGAAGGCGTCATCAGCGCATTGCTGCATCGCGGCAAAAGCGTCAGCGAGGATCAGCGCAGCGCCATCGAAGAACGTCCGGCGTTGATCTTTTCGCGCAAAAGCACCCTTTACGTGACCTTCGCCGACGTGCAGTTGAGCGCGGCGAAGTGCCGACAGGTGCTGGACAGTGCGCAGGAACGCGAGCACTTCATGCAGGCGGTCGATCTCGGCCCGGTGCATTGTCTGATCGGCGGCGAGCATCTGCTTACCGTGGCTCAGGCGAAACAGTGGCTGGCGGAAGTGGCCTGCACAGCGAAACCGCTGGCCGAGGCGGACGCCACGCGTATGCCGACGGTGCAGGTCAGCGATGCGCCCGAGCACGAACGCGAACCTTATCTGTGGGAAAACCCACGACGTTTTCGCGAGGCGCATATCGGCGAATTTCTCGGTCGGGTGCGCGGGCCTTATCAGGACGACACGCTGTTTCTGCTGGTCAACGACGACCTTGGAGTAATGCGCGATCTGGCCGATTATCAGGACCTGGTAGTCGGCTGGATCGAGCAGTGGAGCAACACCGACAACAACGAGCGCGACTATCTGCTGGCCAGTTACATCGAGTCGCTGAGCCAGCTCGGCGCTCAGGATTTCGACACCCTGGCCAAGGCCAGCGACGATCCGCGCGCCCAGGCATTGTTTGCTGAACTGGAGCAATTGCCCGAGCCGGATCGGGAAAATACCCGGCAGGCGCTGCTCGACTATTTGAACAAGGGTGGTGAGGTCGAGCCAGTTGCAGTCGAAGCCACGCCTGAGTTGCAACAGCTTCGCGAAAAGGCATTGGACGAGTCACTGGCGCTGAACCGCTTCGACGGCGTTGCCCCGGATTTCACCGCGCACGCTCGCGTCACCGCCGAGGCGGACCGACGCTTTTACACCCGCGAATATTTTTCTGAAGTCGCCCCGGCCGACTTCGTCGAGCGCCACCTGAACACACTGGTCGACCTCGGCAAGGATCAGAGCCGACGCATGAAAGACGTGCTCGACGGCCCATTGCTCAGCGGCAAACGCGGCATCAACGACCTGATCGACCGCCCGGCCATGGACGAGGTGCTGAACAGTCATCGCGACAACCTCGGACGCTGGAATCGCCTGCTCGAACGCATCACCGCCGATCGCGCGCAACTGCTGTGCGCCGGGCGTTTCCATCGCTCGGCGTGGTATTTCGACGGCCAACTGCCGGCGCAGATCGATCAGGCGCTCGCCAGCGAATACGCCTGCCTCAAGGACATCGGCCGTAGCGACGCGGCCAATGAGCAAATGCTCGATTACCTCGAACAACACCCGCAACTGACCCGCCCGCTGTTCTACACCTTGCCGCTGCGCTTGCAGACCGAACAGGCCGGGCAATATTCAACGCTGTTCAACGCCGGCATGGCGATGTTCAACAACCTGCCGGACTGGCTGGCCAAATTGCAGAGCATCGAGCAGCCGCAGCTGCCGGCCCTCGACGATCTGCCCGCACACAGCCGCGTCCTCGCCGATGCCGTGCAAGACACCTACAGCCCGGCGCTGAACCTCGGCCTGAGCCGGGCGCTGGAAGGCTTTGATCTCGCCGGCGAGAAAATCCCCGACCTCGACGAACTGTTCCAGCGCCTGCCCAAAGCCCTGCGCCTGCGCGTCTTCGACGCCGCGCGAACCAGCGGCGTGACCTTCACCGTATCCACCCCGGCGGAACAAGCGGCGCTGCAAGCCACGATCAAGGAAGTGCTGCGCGAACGCGACTACCTGAAAACCCTCAACCGTGAACGCAACCAGCTCACCCACAACAAAAACCGCCAGGGCCACAAAACCGCCCGCGCGGTGGAATTGCAGCAGGAAATCGTCCGCGTGCGCACGCAACTGGGCTTGTTCGAAGGAAGACTGGCGGCAGCGTTAAGCCCGATCGACGAACTGCCGGATCGCTCGGCCCGGCTGTATGGCGCCACACCGGCGAAAGCGGGCGTGACGGTGGTGTTTCCGCCGGCGCAGCAAGGGGAATTGCGCGGGTTGCTGGAGAACATTCGCGCGGGGGTGGCGGGGGTTTCGAAGGCGAGTCTGGTGCGGACGGAGGGGATGGGGTTGTTGGTGGTGTTGGTGCAGGTGGTGAATTTGGTGGGGGTTTATCGAGAGGTGATGAAGCAGACGAGGGACAGGAAGAAACGGGCGGATTTTGTTGCTGCCGTAATCGCGACAGGCGCAGCCGGATTTACCGCTGCGCAAGGGCTTGCCGATACGGCGCTCAAGGCTCGAAGCGCGAGTCTTATTGCCAGCATGCAGGTTGAAGCGCTGCGACAGGTTCATGTGCAGATGGGGAAGTTGCATGTTGGGTTGGGGGCGTTTACTTATGTTCTGGGTTTGAGAACTTCGTTTGCCAGCTTCAGAATTAGCGATCGAAAGTGGCAAGATGCAATTCGTAGTGGCACTCAATTTGAGCAGAAAGCGGCTGCGGTGGCGACGTTGGGCGCCGCAGGTATAGTTGCAACTAACGGATATGGGGCGAGCAACACTTTTCACGCTTCTTTTAAAGTGTTGACTGCAGCGAACAGTTCGGCACGCGCAGCGGCGTGGGCTGCCGCTGGCACACGTCTTTCTACTGTATTTTTTCGCTTCAATCTCGCCGGTGCGTTGTTCACCGTGCTGGAATTCGTCGGAACGTGGCTATTCCATCGCTACAACCTCTCTGCCCACGATAAGTGGTTGAAAGTCACGCCCTGGAGCCGTGATGAAGAGATGCGCGGTGACCACTCCCTGGATGACTATCAAAATTATCTGGCGTTTTTGATACACGCTCCTTACGCCCAATCAGGACCTGATCCCAGTGACACCTGGCTGAAGACTTTATTATTTGGCGCCAAACCCAGTGATATTCATTTGGTTCTGCCGAGGCTGGCGCTAAACGATCTTCTGCCGCCGTTAAACGGTAAACCGAGTCGACGCTTGGGAATCGGTGCCCATCGACTTGTTGCACCGCTGCATGGTCGCGGTGTGCCGCAAGTGCGCAAGGAAGTCATCAGTGAGGAGATATTGAGCAGTCTGCGAATCGTGAAGTCATCACCAGATGGTTTGGTGCTTTGTCTTCAGTACCCCATCCGTCCCGATTCTGACTATACGCCTGCAAAAGAAACGCTCGAACTTGCCATATGTATCCAGACCGTCAATGGCAAAGGTGGGGCGGAGTCAAGAACGCGCGTGATTCATATTGACCCTCTGGATAGCGGTCATTTTGCTGTAGTAACTCCCGGCTCAATTAAAGACAACCCTCCGGTTTTGCTGGTAGAAACTCAATACCTCGAATGGGCTGACCATGCTGAATAATCGCAGTAATCCTCCTTCCAGTTCGGAATATGAGGGGGTTAAAAAAGCGGGCGATATTGAGCCGTTCCCAAGCGGGAAGATTACCTATCTCGCACCGTTGCCATTACCTACATCAATGCCGCCTTACGGACCTCATATCGGAGCGTTCAATGACGGATACATGGACTTTGGTCTCGGCTCACTGGAGGTATTCCCATGGCAGCTAATTCTCGGCGCGACGACCGCAGGAACTTTTATGGTTCTCGTTTTGATTCCTTTATTTACGGGCTTGCTAGGGATTCTTTTTGGCTATGGAAACGAGGCGATTTGGGAATCAATGGTTGGTGTATTCGAAGTGGCGTTGGAAAATGAATTAATTTGCGGTCCCTTGATCTTGCTCATCGGTATTGGTGTCTGGCATCACCACCACAAAAAACGTCTCTCCCTCATCCCAACCCGCTTCAACCGTCAACGCCGCGAAGTCTGCTTCATGCCCGAAGGCGCCACCGAGCCGGTCTTTGTCCCGTGGGAGTCGCTCAGCGCCTGGATCATCGAAGCCAAGGGTGCCACCCAGTTCGGCATCCATCGCCAATACGGCATGGGCATCGGTTTCTACCAAGGTGAAACCCTCATAAGCCAGGAATTCCAATGCGCCGGCCTGGAGCTCGCGATCAGCCATTGGGAAGCGATTCGCGGTTACATGGAGTACGAAGTCAACGACCTCAAATCCATTCAGGATTTGCAAGACCTTCAAGGCCCGGACGACCCGCCCCACGAAGGCCTGCATACTTTTCGTAACGCCCGCGCGCGGATGCACCAGCAGATCCGTGACGGCCGCCGCTCGCGGTTGTCGGGATTTTTTTGGTACCTGTATCACGTCATGACTTTATGGACGATTCCCAATCGTCTGGTCGAATGGGAAGTGCGTCGGCTGGAAAGAATCGGCAAGCAGGCGCTGCCGGAAGTCATGCGTGCCTGGTCCGAGCCGCTGCCCGAAGAGCAATGGGCCAAGCCCAGTGAAGAGTTGTTGCGACTGAGTGAACAAGTGCGGCGGATGCACAAGCGCCAGCCGCATCGGCCGATTACGCAGATTTTCGCTGAGATTTGCAGGCGGGCTGTGGACTGATGCAGAGCAGTTTTGTGACCAGAGGAGGGGAGGTTTTTTGCCTGTTTGAGCGCCTTCGCGAGCAGGCTCGCTCCCACAGGGGACCGCGCTGGATGCGGATGTTTCGGTTGATCTTGGCCGAGGTGGGAGACCCTCGGGGTGGCGGCCATTTCTCAGTTGTTGCTACCGGGTCGGTCAAGGAAAACCCGATGGTTCTGCTGGTAGAAACTCAATACCTCGAATGGGCTGACCATGCTGAATAATCACAATGAGCCTATTGTTGATGCGCAATGTGAGGTGGTCAGAAAAGCGGGCGATGTAGAGCCATTTCCGAGTGGAAAAATTACCTATCTCGCACCATTGCCCTTACCTACAGCGATGCCGCCTTACGGACCTCACATCGGAGCGTTCAATGACGGATACATGGACTTTGGTCTCGGCTCACTGGAGGTATTCCCATGGCAGCTAATTATCGGCGGAACGACCGCAGGCACTTTTATAGTTCTCGTTTTATTTCCTTTGTTCACGGGCTTGCTAGGAATTCTATTTGGCTATGGAAACGAGGCAATTTGGGAGTCAATGGTTGGTGTATTCGAAGTGGCATTGGAAAATGAATTAATCAGCAGCCCCTTGATCTTGCTTATTTGTCTAGGCGTCTGGCACCACGCTCACAACAAACGCGCCACTCTCATCCCAACCCGCTTCAACCGTCAACGCCGCGAAGTCTGCTTCATGCCCGAAGGCGCCATCGAGCCAGTCTTCGTCCCATGGGAATCGCTGTCTGCCTGGATCATCGAAGCCAAAGGCGCCACCCAGTTCGGCATCCACCGCCAATACGGCATGGGCATCGGTTTCTACCAAGGTGAAACCCTCATAAGCCAGGAATTCCAATGCGCCGGCCTGGAGCTCGCGATCAGCCATTGGGAAGCGATTCGCGGTTACATGGAGTACGAAGTCAACGACCTCAAATCCATTCAGGATTTGCAAGACCTTCAAGGCCCGGACGACCCGCCCCACGAAGGCCTGCATACTTTTCGTAACGCCCGCGCGCGGATGCACCAGCAGATCCGTGACGGCCGCCGCTCGCGGTTGTCGGGATTTTTTTGGTACCTGTATCACGTCATGACTTTATGGACGATTCCCAATCGTCTGGTCGAATGGGAAGTGCGTCGGCTGGAAAGAATCGGCAAGCAGGCGCTGCCGGAAGTCATGCGTGCCTGGTCCGAGCCGCTGCCGAAAGAGCAATGGGCCAAGCCCAGTGAAGAGCTGCTGCGGCTGAGCGAACAAGTGCGGCGTATGCACAAGCGCCAGCCGCATCGGCCGATTACGCAGATTTTCGCTGAGGTTTGCAGGCGGGGCTGACTGGACGGTGCAGGCAGGTTCGATTGCTTTCGCGAGCGGGCTCGCTCCCACAGGAGACCACCGTACAAATGTGGGAGCGAGCCTGCTCGCGAAGGGGCCGCTCGGTCAGCACAAAAATCTGCGCGCTCGCGCTCTGCTAGAATCCGCCCCATTCATTGCCAGAGACTCTCCCATGAGCGAGCCGATTCGTCTGACCCAATACAGCCATGGCGCCGGTTGTGGCTGCAAGATTTCCCCGCAGGTGCTGGAAGTGATCCTCGCCGGCAGCGGCGCACAGAACCTTGATCCAAAACTCTGGGTCGGCAACGCCTCGCGCGATGACGCGGCGGTGTATGCGATCGATGCCGAGCGTGGTGTGGTGTCGACCACCGATTTTTTCATGCCGATTGTCGATGACCCGTTCGACTTCGGCCGCATCGCCGCAACCAACGCAATCAGCGACATCTACGCGATGGGTGGCGATCCGTTGATGGCGATCGCGATCCTCGGCTGGCCGGTGAATGTGCTGGCGCCGGAAGTGGCGCGGGAAGTGATTCGTGGCGGTCGCTCGGTGTGCGACGCGGCGGGTATTCCACTGGCGGGCGGGCATTCGATCGATGCGCCGGAGCCGATCTTCGGCCTCGCCGTCACCGGGCTTGTGGAAAAGCGCCACATGAAACGCAACGACACCGCCACCGCCGGTTGCCTGTTGTACCTGACCAAACCGTTGGGCATCGGCATCCTCACCACCGCCGAAAAGAAGGGCAAGTTGCGCGCCGTCGACGTCGGTGTCGCCCGCGACTGGATGTGCACCCTGAACAAGCCTGGCAGCCGTTTCGGCAAACTCGCCGGCGTTACGGCGATGACTGACGTCACCGGTTTCGGCCTGCTCGGGCATCTGGTGGAAATGGCCGACGGCAGCCAGTTGACCGCGCGCATCGCCTATGACCGCGTGCCGCGTCTGGACAGCGTCGAGTACTACCTCGATCAGGGCTGCGTGCCGGGCGGTACGCTGCGCAACTTTGACAGCTATTCGAGCAAGGTTGGCCGCGTGCAGGAGTTGCACAAACGCGTGCTGTGCGATCCGCAGACCAGCGGTGGTCTGCTGATTGCGGTCACGCCTGCAGGTAATGACGAGTTCCTTGGCGTCGCCGCCGAACTGGGCCTGAGCCTTGCGCCGATCGGCGAACTGGTTGAGCGACAGACGAACGCGGTCGAGGTGATTTGATGCTCCGCGACTGCACCGACTACCGCGATATTTTCCTCAACGACCGGCCAATGATGGATGTCCGCGCGCCGGTTGAATTTTCCCACGGCGCGTTCCCGGGTGTGATCAATCTGCCGCTGATGAACGACCGTGAGCGCGAACAGGTCGGCACCTGTTACAAACAGCACGGGCAGCAAGCCGCGATTGCACTGGGTGAGCGGCTGGTGTCGGCCGAGGTTCGGGAGGCACGCATTCAGGGCTGGGTCGAATTCGCCCGTAACCACCCCGACGGCTATCTCTATTGTTTCCGCGGTGGCCTGCGTTCACAGATCGTCCAGCAATGGATCAAGGACGAGGGTGGCATCGATTACCCGCGTGTGGGCGGTGGCTACAAGGCCATGCGCACGTTCCTCCTGGAAACCGTCGATCAGGCTGTGGCCGAATGCGATCTGGTTCTGCTCGGTGGCATGACCGGTACTGGCAAGACCGAAGTGCTGGTGCAGTTGAGCAATGGTCTGGATCTTGAAGGCCATGCCAATCACCGCGGTTCGAGTTTCGGCAAGCGCGCCACCGGGCAGCCGGGCAACATTGATTTCGAAAATCGCCTGGCTGTCGATGTGCTGAAAAAGCGCGCCCGCGGGATCGGGCAATTTGTCCTGGAAGACGAGAGTCGGGTGGTCGGCAGCTGTGCCTTGCCGTTGCCGCTGTACCGGGGCATGCAAGCGGCACCGCTGGTCTGGCTTGAAGACAGCCTCGAGAATCGGGTAGAGCGAATCCTGCAGGATTACGTGATTGACCTGCACGCCGAGTTCGTCGCCTTGCATGGCGAGCAGGTGGGTTTCGCCCTATATGCCGAGCGATTGATTGCCAGCCTGAACAATATTCAGCGTCGCCTGGGTGGCGAGCGCTATCAACGACTGTACGGTCAGATGGAGGCTGCACTGGCCGAACAGGCCCTTAGCGGTTCGGTCGAGTTGTTTCGCGATTGGACAAGCGTGTTGCTGCGCGAGTACTACGACCCGATGTATGTATTCCAGCGCGAGAAGAAGGGCGGGCGGATCGAGTTTGCCGGGGAGCGTCAGGCGGTGATCGAGTATTTGCGCGAGCGGGTCAGCCAGAAGGCTTGAGGTGCAAGCAACTGGCCTCTTCGCGAGCAGGCTCGCTCCCACAGTTGAAATGCGTTCCCCTGTGGGAGCGAGCCTGCTCGCGAAGACGCAAGATCGGGCGATACAAAACTCAGGTCGGGCAAGTGTCCTTGCCGTTATCCAGCCCCTGTTTGTAGACATGGCTCTGCAAACTGGCCTTGCCGTTGTGCCACTTCAGGGTCAGCACATACAGCGAATCGAAGTCATCGCCGGCCCAGTCATCGGTGATCTTCTGTCGCTCGCCCACTGCGTTGCCGGCGACCTTGTTGATCAGATCCGGCAGATAACCGTGGGACCAGGCGGTGTAGATCGTCGAGTTGTGGTACTTCTCGTCCAGCAGCTCGCGGGCCAGATCGCTGGTGTCGTTGGCAGAGAATTCGATGTTCACCGGCAGGCCGAGCTTGATCGCGGCCGGGCTGATGGTCATCAGCGGACGAATGTAGCTGTAGGAATTATCCAGCTCGCCTTCCTCGACATTGCGCGTGGGGTTGGCGGCGAATACGTAATCGGCCTTGCCGAATTTTTCCGGCAGCAGCGTCGACAGGTCGATGGCGCGGTTCAGGCCCTGGCAGTTGAGCTGGCCGAGGCCGCCTTCGGGCTTTTCCGCGTGGCGCAGGAACACCAGCGTCTGTGTGCCGTCCGCCGGTTGGGCGCGGCTTTCGCTGGATTCGAGGGACAGAAAAAGCGCGCTGACTGCCAGCAGGGAGGGCAGGGCCACGTACGCGCGATGTTTGAAACGTTTGGCGAAACTCATCAGGTTCGTCATCAATTCGAGGGTTCTTCAGCAAAATCGGTTAAGGCTGACAAACCTTGGCACCGCGGGCTCCCAGCACCGGGTGTTTCCCTGTCATAAACAGCTTCCTCTGCGAGAAAGGCATAACTCAGAGTCCTGTAATGCCCGTTTGGTTCGATCCGGGCCAGTGCGCAGCACTCTAACGGCAACCTTTGCGGGCATGCAGGCAGGTTAGCGACAGGATGTTACGGTTCGTGTAGGCGCGGCAGCAGGCCTACTTTATGATCGGTTTTCAATTTGTGACTGGATGCTTCCAATGACCGATCTGTCTGCATTCCCGATTACTCAGAAATGGCCGGCGCAGTACCCGGACTGGATTCAGCTCTACTCCCTGCCGACCCCCAACGGCGTCAAAGTGTCGATCATGCTCGAAGAGATCGGCCTGCCGTACGAGCCGCACCGCGTCGGTTTCGACACCAACGACCAGACCTCGGCGGAATTTCTCTCGCTGAACCCGAACAACAAGATCCCGGCGATCCTCGACCCGCATGGCCCGGAAGATAAACCCCTGCCGCTGTTCGAATCCGGCGCGATCCTGATTTATCTGGCCGACAAGAGCGGCCAGCTGCTCGCTCAGGAAGGCGCGCTGCGCTACGAGACCATCCAATGGCTGATGTGGCAGATGGGGGGCATTGGCCCGATGTTCGGCCAGCTCGGTTTCTTCAACAAATTCGCCGGCAAGGATTACGAGGACAAGCGTCCACGCGATCGGTATGTCGAGGAGAGCAAACGCCTGCTGAATGTGCTCAACACTCGCCTCGAAGGCCGCGACTGGATCATGGGCGAGCGCTACACCATCGCCGACATCGCCACGTTCCCGTGGGTGCGCAATCTTCTCGGGTTTTATGAGGCCGGGGATCTGGTCGGCATTCAGAATTTCCCCAATGTCACCCGAGTGCTGGAGCGGTTTCTAGCTCGCCCGGCCGTCATTCGTGGCCTGACCATCCCATCCTGACTTTCAGTTGTACACATGCCCCCTGTGGGAGCTGGCTTGCCAGCGATGAAGCCAGCACAGTCAACCTCATTGGTGACTGACCTGCCGCCATCGCTGGCAAGCCAGCTCCCACAGGAATTTGAAATGTACATGCAGGATTATTACAAGCCCGGTAACGCTCTCTTGATCGATCCAGGTTTGTCCCGCACCCGCCGCAAGGCATAAGCTTCGCCCCCTACGACTTTCGTCTCATCCGCTGTTTTCAGGAAAGGCCCCATGTCCAGTCAGTTCCCCGAAGCACGTCCCCGCCGTCTGCGCCGCAATGCGAGCCTGCGCAGTCTGTTCCAGGAAACCGAGTTCAGCCTGAACGATCTGGTCCTGCCAATCTTCGTCGAGGAAGACATCGACGACTTCGTGCCGATCACCAGCATGCCCGGCGTGCAGCGCATTCCCGAGCGCAAACTGGCCAGCGAAATCGAGCGCTACGCCCGCGCCGGCATCAAGTCGGTGATGACCTTTGGCGTGTCCCATCATCTCGATGCCAACGGCAGCGACACCTGGCGCGAAGACGGTCTGGTGTCGCGCATGTCGCGCATTGCCAAGGACGCCGTGCCGGAAATGATCGTGATGTCCGACACCTGCTTCTGCGAATACACCGATCACGGCCATTGCGGCGTGATGCACAACCACGAAGTCGACAATGACCAGACCCTGATCAACCTCGGCAAACAAGCCGTAGCGGCCGCCCGCGCCGGTGCTGACGTGATTGCGCCGTCGGCGGCGATGGACGGCCAGGTGCGCGCGATTCGCCAGGCGCTCGACGCTGCCGGCTTCACGCAGATTCCGATCATGGCCTACTCGACCAAATTCGCTTCGGCACTCTACGGCCCGTTCCGCGAGGCCGGCGGCAGCGCGCTCAAGGGCGATCGCAAAAGCTATCAGATGAACCCGATGAACCGCCGCGAAGCCCTGCGCGAATCGCTGCTCGATGAGCAGGAAGGTGCCGATGCGCTGATGGTCAAACCGGCCGGTGCTTACCTCGACATCATCCGCGACATCCGCCAGGCCTCGAACCTGCCACTGGCGGCGTATCAGGTCAGCGGCGAGTACGCGATGATCAAGTTCGGCGCCCAGGCTGGGGCGATCGATGAGGATCGCGTGGTCCGCGAAAGCCTTGGCGCAATCAAGCGTGCGGGGGCGGATCTGATCTTCACTTACTTTGCGATGGATCTGGCGTTGGCGGGGATCTGAGAAAGGAATCGCAACTTGCAGCATTGCCTATATGGAATGGTTGCTCCTTGTAGGCAGAGGCGTCAGGTTGCGATCGTCTCCATGATCCGATTTTTATCAGAAAAGAGCTTTGCTGAGTTTGACACCTAGCGACGCAGTGACATACAGCGTTGAAGCACCAGTTTTGTGTTCGACTGGATCGAAATCAGCTTTGATTACTCCACTGAAACGAGTTTTATTTTCAGAAATCGTTAGATGCAAGATTGATTGATTGGGCGATGCGTACGTCCAACCTGCATGATTTGCAAAGTAGAATGCGGCGTACTGGTAGTAGGTCGAAGGTATTTCATATGTTCCATCTTCCAGATCGCTGAAAATTTGAAATATAAAAGACCTGTCGTTGGCCTCCGTTCTCCCTCGGAACTCATATTTTACCCGCTGGGTTGAACGCAACTCGATCAAAGCAGCATTTAAAGGTTGGTGGTCGGCGACTTCGAACAGTGCGTTTAATGTTCCAGTGACCTCTATGTCTTGCACTTGGTCTGCGGTGGACAGTTCCATCTTGATTGCTCCTTGAAAACGGTGAGCAATGATTAGAGGTGGCGCTGCGCAATGCGTCCACTGTCAGAGTTGACAGGTGTTCAGGTCTTTCCGACGAATGGCTGGCCAACAAAGTGTGAAGGTCACTGAAAAGGCCGGATGCCGTGATCGAGGAAGTAGCGTTCGATCACCTTCGGATCGGCGCTGCTATCGGCAATCGCCACATAGGTATCCGGCCGCAACAGATAAAATCCGTTGCGCCCCAATCCCGCCGTTTCAAACGCCGGGCGCCAGTCGAAGACGTGCAGCGGCAAGTGGTGTTCGGCGCACCAGGCGATCATCTCGTCGCTGGTGTCGCCATAGACATGCACCTGCCAGCATGGCTGCCGTAGCGGTTCGAAATTATCCCCTTCGCCATCATGCGCCCACGGCAAGCGGTCGCCGCCGTGCACGTGGCCGGCTTCACCCTGGCTCAGTGGCATGCCGCGATAGTTGAGGGTGACTTGCGAGACCGTGCGAAACAGGAATTCGCGGCTGGCTTCGAACCCGGCCATTTTCGGCAGCAGAAACGGCGCCACACGCATCCGTAGCAGATCGGCCATGCGACCCTGCGCGGTGACGAAACTGAAGACCTTGTCGGTGGTGGAGACCAGTCGGCGAGCGAAGGCGATGCGCTCGGTTTCGTAGGTGTCGAGCAGTTTCGGTTCGGCACCACCGCTGAGCACGGCGGCGAGCTTCCAGGCCAGATTGATTGCATCGCCAATGCCCGTGTTCATGCCCTGGCCACCGGCCGGACTGTGTACATGGGCGGCATCGCCGAGCAGAAACGCCCGGCCGTTGCGAAAGTGCTCGGCCACGCGGTGATGCACGCGGTAGGTGGAGAACCAGTGCACGTCTTCGATATGCACTTTCAGGTGTTCGATGGCGCGGCTGCTGACGTCGGCAAATTGCAGGGTTTCGGCACGCTCGGCGCGTTCGTCACGCACCGTGCCGATCAGTCGCGCGCGGCCTTCGCCGGCCAGTGGAAACACCGCGAGAAAATCCGCTTGGTCCAGGTCCAGATGCAACTCGCCATTGAGCGCCGGGCCGCTGGCCGTGATATCGGCGACGTAGAAAATCTGCTGATAGGTGCCGCCGGGGAAGTCGGTGTCGAGGGCTTTGCGCACCACCGAACGGGCGCCGTCGCAACCGGCCAGATAGCAGGCCTGACAAACTTCCCGCCGGCCATCGGGCAGGCGCAGGTGGGCGGTGAGGGTGTCGCCGGTTTCCTCGAAGCTGTCCAGTGCGGTATTGCGCTCCACACTGACGCCGTAATCTTCGAGGCGTTCGAGCAACAGCCGTTCGTGCTCGTCCTGCGGGAAAATCTCGACAAACGCGTAGGGCGTCAGGCCTTCGCCGATGCGCTTGAGGGGCAACTGCGCGACCGGTTTGCCGTTGACCCAGAAGTTCGCCGCCGCGACCTGATGGCCGCGACGCACGATGGTGTCGGCGAGGTCGAGTTGGCGATACAGCTCAAGGGTGCGTGCCTGCACGGCCAGAGCGCGGGAAGTGGTGCCTGGCGCCGAGATCTTGTCGATGATGCGCACGCGCACGCCGAGTTTGCTCAGCCACAGCGCCAGGACCAGACCGGTCGGGCCGGCGCCGATGATCAGCACGTCGCTGCGGTTCATGGGGCTGTCCTCCTGTGGCTGTGCAGCAAGTATGGATCAGGTCGCCAGTTCCGGCCTCTTCGCGAGCAGGCTCGCTCCCACAGGGGACGCATTCCAGTGTGGGAGCGAGCCTGCTCGCGAAGCGTCCGGTCAACCACCAAAAAAACCAGAAAGGCCCCGCAACCGTGAAGCTGCGGGGCCTTTTCTGCGACGCAATGACGCTTAGAAGTCGATCGTCCCCGACAACTTCGCCACTCGCGGTTCGCCTTGGGTCAGGTAGCCGCCCTGAGCCGATTCCCAGTACTTCTTGTTCGCCACGTTTTCAACGCCGAATCGCAGCGTCACGTCCTTCTCCGACACCTTGAACGCATAACGCGCGCCTGCATCGAAGCGGTTCCACGTTGGCAGGCTGAGGTTGTTCGCTGCGTCGGCGTATTGCCCGCCGGTGCGCAGCATCCGCGCATTCAGCGCAACGCCTTGCAGGCCTGGCACGTCCCAGTCCACGCCAGCGTTGAACTGGAAGGTCGGTACGCCGATGGCGTGGTTACCGTCGTTGGCGCCATTGAGGGTGTTTTTCAGTTCGGTGTCCATCAGGGTCAGGCCACTGATCAGGCGCAGGCCGTCGATCGGCTCGCCGAACACGTTCATCTCCACGCCTTTGTTGATCTGTTCGCCTTCACGGACGTAGGTGCAAGTGGTCGGACTGTTGATTTCGCAGTAGCCATCGCTTGGCTGTTCGATGCGGTAAACACCGAGGCCCGCACCGTAGGTGCCCATGTCGACTTTCACGCCCAGTTCGGTCTGCTTGGAGCGTTTCGGTGCGTAGACCTCGTTGCCGTTGGTGACGCGGAAACCGCCGGAGCTGGTCGGCGAAGTCGGCCCTTGGGCCAGGCCTTCGATATGGTTGGCGTAGAACGACACATGCTCCCACGGCTTGAACACGATGCCGTACACCGGAGTGGTGATCGATTCGTCGTAGCTCGACGAACGCGGGCCGCTGCCGTAGCTGGCGTAGCTGTAACCCTGCACCACCAGTTGCTGACGACGCAGACCGGCGGTGACCAGCAGGCGATCGTCGAAGAACCCGAGGGTGTCGGAAATCGCCACGCTGCGGTTGAAGGTCTTGCCGACGATGCCCGGATCGTTGAGATCGCCACCGGCGAAGTTGCCGACCGGCGCTGGGGTAGTGATCGGGTGATAGATGTTGTTGGAGTAGCGGGTCAGGTCGAAGTCATAAGCGCTGCGCTGCTCGGCCCAAATCCCGGTCAGGCCGAAATTCAGCTTGTGGCTGACTGGCCCGGTGTTGAATTTGCCGTTGAGGCCGGCCATGACGCTGGTGTTGTCCTCATCGTGGGGGACGAACGAGCCGGTGGTGAACGAGGCGCCGCTGTTGCCGACCAGCGTGGTCGAGTTATAGCGCCCGACTTCACGGGTGTGCTTGGCGCCACCGGCGGCGTAGGCGGTCCAGTTGTCGTTGAGGTCGTACTCGGCGCGGAGCATGCCGAAGGTGTCTTCGATGTCGGTGTAGCCCCATTTCGGCGCGTAGTTGGTGTCCGCCGATGGCGCATCCGGGATGTGCGTGGCGGTGCCGAGGTTGACCGAGCTGCGGCCGCCGTTGACGCGTTCCTTCTGATAGGCGAAGTCACCGGAAACCCGTAGCGCATCGCCGCGATAATCCAGACCGATGGCGAACAGTTTCGAGCGCTGGTTCTCGTGATCGATGCCGGTGTCGCCCTCGCGTTGCGACAGGTTGACCCGCGCACCGAAGCGGTTGTCTTCACCGAAACGCTGGCCGATGTCGAAGTGATGACCGATGCGGCCTTCGCTGTTGATGTCGGTGGTGTAACGACGCAGCGACACGTCGCCGGCCCGCTTGGGTTGCAGGTTGACGCCGCCGCCGATGCCGGAACCGGTCGGGGTCACGCCGTTGATGAAAGCGTTGGGGCCTTTGAACACTTCCACGCGCTCCAGCGCATCGGTGGAAATGATTTGCCGGGGCAACACGCCGTACAGGCCGTTATAGGAAATGTCGTCGCCATTGAGCGGCAGGCCGCGAATCATGAAGACCTGCGCCTGGTTGGAGAAGCCCGAGGCCTGGCGCACGGAAGAATCGTTGAGCAGTACATCGGCGACGTTTTCCGCCTGCTGATCCTGGATCAATTGCTCGGTGTAGGACGCGGCGCTGAAGGGCACGTCCATCATGTCCTGATTGCCGAGCACGCCCAACTGGCCGCCGCGCGCAACCTGACCGCCAGCGTAGACCGGGGGCAGGGCGTTGGGTGTCGGGGCTTGGGCATTGACGTTGACGTCGTCGAGCACCAGCTCTTTGCTGTTTTGTTCAGCGGCGTGGGCGGTAACGGTCAGGGTGCACAGCAGGGCAAGCAAAGTCGGGCGAAATGGAGCGCCGAGTCGAGCTGAAGCGGGCATGTCGGATCCTGGAGGCGAGCGGCCAAAGAAAAATAAGGGCGGCGCGGAACTCCTTGCGCTAATGCGACTCCAGGCGCGAATGATAGGGTTTCGCAGTAACGTTTTGCAATCAGTTTGTCATCAGCGTGTAGGAGCTGCCGAAGGCTGCGATCTTTTGATTTTGATCTTGATCTGATCTGCAAAAAGCAAGATCAAAAGATCGCAGCCTGCGGCAGCTCCTACGGGGGTTGTGTATGGTGTTGTGGCTAATTTGATTGGATGGAGCAACATGCGATTACTCATTACTCTCGGCGCGGTGCTACTGCTCGCCGGTTGCGCCAGCCAGCGCAGCAACGAACCGGCGCCGCGTCCGCCGGCTGAAGTGAAGGCGGAAATTGTTCGGCTGTTGCCGGCGAAAACTGCCGACCGTCAGGGTTGGGCCACGGACATCTACGCCGCGTTCGCCGCGCAAGACATCAACACCACCACGCAGAATCTGTGTTCGGTACTGGCTGTGGCCGAGCAGGAATCGACTTTCCAGGCCGACCCGACGGTGCCCGGGCTGGGCAAGATCGCCCGCGACGAAATCGACCGCCGCGCCGCCAAGGTGCACATCCCCAGCCTGCTGGTCAGCGGCGCTTTGCAAGTGCGCTCGCCCAACGGCAAGACCTACAGCGAACGCCTGAATGCGGCGCGCAGTGAAAAAGAGCTGAGCGCGATATTCGACGACTTCATCGGCATGGTGCCGATGGGCCGTACGCTGTTCGGCGGCTTCAACCCGGTGCACACCGGCGGGCCGATGCAGGTCAGCATCGAATTCGCCGAGGAGCACGCCAAGGATTACCCGTACCCGGTGGACGGCACGATTCGTCGTGAAGTGTTCAGCCGGCGCGGCGGCATGTATTTCGGCATCGCCCATTTGCTCGGTTACCCGGTGAATTACCGCGAGCCGTTGTATCGTTTCGCCGATTTCAACGCCGGCTGGTACGCCAGTCGCAATGCCGCGTTTCAAAATGCGGTCAGCCGCGCGTCCGGCATTCCGCTGACTCTGGACGGCGATCTGATTCGCTACGACTCGATCATGCCCGGCAGTACCGAACTGGCGGTGCGCACCCTTGGCAAGTCGCTGGGCATGCGCAACCCGACGATTCGCGATCAATTGGAGAAAGGCAAAAACCTGGAATTCGAAGAGACCAGACTCTATCAGCGCGTGTTCGAACTGGCGGAGCGGGCCGAAGGCAAGGCGTTACCGCGCGCGGTATTGCCGGGGATTGTGCTGCAGAGTCCGAAGATCACCCGCAAACTCACCACAGCCTGGTTCGCCAAACGCGTGGACGAGCGTTACAAGCGCTGCATGGCCAAGGCCGGATAAAACACGCAGACATAAAAAACCCGGCTGCGGGAGCCGGGTTTCTCTGCGGTGTTGCGCTTGCAGTCATGCATCAGGCAACACGGCGTTCGATCAGACGATCCGAGCCACCTTCGGCAACGCGGCGTTCGATCAGACGATCCGAGCCACCTTCCGCAACGCGGCGTTCGATCAGACGATCCGAACCACCTTCAGCAACGCGGCGTTCGATCAGACGATCAGAGCCACCTTCGGCAACGCGGCGTTCGATCAGACGATCCGAACCGCCTTCGGCAACGCGGCGTTCGATCAGACGATCCGAACCACCTTCGGCAACGCGGCGTTCGATCAGACGATCCGAGCCGCCTTCGGCAACGCGGCGTTCGATCAGACGATCCGAACCGCCTTCAGCCAGACGGCTTTCGATCAGTTTGTCCGAGCCGCCTTCGGCGATCATGGTGTGCGCCGGGGTGGCGGCGAAAGCGTTAACTGCGAAAACCGAGAAAGCAATGCTGAGAAGAGTCTGGCGTTTCATGATGGTGTGCTCCGGGGTGTTGTTGGTTGGTATGGAGCTGATGTTACGCCCGGAATTTTTTATGAGAACTTCATTGCCGTGATGGTGAACATCGACGTCGATGATGGTTGCGGACAACCGCGTAGCAGAGCCTCAGAGCACCTTCACCGCACGCCCGATCGCCTGAATCGGCCCGGTCGGTTTGCCGATCGGTGAGCCATTGGCGCCTTCCAGGGTCAGCTCAAACAGCTGGTTGGGTTGCAGCGGCGGCAACTTGTCCAGCGGCACCGACAACGCTTGCCCCGGTTTGACCAGTCCCAATGACACCGGTCCCGACCAGCCGTCAGCCTTGGTCCAGAACTCCAGCGCCTTGTCCGCCGGCACCTCGACCACGCCCAGTGGAATCAACTGGATCTCCCGCGCATTGCTCGCCTGAATCACCCAACCCGGCGCCTTGTCCTGCGGCGCCACCAGCACCACCAGATAACTCGGTTTCGGCGCAGTCTGGGTCAGTAGCATCGCGCCCAGAATCAGCGTCGCAGCCAGGCCCGCCGCACTCAAACCGCGCCACAGCGGCAGCAGGTTCCACCAGGAAGCGAGAGGTTTTCTCACCGTCAGCCGTTCGAGACTGCGCTCGATACGTGGCCATAACTGCGCCGAGGGTTGCTGAGGTTCGGCCAGATCGGTCAGCTCCAGCAGACGTCGCTCCCATGCGTCGACTGCCGCGCGCAACTCAGGATCGTTCGGCAGCCGCCGTTGCACCTCGATGCGCTGTTCGAACGACAAGGTGCCGAGCACGTATTCGCCGGCCAGTTCATCCCGTTCCTGCGCTGATTCGCCGGTCATCCCATGCACTCCCGCAAAGCATTGAGGCTGCGCTTGATCCACGCTTTGACCGTGCCCAGCGGCGTGTCGAGGCGCGCGGAAATCTGCGCGTGGCTATAACCGTCGACGTAGGCATGGAGGATGCAGCTGCGCCGCTGCGGTTCCAGTTGTTCGAGGCAGCGATGAATGCGCGCCGAGTGAACATCGACCGCCTCATCAGACGCCGCTGTCTCATGTTCTTCGCTGAACGGCGTTTCCCGACTTTGCTTGCGCAACTGATTCAAGGCCAGGTGCCGGGTCACGCTGAACATCCAGCCCCGCGCCGAGCCGCGCGCCGGGTCGAACCCGGCCGCGCCGTGCCAGATCTTGATGAATGCCTCATGCACAATGTCCTCCGCCAGCGCCGTATCGCGCACCAGCCGCTTGGCCACGCCGAGCAGGCGCGGGCCTTCCTGCACATACAAATCGCGCAAAGCCGCGCGCTCGCCCCGGGCACAGGCGGCGAGGCGGGCTTCATAATCGAAAACGGATTCGGGTAAAGGCATGGGGTGCAATCTAGCTCACATTTCCCAAACATCCAGATGCATTGTTCCCAGTGGGAGCGAGCCTGCTCGCGAATGCGGTGGGTCAGAAAGTAATAAGGCGACTGACACTCCGTCTTCACGAGTAGGCTCGCTCCCACAGGATTGTGCACTGCTTCCGGATATCAGTTCGCCGCCCAGAAAATATAATCCGCCTGGTACTTCACCACTTCCTGCTTGCCCTTGTTCGCCATGTTGCACTCACTGCCCGGCGCGACGCCGCCCTTGAGCGCGACACGCTGGATATAGCTGACCCCGGTCATCGCGCCTTTGCCCTCGGCGGGATTGGTCTTGACCAGTTGATAAGGCAGGTTGCCCGGGCTCGACGGTGCCACGGCGAGTTGCGTGCCGGTGACTTTCGAACCGTCCTTGGCTTGCCACGTCGCTGGCGGGCCGAAATAGGTGCCGACCTGTTTGCCGCTGCGATCATTGAGCACCGCTTTCGGGCCGACAAAGGTCCATTCGGTCTGCCCGGCCATATTGGGTTTGTCGCGGCATTCGTAGGTGATCTCGCCAACCCCGGTGGTTTCCAGGGCAATCTTGTGCCCGTCCGGCACCTTGATCGCGTCGGGATAACTGCTCTGGGCGAAGGTGGTCGCGGTGAAGGCGAGCAAACCGGTGAAGCCAATCAGCTGGGTGATTTTCATCCGATGATTCTCCGAAAAGGGTAGGGCGCTTACAGCACCAGAGTGGGCTGTTACAGGGACTACCCGTGACGGAGGCGATTGGATGCAGTGCCGGAAAAATAAATTTCAAACACCACCGATCAAACCTGTGGGAGCGAGCCTGCTCGCGAAAGCGTCGGGTCAGCCAGCACTTATGTGACTGATGCACCGCATTCGCGAGCAGGCTCGCTCCCACAGGGTTCTCTGTACGGCTTGAGGCCCGAGGCTTTCAGTAACTCTTGGGTATACGGATGTTGCGGCGCAGCGAAGATCTCCCGCGACGATCCTTGTTCAACCACCTTGCCATCCTTGATCACCATCAAGTCATGCGCCAGTGCATGCACCACCGCCAGATCATGGCTGATGAACAGGTACGTCAGCCCATGCCTGATCTGCAACTGGCGCAACAACTCCACCACTTGCTTCTGCACCGTGCGATCCAGCGCCGACGTCGGTTCGTCGAGCAGAATCAGCGCCGGTTCCAGCACCAGTGCGCGGGCGATGGAGATGCGCTGGCGCTGGCCGCCGGAAAATTCGTGGGGATAACGATGGCGGCTTTGCGGATCGAGGCCGACTTCCTCCAGCACGCGAATCACCGCTGCCTCGCGCTCGGCCTCGCTGCCGATGCCGTGGGTCAGCAAGCCTTCGGCAATGATCTGCTGCACCGACATGCGTGGGCTGAGGCTGCCGAACGGGTCCTGAAACACCACCTGAATCTGCCGGCGCAACGGGCGCATCAGACGCTGATTGAGCAGGCTCAACTGCTTGTTGCCGAAACGGATATTGCCCTCTGATTCGACCAGTCGCAGGATCGCCTGACCCAGCGTCGACTTGCCCGACCCCGATTCGCCGACAATCCCCAGGGTCTTGCCGCGTTGCAGGGTGAAACTGACGCCGTCCACCGCTTTGATGTAATCCTGCTGGCGGCTGAAGAGTTTTTTCGGCAGGGGAAACCACACCTTCAAATCATCGACTTCCAGCAGGTTGTGCTCGTACTTGCTTGGCACTGGCGCGCCGCTCGGTTCCGCTTCGATCAACAAGCGGCTATAGGAGTGTTGCGGCGCTTGGAACAGCGTCTCGCAATCGGCCTGTTCAACGATCACGCCCTGACGCATTACGCACACGCGCTGAGCGATCCGGCGTACCAGATTGAGGTCGTGGCTGATCAGCAACAGCGACATGCCGAGGCGCTGCTGCAACTCGATCAGCAGCTCAAGAATCTTCTGCTGTACGGTCACGTCCAGCGCTGTGGTCGGTTCATCGGCAATCAACAATTCCGGCTCGTTGGCCAATGCCATGGCGATCATCACCCGTTGCCGCTGCCCGCCAGAGAGTTGATGCGGATAGGCTTTGAGTCGCTGCAACGGCTGGCGAATACCGACCAGCTCCAGCAACTCCAGGGTCCGCGCGCGAGCGGCGCGGCCCTTGAGGCCCTTGTGGATTTCCAACACTTCGCTGATCTGTTTTTCCACCGTGTGCAGCGGGTTCAGCGAAGTCATCGGCTCCTGGAAAATCATCGCAATGCGATTGCCGCGCAAACCACGCATCTGCTGTTCGCTGGCGTGCAGCAAATCCACGCCGTTGTAGCGAATCGCGCCGCTGCTGCTGACGCTCTGGCCAGGCAGCAGGCGCAGGATCGAATGCGCCGTCACCGACTTGCCCGAGCCGGACTCGCCGACCAGCGCCAGACACTCGCCACGGCGAATATCCAGGTTCACACCGTGCACCACTTCTTGCCCTGCGAAGGCGACGCGCAGGTCGCGGATCTCGATTAAATGGTCTTGCATGTCAGCTCCTCGGATCAAAGGCATCTCGGCACGCTTCACCGATGAAAACCAACAAAGACAGGATCAGCGCCAGGGCAAAAAACGCTGTCAGCCCCAGCCACGGTGCCTGCAGATTGCGTTTGGCCTGGCCGATCAACTCGCCCAGCGACGCGGTGCCGGCGGGCATGCCGAAGCCGAGAAAATCCAGCGCGGTCAGGGTGGCGATGGCGCCGGTGAGAATGAACGGCAGGTAGGTGAGGGTGGAGGTCATGGCGTTGGGCAGAATGTGCCGGCGCATCAGTTCGCTGTCGGTCAGGCCCAGCGCGCGCGCGGCTTTCACGTATTCGAGATTGCGCCCACGGAGGAACTCGGCGCGCACCACGTCGACCAGCGCCAGCCAGGAAAACAGCGCCATGATCCCCAGCAGCCACCAGAAACTCGGCGAGACGAAGCCGGACAGGATGATCAGCAGGTACAGCACCGGCAACCCCGACCAGATTTCCATTACGCGCTGCCCGAGCAAGTCGACCCAGCCGCCGTAGTAGCCCTGCAAGGCCCCGGCGACAATGCCGATCAACGCGCTGATCGCGGTGAGGATCAGCGCAAACAAAATGGAAATCCGCGTGCCGAAAATCACCCGCGCCAGAACATCGCGGGCCTGATCATCGGTGCCCAGCCAATTGCTCGATGACGGCGGGCTGGGCGCCGGTTCGGTGAGGTCGTAGTTGACCGTGTCGTAGCTGAACGGGATCGGCGGAAACAGCATCCAGCCGCCCTGATCCTCGATCAGTTTGTGCACATAACTGCTGGCGTAATCCGGCTGAAACGGCAGCTCGCCGCCGAAATCGGTTTCCAGATAATCGCTGAGGATCGGAAAGTAGAAGGCGTCGTGGTAGCGGATCACCAGCGGCTTGTCATTGGCGATCAGCTCGCCACCGAGGCAGATCAGGCACAGGCCGATAAACAGCCACAGTGACCAGCGCCCACGGCGGTTGGCCTTGAATTGCGCGACGCGGCGCTGGCCCAGAGGCGACAGTGTGAACATCAGGCAGTCCTCGCCGAGAAATCGATGCGCGGGTCGAGCAGGGTGTAACAGAGGTCGCCGATCAGCTTGATCAGCAGGCCGAACAGGGTGAACAGAAACAGCGCGCCGAACACCACCGGATAGTCACGCGACACCGCCGCTTCGTAGCTCATGCGCCCGAGGCCGTCGAGGTTGAAGATGGTTTCGATCAGCAGGGAACCGGCGAAAAACACTTCGATCAGCGCCGACGGCACGCCGGCCACCACCAGCAGCATGGCGTTGCGAAACACGTGGCCGTACAGCACGCGCCGCTCGGTCAGGCCCTTGGCTCGTGCGGTGATCACGTACTGGCGACTGATCTCGTTGAGAAAGCTGTTCTTGGTCAGGATCGTCAGCGTGGCGAAGCCGCCGATCACCAGCGCCGTGACCGGCAGTACGAGGTGCCAGAGGTAGTCGCCGACCTTGCCCAATGTGCTGAGGCTGTCGAAGTTGTCCGACACCAATCCCTGCACCGGAAACCAGTTGACGTAGCTGCCCCCGGCGAACACCACGATCAACAGAATGGCGAAGAGAAACGCTGGCATGGCATAGCCAACGATGATCGCGGTGCTGCTCCAGACATCGAAGGCGCTGCCGTTCCTGATCGCCTTGCGAATGCCCAGCGGAATCGAAATCAGGTAGGTGATCAGCGTCGCCCACAAGCCCAGCGACAACGACACCGGCAGCTTCTGCACGATCAGGTCGGTGACCTTGGCGCCGCGAAAGAAGCTGTTGCCCAGATCCAGTTGTGCGTAGTTTTTCAGCAGCAGCCACAGGCGTTCGTGCAGCGGTTTGTCGAAGCCGTAATGGTGTTTGATTTCCTCGATCAGCGCCGGGTCCAGCCCACGGCTGCTGCGCCCGGCACCGCCGACCGCCGCGACTTCGCCGCCACCGCCCATGCTGTGCCCGCCAAAGCCTTGCAGGCGAGCGATGGCTTGTTCCACCGGGC
Organism: Pseudomonas sp. 1L-E-NC-VB-C3; assembly: GCF_057291535.1. Classification (NCBI taxonomy): domain Bacteria; kingdom Pseudomonadati; phylum Pseudomonadota; class Gammaproteobacteria; order Pseudomonadales; family Pseudomonadaceae; genus Pseudomonas; species Pseudomonas sp. 1L-E-NC-VB-C3. The sequence continues at coordinate 167,881 of NZ_JBXAWD010000005.1, read as the reverse complement.
CACCGGGTGCGGCCTGCACGATAAGAAAATTCACCACCAGAATGCACAACAGCGTGGGGATGATCAGCAGCAAACGGCGACTCAGATAACGCAGCATGTCACTGGCCTCCCGCAAGCTGAGCGCTCATCTGCTGAGTCGTCAGCGGCCTGGCCGAGACTTCCCACCAGGTGTTGAGACCTTCGTCATACGAAGGTTGCACGGCGGGCATGCCGAAGCGGTTCTGATACACCGTCGGCGTGCCTTTGGAGTAGTAGTTGGGAATCATGTAGTAACCCCATTGCAGCACCCGGTCGAGGGCGCGGGCGTAATGCACCATGGCTTCGCGGCTGTTGGCCTGGACCAGCCCGTCAATCAGTTGATCGATTGCCGGATCGGCCAGCACCATCGCGTTCGAGCTGCCGACTTGCGTGGCACTTTGCGAGCCGTACAGGCTGTACAACTCGCGGCCCGGGGACACGATCGGATCGCCACTGCGCGGGAAAGCGCAGACGATCATGTCGTAATCGCGGGCGTTGAGACGGTTGATGTATTGCGCCGAATCGATGCGGCGCAGATTGAGCGTGATGCCGATCTGCGCGAGGGTGCGTTTGAACGGCAGCAGCATGCGATCGAAGCCGCCCTGGCCATCGAGAAAGGTGAATTCCAGCGGCTCGCCGGCGGCGTTGACCAGACGATTGTTTTTCGCCGTCCAACCGGCTTCGGCGAGCAGCTTCAGCGCTTGCAGTTGCTTGTCGCGGATGTAGCCGCTGCCATCGGTTTTCGGCGCTTCATACACCGTGGTGAACACCTCGTCAGGGACCTTGCCGCGCAACGGTTCGAGGATCTTCAATTCCTCGGCATCGGGCAGGGCGCTGGCGGCCATTTCACTCTTGGGCCAGAAGCTGTTCTGACGCACGTAGAAGCCGCGCATCATCTGTTTGTTGGTCCACTCGAAATCCCAGAGCAGGCTGATCGCCTGACGCACGCGGCGATCCTTGAAGAACGGGTTCTGCAGGTTGAACACGAAGCCCTGAGCGGCGGTGGGTTTGTCCGGCGCGAGGATCGACTGCTGCAAACGACCGTCACGCAGTGCCGGGCTGTCATAGCCGACCACGTAACCAGAGGAGGAGAACTCACGGTTGTAATCGAACGCGCCGGCCTGCAACAGCTGGCGGGCGACGTCGGTGTCGCCGTAGAAATTCACCGTCAGGCTGTCGAAGTTGTACATGCCGCGACTGACCGGCAGGTCCTTGCCCCACCAGTCCGGGTCACGCTGGAAACTGATGCTGCGTCCGGCGTCGACTTTGCTCACCCGGTACGGGCCGCTGCCCAGCGGTGGCTCGAAGCCGCCGCCGTTGGCGAAGTCGCGGGTTTTCCACCAGTGCTCGGGCAGCACGCGCAGCGTCGCCAGATCCAGCGCGAGGGTGCGATTGAGGTTGTTCTTGAAGGTGAAACGGACCTGCCGTGGACTTTCGACCAGCACGTCCTGCACGTCGGCGTATTGCTGGCGGTAACTCAGGCTGCCCTTGGTCATCAGCAGGTTGAAGGTGTAGCGCACGTCTTCGGCGGTGATCGGCGTGCCGTCGGCAAAGCGTGCCTTGGGGTTGAGGGTGAAGCGCACCCACAGACCTTCGGGATCGCGCTCGATCTGCTGCGCAACCAGAGCGTAAACCGTGTAGGGCTCATCCAGCGAACGGAACGCCAGCGGCGCGTATACCCAGTCATTGACCTGCACCACCGAAATGCCCTGATCGGCATACGGCGTGATGTAGTTGTACTGACCGATCTCCATCGATGCACGGCTGAGCGAACCGCCCTTGGGCGCGTCGGGGTTAACAAAATCGAAATGCTTGAAGCCGGCCGGATACTTCGGCGCCTCGCCGTACACCGTCAGCGCATAACTGCCGCCGGCCAGCGCCGAAGTGCCGAAGCACAGCAGCGCACTGCCCAAAAGCAGGCCAGCCATGTTGCGCAAGAAACTCATGAAGTCACCCTTGAAATCCCTGAAGGAACCCGGACCCGATGTGAGGCGAGCTTTTGTGGCGAGGGGATTTATCCCCGATCGGCTGCGCAGCAGTCGCAAGATCAATGCATGCGGTACTTCTGATTCTCCGCGTCGGCAGGTCTTGGGGGCGCTTCGCACCCCATCGGGGATAAATCCCCTCACCACAAAGGCTCGCTCCCACAGGGGGATGCGCTTTATCTCGGGTTAGAAGTGGTAAGTCATGCGCGCAAACAATGTCCGGCCCAGCGGGTCGGTGTAGCGCGGGTCATAGCCGCTCTGGAAGTTGTAGGCCTGGTTGGAGAACGGCGGGTTGCGGTCGAACACATTCTTCATCCCGGCATCAACGTCGAGCACTTTGTTGAAGGTGTAACCGGCCGACAGATCCCACACCGAATACGACGCCACCCGCGCGTGCGTCTCGCGGTCGTAATCGTTGTAACCGGTGGTGAAGCGGTTGGTCAGCGCCGCCCGTGCCGCGCCGAAGCTCCAGCTGCCGGTGAGGTTGTGCTTCCAGCGCGCGATCACGCCGTCGCCCTGAAAGTCGCCGACCTTGTCGGTGAACGGGCCTTTGATGGTGCTCTGGAAGTCGTACTCGTCGACATAGGTGCCTTGCAGGCCGAGGCCGAACTGACCGTATGGCGTGTTCGGGAAGCGATAGTCGAGCGACACGTCGACACCATTGGTCTCGACGACGCCGAGGTTGGCGTTGCCGGTGACGATGTAGTTGAGCGTGCCGTCGGCGTTGCGCACGAAGCGGTCCGGATAGGAGCCGGCCTGATCGAACACGGTGGATTCCGGGAACGGCTGGATCTGGTTGGAGATGTGAATCCACCAGAAATCCAGACCCACCGACAGATTGCTGATCGGCTGGTAGACGAAGCCCAACGTCACGTTGCGCGCCTTCTCCGGGGCCAGATCCTCGTTGCCGCCAATCTGGTTGAGGAATTGCTGACCGCAATCGCGCCCGCCGTTACCGCCCGGTTGCACCACACCGCCGGTACACAGCACCGGGTCGTTGTAGTAACCCTGAGTGAACGTGATGCTGCGCGGCGAATACAGCTCGTACAGCGATGGCGCGCGGAAACCTTCGCTGTAGGCACCACGCACCACCAGCTCTTTGATCGGCTGATAACGGAACGAATATTTCGGGTTGGTGGTGCTGCCGAAGTCGCTGTATTTGTCGTGGCGCACAGCGGCGGACAGTTCGAGGCTGTCGAGCACCGGCACGTTGAGTTCGGCATAGGCGGCCTTGACGCTGCGGTCGCCCTCGACGCTGCCGGCCGGGTCGATGCCGAGGCTCTGGATGTCGCCGGCGAACGACTCGAAGTCCTGATGGAATTTCTCCTTGCGGTACTCGCCGCCCAGAGCCAGACCGGACGGACCTGCGCCGAACCAGTCGCCGATTTCACGGCTGACGCGACCATCGAACCCGGCCACGCGACCCACGGCTGTGGAGTAGGCGCCGTGGTACGCGGCGGCATCGATGTACTGCTGGCCGGCAGCGGTCTGCGGGCCGAACGGGTTGAGCAAACCGCTGGCCAGCCCGTCAATCATCGCCTGATCGCTGACATAGCCACTGGTGACGCTGGAGACGATTTTGTTCTGGTTGTACGAGGCGCCGACGTTGTAATCCCAGCCGCCAACCAGACCATCGAAGCTCAGCAGAAAGCGCTGGCTGGTGTTCTGGTCTTTCGATTCACGCGGGCCGGCAGCGGTTTCACGCCAGTTCACATCGACCGGCTGCGTCGGGTCGAGGGCGAAATCGGTGGGCGCCGGGGTGATGCCATTGCCGGGGTAGTACGGCGACGAGGAATCCAGGCTCAGACCAGTCAGTGGCGCCGGGCCGACGGCGACGGCGTTGTTGTTGCGCGACCAGAAATATTCAAGGTTGGCGTTGTGATCATCGCCGAGCTTGGCAGTGGTCTTGCCGAAGAACGAGGTCTTCTCGGTCTGTGGCACCAGATCGATGTATTCACGGGTGCTGAAGCGGCACAATCCGTCGCGGGCGATCAGGTTGGGGCCGTTGCAATTGCTGTTGGCCAACGGGTTGGTGGCGTTGCCGTTCTGGCTGTAGTTGCCGGGGAACGCGGTGCCGGAAGTCTGATCGAGACCGCGACCGGGCGCATAGTCGGTGGCGAAGGAGCGGTCGTTGGCGTCGAGGTTCTGCTGCTTGTTGTAGTTGAACACGCCGAGGACGTTGAAGCGGTCTTCTTCCAGATCGCCGTAGCCCCAACTGGCGCTCATGTCTTTGGTCGCGCCGCCACCGCTGTGGGTCGGCGTTTCGCCGCCCAGGGTCAGGGCGCCATCGGTGAGAGATTTTTTGGTGATGAAGTTGATCACACCGCCGATGGCGTCGGTGCCGTACAGGGCCGAGGCGCCGTCGCGCAGCACTTCCACGCGTTCGATGGCGGCAAACGGGATCATGTTCAGATCCACCGCGCCGCCGGCGGAGTTGGTGCCGGACAAGGCATTGTTGGCCAGGCGTCGACCGTTGAGCAGCACCAGGGTTTTGTTCGCGCCGATGCCGCGCATGTCGGCAAACGACGCACCGCCCGTTGCCGCGCCGACGGAGCCGGCGCTGTTGTTGATCGACTGGCTGCCGGTGATGCGCTGCACCAGTTCGGCGGTGGTGGTCACGCCCTGTTTGCGCAGCTCGTCAGCCTTGAGGATGGTGATCGGCACCGCCGTTTCCGCATCGACCCGGCGAATCGCCGAACCGGTCACTTCGACCCGTTGCAGTTGCGTGGTCGGCGCCGCCACGACAGCGGCTGCCGGCGTGGCACTGTTGTCGTCCTCGGCCGCTTGCACGGTCCCGGCGCCCATCCCCATGGCCACCAGATACAGCGGAACGAAACGGTGGCGAGACATCGTTGCCACCAAAGGTTTGAGCGTGAAGCGTGGAGTGTTCATCAGCATGGTTGTTTCCGATTTTCAGACGTTATCGAATTGGCCTTGTGAGCCGCTCATTGCTCCGCTTCCGGTGATACCGCGCGCGGAAAACCACTTTCTTCAAGCAAGCCGATCCCCTCCGAAGACGCGGGGCGTTTTTTCGGTCGGCCGGGTGCGACGGGATTTCTTTCAGCGGCGCCGGGCGGGTGTTTCAACACCCATCCGGCACCGCACTCAGTGGGTGGTCATCACCGAAATCTTGCTGATGCCGGAGCGCTCGATCGATGCCATCGCCTTGGCCACCTGGCCGTAATTGACGGCGGCGTCGGCCTGCAACTGCACGCGCACGTCGGCGTCCTTGGCCTTGACCTCCTTGAGACTGGCCTCGAGGGATTCCGGGGCCAGTTCGGTCTTGGCCAGATAGAACTTGCCGTCCTGATCGACGCTGACCACCACCGGGTCTTTCTTTTCGGCAGGGGCGACGGCGTCGGTTTTCGGCAGGTTGACCTTGATCGCGTTGGTCATCAGCGGCGCGGTGACAATGAACACCACCAGCAGCACGAGCATCACGTCGACCAGCGGCGTGACGTTCATTTCGCTGAGCACTTCATCGCTGTCTTGGATAGAAAAGGACATCAGCTGGCCTCCCGCACGGCGGTGGTGCTTTTGCTGGCAATGGCCTGGCGGCTGATGGAAAAGGCACTGCGCGAGGCGAGGGCGTCGAAGTCGTGGGCGAAGTCGTCCATGTCCGCTGAGGCCAGTTTCAGCCGACGCAGGAAGAAGTTGTAGATCAGCACCGCCGGCACCGCGACGGCGATGCCCACGCCAGTGGCGATCAGCGCGTGGCCGATAGGCCCGGCGACCGCCTCAAGGCTGGCCGAGCCGGTTTCGCCGATGCTTTGCAGGGCTTCCATGATTCCCCACACGGTGCCGAACAAACCAATGAACGGCGCGGTGCTGCCGATACTGGCGAGGATCGCCTGGCCGTTTTCCAGCGAGCGACGTTCCTTCTGGATCTGCTGGCGCAGGTTGCGTTCCAGGCGGTCGGAACGGTTGATGGTGTGCGCCAGTTGCTGCGTGGTGCGCGGCGAATCTTCCACCAGCAGGGCTTCGAAACCGCTGCTGGCGATGCGCGCCAGCGAGCCCGGATACTGGCTGGCGTGTTCGGCGGCGGTGAGCAGGTCCGGCGCGCTCCAGAAGGCTTTGGCGAACTGTTTGTTCTGCGCTTTCTGGCGCAGGTACTGGGCCGACTTGACCAGCAGGATCGCCCAACTGACCACGGAAAACAGCACCAGACCCCAGAGCACACCGGGGACAATCATCGAAGACAGTGAATCGTTCATGGCTACACCTCGCTTGCGTTAATCAGTAATGAGTCGGTTGTGCCGTCATTGCGGCAATTTGAAATCGATGGTCTGGGTGGCGAAGCCGTCGATCGGCGTGTCACCGCGCTTGGCCGGAATGAACTTCCAGTTCTTCACCGCCGCGACGGCCGCCTCATCCAGTTGCGGTTTGCCGCTGGACTTGGTCACCGTCACCGCACCGGCACGGCCGTTAGCCAGCACCTGAATGCGCAGCACCACGCTGCCTTCCCAATTGCGGCGCAGCGCCAGCGACGGGTATTCCGGCGGCGGGTTGCCAAGGCTGGCCAGGCCGGAAATCGCCGCCGACTCCTTGACCGGAGCGGGCGCAGCAGGTGGTGCCGGTGGTGCGCTCGGTGTCGTCGGCGCCGCAGGTGCGGCAGGTTGCGCCGGGGCTGGCGGTGCTTTCGGTGGCTCGACTTTCTTCACCGGTTTGGGTTTCTCGACCGGTTTTGGTTTTTCGATTGGCTTGGGCTTCTCCACCGGTTTGGGCGGCGGCTTCACCGCGTCCTCGTCTTCCACCGGCTGCTCGGGTTCCGGCGGCGGTGGAGGCGGGGGCGGCGGTGGTGGTTCCGGTGTCGGTGGGGCCGGAGGCGTCGGGCTGGTCAGCTCGACGGTCATTTCCGGAATTTCCGGCGGCGTCGGCAGTGGCTCCGGCCGCGCCTGATGGAAGAACCACCACGCGCCGCCGTGTATCAGCGCCGACACGGCGATCAGCAAGAGCATCTGTGGTTTGTTCAACCCGCCGGGTCGTGACGTGTTGGCTGTAAACGCCGGCCTGCCCGTTGCCGGCGGGACCGGCGCTTGCCGCAACGGCCCGGGCAGGGTTTTGTGCTTTACCGCATCGTTCATTAAAGCTCCCTCGGGTCAGATGAAGGGCAATAAGGTGCCGTCCGAACATATGGCTGATGTTCGAGTGAGTGGGTGCAACTTTCTTCAAGGTGTACGCGAGCCGATAGTTGGACTATCTGTTTAAACGGCCTCGAACAAACTTATTGGCTTATTAGTATCTATATCGATTGTTCATTATCCATTCCGTGGCTTGTTGTTGTGTGGAGACGTGAGCTGTCTCAGGTTTGTTACAGTTTGCAACAGGTGTGCCAGATGTTGCTGAAACCGGTTGAGCGCATATCTTCGGTATTGCTCATGTCGCATTTATATAAGTTTCAAGTTCGCCCGCTGTTTATTCGGCGCGAAGTGGTCCTCAAGTCCTCGCAGAAGGGCTTTTTCCAGAGCGAGTCAGAGGGAACGCTGTATCACGCCAATCGACGGGATAGAGCGGCTGCTCGGTGATCAGGCTTAGCACCTATCGGTGCGTAGCGAATCGATTTGGTGCAGGTCAGTCATTCAGCGGCTCACGGGACAAGTTCCTTATTTTGATTCTGGAGTATTGGTAACTGCATCACATTTGGGCGTGCGCTTTTGGTGCAACTTCAATGGCAGCAAGTTATTGTTCGACAATCTTGCTAGGCCGCCTTTTATTCATAGGGTATTTAAAAAATAAATAACACTTGGCGCCCGGCGATCGCTCGATCGCCAGGCACGCAAAGTGTGCATTGGGTTTCAGGTAATAAAGGAGAAGCGCGCCAGGCTGAATAGGTTCGGCTGAACTTGCGGCTGGATTTGCGAGTAAGTCGGGTATGTCGTACGGCGGAGCATTTGAAGATTCACGGGTGAACTCCTTGTTGCCAGCTCGGACAGGCGAACTTTTGGTTCGCTGTCGCACCTTACAAGAACGCGGATAGCGTTCGATGAATGCTCTTGGTGCGGGATGGGCACCGCCAGCGCTGATTGGCGAAGGTCGATTTCGCAAGTCGGCAGTGCATGGGAAAAACGTGCCAATCACGACACATTTGCAGAATTTTCTACGTCAGGCCAGCCAGCCATCTACCCTGTGCAAAGGCCTTATCGGGGGAACGGACATGTACCAGCTCTACGGTCACAAGAATTCCGGCGCGGCCGCCATCGAGGCGGCACTGGAGTTGTGCCAGATCGCCTATCGCTTCATTGATACCGAAGCCAGCGCCGAGGCTGACGAGGCGCTGAGCAAACTCAATCCGTTGAAACAGATACCGACCTTGCAACTGCCGGACGGCAGCGCCATGACCGAAAGTGCGGCGATCCTGATTCACCTGGGCTTGACGTTTCCCAAGTCCGGCCTGCTGCCGAGCGAGGCAGCCGATCGTGATCAGGCGATTCGCGGTCTCGCCTACATCGTCAGCAATTGCTACGCAGCGGTTGGCATCATCGATTACCCCGAGCGCTGGCTGAGCGCGCCTGACGAGAGCGCACGGCAAAACCTGATCGCCGGCACGCGCCAGCGCCTGCACTTCAGTTGGGAGGTGTTTGCCGATCAGTTTTCCGGGGAGCTGTATCTGGATGATGAAACGCCCGGTGCACTGGATGTGCTGGCGGCCGTGGTGAGCCGCTGGGCCGGCAGCCGCGAACACCTGCGCCAGACCCGCCCGGGCTTTTATGCATGGCTGCAAAGGATCGACCGGCACCCGGTGCTGGCACCGGTGTTCGAGCGGCACTGGCCGGCCTGACAGGCGCGATCGTTCCCACGCTCTGCGTGGGAATGCCTCAACGGACGCTCCGCGTTCGGCTCTAGAGGGACGCGGAGCGTCCCGGGCTGCATTCCCACGCAGAGCGTGGGAACGATCATCACTGACCTGGCGCATTCGCGAGCAGGCTCGCTCCCACAAGGGGATCACGGCGGTGGGCTCAGTCGCCGCGAATGTACTGCTCCAGCTGTTTGATCAGTTCGGCCTGTTCCGCAATCGCCTCCTTCACCAGGTCGCCGATCGACAACAGGCCGATCAACTGGCCGTCCTCGACCACCGGCAAGTGGCGCAGGCGTTTGTCCGACATGATGCCAAGGCAGGTGTCGACGGTTTGTCGGGTATCCACGGTGATCACGTCCTTGACCATGATGTCGCGCACTGGCGTACCGACCGAAGAGCGCCCGTGCAGCACCAGTTTGCGTGCATAGTCGCGCTCGCTGATGATGCCGACCACTTTGTCGTCTTCGACCACCAGCAAGGCGCCGACGTTTTTCTCGGCCATCTTCATCAGCGCTTCGAGCACCATGTGATCGGGTTTGATCTGGTGCACTTCCTGATTTTTCTGATCTTTGAGCTTGAGCAGTTGGGCGACGGTCTTCATGGCGGTTACTCAGGTGTTGTCGTTGTTCATCAAGCATCGTAGACGCAGCTGCGCAGAGCAAGGTGGCAAAGCGGCAGTTAGCGTGCAAAAAACGCCATTTGCCGGAAAAAACTTCTTTGTATCGGTGAATGAAGCATCTGTGGTTAGAGAATTTATATGTAACAAGGGGGATTATCTTTGGCAGAGGATTTATCTGTGGCGAGGGGATTTATCCCCGCTGGCCTGCGCAGCAGGCCCTTTCATTAAAAGCGGGGCCGCTTCGCGGCCAGCGGGGATAAATCCCCTCGCCACAAATGCTGCGTAGAATGGCGTTCTGATTGAAACGTTGAGGTCGCATTGGTGGATTTACAGCAGGGCTTCGTCCTGACCCGGCATTGGCGCGATACGCCGGCCGGCACCGAAGTCGAGTTCTGGCTGGCAACGGACGCCGGGCCGCGCCGCGTGCGTCTGGCGCATCAGCCGTCGGTCGCATTTATTCCCGCCGCACAGCGAGAAGCAGCCGAGCGTCTGCTGCACGATGAAAAGAATGTAGAGCTGCGACCGTTGGCCTTGCTCGATTTTCAGCATCGTCCGGTGCTCGGTCTGTATTGCCAGCAGCACGGCCAGTTGATGCGCCTCGAAACCGCGCTGAACCGCGCCGGCATCGATGTTTTTGAAGCCGACGTGCGCCCACCGGAACGCTATCTGATGGAGCGCTTCATCACCGCGCCGGTGCTGTTCGGCGGCACGCCTGATGCTGACGGCGTGCTGATCAACGCCCAACTGAAACCCGACCCCATTTACCGGCCGAAACTGCGCTTGGTCTCACTCGACATCGAGACCACCGAAAACGGCGAGCTGTATTCCATCGCGCTGGAAGGCTGTGGCGAGCGCCAGGTGTACATGCTCGGCGCGCCGAATGGCGATGCCAGCATTGTCGATTTCGACCTTGAATACTGCGATTCGCGCACGCTCATTCTGAAGAAGCTCAACGACTGGTTCGCCCGCCACGACCCTGACGCGATCATTGGCTGGAACGTTGTGCAGTTCGACCTGCGCATCCTCCATGAACACGCGCGGCGTCTCGGCGTGCCGCTGAAGATCGGTCGTGGCGGCGAAGAAATGCAGTGGCGCGAGCACGGCAGCCGCAATCACTACTTCGCCTCGGCAGCGGGGCGGCTGATCATCGATGGCATCGAGTCGTTGCGTTCGGCGACCTGGAGTTTTCCCTCGTTCAGCCTGGAAAACGTCGCGCAGACCCTGCTCGGCGAAGGCAAGGCGATCAACAACCCATACCAGCGCATGGACGAGATCAACCGCATGTTCGCCGAGGACAAACCGGCGCTGGCCAAATACAACCTCAAGGACTGCGAGCTGGTCACGCGGATCTTCGCCAAGACCGAACTGCTGACGTTTTTGCTCGAACGCGCCAGCGTCACCGGACTGCCGGCCGACCGCAGCGGCGGTTCGGTCGCCGCGTTCACCCATTTGTACATGCCGTTGATGCACCGCCAGGGCTTCGTTGCACCCAATCTGGGCACCAATCCACCGCAGGCCAGCCCCGGCGGGTTTGTCATGGATTCACGCCCGGGGCTTTACGAATCGGTGTTGGTCCTCGATTACAAAAGCCTTTACCCGTCGATCATCCGCACCTTTCTGATCGACCCGGTGGGCTTGATCGAGGGCCTGCAACACCCGGATGACGCCGACTCGGTGCCGGGCTTCCGTGGCGCCCGTTTCTCGCGCAGCCGACATTGTCTGCCGTCCATCGTGGCGCGGGTGGCCGAAGGGCGCGAAACCGCCAAGCGCGAGCACAATGCGCCGCTGTCCCAGGCGTTAAAGATCATCATGAACGCCTTCTACGGCGTGCTCGGCTCCAGTGGTTGCCGTTTTTTCGATACCCGGCTCGCCTCGTCGATCACTTTGCGCGGCCACGAAATCATGCTGCGCACCCGCCAGTTGATCGAAGAACAGGGCCACGCGGTCATTTACGGCGACACCGATTCAACCTTCGTCTGGCTGCGCAGTCTGCACGGCCAGGAAGAAGCAGCGCAGATCGGCCATGCGCTGGTCAAGCACGTCAACGATTGGTGGCGCGCGCATGTGCGCGAGGAATACGGGCTGGAAAGCGCGCTGGAATTGCAGTTCGAGATTCACTACAAGCGCTTTCTGATGCCGACGATTCGCGGCGCCGAGGAGGGCAGCAAGAAGCGCTACGCCGGCCTCGTTACCCGCGCCGATGGCAGCGAAGAAATGGTCTACAAGGGCCTGGAGACCGTGCGCACCGACTGGTCGCTGCTGGCCCGGCAATTTCAGCAGGAGCTGTATGAGCGGATTTTCCAGCGCAAGCCGTATCAGGATTACGTGCGCGACTACGTGCGCAAGACGCTCGCTGGCGAGTTCGACGATCGGCTGATCTACCGCAAGCGCCTGCGCCGCACCCTCGACGACTACGAACGCAATGTGCCGCCGCACGTCCGCGCGGCGCGGCTGGCCGACGAATACAATGCCGAGCACGGGCGGCCACGGCAATATCAGAACGGCGGCTGGATCAGCTACGTCATCACCCTGGCCGGCCCGGAGCCGCTGGAGGTACGCCGCGCCGCCATCGACTACGACCACTACATCACCCGCCAATTGCAACCGGTAGCGGATGCGATTCTGCCGTTTGTCGACGACGACTTCTCAACCCTGATCGGTGGGCAACTGGGCCTGTTTTGAGTCGAGCAATTGCAGCGTCCATTCATCGAGAATGCCGTGGAAGTACCGCTCCAGTGCCTGATGGAACAGGCTGTCCTCGGCGCTGAACTGGGCGAACAGAGTCATCGAAGAATGAAATTTCAGGTCATCGGGATGGCCGAAAATGTCTGCAATCGAGCGCTGCGGCACATTCAGCACCAGTTGCGTGCAGGTGCGCAGCCGCGCCCCGAGCAGCTCGTGGGCCAGATAGGCCTGGGCTTCCTCGGCTGAACCAATGGCAAAGCGCCGGGCCATCTCGCTGCCGCCCAACCCGGCGAACTGCGGGAAGACGAACCACATCCAGTGGCTGCGCTTGCGGCCCGTCTCGAGTTCACGCTGGACCCGTTCGAACACCGGGTCCTGAGCCTGGACAAAACGTTGCAGGTTGTACGGGTCGTGCAGATCTGTGCTTCTCATGGCGAAGCCCTCACAGTCGGCAGCTCAGACCATGGCCAGCCGCTGCTTGCGTTGTGGCGCCGGGAACACCTTGTCCAGCGCCGTCAGATCCCCGGCGTCGAGTTGCAACTGCGCCGCCTCGGCATTGAGTTGCACATGCTCCGGGCGCACAGCCTTGGGAATCGCAATCACGCCGTCCTGGCGCAGGAGCCACGCCAGTGAAATCTGCGCCGGGGTGGCGTTGTAACGACTGGCAATGTCCTGCAGAACCGGCTCGGCGAGCATCGCGCCGCCCTGGCCGATCGGGCAGTAAGCCATCAACGGCAGGCGCTGATGCTGGCACCACGGCAGCAGATCGAATTCGATGCCGCGCTCCTCGAGGTTGTACAGCACCTGATTGGTGGCGCAGGCCGAGCTGGACAGTTCATCGAGGTCATCGACATCGAAATTCGACACGCCCCAACGGCCGATCTTGCCGTCCTCGCGCAGGCGTTCGAAGGCTTCGACGGTTTCCTCCAGCGGATACTGACCGCGCCAGTGCAGCAGATACAGATCGATGTAGTCGGTGCCGAGCCGACGCAAACTGCGCTCGCAGGCTTGCGGGATGCCCTGGCGGCTGGCGTTGTGCGGGTAGACCTTGCTGACCAGAACGACTTGATCGCGCAGACCGGCGATGGCTTCGCCGACCACCGTTTCGGCACCGCCCTCGGCGTACATCTCGGCGGTGTCGATCAGGGTCATGCCCCGCTCGATGCCGGTGCGCAGCGCCGCCACTTCACGGCTGTGCGCCGAACGATCCTCGCCCATGCGCCAGGTGCCCTGACCAATCACGGGAACCTGTACGCCGGCCAATTCAAGAGTACGCATCCAAACCTCCTGCCTTAAAGAGTCGATATCTTTAGTGGGCAGCAGGATAGAGCAAGGGTTCCCGGAAGGAAGGAGGAGTCAAGGATGAAACCGGTCAATCGTGGCGAGGGGATTTATCCCCGCTGGGCTGCGAAGCAGCCCCGATCCTGCAACTCGCGCTGTATCAGACAGCGTTCTATTGCAGGTTTTTGGGGCTGCTTCGCATCCCAACGGGGATGAATCCCCTCGCCACAGGGGGAGCATGGCAGGTTACTTGGTGGAGAACTTCAGGATCACGCTGTGGGCGTAAGTCTGCCCCGGATCAAGCCGCGTGCTCGGGAAGTCCGGCTGGTTCGGCGAATCCGGGTAGTGCTGGGTCTCGAGGGTGAACGCGCCCCAGTGTGGATAGACCTTGCCGCCCTTGCCCTTGACCGTGCCGTCGAGGAAGTTGCTGGTATAGAACTGCACGCCCGGCTCGCTGGTGAACAGTTGCAGGACGCGTCCGGATTGCGGGTCGCTGACTTCGGTGGCGAGCTTGCTGACATCGCCCTTGGTGTCCAGCGCCCAGTTGAAATCGAAGCCGCCCTGTTTCGGCTCGGCGAACTTCAGCTGCGGATGATCAGCCTTGATGTGCGTGCCGATTGCCGTCGGTTTGCTGAAGTCCATCGGCGTACCGGCGACAGGCGCCAGCTCCCCGGTCGGGATCAGTTTGGCGGTGACTGGCGTGTAATGGCTGGAGTTGATCATGGCGACTTGCTTGAGAATATCGCCATTGCCGGCACCGGCCAGGTTGAAGTAGCTATGGTTGGTCAGGTTGAGCACGGTCGGCTTGTCGGTGCTGGCCTTGTAGTCGATGCGCAGCTCGTTGTTGTCGGTCAGGCGATAGGTGACTTCGGCGGTCAGATTGCCTGGGAAGCCCATCTCGCCGTCGGCCGAGAGGTAGGTCAGGGTTACGCCAACCGAATCCTTGTCCTTGGTTTCTTTGGCCTTCCAGACTTTCTTGTCGAAACCTTCGGGGCCGCCGTGCAGGGCGTTGGATTTGTCGTTCTGCGGCACTTGATAACGCTTGCCATCAAGTTCGAAAGCACCTTCGGCCAGGCGGTTGCCGAAACGGCCGATGGTCGCGCCGAAGTACGCGGTGCCTTTCTGATAGCCCTGCACATCGTCAAAACCCAAGACGACGTCGTCGAACTTGCCGTGTTTGTCAGCGACTTTCAGCGCTTGCAGGGTCGCGCCGTAGGTGATCACGGTGGCCTGCATGCCGTGGCTGTTGCGCAGGATGTACTGTTCGACAGGCGTGCCGTCATTGGTTTTGCCGAAGGCTTTGTGTTCGGCGGTCAGGCCCGCCGCGTTGGCGGAAAGGGTAGCGATCATCAGGGACAGTCCGAGGCCGGAGAGCAGGTGACGGGATTGAAGCATGGTTGACCTTCCTTTTTGTTGTTGTTTTCGCATTGACCGTAGGAGCTGCCGAAGGCTGCGATCTTTTGATCTTGATCTTGATTTTTATAAGCAAGATCAAAAGATCGCAGCCTTCGGCAGCTCCTACATGTCACTAGTCATGCTATTTGAGTCGAGAGAGAAGATTTATAGCGGATTTACCGCTGTTGGCAAATATAAAGTCCGACTAATTGACATGGCGAAAAGCGCCGAAGGTCGGCTCACCGCCCGGGCACTGCACTTTTTCGCAATCGGCGGCTCTATGCATGGCCAGGATGCGGTGACTCCCGCCGCACAGGAATGTGCCTGTCCGAGACTTCATGCCGAGTGTTTTTGCCCTGATCACCGTCGCTCACCGCCGCCCGTGCCTGCTGCTGGCCTGCCTGTTGTCGCTGTTGCTCAGCGGCTGCAGCCATCAGAACGGCAATGGATTTTTCAATCAGATACGAGAAGGGCAGCCGCAGGAATTTCTGCAGACCAGCGTCGACCGCATGGCCACCCTGGCGATGCGCGACAACCTCGACAGCCTCTATCGATTGATGGGCAAGCTTTACCTGCGCAACCCGGAAGAACTGCGCAAATCCGGTTTCCTCACCGTCAACGCCGCCGTGAAACAGGTGCGTCTCGCTGTCGAGCAACAGCAGCCGTTGCCCGTGCTGGGCGGGCGCAAGGACCTGGCGGCGCTGAGCTATGCGATGAGTCCGGAATTCCTCGGCGACCGCGTCGGCGCCTTCATCTATGCGATCGGCAGCATGCTGGTTACCGCTCACGGCAATCGCACCGAGTTCTACATGACCGACGCGATCAACCCGACTTTCGTGCACAACGCCGCGCGCAACATCGAAAAAGCCATGTGGATTCTGTCG
The DNA here is from genome assembly GCF_057291535.1 of Pseudomonas sp. 1L-E-NC-VB-C3. Lineage (NCBI taxonomy): Bacteria > Pseudomonadati > Pseudomonadota > Gammaproteobacteria > Pseudomonadales > Pseudomonadaceae > Pseudomonas > Pseudomonas sp. 1L-E-NC-VB-C3. The sequence continues at coordinate 152,218 of NZ_JBXAWD010000005.1, read as the reverse complement.
CAACGACAAAACAAGGAAGGCCAGCCGTTGCTGTTCTCCAACGAAATCTCGGAGGAGGGCAGCAACCTCAGCTTCGCCACCGAATTCAGCAAAATCGTCGCGCGCCTGGATCTGCTCACGCAGATGCTCGATGAGCGCTATCGCAGGATCGGCCTGAATTACGCGCAGAGCCTGCTGTTCTTGAATTTCCTGCCGGTGCAGTGAGCCCGGCAGGTTTTCTGTAGCGCCAGGGGCCACTGTGGGAGCGAGCCTGCTCGCGAATGCGTTGCGTCATTCAACTCATCGGTCGGCTGACACCCCCTTCGCGAGCAGGCTCGCTCCCACAGGTAACTGCAGCAAATTCGATATGGCATAACGATAGACCGCATCGATATATGTGGTTATAAGAAAAATCGCTATGCTGCGGGCCAGATTTTCCTGTCGTTTTCTGGACGTTTGAATGGAATTGGCAAATTTCGGCCTGGTGATTGCCGGGCTGGTGGTGGGGTTTATCGTCGGCATGACCGGTGTGGGCGGCGGTTCGTTGATGACGCCGATCCTGCTGTGGTTCGGCATCAACCCGGCGACGGCGGTGGGTACGGACCTGCTGTACGCCGCGATCACCAAATCCAGCGGCGTCCTCGTTCACAAGAAGAACAAGAACATCGACTGGGCGATCACCGGCTGGCTGACCCTCGGCAGTGTGCCAGCCGTGGCCATGACCCTGTGGTTCCTCAGCACCCTGCACACCGCGCCGGACGCGATGAACGCCATTATCAAACAGGCGCTCGGTTTCGTCCTCTTCGCCACGGCGCTGGCGATTTTCTTCAAAAAACGCTTGCTCGAATTCGCCCACAAACGCGCGGGTGGCAACTACAACCCGAGCGGTTCGCGCCTGAATATCATGACGGTGATCACCGGTCTGATCCTTGGCACCATGGTCGCCCTGACCTCGATCGGCGCCGGCGCACTGGGCACCGTCGCCTTGTTCATCCTCTACCCGCTACTGCCAACCCGGCGCCTGGTCGGCACCGAAATCGCCCACGCCGTACCCCTGACCCTCGTCGCCGGCCTCGGCCACGCAAGCATGGGCAACATGGATTGGGGCGTGCTGGGCTTCCTGCTGATGGGCTCGCTGCCAGGCATCTGGCTCGGCAGCCACCTGACCGGTCGCATCTCCGACGAAGTCCTGCGCCCGTGCCTGGCGACGATGCTGGTGTTGATTGGTTACAAGTTGGCGTTCTGATTCAGCCTGGAAAAAACACTTCCTGTGCAGCGGCCGTAGGGAGGTGCCGATGATCGCTTACGTCATGTTGCGCAAAGTTCTCCCTGACCTAAGCTTCTGACAGGGCAATGCCTTTTTGCCAGACGCCGCCGGAACAATCGCCACGATGCGCAATCAGTAGTGCGTGGATATCAAAAGGAGATGCGCATGCTCATCAGGTCCCTGACCCTGACCCTCTTGCTGGCAATCGCCGGCCCCCTGTTCGCCGCTGACAGCGATTCACCCCTGGCCGGGGACGTGGGCCGCGCCCGTCCGCTGATCGTGATTGCGCAAAGCACCGTTGACCCGGTGTGGCTGAGCCTGAAAAAGTCACTGGAAGACCCGGCCAACAAAAAGGGCGTCACCGACCGCAACATCAAGGTCTACACCATCCTCAGCATGTCCGGCCAGCTCGACGGCAAGGACATGGGCCAGCAGGACACCATGGCCCTGCTGCGCTCGCTGAAGCTCGGCGCCGGCGCTTATCCAAAAGTGTTCCTGGTGGGCAAGGACGGCGAAACCAAGCTCTCCGCCTCGGGTGACGAAGCCAAGGCATTGAGCCTGGCGAAAATCTTCGAAACCATCGACGCCATGCCCATGGCCGAAAAAGAAGCCGCCGCTGCGGCCGCCGCACAAACGCCTGCCGCCACCGAGCCGGAACCGGCCAAAGGCGCGAAGGGCAGCAAACCGGCAAAACCGAGCAAGCCGCCGCAGATGCCGGATGATTGATTGCGCGTTGCGTGAGTGAAGCAAAATCCCTGTGGGAGCTGGTAGACCAGCTCCCACATTTTTTTGTGAAGTGCACAGTTCAAATGTGGGAGCGAGCCTGCTCGCGATAGCGGTTTTTCAGGCGCTGAAAGGTGACTGATCGAGCGCATTCGCGAGCAGGCTCGCTCCCACAAGTCATCTTCTGATCGAAAGTTGTTGCAGCCTGCGACACCTCCAACGTTAACCGAGTGAAAACCCGATCCTGTAGGAGCCGCAGAAGGCTCGGGCTGCGATCTTTTGCTCTTAATCCGCCAACGCCGCGAAAACCGTGTGCGCAATCTTCACCCGTTCGACGTTCGGGTAATTCTTGTTGGCCAGAATCACGATGCCCATGTCCCGCGACGGCACGAACGCTACATACGCACCAAAGCCCCGCGTAGAACCGCTTTTGTTGAACAGCACATTGGCCGGCTCAGCTTGCGGTGGGGTCAGCCACTCGACTTTGTGAGGTTCCATGGCCATGGGGGTCGAGTTGCCGTTTTGCAGTTTTTCCAAAGTGATCGGGTAGGCGTAGCTTTCCCAGCCCAGGCCTTGGGTCATGTCGCCGACGCGGTAATAACCGATGTGGGTGTTGGCGATGGCTTGGTGCAGATCAGGCGCAAGGCTGGCCGGTTTCAGTTGTGCCTGGACGTAACGCAGCAGGTCGGCGGCGCTGGTTTTGATGCCGTAGGCCTCGGCGTCAAGGGCGCCGGGGCTGACGCGCACGGGTTGGTCGGCGCTGTCGTAGCCTTGGGCGTAAAGCTTCGACTGCGCTGGCGCCACGCTGAGGAAGGTGTGCTGCAAACCGAGTTTCGGCAGCAGGGATTGGGTCATTGACTGCTCGAACGGTTGGCCGAGGCTTTTCGCCGTCAGGTAGCCGAACAGGCCCAGGCTCGGGTTGGAATACAGGCGATGGCTGCCGGCGGGAAATTGCGGTTTCCACTGTTGGTAATAGCCGAGCATCTTGTCGGAAGAATCCGCCTCGGCAGGAAATTGCAGCGGCAGACCGCCAGCACTGTAGGTGCCCAGTTGCAGCACGCTGATGTTGTCGAAGGCGCTGCCCTTGAGCTCCGGCCAGAGCTGGCTGGCCTTGCTCGACAGGTCGAGTTTGCCGGTGGCCTGGGCGTAACCCGCGAGGGTGGCGGTGAAGGTTTTACTCACCGAGCCGACTTCGAACAGGGTGTTTTCACTGACTTTTTGCCCGGTGTCTTTGGCAGCGACTCCGTAATTAAAGTAATGCACCTGGTCGTTCAGGGTGATCGCTACGGTCAGCCCCGGGATGTTGTTTTGCTGCATCACCGGGGTGACGGCTTGGCTGACCAGTGCCTGCAATTGCGCATCCGTCGGCGTTGCGGCATGACAGGCAACGCTGCCGAAGAACAGTGCGAAAGCGCTGTGGGAAAAGACCTTGCTCGGGTTGAAGGAACACATGAGTGAATCACTCTCCATGAGTGTCGTTTGTTGTATCCCGCTACACTGCGGGTGATTTTTTCATCGGGCGGCTGATCAGCGCGGTTAATTTAGGCACTTTGCCGACCTTCGACAAACGATGAAAACTCGCACGAACCCTTAGAAAAATTTGGGACAACCCATGATTCGACCGCAACTGCCGCTCAACGCTCTGCGCGCGTTTGAAGCCTCGGCACGTCATCTGAGCTTCACCCGCGCCGCCGTCGAACTGTGCGTAACGCAGGCAGCGGTCAGCCATCAGGTCAAAAGCCTGGAAGCGCAGCTCAACCTGACCCTGTTCAAACGCCTGCCCCGTGGGCTGATGCTGACCAGTGAAGGCGAAACCTTGCTGCCGGTGCTCAGCACCTCATTCGATCACATTGCGCAGATGCTCGAGCGTCTGGCTGGTGGGCAGTATCGCGACATGTTGACGGTCGGCGCGGTGGGCACGTTTGCGGTGGGTTGGCTGTTGCCGAGACTGGCGGATTTTCGCGGGAAATATCCGCTGATCGATTTACGCCTCTCGACGAATAACAACCGGGTCGATGTGGCGGCGGAAGGGCTGGATTACGCGATTCGGTTCGGCGCTGGCGCCTGGCATGGCATTGAGGCGACACGCTTGCTCGATGCGCCGTTGTCGGTGTTATGCGTGCCGGAGATTGCCCGGCAACTGCACGCGCCGGCGGACTTGTTGCAGCAGACCTTGCTGCGTTCCTATCGCACTGATGAATGGCCGCAGTGGTTTCAGGCGGCGGGCCTGGCGACCCAGGCTGCGCCACCGCAAAGCATCGTCTTCGATTCGTCGCTGGCGATGATTGAAACGGCGTTGCAGGGCGGCGGCGTGGCGTTGGCGCCGCCGCTGATGTTCGCCCGGCAACTGGCAGCGGATGCGATCTGCCAGCCGTTCGCGATCGAGATCACCACCGGCAGTTACTGGCTGACGCGGTTGCAGTCGCGAGCGGAAACGGTGGCGATGAAAGCGTTCAAAACCTGGCTACTGCAAGTTTCTGCCTGACACAAACCCCCCCCTTGTGGGAGCGAGCCTGCTCGCGAAAGCGGTGCATCAGCGACAGCACTATCGACTGACCTGACGCCTTCGCGAGCAGGCTCGCTCCCACAATTGAAATCAGCGGCGCCTGCTGGATCAACGCACCAGACACGGCCGCTTGTTATCGAATTTCCACCCCGGAATCAGGAACTGCATCGCCACGCTGTCATCCCGCGCGCCGAGGCCCATGCCTTTGTACAGTTCGTGGGCCTTGGCCATTTGATCCATGTCCAGTTCCACGCCCAGTCCCGGTTTCTGCGGCACCTGCACGCAGCCGTCGACAATTTGCAGCGGTGCCTTGGTCAGGCGCTGACCGTCCTGCCAGATCCAGTGGGTGTCGATGGCCGTGATCTCGCCGGGTGCGGCGGCGGCGACGTGGGTGAACATGGCCAGGGAAATATCGAAGTGGTTGTTGGAATGCGAGCCCCAGGTCAGGCCCCATTCGTGGCACATCTGCGCGACCCGCACCGAACCCTGCATGGTCCAGAAGTGCGGGTCGGCCAGCGGGATGTCCACTGACTGCAACTGAATCGCGTGGCCCATTTCTCGCCAGTCGGTGGCGATCATGTTGGTCGCGGTTTTCAGCCCGGTGGCGCGGCGGAATTCAGCCATGACTTCGCGCCCGGAATAACCGTTTTCCGCACCGCACGGGTCTTCGGCGTAGGCGAGCACTTGGTGCTGATCGCGGCACAGACGAATTGCTTCTTTCAGCGACCAGGCGCCGTTCGGATCGAGGGTGATCCGCGCGTCGGGGAAACGCTCGGCCAGTGCCGTGACCGCTTCGATTTCGGCATCGCCGCTGAGCACGCCGCCCTTGAGTTTGAAATCCTTGAAGCCGTATTTGGCATGCGCCGCCTCGGCCAGACGCACGACCGCTTCGGCGGTCATGGCTTTCTCGTGGCGCACGCGGAACCAGTCGTTGTCGGCGTCCGGTTCGCTGCGGTAGGCGAGATCGGTTTCGTGCTGATCGCCAACGTAAAACAGATAACCGAGCATTTTCACTTCGTCGCGTTGCTGACCTTCACCGAGCAGTGCCGCCACCGGCACGTCCAGATGTTGGCCGAGCAGGTCGAGGAGGGCGGCTTCCAGGCCGGTGACCGCGTGAATGGTGATGCGCAGGTCGAACGTCTGCAGACCACGGCCGCCGGCATCGCGGTCGGCGAAGGTCTGGCGCACTTGGTTGAGGATCTTCTGGTAGGTGCCGATCGGGCTGCCGACCACCAGATTGCGCGCGTCTTCCAGTGTCTGGCGAATGCGCTCGCCACCGGGCACTTCGCCGACGCCGGTATGGCCGGCGTTGTCCTTGAGGATGACGATGTTGCGGGTGAAAAACGGCCCGTGGGCGCCGCTCAGGTTGAGCAGCATGCCGTCGTGACCGGCCACCGGAATCACTTGCATGTCGGTGATGATCGGAGCTTTGGCGGTGTCGTGAACAGTCATTATTGTTTTCCTTGTCGAGACGAAGTCAGGCGTGTTTCGGCGCGGCGTCGGCCACAGCCTTTTCAGCAGCGGGTTTGGGCGTGGTGCGCGCAGCGAAGACGATGATTGCGGCGATGATCGAGGTCGCGGCCAGACCATAGAGGCCGCCCTGAATCGAGCCGGTGTGTTGCTCCAGCAGGCCAAAAGTGGTCGGTGCGACGAAGCCGCCGAGGTTGCCCACCGAGTTGATCAGCGCGATTACTGCCGCCGCAATGCGTGCATCCAGATAAGCCTGGGGAATCGGCCAGAACAGCGACGAGGCGGATTTGAAACCCAGCGCCGCAAAGCAGATCGCGACGAAGGCAAAGATCGGCCCGCCAGTGGTGGACATGAACATCCCCGCTGCTGCGATCAACAGGGCGGTGGCGACCCAAGCTTGTTGATGTTTCCACTTCGCCGACAGCGAGGCGAAGGCGTACATGCCGACGATCGACAGCAACCATGGAATCGAGTTGAACAGGCCGACCTGCACGTCGCTGAGTTCGCCCATCTTCTTGATGATGCTCGGCAGCCAGAAAGTCGCCGCATAAATGGTCAACTGAATGAAGAAGTAGATCAGGCAGAACAGAATGATCTGCCGGTCCTTGAGCAGTTTGCCCAGCGACGGCCGGATCGGCGTCGCGGCTTCGCGGGCCTTTTGCTCGTCGTCGATGGCGCTGACCAACGCATCCTGTTCGGCGCGGCTCAGCCATTTCGCGTCGTGGGGTTTGGCGTCCAGCCAGAACCAGACAAACACGCACAGGCACACCGAGAACATCCCCTCGATGAAGTACATCCATTGCCAGCCGTGCATGCCCAGCCCGTTGATCTGCAGGAGCAGACCGGACAGCGGGCCGGAGATCAGCGAGGCCACGGCAGAGCCGCTGAGGAAAATCGCGATCGCCTTGCCGCGCTCGACGCCGGGCAGCCAACGGGTGAAGTAATAAATCACCCCGGGAAAGAATCCGGCCTCGGCGACACCGAGCAGGAAACGCAGAATATAGAAGTGGGTTTCGTTCTGGATGAACGCCATGCAGGCCGCGACTATGCCCCAGGTGAACATGATGCGGGTCAGCCAGATCCGCGCGCCGACTTTTTGCAGAAGCATGTTGGACGGCACTTCGAACAGCGCGTAGCCGATGAAGAACAGCCCGGCGCCGAAGCCATAGGCGGCAGCACCAATGCCCAGATCGGTTTCCATGTGGGTGCGGACGAAGCCGATGTTCACCCGGTCAATGTAATTGACGATGAACATGATCACGAAGAGCGGCAGGACGTGGCGTTTGACTTTGGAGATGGCTGAGGCGAGCGTCGGGTCGACGCTGTCCTGCATCCCGGAGATGGAGGTTTTCACTGATGTTTCTCCCACTGATTATTTTTATGCGGGTAGGGCTGGGTGCTGCGTTGTTGCTAGACATCATACAACTGTAATTTTTTGTCCTACAAGTGGGGAGGGCGATCAAATTCTTCTGATTGTTCGGTTTTTTATGCGAAAACAGGATTTAAGCTTGTATTTATTGATTGTTGCGCCAGTCGAGCGGAGCGCCTTTTTGAGATGTGAATGGTGATGCGTGATGGCTGGCTATCGAAAATATTCGACGTAATTGAGTGTTGTCATACAAGTTGATGTCCCATCGACCGCTAAAATCCATCTCAACCGTCATCCCGCAGTGCTACGATCGGTAAGCCCCGATCACCGGAACCGATCATGCAAGAAGACCTCGACGCGCCCGCGCGCAAACGCACGCACAACCTCGCTCATGACCTGGTAGAAAAGCTCACCCAGAGCATCCTGCTCGGGCAACTGTCGCCCGGTGACAAGCTGCCTTCGGAGAACTCCATCGTGCAGGAGCACGGGGTCAGCCGCACGGTGGTACGTGAGGCGATTTCCAAGTTGCAGGCCTCGGGGCTGGTGGAGACGCGCCATGGCATCGGTACTTTCGTCATCGAACGTGCAGCGGAGCAGGGCCTGCGCCTGAACGTCGATACGGCGCTCGGCGTGCGCAGCATTCTCGAATTGCGCATGGGCCTGGAGACGCAAGCGGCGGCGCTGGCGGCGCAGCGGCGCAGTGAGCAGCAGTTGCAGCAGATGCGTCAGGCGCTGGATGACTATCAACGGCTGCTGGCCAACAATGACAGCTGCGTGGAAGCCGATCGGCGTTTTCATCTGCTGATCGCCGAGGCCACCGGCAACGCTTGTTTCAGCGAGATCATGCAGCACCTGGGCAGTGCGATGATCCCGCGCAATCGCCTGAATGCCGCCGAGCGCGGCGCGGCGGATCTGAGCAAGCTCGGGCACTTGGCCAATCTGGAACACGAGGCGATTCTGAATGCGATCAAACGTCAGGACGCCGATGCCGCCCGCGCTGCGATGTGGCTGCACCTGACCAACAGTCGCGATCGCTTTATCGCCCAAGGCTGATGCCGCTGGTCTGATCTACCGCACGCCCTCAGCATCCGCGCTTCCAAACAATACGCCCCGGATAATCCGGGCCAGTATTGTGAGGTGCAGCATGGCTGATGACTCGCTTGTTCCCGGTGGCATGGCGCCCACCGAGCAGACCCGCCCCGTATCCGGCACTGACGAGCCGACCCTGAGCGATCACGACGCACCGCCGGGCATGGATCCGGGCCGCGACCCATTGAGCGATGCCGACCGCCCGGATGACTGGAAGGATCCGCCGGATGACGACAATGTACCGCCGGCGGACGAGCCGACGCCGTTGTCGGATGATTTGCGCTGAGGTCTGGATTATTCATTGAGTGGGCCGGCCTCTTCGCGAGCAGGCTCGCTCCCACAGTGGATGACACAAACTCCCTGTGGGAGCGAGCCTGCTCGCGAAGACGGCATCGGCTTCGCAGCAAATTACGGCCATGCTGCGAGTGCCAGACAAGATCGCCAGTCAACCAACACGCAAATCCCGCATCAACAACCCAAAGCGCAAATCCACCGCATCCGGAATCGGCACGTACACCGTATGCCCGTCCCCCGGCGCCACTTCGATCGCTTGCCCGCTGACACTCTGCAACTCATGCAGATCAAAATGGAAATTGCCCTTGGGTGTCATCAGTTCCAGATGATCGCCCACGGCAAAACGATTCTTCACTTTCACTTCGGCCAGGCGATCACGGCGCTCGCCGGTCAGCTCGCCAACGAACTGCTGACGCTCCGACACCGAACTGCCGTGCTGATAATTCTGATATTCGTCGTGCACATGGCGGCGCAGAAAACCTTCGGTGTAGCCGCGCTGGGCCAGCGATTCCAGATCCAGCATCAGGCTGCGATCGAACTCGCGCCCGGCCACGGCATCATCGATCGCGCGGCGATATACCTGGGTGGTGCGCGCGCAGTAGAAATGCGATTTGGTCCGGCCTTCGATCTTCAATGAATGAACACCCATGCGCGTCAGCCGCTCGACATGCTGCACCGCGCGCAGGTCCTTGGCGTTCATGATGTAGGTGCCGTGTTCGTCTTCGAACGCCGGCATCAATTCGTCGGGGCGGTTGGCTTCCTGGAGCAGGAAGACTTGATCGGTCGGTGCGCCGAGACCCAGCGTCGGCTCGGGTTCAAAGGTCTGGACGATCTCGCCGAGCTGGTTTTCCGTCGCTTCTTGCGCCGTGTACTTCCAGCGGCAGGCGTTGGTGCAGGTGCCCTGATTGGCATCGCGCTTGTTCATGTAACCGGAAAGCAGGCAGCGCCCGGAATAGGCCATGCACAGCGCGCCGTGCACGAACACTTCCAGCTCCATGCCCGGCACCTGCTCGCGGATTTCACCGATTTCTTCGAGGGACAGTTCGCGCGACAGAATGATCCGGCTCAGTCCCTGTTGCTGCCAGAACTCGACGCTCGCCCAATTCACCGTGTTGGCCTGCACCGACAGGTGAATCGGCATCTGCGGAAAATGCCGGCGCACCAGCATGATCAGGCCCGGGTCGGACATGATCAGCGCATCCGGGGCCATCTCGATCACTGGCGCCAGATCCTTGAGAAACGTCTTCAGCTTGGCGTTGTGCGGGGCGATGTTGACCACGACGTAGAAGCGCTTGCCCTGCGCCTGCGCCTCACGGATGCCCAGCGCCAGGTTGGCATGATCGAACTCGTTGTTGCGCACCCGCAGGCTGTAGCGCGGCTGGCCAGCGTAGACCGCATCGGCGCCGTAGGCGAAGGCGTAGCGCATGTTTTTCAGGGTGCCGGCGGGGGCGAGAAGCTCGGGGGCGATGAGAGTCTGCATTTGGATGTCAGTCGCAAAAGCCGCGCAGGGTAGGGCAGCTGTTGCGAGGGTTCATTGATCTGGATCTATGCTCCATGAATAAACATGGCACTCGCGCGCTCGGCGGCTGACTAAGTGGGGCGGGCGTGCGTGACGCCTGACTGACATGGACCGGATATGAACGAAAAGAGTCTGCAATTCAAATCCCTGACAGTGCTGCTGGTGCTGGTCACGGTGGCCTTTATCTGGATTCTTCTGCCGTTCTACGGCGCGGTATTCTGGGCTGTCATCCTCGGCATTCTGTTTGCGCCGGTACAGCGCAGGTTGCAGCAGAAGTTCGGCTGGCAACGCAACGTGACGTCGCTGTGCACCTTGAGCCTGTGCCTGGTGGTCGCGATTCTGCCGGTGATCATCGTCAGCATCCTGCTGGTGCAGGAAGGGGCGACTGTCTACAAGAACATCGAAAGTGGCGAGCTGGACATCGCTGCGTATCTGGCGCAGTTCAAGCACAGCCTGCCGCCGTACTTTCAGCACTTGCTCGACCGCTTTGGCATGGGCGAACTCGACAGCTTGCGCGAGAAGATCGTCAAAGCGGCGATGCAGGGCAGCCAGGCGCTGGCGACTCAGGCGTTCAGTTTCGGTCAGGGCACGTTCGAATTCGTGGTGAGCTTTTTCATCATGCTGTATCTGCTGTTTTTCTTTCTGCGTGACGGCCCCGAGCTGGCGCGCAAGATGCGCACTGCCGTGCCGCTGGAAGAAAACCACAAGCGCCGCCTGCAACTGAAGTTCAACCGCGTGGTGCGCGCGACAGTCAAAGGCAACGTGGTGGTGGCCGTGACCCAAGGTGCGCTGGGCGGGCTGATTTTCTGGTTTCTCGACATTCCCAGCGCGTTGCTCTGGGCGGTACTGATGGCGTTTCTGTCGCTGTTGCCAGCGGTGGGCGCGGGGATTGTCTGGGCGCCGGTGGCGGTGTACTTCCTGCTCAGCGGCATGATCTGGCAGGGCGTGGTGCTGGGCTTGTTCGGCGTATTCGTGATCGGCCTGGTCGACAACGTGCTGCGTCCGATTCTGGTGGGCAAAGATACCAAGATGCCCGATTACCTGATTCTGGTCTCGACCCTCGGCGGCCTCGCGGTATTCGGCCTCAACGGCTTTGTGATCGGGCCGCTGATTGCCGCATTGTTCCTGTCGAGCTGGGCGCTGTTCGTCGAGACCAAGCCCAAGGTGCAACTGCCCTAAGCGTGAAACGTGCTGCTGGCGACCTGTTGCGACAAGGCCTGCGCCGCTGGTAACGAGGTGAGCGGGCCGCTGATCGGCTCGCCATCGCGCACCAGATACCAGCAAGCGAGCAAACCGGATGCACGCAGCGAAGCGGGAACTGCGCTGCCGATCACCGACATGATTTGAACCTGTGCCATGGGAAAACCTCCATCAAACTGATGGGGCTACCTTAGGGATTTGCCGGCACGACGGACAATCAACGCTTTCGATAGTGGTCATTGATGCCAGTGAGGTCTGGCGTCATTCGACCACTTGATCGAGCATGTGCATGACTTCGCGCTCATTGAGCAGGCCCTTGTGCACGAGGTTTTCGGCGAGCAGGGACAGCAGCTTGGCGCAGCGATGGCCTTCCAGGTGCTTGAGCTCGGTGAGCGCGCTGTACACCTTGCTCGAGGTGCACAGACCGACGATGCGGTGCGGGTTTTGTGTGGGCATACAGTCGTCCTTGTTGTTATCGATCTGTTGTTTACGGACGGATTCAGATTGCGGTTCCGTCATGACAAAGCGGTGACCGTTTGATGAAAAAAATCTCTACGGTCGATTCCATCATGCCGACTTTAGCTGCTCAAACTGTTCTCACAGCGACCCTGGCGAGATTTTTTCAGACGTTGGCCGACCAGCGGTCATAAAAAAGCCCCGCTTGAAAACGGGGCTCTGTGTTGCGCTTACCAGCGTGGACCGCCGTAGTAGCCATGCGGGCCGCCGTAGTAGCCGTGGGGGCGACCGTAATAACCACGAGGCGGGCCGTAATAGACGGGGGCCGGCTGCACGTAGACCGGTTGTTGTACATACACCGGCGCCGGCTGGTAATAGACCGGTGGCGGCGGTTGCTGCACGTAGACCGGTTGCGGCTGAACATAAACCGGCTGCTGCTGCACGTACACCGGCCGATCCTGGTTGATCAGTGCCGAGCCGATGATGGCCGAGCCGACGATCGCGCCAAACACTGCAGGGCCCTGCCAGCCATGGCCACCACCCGCTTCAGCCTGGCCGGTGACGGCGAGTGCGCCAATCAACAAAGCCATGATGGGAAGTTTACGAATCATGATAAGTCCTCGGTTCTTCGACCCGGCGCCGCGGCCTGAGTCAGGCCCACAGTTGTCGCGGGGATACAGCTAAGACAGCAAATTTGCGAAATTCAGCACAGCCGCTGGGTAAATTTTGTGTAAGGTCTGTAGCGGCTTCTTTACCCGGCTGCGCAGCGCCACAGACAAGCCGCAATGATGATTCAGAACCCGGTGGGCTGGCCAATCCCGTCCATCCGAAAGTGCGTTTGAAGGAGAAGTTTCATGCAGATGAACCCGAACAAAGACACCCAATTGTGCATGTCCCTGTCGGGGCGGCCGGGGAATTTCGGTCTGCGTTTTCACAACCATTTGTATGAACAGCTGGGCCTGAACTTCTACTACAAGGCGTTCAGCAGCCAGGACCTGACCGGCGCGGTCGGTGGCATCCGGGCGCTGGGCATTCGTGGCTGCGGCGTGTCGATGCCGTTCAAGGAAGCCTGCATTGCGCTGGTCGATGAGCTGGATGCGTCGGCGGCGGCGATCCAGTCGATCAACACCATCGTCAACACTGGCGGCCACCTCAAGGCATACAACACCGATTACATCGCCGTCGCGCAATTGCTGGAAAGCCACGCGGTGCCGAAAGATTCGACCTTCGCCCTGCGCGGCAGCGGCGGCATGGCCAAAGCGGTGGCCAGCGCCCTGCGCGATGGTGGCTACAAGAACGGTTTGATTGTCGCCCGTAACGAGCGGGCCGGCCGCGCCTTGGCGGATTCGCTGGGTTATCGCTGGCAGGCAGAGCTGGGTGACGAGCGCCCGCAGATGCTGATCAATGTCACCCCGGTAGGCATGGACGGCGGGCCGGAGGCGGGGCAACTGGCGTTCGAGCCTGAAGTGATCAAAGCGGCTGAGACCGTATTCGACGTGGTGGCGATACCTTCGGAGACGCCGCTGATTGTGCGGGCGCGGGCCGAGGGCAAGCGAGTGATCACCGGGCTTGAGGTGATTGCGATTCAGGCGCTGGAGCAGTTTGTCCTGTACACCGGGGTGCGGCCGAATGAGGCGCAGTTTGCGGCGGCGGTGGATTTTGCGCGTAGCTGATTGATCTTTTAGTGGCTGGGCTGGCCTCTTCGCGAGCAGGCTCGCTCCCACAGGTTGAGCTGGAATGCGATTGAATGTGGGAGCGAGCCTGCTCGCGAAGGCCGCGCTGCGGTTCTGGATCACTATCTATAATCCTCGCCAGCACGCACAGATGTGCCCACCACAAAAACCATAACCGAGGCCGCCCATGCATCCGCCCATCCTCAACCTGAACGAGGTCGAACTCGAAGCCCTTCCCGAAGCCCTGGCCCCTGAAGGCGACACTGCCGGGCGTTATCAGCAGCGTATCGCGCGGATCGGCCAGCAACTGGGTGCGCAGAAACTCGGTTATCGCCTGTATGCGCTGCCAGCGGGCATGCGCGGCAGTCCATTCCACAGCCATCGGGTCAATGAGGAGATGTTCTACGTGGTGGCCGGGGAGGGCGAGGTGCGGTTGGGAGGTGAGCGTTTTCCGATCCGCGCCGGTGATGTGATCGCCTGCCCACCGGGAGGACCGGAAAAGGCTCACCAGATCATCAATACCAGCGCGGATGAGCTGCGTTATCTGGCGATCAGCACTCAGCAGCAGCCGGAGATCTGCGAGTATCCGGATTCGAACAAGTATGCGGTGATGGATAATTTCACGGTGGATGCCGAGGGCAAGGCCTCGGGCTTTGTCGCTGTCGCGCGGCAGGTGGATGGGGTGGATTATTGGGATGGGGAATAACATCTGAAATTCGCAGATGTCCCCTGTGGGAGCGAGCCTGCTCGCGAAGGCGGCAGGTCATTCGAGGTCGTGGTGACTGACACTACGCTTTCGCGAGCAGGCTCGCTCCCACAGAGGTTCTGTTGCGATTATTCGAGGCGGGCCAGGCGTTCTTCCAGTGCGGCGATCCGCGCTTCCAGTTCTTCGATACGCTCCAGGGAAACACCAGCGCTCGAGCGCTCCCCAGGATTTTGCCGCGCCGCCAATATCGCCTCGATATCCGCCGGGTCGCCCAGGGCATGGGTATAACGATCCTCACGCTGCCCGGCCTGACGCGGAATCAATACCGCCAGACCGCGTGCGATCAGCCGTTCAAGCTGATGAACCACCTGCTCGGCGTCCTCGAACTCGTGCATGCGCCCGCTGCGGGTCAGCAGTTCGTTGACGGTCTGCGGTCCGCGCAGAAACATCAAGCCAGTCAGAATCACCTGTGCCGGCACCAGCTCCAGCGCCTTGTCTACCTTGTGCTCCCAGCGGTCGGCACGGCTGCCCATGACCAGCCGGGTGAAACCTCGACCTTCCAGCGCCCGCAGGCTCTGCCCGACCTGACCCTGATTGAGGTTCATCACCGGCTCGCGACTGGTTTTCTGATTGCAGGCCAGCACCAGCGCGTTGAGGGTCAGCGGATAGGTTTCCGGGCTGGTGGCCTGTTTTTCGATCAGCGCACCGAGAATGCGGATTTCCGTGGCATTTAACCGTGGCTGTTCGGAGGTGGATTCTTGTTCGTTGCTCATCGCGCGTTCCCTCTGCAGTCGAAGCCGCCTAGCCTAATCCTTGCCAAACAAAAGGCAAGCCGTGTGCTCATCAAGCATGGCTATAATCGCCACCACGTATTACCCAGCCATCACATGAGACTGCCATGACCATTTCACTGTACGCCGCATCCGTCCCGGTTTTTCAACAAATGCTCAACGCCCTGAGCGATGTGCTGAAAAAGGCCGAAGCCCACGCCAGCGCGAAAAACATCGACCAGAGCGTCTTCCTGCAAGCGCGTCTGTACCCGGACATGTTCCCGCTGGTGCGTCAGGTGCAGATCGCCGTGGATTTCGCCAAAGGCGTGTCGGCGCGTCTGGCCGAAGTCGAACTGCCGAAGTACGACGACACTGAAACTACCTTTGCCGAACTGCAAGCGCTGATCACCAAGGTTCTGGCCTTCATTGGCGAGATCAAGCCAGAGCAGATCGACGGCAAGGAAGGCATCGAAATCGTGACCCGTCCGGGCACGCCGAAAGAGAAGCGCTTCAGTGGTCAGGCGTATCTGCTGACTTACGGCTTGCCGCAGTTCTTCTTCCACGTCACCACCACCTACGCGCTGCTGCGTCATAACGGCGTTGAAGTGGGCAAGCGCGATTACATGGGCGCGTTCTAAACACCCGTATACGAAAAAGCCCACCAAGGTTCGCGCCTTGGCGGGCTTTTGTTTTTCTGTGGGAGCGAGCCTGCTCGCGAATGCAGCGTATCAGGCGATATTAATGCTGAATGTCTCGCCCCTTTCGCGAGCAGGCTCGCTCCCACAAGGTAAGGCGGTTACGCCGTACGCTGAGCTTTTTCTTCCTCGCCCAGGCAAGCCGCCGCTGTAAACAGCACGTCAGTCGACGAGTTTAGCGCGGTCTCCGCCGAATCCTGCAGCACGCCAATAATGAAGCCCACCGCCACGACCTGCATGGCAATCTCGCTCGGGATGCCGAACAGGCTGCACGCCAGCGGAATCAGCAGCAGCGAACCACCGGCCACACCCGAGGCACCACACGCGCAAATGGCTGCGACGACGCTGAGCAGGATTGCGGTCGGAATGTCCACAGCGATGCCCAAGGTGTGCACCGCCGCCAGGGTCAGCACGGTAATGGTGATCGCCGCACCGGCCATGTTGATGGTCGCACCCAGCGGGATCGATACCGAGTAGGTGTCTTCGTGCAGACCCAGGCGCTTGCTCAATTCCAGATTGACCGGAATGTTCGCCGCCGAACTGCGGGTGAAGAACGCGGTGATGCCGCTTTCGCGCAGGCACATCAGGGTCAGCGGGTACGGGTTGCGGCGCAGCTTCCAGAACACGATCAGCGGGTTCATCACCAGCGCGACGAACAGCATGCAGCCCAGCAGCACCGCCAGCAGGTGCGCGTAGCCGAGCAGCGCGCCGAAACCGGAGGTGGCCAGTGTCGACGCGACCAGGCCAAAGATGCCCAGCGGCG
Organism: Pseudomonas sp. 1L-E-NC-VB-C3; assembly: GCF_057291535.1. Classification (NCBI taxonomy): domain Bacteria; kingdom Pseudomonadati; phylum Pseudomonadota; class Gammaproteobacteria; order Pseudomonadales; family Pseudomonadaceae; genus Pseudomonas; species Pseudomonas sp. 1L-E-NC-VB-C3. Next base: position 135,739 of record NZ_JBXAWD010000005.1, on the reverse strand, counting down.
CGAAGCGAATGACCACGCGGACGATCACGGTGACGCCATTGGACAAGTCACCCAGTACCTCGCGGGTGGTGTCGCCGGCATGCCGGATGGCAATGCCCATGCCGATCGCCCAGGCCAGAATGCCGATGAAGTTGGCATTCATCAGCGCGCTGACCGGGTTATCGACGACGCTCAGCAACAGGCTTTGCAGGACTTCGCCGATGCCGCCGGGCGCAGTCACGGCAACGTTTTCGGTGGACAACACCAGATTCGACGGGAACGCCATGCTGGCGACCACGGCCACCACCGCAGCGCTGAATGTACCCAGCAGGTAGAGGAACAGGATCGGGCGGATGTGGGTTTCCTGACCGTGCTTGTGGTTGGCGATCGAGGCCATCACCAGCACGAACACCAGAATCGGCGCCACGGCTTTCAACGCCGAGACAAACACCTTGCCGATGAACGCGGTGGACTTCGCCAGCTCCGGTGCAATCAGGGCCAGGGCAATACCGGCGATCAGACCAATGACGATCTGGCTGACCAGACTCAGGCGTTTCAGGCGTTGCAGTAACGAAGGGGATGAAGCGGTCATAGCGGCATCTCTGTTTTTTATAGGGTGCGAAGCGTCGTGGGCAGTCACGAAACGCCTGTCGAAGTGACATCAACGCCGCCAAACGGCACGTTGAACAGCTGTACGATTTTCAGGGCGCGGACTTTATCACAGCGTAGGCGTGAACCTTCAGGCCTGTGACGATCTGCCACCGGATCGGCCCGGCAGATCGGCAGTTTTGGGCAACTCAGTGCGGACGCAGTCTGTTAAGCTTCGCCATCCTCATTTTCAAGTTCTGCCAGCGGGCCTCCGGGTCATCGCTGGTGTCGTCGTTTTGCTGGAGTTGCGCATGCTGTTGCCTATTCTTCTGTTGTCCGCCGCCGGGTTCACGGTGCTGACCACGGAATTCGTCATTGTCGGCCTGTTGCCGGCGATCGCCCGAGACCTCGAAGTCAGCATCCCGCAAGCCGGGCTGCTGGTGACCTTGTTTGCCTTTACCGTGGCGCTGTTCGGCCCATTCCTGACCGCGTATTTCGCCCGATTCGAACGGCGCAAACTGTTTATCAGCATTCTGATCATGTTCGGTCTGGCCAACACCGTTGCAGCGTTGGCGCCGAATATCTGGGTGATGGCCATCGCACGGTTGATTCCGGCGTTGGGTTTGCCGGTGTTCTGGGCCTTGGCCAGTGAGACGGCGGTGGACATCGTCGGCCCGGATTTCGCCGGCCGCGCCATCGCCAAGATCGGCTTCGGTATCGTCTGCGCCACGGTGTTCGGCATTCCGGTCGGTACGTTGATTTCCGATGCGTTCGGCTGGCGCAGCGCATTCGGCATTCTGGCGTTGATCGCGTTTGCCAAAGCCTTGCTGCTGTTTGTCTATCTGCCGAAAACCAGTCTGCACCAGCATCAGGTCAGCTTCCGTTCGCAGTTCAAGATCCTGCGCAGCCCGCTGATGCTCGGCCATATCTTGTTGTCGATTCTGGTGTTCAGCGGCATGTTCACCGCTTACACCTACCTTGCTGACATCCTCGAACGACTTGCCGGATTCAACGGCACCGTGGTCGGCTGGTGCCTGATGGCGTTTGGCGCAGTCGGGCTGATCGGCAACTCGCTTGGCGGGCGTGCGGTGGATCGGCATCCGCTGGGGGCGTCGGTGTTGTTCTGTGCGTTCATGATCGCCGGTATGGTTTCGCTGGTGCCGAACATTCATTCGCCAGTCGGCCTGGCGGTGGCGATGGGCATCTGGGGCGTGACTCAGGCGGCGCTGTTCCTGGTCAGCCATGTGCGCCTGATGAAAGCCGCGCCGGAAGCGCCGGCCTTTGCCGCGTCACTGAACATCGCCGGGGCCAATCTCGGCATCGGCCTGGGCGCGATGGTCGGCGGCCGGGTGATCGACAGTGCCGGGCTGGGCTTCCTTGGCTTTGCCGCTGCAGGCTTCATTTTGCTGTCGGTGTTCCTCGCCATGGTGCTGATGACGCTCAAGCCGCGGGAAGTCTGCGCTTCATAACCCGGTAAACAGCTCGCGTCGGGCACCCTCGGTAATCGCTACGATGCCAGGGTGCTTGACCTTGCGTTCCACCGAAATGGCATAGAACGACTCGCTCACCGCGTCGGTCTGGCCGATCAGCTCGACGCCGTACTGGCGCTTCACTTCCTCGGCAATCACGCTCGGGCCGATAAAGATCCCGCTGCCGGATTGGCCGAAGGCCTGCATCAAAGCGCTGTCATCGAATTCGCCGACAATCTGCGGCTGGATCTGCTGTTCGGCGAACCAGCGCTGCAAACGGCTGCGCACCACGGTTTCCGCGCCGGGAATCAGCAGCGGTGCGCCGTGCAGGCTGCGCGGGAAATCCTGGCCATACTGCGCGGCAAGTTCGGCGGTGGCGAAGAAGCTGATCCCGCATTCACCGAGCTTCTGGCTGTAGCCTTTGATGTCCAGATGCGAAGGCATCGGGCTGTCGGAAATCACCAGATCCAGACGCTGGATGGCCAGATCAGCGAGCAGACGTTCGAGTTTGTCTTCGCGACAGGTGATGCGCAGCGGCTCGCTCAATTCCATGGTCGGCGCGATCAGGCGATAAACAATGGATTTGGGCACCACGTCGGCCACGCCGACGCGAAAGAGGATCTGCTGCTCGTTGGGCTGCGCTCGCAGCATCAGCTCCAGCTCGCCGCCCAGTTGAAACATCTGCTCGGCGTAGGGCAGGGCCTGGCGCCCGGCTTCCGTGAGCTCCAGCTGTCGGCCAACCCGGCGAAACAATTCCACGCCATAGGTTTGTTCGAGCAGTGAAATCTGTCCGCTGATCGTCTGTGGCGTCAGGTTCAGCTGCTCGCACGCCCGGACGATGCTGCCGGTTTTGGCTACAACCCAGAAGTAATGCAGTTGTCGGTAATTGAGCATAGTGATGGCCACTTCGTGAAAACCGAAGTATAGCCGCTAAAAATACGAATTTTCCTGAAGTGTTCATCTCCCTAGAATGCCCAGCCATCGACGGCCGGTGTGTGCGCCTGTCTGTTCATTCGAAGGAAACCTTATGAAATACACATTTCCCGCAGTGATGTTTGCGTCTTTACTGGTTCTGGCCGGTTGTGATCAGGCGGAAAAAAGCGCCCAACAACTGATGGGCGCGGCGGCTGAAACCGCCAAACAAGCAATCGACGACACCCATAAAGCCGCTGAGCAAGCGCTCAGCGATGCCACTGGTGGTTTGATCGAGAAAAAAGAAACACCGGAAAAACAAGCGGAAGAATCCGAATCTTCCTCCAAGACCATCTAAACCGTCTTACACAGAGTCAGGACTGACCCATGGAATATCTGTTAGAACTCGCCGCCAGCCCCACCGCTTGGGTTGCTTTGGCCACACTGGTGGTAATGGAAATCGTGCTCGGCATCGATAACCTGATCTTTATTTCGATCCTGACCAACAAATTGCCCGAACAGCATCGGCAGAAGGCGCGTCGTATCGGTATCGGCATGGCCCTGATTCTGCGTCTGGCCCTGTTGAGCACCATCGCGTTCATCGTGCAGTTGACCGAGCCTGTGATCGAAATCCTTGGCCAGGCGTTCTCCTGGAAGGACATGATCCTGATCGCCGGTGGCCTGTTCCTGGTGTGGAAGGCCACGACCGAGATCCATCACAGCATGGACCCGTCGCCGGAAGACCCGAAGACCGCGACTTCGACCGTAACCCTGGGTTTTGCCGCGGCCATCGGTCAGATCCTGATGCTCGACATGGTGTTCTCGATCGACAGCATCATTACCGCTGTCGGCATGACCGAACACTTGCCGATCATGATCATCGCGGTGGTGGTGTCGGTGCTGGTGATGCTGCTCGCGGCTGATCCGCTGGCCAAGTTCATCAACGATAACCCGACGGTGGTCATGCTGGCGCTGGGCTTCCTGATCATGATCGGCATGACGCTGATCGCTGAGGGCTTCGGCGCCCACGTACCGAAAGGTTATGTGTACGCGGCCATGGCGTTCTCGGCCGGTATCGAAGTGTTGAACATGCTGTCGCGCCGGGCGAAGCAGAAGAAGGTTGCTCAGCAGGCGTAATTGCTGAGAACACAAAAAACCGCCTGGGCTGGTTGAGCTCAGGCGGTTTTTTTTCGCTTTGATGTTGGGGGTATGGTTTAGGGCTTGTCCCTCATCGGAACGCCGCCCGCCCAGCTCTCTCCCGAGGGAGAGGGGGCCGGTCAGTTCCCTCTCCCTCCGGGAGAGGGCTAGGGTGAGGGGCTCTTGATCTTCAATGCGCAGCAGCGTGCCGCACTGGATGCTTCTCTGTTTTCTCAACCGGCATCGTCTGCACCGGATGATGCCGCCGCGAAATCCGCAGCACACCCCACAACATGGCAGTCGCCACGGCCAGCCAGCCGGCTATCAACATCACGATGGTCATGGTCAGGCTCATTGGTGCCTCCTCTTCGCCCTGCGTCGGGCGCTCGCTTTTCGCAATTCGCTCTATTTCAGTGACAGTCTAGTCAATGGGGTGTTTCAAGCTATTGACCAAAGGTCGTTAGTGACCAATCAGTTTGCTCTATGCAATCGCCCGCTCTGCGGTTTAAGGCTATACCGCAGGCGGGTGCGGCTCTATGATCGCTGGCGTTGCCGGAACACGATGACCGGCGTCTGGAAGAGAGTGACGATGGTTCAGGTATTTTCTCGAGTGCGTGGAGCGTTGCTTGCCGGCGCTTGCGCGGTGGTGCTGAGCGGATGTGCGGGCAACGTAGCGCCAGAAGTCAAACGCTTGCCAGAGCGAGTTGAACTCAGCGGCACCTTCTATCGTGGCGAAGCCAACCAGAGTGGGCCACAGGTGCTGGCCAGTCTGCTGTCGCAACAAGGCATCGTCATCACCCCGGGCCTTCTGGAAAAACCGCTGCACTTGCCGGGGGCTGAGGACAAGCTGCAGCAGAACATGCAGAACCTCGCCCGCGAATATGGCCTGGTGGTTTATCCGCTCGACAGCCAGCTGCCAGCCTTGCTGACCCAGGTCGCGGCGGGCTACCCGGTCATGGTGCGTTTCAGTGAAGGTTCGGCATTCTGGGCCGAGCCGCGTTACGCGATCCTGTCCGGCTACGACCGCAACAAACAGAAGGTCCTGCTGCGCGCCGGCATGAATCGTCGGCAGTTGATGGACTTCGGCAGCTTTGAATCAGCGCTCGAAAAGGCCGGTGGCTGGGCAATTCTCATTCAGAAACCGTCGCAGATTCCGGCATCTGTCGACCCCTCCCGTTGGCTGAAAGCCGCCGATGAGCTGGCGCAGGCCGGTGAAGAAAACGCTGCGGCGCAGGCGCGTAAGGCCCTCGCGGCGCAATAGACCTCCGTTCGTCATCTGCCGGGCACGACTGCGCCCGGCCAGCCTCTGAAGATTAATGCCCGTGCTTCGCGGGTGAATCAAGGAGGCAACATGGCAGATTCCCAAACCCCGAAAGGCCCACACTCGTCCGAACATTCCTCGGGCGATGATCTGGGCTTCGATCCGGATTCGCCGGACCTCGAGGATCCGCAAGTTGATCCGGTCGGTCCGGCTAAGGCCCCGCAGGATGTCGAGCCCGGTGAAGATCCGAAGAAACCGGCCAAGCCCTATGATCCGTTAGCCGATCTGAAACCTTGATGTGAGGTGCGTATGAGTACCGATTCAAGCTTCGATGACCACAAACCTGACAGCGTACCGACCACGCCGGAGCCGGAGGTTGATCCGGTGCTGGACCCGGACAGCCCGATGCGCGACCCGATGGCGCGGCCAAATGTGCTGACGCCGGACGTTTCGCCAGAGCCGAGCTCGGGCGATGGCATTCCTGATGACGACAAGATGCCACTGCCCAACGACTGACGCGCAGACGAAAAAAAGCCCCGAACATTCGGGGCTTCTTCATGATTGCCGGATCTACTTTGCCGCTTCGACCACGCCGCTCTGACGGCTCTTGAGGTTCTTGTCGGCTTTGTATTGCTGTGCCACGGCAGGCACGTTGGCGCTGCGCCCGGTTTCCACCCAGCTGCGGATACGGCTGGCGTCGGCAAAATGCGTGTATTTGCCGAACGCATCGAGAATCACCAGGGCGACCGGACGGTTGCCCATCTTCGTCACCAGCACCAGGCAATGGCCGGCCGGGTTGGTAAAACCGGTCTTGGTAATCTTGATGTCCCAATCGGCCTTATTGACCAAGTGGTCGGTATTGCGGAAGCCCAAGGTGTAGTTGGGCTTGCGGAACGCCACGGTCTTTTCCTTGGTGGTGGTCAGTTGCACCAGAAGCGGTTGCTTGTGCGCGGCCACCAGCAATTTGCTCAGGTCGCGGGCGGTGGAAACGTTGCGCTCTGACAGCCCGGTCGGCTCGACAAAGTGCGTGCTGGTCATGCCCAGCGCCTTGGCCTTGGCGTTCATTGCCGCGATAAAAGCAGCGTAGCCACCTGGATAGTGGTGCGCGAGGCTGGCGGCGGCACGGTTTTCCGAAGACATCAAGGCGATCAGCAGCATCTCGCGGCGAGGCAGCTCACTCTTGAGTTTGACGCGGGAGAACACACCCTTCATTTCCGGGGTGTTCCTGATATCGACATCGATCCATTCGTCCATGTTCTGTCGAGCTTCCACCACGACAAGGCCAGTCATCAGCTTGCTGACGGAAGCGATCGGTACGATCACGTCAGGGTTGCTGGAATAAATGACTTTGTTGGTCTGCATATCCATGAGCAGGGCGCTGCCAGACGCGATCTTCAATGTCGAAGCGTCACGTGGAGCAGCGGTGGTTTCCGCAGCGTTGATCGTTGGCGTGATGAATGTGCCTGTAACAGCAAACAACAGGCTCAGAATCGAGAGACGAATTTTCACGCGGGCGAACTCTAAAAGGTTGGATATACCGTTAGTTTGTAACGGGTTATTTCTCAAAACCGGCGCATTTTAGGAGTATGGCTGAAGAACTGTCGATGGTTGTTTGTAAGACCTGAAAATCTCGTGAAAAGGCCTGTAAAAAGAGCGGTTTCCGGCGAACGGTTGAAGTTTTTTCTCAGGCACTAAAAACCCCGCACGAGGCGGGGTTCTGGTGCAGCGGAAAAATTCGATCAGACGTGCAGTGTTTCTGCGGCGTAGAGCGTGTTTTCCAGCAGGCAGGCGCGGGTCATCGGGCCAACGCCGCCCGGTACCGGGGTGATCCAGCCGGCGCGGGGCAGGGCGGTTTCGTAGACAACGTCACCGACCAGTTTGCCGTCGTCCTGACGGTTGATGCCGACGTCGATCACGATCGCGCCTTCCTTGATCCACTCGCCCTTGACCAGGCCCGGCTTGCCGGCGGCAACGACCACCAGATCAGCGCGGCCGACGTGGCCCGCCAGATCCTTGGTGAAGCGGTGAGTCACAGTGACGGTGCAGCCGGCCAGCAGCAATTCCATGGCCATCGGGCGACCGACGATATTGGAGGCGCCCACGACTACCGCGTCCATCCCGTAAAGATCAGCGCCAGTGCTTTCCAGCAAGGTCATGATGCCTTTCGGGGTGCAGGGGCGCAGCAGCGGGATGCGCTGGGCCAGGCGACCGACGTTGTACGGGTGGAAGCCGTCGACGTCTTTGTCCGGGCGGATGCGTTCCAGCAGCTTGGACGCGTCGAGATGTTCGGGCAGAGGCAACTGCAGGAGCACGCCGTCGATAGCCGGATCGTCGTTGAGGCGATCGATCAGATCGGTCAGGGCGTCCTGAGTGGTGTCGGAGGGCAGGTCGTAGGCTTGAGAGAGGAAGCCAACCTCTTCACAGTCTTTACGCTTGTGCGAGACATAAACCTGAGAGGCAGGATCGCTGCCGACCAGGATCACCGCGAGGCCGGGGGTGCGCAGGCCTTGCTGGCGACGCTCGGCAACTCGTTGGGCGATCTGCTGGCGCAGGCTGGCGGCGATCGATTTGCCGTCGATTAGTTGTGCAGTCATTGCGCGTGATTAACCATCGAGAGGGGAAAAAATGAGAACGCATTCTCGCATGTCGAGCGGTGAGGGCAAAGGCGCTTGGTCAGCAAATTCCTCTAACTCCTTTAATTAAATGAATTTTTTTCAAAAAGGATTTGACGACCTTTGGAGCCCTCTATACTATTCGTCGCACTTGTCGGGCACAGCCTAGCACTGGTTAAGAAGGTGAAGCGGAATCAAGGTTCTGCGACACTGGAAAGCACTTAGTTTGTAGTCCTTTAAGAGTACAGATTAACAAGGCGCCCGTAGCTCAGCTGGATAGAGCATCCGCCTTCTAAGCGGATGGTCGCAGGTTCGAGTCCTGCCGGGTGCGCCATTAGGCAGCTTTGGCACAAGTAACGCGATATGGTGGGCGTAGCTCAGTTGGTAGAGCACGGGATTGTGACTCCCGTTGTCGTGGGTTCGATCCCCATCGTCCACCCCATATTTCGAAAGGCGCCAGATTTAACGGTCTGGCGCCTTTGCTTTAAAAGCTTCATCCGCGGATGTGGTGGAATTGGTAGACACACTGGATTTAGGTTCCAGCGCCGCGAGGCGTAAGAGTTCGAGTCTCTTCATCCGCACCAAATAAAGCTTCACCTGTGCCTAGGGCCTGATGAAGTTTCGACAAAGAAGTTGTTTGGCTTTTTTGTTACGCAATATGGTGGGCGTAGCTCAGTTGGTAGAGCACGGGATTGTGACTCCCGTTGTCGTGGGTTCGATCCCCATCGTCCACCCCATATTTCGAAAGGCGCCAGATTTAACAGTCTGGCGCCTTTTTTGTTTTAGCGGTTTCGAAATCCGGCCACGGCCGATTTCGCAGCGCAGGGCAGGGCACTTCATCGCTTTTAAAGGATCGGATGACGCTGAACTGCTCGTCGTTCCGGTTTGGCCGGAACGCCTGTCGGGGCGTATCTGATAGTTGCTTCTATATATAGAAGCGTTGCTGCAGAGCCCTGACGTGATCGCTTGTATTCGCCAGTGGAGTGCACGGCATTCGTGCGGCGCTCCCTATAAATTGCCTGCTGTTTTTTTACCCGTTTCCAGTAGGGTGACTTCTTGAGTTTGACCCACTAGAATGCATGCCCTTGATTCTGGGGTCGGAAACGGCCGGCTAACGTCTGTGCAACGAGGAATATCCATGCAAGTTTCTGTTGAAAATACTACTGCTCTCGAGCGCCGCATGAGCGTCACCGTGCCGGCAGAGCGCATCGAGACTCAGGTCAACAAGCGTCTGCAGCAGACTGCCCAAAAGGCCAAAATTGCTGGCTTCCGTCCAGGCAAAGTGCCAATGAGCGAAATCAAGCGCCGTTTCGGTGCTGATGCGCGTCAGGAAGCGGTAGGCGACGTCATCCAGTCTTCCTTCTACGAAGCTGTGGTCGAGCAGAAGCTCAACCCTGCCGGTTCGCCTTCGATCGAGCCAAAGTCGCTCGAAGCGGGCAAGGATCTGGAATACGTTGCTGTATTCGAAGTCTTTCCTGAGTTCACCGTTGCTGGCTTCGAAGGCATCACCGTTGAGCGTCTGAGTGCTGAAGTGGCTGACGCTGATCTGGACAAGATGCTCGACATCCTGCGCAAGCAGAACACCCGTTTCGAAGTGGCCGACCGTGCTGCCCAGAACGAAGACCAGTTGAACATCGATTTCGTTGGCAAGGTTGACGGCGAAGTATTCGCTGGCGGCTCCGCCAAGGGCACTCAGCTGGTACTGGGCTCCGGCCGTATGATCCCGGGCTTCGAAGAAGGCCTGGTTGGCGCTAAAGCCGGCGAAGAACGCGTTCTGAACCTGACCTTCCCTGAGGACTATCAGAACCTGGACCTGGCTGGCAAAACCGCCGAGTTCACCGTGACCGTCAACACTGTGTCCGAGCCTAAGCTGCCTGAGCTGAACGAAGAGTTCTTCGCTCAATTCGGCATCAAGGAAAGCGGCATCGACGGCTTCCGCACCGAAGTTCGCAAGAACATGGAGCGTGAACTGCGTCAGGCAATCAAATCCAAGGTCAAGAATCAGGTAATGGACGGTCTGCTGGCCACCAACCCGATCGAAGTGCCAAAGGCTCTGCTGTCCAACGAAGTTGACCGTCTGCGCGTGCAGGCTGTTCAGCAGTTCGGCGGCAACATCAAGCCAGACCAACTGCCGGCCGAGCTGTTCGAAGAGCAAGCCAAGCGCCGCGTCGTGCTGGGCCTGATCGTTGCTGAAGTAGTCAAGCAGTTCGACCTCAAGCCTGATGAAGCTCGCGTTCGCGAAATGATTCAGGAAATGGCTTCCGCTTACCAGGAGCCAGAGCAGGTCGTGTCGTGGTACTACAAAAACGAGCAGCAACTGAACGAAGTACGTTCGGTTGTGCTGGAAGAACAAGTTGTGGATACTGTTCTGCAGAAAGCTAGTGTGACCGACAAATCGGTCTCCTACGAAGAAGCAGTCAAGCCGGTAGAAGCTCCAGCAGCCGACTGATTGATTTTGCGTTAGAAGTGCACACCATAAGCCAGCTCTCGAGCTGGCTTATGCGTATTCAAGACATAACTATTTGGGAGCGACTGCAGAGCATGTTCCGTAATTCTTATATTCAGCAGAACTCTGATATCCAGGCCGCCGGCGGCCTGGTCCCGATGGTTGTCGAGCAGTCCGCTCGTGGCGAACGCGCCTACGACATCTACTCGCGCCTGCTCAAGGAGCGAGTGATCTTTCTGGTGGGCCCGGTAGAGGACTACATGGCCAACCTGATCTGTGCGCAACTGCTGTTCCTTGAAGCGGAAAACCCGGACAAGGACATCCATCTGTACATCAACTCGCCGGGCGGTTCGGTGACTGCCGGCATGTCGATCTACGACACCATGCAGTTCATCAAGCCGAACGTGTCGACCACCTGCATCGGTCAGGCGTGCAGCATGGGCGCATTCCTGCTTACCGCAGGTGCACCGGGCAAGCGTTTCTGCCTGCCGAACTCGCGCGTGATGATTCACCAGCCACTGGGCGGTTTCCAGGGCCAGGCGTCGGACATCGAAATCCACGCCAAGGAAATCCTCTTCATCCGCGAGCGTCTGAACATGCTGATGGCCAAGCACAGCGGCCGTACTCTGGAAGAAATCGAGCGCGATACCAATCGCGACAACTTCATGAGTGCTGAAGCTGCGAAGGAATACGGCCTGATCGACGAAGTGATCAACCAGCGTCCAGCTTAATATAAGCAGCGCAAAACAGGCCTGATCGGCATGTCCGATCAGCGGCGGGCTTGAAAAAGCCCGCAATAGCCTTCATCTTGTGTTGCAAGCCTATCGGATTTGGATCGAACGAATGACTGACACCCGCAACGGCGAGGACAACGGCAAGCTGCTCTATTGCTCCTTCTGTGGCAAAAGCCAGCATGAAGTGCGCAAATTGATTGCCGGCCCCTCGGTCTTTATCTGCGACGAGTGCGTCGACCTGTGCAATGACATCATCCGCGAGGAGGTGCAGGAAGCACAGGCCGAAAGCAGCGCGCATAAATTGCCTTCGCCTAAAGAAATCAGCGGCATCCTTGACCAGTACGTCATTGGTCAGGAGCGTGCGAAAAAGGTTTTGGCCGTAGCGGTGTACAACCACTACAAGCGCCTGAACCAGCGTGACAAAAAGGCTGACGACGTCGAACTCGGCAAGAGCAACATTCTGCTGATCGGCCCGACAGGCTCCGGTAAAACCCTGCTGGCCGAAACACTGGCCCGCTTGCTGAACGTTCCGTTCACCATTGCCGACGCAACCACCCTCACTGAGGCCGGTTACGTGGGTGAAGATGTCGAGAACATCATTCAGAAGCTGCTGCAGAAGTGCGATTACGACGTAGAGAAAGCCCAGATGGGCATTGTCTACATCGACGAAATCGACAAGATTTCCCGCAAGTCCGACAACCCGTCGATCACCCGTGATGTTTCCGGTGAAGGCGTGCAGCAGGCCTTGCTCAAGTTGATCGAAGGCACGGTCGCTTCGGTACCGCCGCAAGGTGGCCGCAAGCATCCGCAGCAGGAATTCCTGCAGGTCGACACCCGTAACATCCTGTTCATCTGCGGTGGTGCGTTCTCCGGCCTGGAAAAGGTCATTCAGAACCGTTCCACCAAAGGCGGCATCGGCTTCAACGCCGAAGTGCGCAGCAAGGAAGAAGGCAAGAAGGTTGGTGAATCCCTGCGTGAAGTCGAGCCTGACGATCTGGTCAAGTTCGGTCTGATCCCGGAATTCGTCGGTCGTCTGCCGGTCCTGGCGACACTGGATGAGCTCGACGAGGCTGCGCTGATGCAAATCCTCACCGAGCCGAAAAATGCTCTGACCAAACAGTATGCCAAGCTGTTCGAGATGGAAGGCGTGGATCTGGAATTCCGTTCCGACGCGCTGAAATCGGTCGCCAAGCGTGCTCTGGAACGTAAAACCGGTGCCCGTGGCCTGCGTTCGATTCTCGAAGGTGTATTGCTCGACACGATGTATGAAATCCCCTCGCAGTCCGAGGTGAGCAAAGTCGTGATCGATGAAAGCGTGATCGAAGGCAAGTCCAAGCCACTGTATATCTACGAAAACAGTGAGCCGACGGCCAAGGCAGCGCCGGACGCGTAAGCGTTCACAGCGCCGCAGCAAAGAAGGGGCCTTCGGGCCTCTTTTTTTTAAGTCGTTTTTTACCTCCGCTTTGCGCTTGTTTTTTTTCGAGGCAGCCCCCATCTTGGTTTCAAGCTTAATTCCATCTGATTACGGCCATACGGCCGCCGTAGAGGCGAAATCATGAAGACAACCATCGAATTGCCTCTCCTGCCATTGCGTGATGTCGTGGTTTATCCGCACATGGTTATCCCGCTGTTCGTGGGGCGCGAGAAATCCATCGAAGCCCTCGAGGCAGCGATGACGGGTGACAAGCAGATTCTGCTGCTGGCCCAGAGAAACCCGGCTGACGATGATCCCGGTGAAGACGCTCTCTATCGCGTAGGTACGATTGCCACGGTACTGCAACTGCTGAAGCTGCCTGATGGCACCGTCAAGGTTCTGGTCGAAGGCGAGCAGCGTGGTACTGTCGAGCGCTTCAGCGAAGTCGATGGCCACTGCCGCGCCGAAGTTTCTCTGATCGAAGAAGTCGACGCCGCCGAGCGCGAGTCGGAAGTCTTCGTGCGCACGCTGCTGTCGCAGTTCGAACAATACGTTCAGCTGGGCAAGAAGGTTCCGGCTGAAGTCCTGTCGTCGCTCAACAGCATCGATGAGCCCGGTCGTCTGGTCGACACCATGGCCGCGCACATGGCGCTGAAAATCGAGCAGAAGCAGGAAATCCTCGAGATCATCGATCTGTCGGCGCGTGTCGAGCACGTGCTGGCGCTGCTGGATGCCGAAATCGACCTGCTCCAGGTTGAAAAACGCATTCGCGGTCGCGTCAAAAAGCAAATGGAGCGCAGCCAGCGCGAGTACTACCTGAATGAGCAGATGAAGGCCATTCAGAAAGAACTCGGTGACGGCGACGAAGGCCACAACGAAATCGAAGAGCTGAAAAAGCGCATCGATGCTGCCGGCCTGCCGAAAGACGCGCTGGCCAAGGCCACCGCTGAGCTGAACAAGCTCAAGCAGATGTCGCCGATGTCAGCTGAAGCCACTGTGGTGCGTTCCTACATCGACTGGCTGGTGCAGGTGCCGTGGAAGGCGCAGAGCAAAGTACGCCTCGACCTGGCCCGTGCAGAAGACATTCTCGACGCCGATCACTACGGCCTCGAAGAGGTCAAGGAGCGCATCCTTGAATACCTCGCCGTGCAGAAGCGCGTGAAGAAAATCCGTGGTCCGGTGTTGTGCCTGGTCGGTCCTCCAGGTGTGGGTAAAACCTCGCTGGCGGAATCGATTGCCCATGCCACCAATCGCAAATTCGTACGTATGGCCTTGGGCGGCGTGCGTGACGAAGCGGAAATTCGTGGTCACCGCCGGACCTACATTGGTTCGATGCCGGGAAGATTGATTCAAAAGATGACAAAAGTGGGCGTACGCAACCCGCTGTTCCTGCTCGATGAAATCGACAAGATGGGCAGCGACATGCGTGGCGACCCGGCTTCGGCGTTGCTGGAAGTGCTCGATCCCGAGCAAAACCACAACTTCAACGATCACTATCTTGAAGTCGATTACGACCTGTCCGATGTGATGTTCCTGTGCACCTCGAACTCGATGAACATCCCGCCAGCGCTGCTGGACCGGATGGAAGTCATCCGTCTGCCGGGTTACACCGAAGACGAGAAGATCAACATCGCTGTGAAATACCTCTCGCCGAAACAGATCGCCGCCAATGGTCTGAAGAAGGGCGAGCTGGAGTTCGATGAGGAAGCGATTCGCGACATCATCCGTTATTACACCCGTGAAGCGGGCGTGCGGGGCCTCGAGCGACAGATCGCCAAGGTCTGCCGCAAGGCAGTCAAAGAGCATGCGCTGGAAAAACGCTTCTCGGTAAAAGTGACAGCTGACCTGCTCGAGCATTTCCTCGGCGTGCGCAAGTTCCGCTACGGCCTGGCCGAGCAGCAGGATCAGGTGGGGCAGGTGACTGGCCTGGCGTGGACTCAGGTTGGCGGTGAATTGCTGACTATCGAAGCCGCAGTGATTCCGGGTAAAGGTCAACTGATCAAGACCGGTTCGCTCGGTGATGTGATGGTCGAATCGATCACTGCCGCACAGACCGTTGTGCGCAGCCGCGCCAAGAGCCTGGGCATCCCGCTGGACTTCCACGAGAAGCGCGACACGCACATTCACATGCCGGAAGGTGCTACGCCGAAAGACGGCCCAAGTGCTGGCGTCGGTATGTGCACGGCGTTGGTTTCGGCATTGACCGGTATTCCGGTGCGCGCCGATGTCGCCATGACCGGTGAGATCACTCTGCGTGGGCAAGTGCTGGCAATTGGCGGTTTGAAAGAAAAACTGCTGGCGGCTCACCGCGGCGGAATCAAGATTGTGATTATTCCGGAAGAAAACGTCCGCGATCTGAAGGAGATTCCTGACAATATCAAGCAGGATCTGCAGATCAAGCCGGTTAAATGGATTGACGAGGTCCTGCAAATTGCGCTGCAATACGCGCCGGAGCCCTTGCCGGATGTGGCTCCGGAGATAGTTGCCAAGGACGAAAAACGCGAGTCTGATGCCAAGGAAAGAATTA
Organism: Pseudomonas sp. 1L-E-NC-VB-C3; assembly: GCF_057291535.1. Lineage (NCBI taxonomy): Bacteria > Pseudomonadati > Pseudomonadota > Gammaproteobacteria > Pseudomonadales > Pseudomonadaceae > Pseudomonas > Pseudomonas sp. 1L-E-NC-VB-C3. The sequence goes on along the minus strand of NZ_JBXAWD010000005.1, from coordinate 120,660 downwards.
GCACGCATTAATACGTTTTAGCCTGGGGGGCTTTCCTTGACAGCATTTTAGAGCCCTTGTTATAAAGCGGCTCTTAAGTGTCTGTAGGCCATTCAGCACTCGTTTTTGCTTTCACCAAAAAACTTAGAAACATCTCAAAATAGATATAAGGGGACTTAGAGTGAACAAGTCGGAACTGATTGATGCTATCGCTGCATCCGCTGATATCCCGAAAGCTGCTGCTGGCCGTGCGCTGGACGCTGTAATCGAATCCGTCACTGGCGCTCTGAAGGCTGGCGACTCCGTTGTTCTGGTTGGTTTCGGTACTTTCTCCGTGACTGACCGTCCGGCTCGTACCGGTCGCAACCCGCAAACTGGCAAGTCTCTGGAAATCCCGGCTGCCAAGAAGCCAGGTTTCAAAGCCGGTAAAGCGCTGAAAGAAGCTGTTAACTGAGTTTCCAGGTTTTTACCCATCCGGGTCGGGGTCAAGCCTGACTTGGCAGCGGAGCGGTAGAGCAGGTGGCTGGAACAGGCACCTGTAACGCCGGGATCGAGGGTTCGAGCCCTGTCCGCTCCGCCAGTTACGAGAAGGCGCATCCTCGGATGCGCCTTTCTTCTATCCGGATTCTACCCACGCTCCACGGTTGCCTAAATTGAAGTTCAACCGTTTCTGGGGGACGCATGCTGCAAAATATCAGGGACAATTCACAAGGCTGGATTGCCAAGACCATTATCGGGGTCATCGTTGCACTGATGGCCCTGACCGGTTTCGATGCCATTTTCCAGGCCACGACTCACAAGAACGAGGCGGCCAAGGTCAACGGTGACGAAATCAGCCAGAACGAGCTGAGCCAGGCCGTTGATATGCAACGCCGTCAGCTGATGCAACAGCTGGGCAAGGACTTCGATGCGTCCTTGCTCGACGAAAAAATGCTGCGCGAATCGGCGCTCAAAGGCCTGATCGACCGCAAGTTGCTGCTGCAAGGCGCCGAACAGGCGAAGTTCTCGTTCTCCGAAGCCGCGCTGGATCAAGTGATCCTGCAGACGCCTGAATTCCAGGTCGACGGCAAGTTCAGCTCCGAGCGCTTCGACCAGGTGATCCGTCAACTGGGCTACAGCCGCATGCAGTTCCGTCAGATGCTGGCTCAGGAAATGCTTATCGGCCAGTTGCGCGCTGGTGTTGCCGGCAGCGGTTTCGTCACCGACGCCGAAGTGCTGGCTTTTGCCCGTCTGGAAAAACAGACCCGTGATTTCGCCACTCTTAACGTCAAGGCCGACCCGGCTGCGGTCAAGCTGACCGATGACGAGGTCAAGGCTTACTACGACGAGCACGCCAAGGAATTCATGACGCCGGATCAGGTGATCATCGATTACGTCGAGCTGAAGAAATCGTCGTTCTTCGATCAGGTTGCGGTCAAGGATGAAGATCTTGAGGCGGCTTACCAGAAAGAGATCGCCAACCTGTCGGAACAGCGTCGTGCCGCGCACATCCTCATCGAAGTGAACGACAAGACTACCGAAGCGCAGGCAAAGGCGAAGATCGACGAAGTCCAGGCGCGTCTGGCCAAGGGCGAGAAGTTCGAAGCGTTGGCCAAGGAGTTCTCGCAGGATCCGGGTTCCGCCAACAATGGTGGTGACCTTGGTTATGCCGGTCCTGGCGTTTACGACCCGGCTTTCGAAAAAGCGCTGTACTCCTTGTCGAAAGACCAGGTGTCCGAGCCGATTCGTACCGACTTCGGTTATCACCTGATCAAGCTGTTGGGCGTGGAAGCGCCTGAAGTGCCGACCCTGGCCAGCCTGAAAGACAAGCTGACCCGCGAGCTGAAAGCCGCTCAGGTCGAGCAGCGTTTTGTTGAGGCGACCAAACAACTGGAAGACTCGGCGTTCGAAGCTTCTGACCTGGCGCAGCCAGCAGCGGATCTGAAACTGACTGTGCACACTTCCAAGCCGTTCGGCCGTGAAGGTGGCGAAGGTGTTGCAGCCAACCGTGCCGTGGTCACTGCCGCGTTCAGTCCGGAAGTGATTGATGAAGGTGCCAACAGCACCGCCATCGAGCTGGACCCGGAAACCGTGATCGTGCTGCGCGCCAAGGAGCATCTCAAGCCTGCGCAATTGCCACTGGAAAGCGTGAGCGCGGCGATCCGCACTCAGTTGACCAAGGAGCATGCCAGTGCCGAGGCCAAGACCCGTGCCGAGAAGCTGATCGCTGATCTGCGCGACGGCAAGGCGCCGCTGGACAAGGCCATCGATGGCCAGAACTGGAAGATCACCGAAGCGGCCACCCGTGGTCAGGAAGGGGTTGATCCGGCTGTGCTGCAGGCACTGTTCCGTATGCCGAAGCCGGCTGCCAAGGACAAGCCGACGTTCTCCAGCGTTACCTTGCCGGATGGCAGCCTGATGATTGTGCGTCTGAATGGCGTCAATGAAGCAGCTGCACCGACGGAAGAAGAGAAAGCGCAATATCGTCGTTTCCTCGCTTCCCGTGAGGGCCAGCAGGACTTTGCGGCGTATCGCAAGCAGTTGGAAGCTGAGGCGAAGATCGAGCGGTTCTGATCTTTTGACTGACGTTTGAAGGAGCCCCGGCCTGATGGTCGGGGCTTTTTTGTTTTTGGTGGCTTGGCGGTCTTTGGGCCGGCCATGCTCTGGGTGGTTTGGGTGAATATCCGTTTCTTCGGGTGCGGCGGCTGGCGGTTTCGCCCTTACGGCGAGGCACTTTTTCCAGACGCCGAAAAAGTACCCAAAAAGGCTTGCTCCTACGTTCGGCCCTCGCAGGCTCGGGTTCCTTCGCTGCGGGATCGATCCGGGCGCAGCGGCTCCGGTTTGCTTCGCTGCACCTCCTTCCGCTGTGTCTGGCTGCGCCAGACGGTCGCTGCGCTCCCACGCCCGGATCAATCCCTCCACTCAGCCTTCCGATGTCGCCGGTGGATCAAAAGCAAGATCAAAAGCACTCGAGCTTGCGCTCATTGTTGAGTGGGGCGGCTTTGCCGCGGGCAGCTGCGCTGCTTTGCTTTTGCTTTTGTGGGAGCGAGCCTGCTCGCGAAGGCGGCTTGGCAGCCGACCTGATCTTGAGTTTTTACCTTTCTTTTGCTTTAGAACACGCCGGTCGGTTCTGGGGTGTTATGGCCGTCGAGCCGACAAGCCATGGCGAAATTGCGCGCGTTGATCGATCATTTGTCCACGCGGCTTTTTCCTGACGGCCATGACCGGTAAAGTTGTAACCGATTCTTGACACTATTCCATGCGCCATGGGGCAACGATCTGTTGCACAATACGCCCCGGACTGTTTTCCCTCAGGATGTTCAATGTTGATTTCCACTCCCATGCGTGTTGTCGGGCTGGCGCTGTTATTGACTGCGGTGGCCGGTTGTTCGAAGGACAAGCCGATCTATGAGCATGAGAACTTCGATGACTCCGGCACCTTTTCGCGCAATTACCCGGTAACCGACACCGCCAGTTGCGAAGCGGCCCGGCGCGCGTTGCTCAGTCAGGGCTACATCATTACCAGCAGTGATCCGAAGCTGGTCAGCGGGCACAAGAGCTTCCAGCAGACCGGCGAGACGCACCTCGAGATCAGCTTCAACGTGGTCTGCGCCGAAGATGGCAGCGCCGGGCATCATGCGACGGTGTTCGCCAACGCCTTGCAGGACCGTTATGCGCTGAAGAAGACCAACAACTCGGCCAGCCTCGGGGTTGGTGTGTTGGGCTCGGTGTCGATGCCGATCGGCTCCTCGGACGACTCGATGGTCAAGGTCGCCAGTGAGACGGTCATTGCGCAGAAGTTCTACGAGCGTTTCTTCACGCTGGTGGAGCAGTTCCTGCCCGCCGATGCGAAGAAAGCTGCACACATCGAAGAAAAGCCGAAAACCGATCTTGGTGTGCCAGAACCAAAAGCGGCACCTGCACCTGCGCCTCTGGCGCCGACACCTGCAGCGGAACCGGTCCCCGCGCCGGCTGCGGAACCTGCACCGGCCCCGGTTGAAGCCGCGCCAGTGAGTTCCGAGCCGGTGGTACCGCCAGCGGAGTCGACGCCGATTACGCCTGCGCCAGCGCCCGTGGAAGAGCCAGCGCCGGCCAGCGAAACCATCACCCCGCCGACCAACCCGGATATTCCGCCACCATCCGAGCCGATTCCGGCGATGCCTGCGTCGGGCCAATAAGAAACCAAGCGAAACCCTGTGGGAGCAAGCCTGCTCGCGAAGCGGTGTATCAGTCGACAGATGATTAGACTGACACACCGCTTCGCGAGCAGGCTCGCTCCCACAGTGGTTTTCGGGTTGGCTTAAAATCTGGTAACACACCTGCGGCATCATCGCCGCGATAAATCCCCAACCACCTGCTACGTTTTATTCATGAAGGCAGCGTTTCACTTTTCCTTCACACGGGCACTTTATGCTCGGGGCACAGGTCGATTGATCAGGCCATTTTCATAGCGAGCAGTTGGGGGATTCATACGATGGATGAGTATCAGGAAGAACTGCTCGAATACCAGGCCTTTGAACTGGATCAACCAGAGCCGGCTGACGACGCGACGGAACTCTGAGCTTCAGGCTCCCGAGCGGTAATTTCGTCGGGATTCGCCGGGCGTCTGCCCGCTCCAGCGCTTGAATGCGCGCTGGAAGGCTTCAGCTGAGGCGAAGCCCAGCAGGTAGGCGATTTCGCCGAATGCCAGTTCGGTGTCGCGGATGTAGGTCATCGCCAGGTCGCGGCGTGTGTCATTGAGGATCGCGCGAAATTGCGTGCCTTCCTCAGTGAGCTTGCGCCGCAAGGTCCAGGTCGGCAGTTTCAGGCGTGCCGCGACTTCTTCTAGATCCGGCTCGCGGCCGCCATTGAGCAGCGGGCCGAGCAATTGGGTGATGCGCTCGCGCAAACTGCGGGTGCGGGTCAGTTGTTCCAGCTCCCGCTCGCACAATTGCAGCAGATGTCGCCAGGTGCTCGGGCAGTGTTCAGGGTTGCGCAGGGCGAGGCTGCTCAGGCTCAGGCGCAGTTGGTTGCGCTCGGCGCTGAACTGGATCGGGCATTCACCGAGCATTGTGTAGGCGTCGCGGTAATCCGGCGCTTCGAATTCGATTTCGATTCGCTCGGCGCGTAACGTTTCGCCGCACAGGCTCGACAACTGATGCAGCCAGCCAGCGAGGATCGAGTCGACCACGAAGCGGTTATAGGTGTTGTACGGGCTGATCGAGTAGAAGCGCAGCCACGCACCGTTGGCGTCTTCGTGGAAACTGGACTGCCCGCGATAGTTCGAGCCGTAAAGCGGCTCGAAGCGCGTCAGGCAGCGGGCCGCTTCACGCACGGTGGGTGCTTGCGCCGCAGTGATGCCGGCCAGACCGGCCTGATTCAAGCGGATCATCCGGCCCATGCGCAGGCCCAGAGCCGGGTCGCCGGTGAGTTGAATCGCCGCATGGCCGAGGCGCATGTAACGCGGGATCGACAAGCGCGCCCCGGCCTCGGCCAGTCGCGCGGCATCAAGGCCATATTGTTCAAGCAGAGGCAGCGGATCGACGTCGTGGCTGCGCACGGCATCGGCCAGACTATGGACGACGCCCACTGACAGATCCCCGAGGCGCATCGGCTGTGGCTTCATGGTTTACAGCCAGACGTTCAGCAAGCGCGCACCACGGGCCTCGCCATCGGCGAACTGCTGGCCGTTGCTGCTGAGGAAGCTTGTGCCGGTACTCGACTTATCCCAGAACTGCCCGCGCATGAACACACTGACGCCGGCAATCGCGCGGCTGCTCGGTGGTTGTGCGGTGAGGGTCAGTCGGTGCCAGGCCTGACCTTCACTGAGGTCGCCGGGCTTGAGGCTGACCGAGCCCGGCGTGCTCGAGCCCTTGTAGCCACGCCATGGCTTGTCCCAGGCGCCTTGGCCAATAACCTGCGCCGGCACCGCCACCAGTTGCGCGCCTTGCTCATCGAGGGTGCGGTAGTTGGCGGGATACCAGCTGTCACTGCCGATCAGGATGCCCAAGCGTCCGGCCGGTGTGTCGACGACCTGGATGGCGTGTTTGTCTTCGGCCTGAATCACACCTTGCTGATCAAAGATCGGATGCATCTGCCGCTGCGGCTGGCCCAACGGTACGCCGTTGCGACCAAACACCACGCTGCTGTTGAACAGGGCGCCGCTGCCGGGCTTGAGCCGGCCGTCGCGGATGCTTGGCTCCGGCAGCACGATGGAGCCGGCCACCAGGGTGACCTGGAACTCCTTGGCCAGACCGCCGAACAGCGCCTGGTAATCCTTGGCCATGGCCTTCGCTTTCATCCGCAGATAAGCGTCATCCAGGCGTTGCTCGCCCTTGGCCCGCAGCCAGGCACGGGCAAACAGCAGTGGATTGCTCGCCGCCAGCCAGTTCATTGCCTCCGCCAGCGTTGGCGCCTGATACAACTCGTCTTTCTCGCCGCTGACCATCAGCCAGGTGCCGACGTGCTCGGGCAACACCACCACGGTTTTTTCGTTGAGCAAGCCCTGATCGCGCGCCTGCTGCAGATACGCCGCGAGTTTGCGGTGCAGGCGTGCGGAGCTTTGGTAATCGGTGGGGAACAGTTCGGGCTGGATGCCGAGCAGATTGCCACGGTCGCCGGGCGTGCCCTGATTGACGGCGAGCTTGATGCGCAGGTCCGACAGGTAATGTCCCGCCGGCCGGTCTGCCGCCCACATGGCGTAGGTGGTCAGGGCGGCAACGAGGGCCATGGAGAAAAACAGATACAGAAGTTTGCGCATGAAAACCAACAACAGCCGGGTACAGGATGTGCCGACTAGGGTAGGGCCCATGGCCCGGGTTGCCAAGGGGCGCTGCGCATTTGGATCAATAACTTGTCAGTTACGGTCATTGAGTGACAGCGGTGCGACTCTTAGTCTGTCGAACATGACTGACGGGGGACGCAGAGCTCCCGCAATTTTTCCGTGATCGCTCGTTGTGGAGTTACCGATGACCGCCGCTCATTACCCGCATCTGCTGGCCCCGCTGGACCTGGGATTCACCACGCTGCGCAACCGCACCCTGATGGGCTCGATGCACACTGGCCTTGAAGAAAAGCCGGGTGGCTTCGAACGCATGGCGGCGTACTTCGCCGAACGTGCCCGTGGCGGTGTCGGCCTGATGGTCACCGGCGGCATCGGCCCGAATGACGAGGGCGGCGTGTATTCCGGCGCGGCCAAGCTCACTACCGAGGAAGAGGCGCTCAAGCACCGCATCGTCACTCGCGCGGTGCACGAGGCGGGCGGCAAGATCTGCATGCAGATTCTTCACGCCGGGCGTTACGCCTACAGCCCGAAACAAGTAGCACCGAGCGCGATTCAGGCGCCGATCAACCCGTTCAAGCCCAAAGAGCTGGACGAAGAGGGCATCGAAAAACAGATCAGCGATTTCGTCACCTGCTCGGTATTGGCGCAAACCGCCGAATACGACGGCGTCGAGATCATGGGCTCGGAAGGTTACTTCATTAACCAGTTCCTCGCCGCGCACACCAACCACCGCACTGACCGCTGGGGTGGCAGCTACGAAAACCGCATGCGCCTGCCGGTAGAAATTGTCCGTCGTGTGCGCGAAGCGGTCGGGCCGAATTTCATCATCATCTTCCGCCTGTCGATGCTCGATCTGGTCGAAGGTGGCAGCACCTGGGATGAAATCGTCATGCTGGCCAAAGCCATCGAGCAGGCCGGTGCGACCATCATCAACACTGGTATCGGCTGGCACGAAGCGCGGATTCCGACCATCGCCACCAAGGTTCCGCGTGCAGCGTTCAGCAAGGTTACGGCCAAGTTGCGCGGCTCGGTGAGCATCCCGCTGATCACCACCAACCGCATCAATACCCCGGAAATTGCCGAGCAGATTCTTGCCGAGGGGGATGCCGACATGGTCTCCATGGCCCGACCATTCCTCGCCGATCCGGACTTCGTCAACAAAGCCGCCGAAGGCCGCGCCGACGAAATCAACACCTGCATCGGCTGCAACCAGGCGTGCCTCGACCACACCTTTGGCGGCAAGCTCACCAGTTGCCTGGTCAACCCGCGCGCCTGCCACGAAACCGAACTCAATTACCTGCCGGTGCAGCAGATCAAGAAAATCGCCGTGGTCGGTGCCGGCCCTGCCGGCTTGTCTGCCGCCACCGTGGCCGCTGAGCGCGGTCATCAGGTGACGTTGTTCGATTCGGCCAGTGAGATCGGTGGCCAGTTCAACATTGCCAAGCGCGTACCGGGCAAGGAAGAGTTTTTCGAAACCCTGCGCTACTTCAACCGCAAGCTGCAAACCACCAATGTCGAGGTGTGCCTGAACACCCGCGTCGACGTGGCCAAGTTGGTTGAAGGCGGCTACGACGAAATCATTCTCGCCACCGGTATCGCCCCGCGCGTGCCGGCGATTCCGGGCGTCGAGAATGCCAAGGTGCTGAGTTATCTGGATGTGATCCTCGAGCGCAAACCGGTCGGCAAGCGTGTCGCGGTAATCGGTGCGGGCGGGATCGGTTTCGATGTCTCGGAATTTCTCGTTCATCAAGGCGTAGCCACCAGTCTGGATCGCGCGGCGTTCTGGAAAGAGTGGGGCATCGACACGCAACTGGAGGCCCGTGGTGGTGTGGCGGGAATCAAAGCGGCACCGCATGCGCCGGCCCGTGAGGTTTTCCTGTTGCAGCGCAAGAAAACCAAGGTCGGCGACGGTCTGGGCAAAACCACCGGCTGGATTCATCGCACCGGTCTGAAGAACAAGCAGGTGCAGATGCTCAACAGCGTCGAATACCTGAGCATCGATGACCAAGGCTTGCACATTCGCATCGGCGAATCCGGCGAGCCGCAACTGCTGGCAGTGGACAACATCGTGATCTGCGCGGGGCAGGATCCGTTGCGTGAATTGCACGACGGTCTGGTTGAAGCCGGGCAGAACGTGCACTTGATCGGCGGCGCGGATGTGGCGGCGGAGCTGGACGCCAAGCGGGCGATCAATCAAGGTTCGCGGCTGGCGGCTGAGTTGTAAACACATTCCGTAGGAGCTGCCGAAGGCTGCGATCTGTTGATCCTGATTTCAAAAGCAAGATCAAAAGATCGCAGCCTGCGGCAGCTCCTACTAGTATGTGGTCTTTTCCAGATTGTGCAGTGCCCATGCTTTTGCCTCCCCCCAACTGGCTACCCCCGGCCCCTCTCGAACCGCTCTATCTGGACTGGCTTGCAGTTGCCGGCATAGAGGTCGCGATCCTGCGCCTGGACCGCATCGACCCGCTGATCAGCGGCAACAAGTGGTTCAAACTCGTCGAACACCTCAAAGCCGCCGAGCGTGCCGGCGCCGAGGGCATCATCAGCCTCGGCGGTGCGCATTCCAATCACCTGCATGCGCTGGCGGCGGCGGGCAAGCGGCTGGGTTTCAAAACCGTGGGACTTCTGCGCGGGCACCCGCAGGACACGCCGACAGTGCGGGATCTGCAAGCGTTCGGCATGCAGTTGCATTGGCTGGGTTACGCCGGCTATCGCGCGCGGCACGAAGCGGGATTCTGGGTACCGTGGCACGCGCAATATCCGACGCTGCATGCAGTGCCCGAGGGCGGTGGTGGCGTGGCCGGCGCACTGGGTTGCGCAGCGATCAGGCAGCAAGCCGAAGAGCAATTGGCCAAGCTGGGCTGGGATGATTTCGACGCCTGGTGGCTGGCCTGTGGCACCGGCACGACACTGGCCGGGCTGGCGCTCGCCGAGCAAGGCAAGCGCGCGGTGTACGGTGCTCTGGCGGTACCGGATGATCACGGCGTAGCGCCGAACATCGAGTCGATCCTCGCGCCCGCCACCGAGCATGCGGCGGGCTATCAACTGATCGACGCCAGCCGTGGTGGTTTCGCCAAAGTTGACGAGGCGTTGCTGACCTTCATCGATCAGACCGAGCAAACCAGCGGCATCCCTTTGGAACCGCTGTACACCGGCAAGGCCTTGCTGGCGCTCAAGCAGCATGTCGAAGCAGGCGAATTTGCCATCGGCACGCGTCTGATCTTTATCCACACGGGGGGCTTGCAGGGGCGACGCGGATTTGCAATGACATAGCCGATGGACGCGATCAGTACATGCCAGCGTTTCGGCGTAATGATATTTGCAACACACAAAAGTCTTATTTGTACGGTTTATTATTTCTGCTTATTTAAAGTTGTTGGTGTGCGTTGAACTGTGGGCGTAACTCTATGTTGCTTATATCTTGTAGGTTCTTTTGGTTTGAATAGTTTGTTGTGCGTGATTATTGTTGGTTCGGCTCTTTAGTTTGTTATTAAAGATCATAATTATATTTGTAAATTTGAGTGTGAATATGAAAAGTCCGATCTCCAAGCCTCGCCCCACTACCACTACACCAAAGCCAGTGGCGCCAACCAAACCCGTAGCACCGACCAAACCCGTAGCACCGACCAAACCAGTGGCACCAACCAAGCCAGTAGCACCAACCAAACCGGTAGCGCCGACCAAGCCGGTAGCGCCAACCAAGCCAGTAGCACCAACCAAACCGGTAGCGCCGACCAAGCCAGTGGCACCAACCAAACCGGTAGCGCCGACCAAGCCAGTGGCGCCAACCAAGCCAGTAGCACCGACCAAACCAGTGGCGCCAACCAAACCGGTAGCCCCAACCAAACCAGTTGCGCCGACCGCACCAGTAGCGCCGGTCGATACCAAGCGTCCGCCAATGCCATGGCCGACCCTTAACATCAACATCGATCCGGTGGCCTTGATTACGCTGATTCAAACACTCGGTGCGACCGTCAATGTCGATGGTTCGACCACACTGCCTGACGGTAGCGTGGTTGACGTTGATAAGACTTCGATCAAGCGTCCCGACGGCATCATTCAATATGACGACGGCCGGGTAGAGTATCCGGACGGGCGGATCGTATGGTCTGATAATACCGTTGAATATCCGGATGGCCGTATTGTCTGGGAAGATGGTACTGAACAATTGCCTGACGGAAGTGTTAGACATCCCGATGGTAGTGCGTACGACGCAGAGGGCAACCTTGTTTCAGAGTAAGTAATAACCGGGCAATATATTTATTCAAGACAGTGCAAAAAAAACACCGCTGATTGTCATGGATCAGCGGTGTTCCGGTTATCGGCCTCAGGCGTTTTGCGGCATCTCCCCGTTGGCCAGACGCTTGTTGATGTCGGCGATCACTTCCGGCAGATCGCTGATGGTGTCGATCATGTAATGCGGCCGCGAACTTGCGAACAGCGCGTGGATGCGCTGGCGTTCGCTGGCCAGTTCGTCGCTGCCCAACGCGCGGAAACCTTCATAGTCCAGACCCAGCGCGTTGCCCGAGCAAATCAGCGCAACCGTCCACATGCCGGCCCGGCGGCCTTCGAGAATGCCCGGCACGGTGTCGTCGATCTTCACGCACGCTGCAACATCGTCGATGCCCAGAGCGATCACGTTGGCCAACGCTTGCGCCGGCCATGGACGACCGTTTGGCACTTCGTCGGTGGCGACCACGTGGTCGGCGACGTAGCCGTTGCTGGCGGCGAGTTCGACGACTTTGTCCATCACCGCTTTCGGGTAGCCGGAGCAGGAACCGATCTTGATCCCTTGCGCGCGCAGTTGGGCGATGGCGTCCAGCGCGCCGGGAATCAGTGCCGAGTGCTCTGCGATTTTCTCGATCTGCAACGGCATGAAGCGGTTGTAGATAGCGGTGACGTCATCGTCGGTCGGCGTGCGACCGAATACCTTGCGATAACGCTCGGCCACTTGCGGCTGATCACAGAGGGTGCGGATGTGATCCCACTTGCCCATGCCCATCGGCCCACGGGCCTCTTCAATCGACACCTGCACATCGAACTCGGCGAAGGCTTCGACGAAGATCTGCGTCGGCGCGAACGAGCCGAAATCGACCACGGTACCGGCCCAGTCGAGGATCGCGGCTTGCAGCTTGCTTGGATTGGTGTAGTTCATGGCAATCAATTCCTGATTTGAAAATGAGATCAAAATGTGGGAGCGAGCCTGCTCGCGAAAGCGGTCTGACATCAGCGTAGGTGTCGCCTGGGACGACGCTTTCGCGAGCAGGCTCGCTCCCACAGGGGGATTTTTGGTGAGGTTCAGATATCGAGCACTTCCATCTCGCGCAGCACTTCACCCACTGCTGCCACGGCCTGGCGCATTTCGTCCGGGGTGACGTGGCCGATGCAGCCGACGCGGAAGGTTTCGACCTGGGTCAGCTTGCCGGGGTAGAGGATGTAACCCTTGGCCTTGACCCGCTCATAGAAGTCCTTGAACTGGTAGCGCGGATCCTGCGGGGCATGGAACGTGGCGATGATCGGCGCCTGAATTGCCGCCGGCAGGAAGCTGCGCAAGCCGAGCTTGTTCATCTCTTCCATCAGCGCCTGACAGTTGGCCGCATAACGCGCATGCCGCGCCGGCAGACCGCCTTCTTCGCTGTATTGCAGTAGCGCTTCGTGCAGCGCCGCGACCACATGGGTGGGCGGGGTGAAGCGCCATTGCCCGGTTTTCATCATGTAGGCGTGCTGGTCGTACAGGTCCATCGCCAGCGAGTGCGAGTTGCCAGCCGCGGCGGCCAGCGATTCCTTGCGGGCGAAGACAAAACCCATCCCCGGTACGCCTTCCAGGCATTTGCCGGAAGCGGCAATGAGCGCGTCGAACGGTACTTTTTGCGCATCCACCGGCAACGCGCCAAAGGAGCTCATCGCGTCGATGATCAGACGTTTGCCATGTTGCGCAACGACCTCGGCGATCTCGGCCAGCGGATTGAGAATGCCGGTGCTGGTTTCGCAGTGGATCAGCGCCACGTGGGTGATGTCAGCGTCGGCGCGCAGCAAGCGGTCGACGTCAGCGGCGGTGGTCGGTTCGTCTTCGGCGGTTTCGAAGGTGCTGAACGAGCGGCCGAGCACTTCGCAGATCTTCGCCAGACGCTTGCCGTACGCGCCGTTGATCAGCACGAGGATTTTGCCGTCGCGCGGCACCAGCGTGCCGATCGCCGCTTCGACGGCGAACGTGCCACTGCCCTGTAACGGTACGCAATGGTGGCTGGCGGCGCCGTTGAGGATGGCCAGCAATTGCTCGCACAGGCTGGCGGTCAGCTGGTTGAAGCGGTCATCCCACGAACCCCAATCGACCATCATGGCCTGACGGGTGCGGGCCGAAGTGGTCAACGGGCCGGGAGTGAGCAGAATCGGTGCGGCGGTACTCATTCGGGTGTCCTCGCGAAAACGCTGTGGGATGAAGCTACGGGGCCTACGTTGCAATTCGCCGCTTCATCAATCAAATTGTTTGTTGTTATGCCAGCCATCAGTGAGGGTTATCCATGAATCTGTTTCAGCTGCGCGCCTTCGATGCCGTGGCCCGCGAAGGCAGCTTCACCCGCGCGGCTGCGCGGTTGTTCATCAGCCAGCCGGCGGTCACCGGACACATCAAGGCACTGGAAGAGCACTACCAGATCACCTTGCTGCGGCGCACCGCGCGACGGGTGGAACTGACCGAGGAGGGCACCAAACTGGCGGCGATCACCCGCGCCATGTTCGGTCTGGCGGAAGAAGCGCAGACGCTGCTCGAGGCCAATCGGCAATTGTTGACCGGGCGTCTGGAGGTGGCGGCGGATGGGCCGCACATGGTCATGCCGATGCTGGCAAGTTTGCGCGCGCGCTATCCGGGGATCACCGTCAACCTGCGTCTGGGCAATGCCCAGGAAACCCTGGCGGCGCTGTTGTCGGAACACGCCGATGTCGCGGTGCTGACCGAGGTCGAGCCGCGCAAGGGCCTGCATCTGCAAGCGCTGAGCGAATCGCGGATCTGCGCGCTGGTGCCGGCGGGGCATCGCTGGGCGAATCGCTCCGGGGAAGTGAAACTCAAGGAGCTGGACCAAGTGATCATGGTTCTGCGCGAGCCAAGTTCGATTACCCGGCGCACGTTTGACCAGGCGTGTATGCAGGCCTCGATTCAGCCGCGGGTGTTGCTGGAGTTGGACAGTCGCGAGGCGGTGACCGAAGCGGTCGCGGCCGAGTTGGGTATCGGTGTGGTGTCATCGGTGGAGGTCAGTCATGACCCGCGCGTGGTGGCGATCCCGATTGCCGGGGAAGGGCTGATGAACCGGCACATGATTGGCTGCATGGAGCGCCGGCGCGAGTTGCGCTTGATTCAGGCGTTTTTTGATCTGGCGCCAGACTGAAAACCGAGGCGACTTTTTCGCGAGCAGGCTCGCTCCCACACTACAGAGCGCGGTCCCATGTGGGAGCGAGCCTGCTCGCGAAGGGGCCAATACTGTTTACACAAGGCTCTCGCGAACCATATCAAGAAACGTCGCCACCACCCGCCGCGAACTCTGTTCGCGCAAGCACACCAGGGTTTCGGTCAGGCGCCTCGTGCAATCGGTGATCGGCAACGCGCAGACCCGTGAGTCGGCGCCGAACTCCGCCGCTGAAACCACACCAACCCCGATCCCCACCACCACGGCTTCGCGCGCCGCTTCCCGACCTTCAACCTGAATCGCCGGGCGGATGCGCAAACCTGCGCGGGCCATTTCCTCTTCCAGGGTCTGCCGGGTCACCGAACCGATCTCTCGCAGCACCAGTGGCGTGTCATCCAGATCGGCCAGACAGATCGATTCGCGCTCGGCCCACGGATGATTGCGCGAAACGAACGCCACCATCGGATCGTTGCGCAACGGCACACACAGCAAGCGTTCATCGGTTACGTCGCGGCCGAGCAGCGCCAGATCGGCCTGATAGTTGAACAGGCGAAACAGCGATTCATCGGTATTGCCGGTCTCGATTTTCACGCTGATGCCCGGGTAGCGCTCGCAGAACCGTGCGATCTGCGGCAACACGTGGATCGGCGCGTCCACCGCGAGAATCAGGCTGCCGGTCTGCAGGGCTTGGGATTCCTGCAGCAATTCCTGCGCTTCGGCTTCGATCACGAACAGGCGCTGGGTGATCGCCAGCAGGCGCTCGCCGAGATCGGTCAGGCGTACGGAACGTTTATTGCGGTGAAACAGCAGCACGCCGAAGCGTTCTTCGAGTTTGCGTACCTGGTCGGAAATCGCCGGTTGCGTCAGATAAAGCCGCTCGGCGGCGCGGGTGAAGCTGCCATGGACGGCCACCGCGTGGAACGCTTTGAGTTGGGCGTGAGAGACGGACATGGTGGCTCCAGTAACAAGCTCGGCTTATGTGTGAAATACGATAAATCGATTTTATTTATTAAACAGTAATTGCTTTGATCGGCTCACGCCATCGCTGACTGCTCGGTCGAGCAGCGGCGCCGGCCCATGAGCCTGTGCGTGCAACAGCAGACTCATCTGACCGTTATCGCCGAAGGGAAGGGGCGGTATCGCAGTGCTCAACAATAAAAAACACAGGCGTTTTTCTTAACGATTCTGCCGGCACACTCACACCCTGAGGTCAGAACCACCATGAACAAGCACATCGGCACCCTGGCGCGTTGGCGCGTGCAGATCTTCGCTATTACCTGGCTCGCGTACGCCGCGTTCTACTTCACCCGCAAAGCGTTTTCGGTGGCCAAACTGGGCATCGCCGAAGACCCCGATTTCACCCTCGACAAAATGGCCATGGCCAACCTCGACGCGATCTATCTGGCGGCGTATGCCCTCGGACAGTTCACCTGGGGCATGCTCGCCGATCGCTTTGGCCCGCGAGTGGTGGTGCTTGGCGGTTTGCTGATATCCGCCGCTGCGGCGCTGGTGATGGGCAGTTTCGCTACATTGCCGATCTTCGCCACGTGCATGTTGATTCAAGGTCTGGCGCAGTCCACTGGCTGGTCGGGGCTGTGTAAAAACCTTGGCAGCTTCTTCCCGTCAGAGCAGCGCGGGCGCGTGCTCGGCTTGTGGAGTTCCTGTTACGCGTTTGGTGGTCTGGTCGCCTCGCCGTTCGCCGGCTGGTGGGCCTACACGCTGGTCGGCACCTGGCACGCGGCATTCATTTCCAGCGCGGCGGTGGTCGCGGTGGTGGCCGTGCTGTTCTTTATCTTCCAGCGCAACAAACCGGAAGACGTCGGCTTGCCGGCGGTGGAGCCCGAGCCGGAACTGACCGCCGAGGAAACCGCAGCCAACAGCAAACTCAGCGTGTGGGAGCCGTTAAAGGAAATCCTGCGCAACCGCACGGTGCTGGTGCTGGGCCTGGCGTATTTCCTGCTGAAACCGGCGCGCTACGCGATTCTGTTGTGGGGGCCAGTGATTGTTTTCGAGCAGATGCCCAGTGTCGGCAAGGTTGGCGCGGCGATCATTCCCACCGCGTTTGAACTGGCTGGATTGCTCGGGCCGATCATGATCGGCCTGGCCTCGGACAAACTTTTCGGCGCCCGACGCATGCCGGCCTGTGTGCTGAGTCTGCTGGCGCTGACCGTAACGCTGGCATTGTTCATGGCCGCGCTGAACACCGGCAGCGTGTTGCTGGTTGTCGCGTTGCTGTTCGTCATGGGCCTGACGTTGTACGGCCCGGACTCGATGATCAGCGGCGCGGCCGCCATCGATTTCGGCAAGGCCAAGGCCGGTGCCACCGCCGCCGGTTTCGTCAACGGCTGCGGCTCCGTTGGCGCAGTGCTCGGCGGTTTGCTGCCGGGCTACTTCGACTCGGTGACGGTGTTCATCGTCTTCGCCGGATGCGCGCTGTTCTCGGCGCTGGTGCTGATTCCGCACTGGAACAGTCGGCCGGTCGGCGTGATGGAGCCGCGCGCGGCGATCCCCAACTGCCCGCTGAGCGTCAAACCGCTGCGTTCCTGAAACCCTTCGCCCCGTCGCCTGCTGCGCGGTGCGCGGCAGGTTGCGTCGTGACCTTCTGACTGGAGATTTCCCATGCGACCGTTCTGGCTCGAGCAAGCCTTGCAGGCCGACCCATCCGAACAGTGTCCACCGCTGCAAGGCGAGGTGCGCACGGATGTGTGCATTGTTGGCGGTGGTTACACCGGATTGTGGACGGCGATCATGCTCAAGCAGCAAAACCCGGAGCTGGAGGTGCTGCTGATCGAGGCGGACATCTGCGGCGCTGGCGCCAGTGGCCGCAATGGCGGCTGTGCGCTGTCGTGGTCGGCGAAATATTTCACCCTGGAACGCTTGTTCGGCGTCGACGAGGCGGTGCGTCTGGTCAAGGAATCCGAGCGCAGCATCCATGCGATCGGCGAGTTCTGCGAGCAGTACGGCGTCGATGCCGACTACCGCCTCGACGGCACGCTATATACCGCGACCAATCGCGCCCAGGTCGGCGCAACTGACGCGGTGATCGCGGCGCTGGAGCGTAACGGCATCAACTCGTTCAGCCAGCGACCGCTCGCCGATGTGCAGCGCATGGCTGGTTCGTCAAAACATCTGGAAGGCTGGTTTTCCCCGGCGGCTGCCAGCGTGCAACCGGGCAAACTGGTGCGCGGCCTGCGCCGGGTGGCGCTGCAATCGGGCGTGAAGATCCATGAAGGCACGGCGATGACCGGGCTGGAAGAGGGCCGCCCGGCACGCATCCACACGCCCGGCGGCAAGGTCATCGCCGACCGAGTGGTGCTGGCGATGAACGCGTGGATGGCCCGCGCGTTTCCTCAGTTCGAACGCAGTGTGGCGATCGTTTCCAGTGACATGCTGATCACAGAGCCGCGCCCGGACCTGCTGCAGCAAATCGGTTTGACCAGCGGCGTCAGCGTCCTCGATTCGCGGATTTTCGTGCATTACTACCACAACACCCCGGACGGCCGGATCATGCTCGGCAAGGGCGGCAACACCTTCGCCTATGGCGGGCGGATGCTGCCGGTGTTCGATCAGCCGTCGCCTTATGCCGGATTGCTCAAGCGCAGTCTCGCGGATTTTTTTCCGGCGTTCGCCGAGGTCAAAATCGACGCGACGTGGAACGGCCCATCGGATCGTTCGGTGACAGGTTTGCCGTTTTTCGGCCAGATGAGCTCGGCGGGCAACGTGTTTTACGGCTTCGGTTATTCCGGCAGCGGCGTCGGCCCGTGTCACATGGGCGGGCAGATTCTCGCCGCGCTGGTGCAGGGTCTGGATAATCCGTGGACCCGTTCGCCGCTGGTCAACGGGCCGCTGGGTTATTTCCCGCCGGAACCCATCCGCTACCTCGGCTCGTTGATGGTGCGCAACGCCATCCGCCGCAAGGAGCGCGCCGAAGATCACGGGCACCGGCCTCGGCATCTGGACGTGCGCCTGGCCAGGTTCGCGGCGGCGGCGGGCAAGGCGGACAAAAGCTGAGGCGCCGATCAATGCTCGGCGCGGTGGCTCAGCCAGTCGAGCAACAGGCTGTCGCGCACGGGCTCTGATTCGCGCTCCGGCGGCTGGCGTGCGTGGCTGAGGCACAGGATCGGTCGGTCCGGATCGCTGTCGAGGAAACTCACCCACACTTCACTGCCAGCACGCGGTAATTGATCGATGGCGACAGGGCCGCTGAGCCGGCTCATGGCGATCGGCAGCCACAGGGCGTCGCTGGCGGATTTATCCGCAGACGGCCACAGGCTTACAGCGAGGCAGCCGTTTTCGTCCACTTGCGCAGGTTGCCCAGGCGCACCCGCCACTTTCGCCAAGTGATAACCGGCAATATTCGGGCGAGCTTGTTTGAGTGGCGGACGGAAGTCGGTCGACCAGGGCTGCGCAGTGAAGTCGTTGTGATAACGCTGAACGCTTGGCGCCGGATCAAGGATCGAAGGGTGCTGCCCGTGGTGGCGCACCGCGCTGATCAGCCATTGTTCGTTGAAATGATGAATCGGGTGGTCGGCCACAAGCAGCAGTCGTCCACTGAGCAAATCGCTGCAATCACTGCGCCCGTGAATGGAGCGCAACTGGCAGCGTTGGCGTTGCAGATGACGTCGGCTGCGTTGTTCGGCGTGCAGACGTTCCGGCGATCGCGCGGGCATCGGCAACTCGGTCGAGACCTCGTTGGCGGCTTCGGCATTGCCGGTTGGCTGACCGCGATTGCGCACCGCATGCAGCATCGGTACAGGCGCCGCGCGATGCTGTTGATAGAGCGCGCTGACGCAGGGCGACGGTGGTTGCTCATCAGCACTGAAAGGGATTTCGACCGGTTCCTGCGGCAGGCTCAGGCTGTCGTCAGCGAAGACCACGACGTGTCCGTCCGGCCCATGTTCGAAGTGATAGTGGATGCCTTCTTCTTCGCATAGCCGCTGCGCCAGTGCCAGATCGCTTTCTTCGTACTGAATGCAAAACGCCCTTGCAGGGTAGTGACCGACGCTCATTTCAATGCGGTAGCTGTGCGCTGGCAGGGCATGTTCTTCGAGCAGTTGTTGAATGATCTGCGGCACACTCAGGTGAGTAAACACGCGGCGCTTATGCGTTTGCGCCAGTTGTTGCAGATGCGGCACCAGAATCAGTCGATAGCCGACCCGATGCGTCCCGCGATGTTCGCAGCTGGCGCTGGAAATGACGCCGTGGAATCCGTGCTGCTCACTGAGCCGCAAAAAGGCTGGCCTGTGCAGGAAGGATCCCGGGACGATGGCCGGGGCCAGTCCGAGCAGTTCGATGTCGAAACGGTAAGGCTGGTTCAGCGCTTCCTCGCCGCGAAAACGCACCACCGGCAGGCGCAATCCGCTGTCGGTCAGCGTAAGGGTGAAGGGACTTTCCTTGTCATTGAGCATTCGAGCAGGCCCTGTCAGGCGATACGGGGTTTCAAGGGTACGAAACCGTCGGGCTGAATGGTCATGTCAAAGGCGCTTTTCAGAATCCCCCTACATGCTTTGGTGAAGATGTCGATTCCGTCGGCTATTTTTTTGGTCGATTGCCGACTTTAGGCCGTATAAACTTGCCGCCACGCGTCGGCCAATAGATGTCTCGGCGCCACAGATCAAGAGAGTGAGTAATGGGCGCACAGTGGAAGGTTAAACACAAAGAAGCGGCAGCCAACGCCAAAGGGAAGATCTTCGGCAAACTGGTGAAGGAAATCACCATTGCTGCGCGCAACGGTGCCGATACCGCCACCAACGCACACCTGCGTCTGGTGGTCGAACAGGCGAAAAAAGCCTCGATGCCAAAAGAAACCCTCGATCGCGCGATCAAGAAAGGCGCCGGTCTGCTGGGTGAAACCGTGCAATACCATCGCGTGACCTACGAAGGCTTCGCGCCGCATCAGGTGCCGTTGATCGTCGAATGCGTCACCGACAACATCAACCGCACCGTCGCGGAAATTCGTGTGGCGTTCCGCAAGGGCCAGTTGGGCGCTTCGGGTTCGGTGGCGTGGATGTTCAACCACGTCGGCATGATCGAAGCCGCGCCGGACAGCCCGGAAGCCGATCCGGAAATGGCTGCGATCGAAGCCGGTGCCCAGGATTTCGAGCCGGGCGAAGAGGGCGCGACGCTGTTCCTCACCGACCCGACCGACCTCGACGCTGTGCAGAAAGCCCTGCCGGAACAAGGTTTCACCGTATTGTCGGCGAAACTCGGCTACCAGCCGAAGAATCCGGTCAGCGGCTTGAGCGACGAGCAGATGGCTGAAGTCGAGGCGTTCCTCGAAGGCCTCGACAACCATGATGACGTGCAGGACATGTTTGTTGGTCTGGCTGGCTGATCCGTCGCGCCAGTAATGACCTCTTCTCGAGCAGGCTGGCTCCCACATTTGCAATGCATTCCAATGTGGGAGCCAGCCTGCTCGCGAATGACCGCGCAGCGGTCACAGATTCTCCAGCATCTCGATGACTTCACTGAACCCCGGCCGCCCCAGCACATCCGCCTGACAGCAACGTCGTTCCAGCGCCTCCAGGTGCGCGCGCCGCTCCGTACTCAATCCTGAGTCGACACGCTCCAGCAACTCCCCCAACAACACACCGAACGCACGGACTTCCAGGCGCTGCAATGCGCGCGTCTGCACGTCATCGCGGGTGGCATGAAACGACGCCGCGCCGAAATCCCCGAGCAGACAATCGCCCTGATCGTTCAACAGAATGTTGTGGCCATACAGATCGCCGTGGGTAATGCCTTGGTGGTGCAGGTGCTCGGCCGCTGACGCGATGCCTTTGGCGACGCGCAGGGCAACCTCCGCCGTGAACCGGCAGTCCTCGGCATAAACATCCCGCGAGCACGAGGCCAGGCTCGGCAAGCCGGCGAGATTGCCGAAGCTCGGATCAATCAGTTGCATCACCAGCCCCTGCTGTTGATCGGGGTGGCCGCTGATGCGGCCCTCGACGCGGATCAGGTTGGGGTGCAAACCGGCGGTGGTGCAGGCGTTCATCTCATGCAACGGCGAGCCGTCGCTGGTCATCTCGCCTTTGTACAGCTTCACCGCAACCGCCTGCGCCGTGCCATCGTCACGCTGCCAGACTGCCCGGGAAATCACCCCGGAAGCGCCTTCGCCCAGTTGCTGCTCCAGACGTAGCGCCGACCAGTCGATCAGCGGCGTGGCCTCAAGGGCAGCGGCATCGGCTTCGGTTTCCAGCGGATTGCCGGCATAGGCCAGCCAGGTCAGGCTCGGCAAGGTCAGCAGCCATTGCGGCAGCTCGTTGAGCTGGTTGGCGGCGATGCGCAGCAATTCCAGCCGATGGCAGTGACGCAGGGAGTCTGGCAGCGATTGCAGGCGATTGCCGGCGAGCATGAGCTTCTGCAAAGCGCGGCGTTCACCCAGTTCTTTCGGCAGGTTCTCGATGCGGTTATCGGTGAGGATCAGCCAGCGCAGCTGCGGCGGCAGAGCGTCACCAGGGACATTGACGATGCGGTTGGCCTTGAAGCCGACCATGGTCAGCGCGGTGCACTGGCCGAGGCAGGCCGGCAGCTCGGTGAACTGGTTGTCGGAGCAGAACAGCACGCGCAGGCGGGTCAGGCGATGCAGGTCATCGGGCAGGCTGCTCAGCGCGTTGCCGCTGAGGTTGAGCACTTCCAGCGTGTCGGCCAGTTGGAAAATTTCGCGGGGGAATTCGGTCAGCCCGCAGGACAGGTCGAGGCGGGTAATGCCTGACAGCTCGCCGGCGCGCAGTTGAGCAAGGGTGTGCATGTCTGGTTTCGCTATTGATCGGTGGAGCGACGCGGGGGCGCGGGAATGGGCGACATGATAGCGGTAAAGCGGATGCTGAACGGATTTTGAGTTGTCCCGGGACCTTGTGGGAGCGAGCCTGCTCGCGAAAGCGCTGTATCAGTTAAATGAACTCTGACTGACATACCGCTTTCGCGAGCAGGCTCGCTCCCACAGGGCTCGCTCTCACAGGGTAGGGTGTCAGTTGGGTTCGTGAATTTCCTGCAACTGACCCAACCGGCTGCGCGTGCGCGCCAGGTCAATGGCGTGACCTTCCAGGCTCTGGCCTAGCGGCAGTTGGCCGAGCAGGGTCAGGTGCTTGTCCTGATCGTAGAGCACGTCGATCAGATTGATGAAGCGCTGTTGCACGGCGATCGGACACTCGCCGAGCGGCGGCAGGTCATCGATGATCCACTGGTCGAAACGCTGGCACAGTTGCAGATAATCCATCACTGCCGTTGGCTGTTCGCACAGGTCGTTGAAGGTGAACCCGACTCGCCGGCCTTGGCAGAAACGGGCCTGAAGCTGGCGTTTGCCAACTTCGAGGGCAAGGGCAGGCGCGTCGGCCGGTGGCAGGTCCAGAGCCTGGCGCTGCGCTGTTGAAGCCGGCCAGACGTAATGCCCTTGGGTAAACACTTGATGCGAATGCTGGCGGTTCAGCGTGCGGTAGTCGTGGTCGCCGCCGACTTCCATCACCTGCATGCGCGTGTTGATCAGCTCGATCACCGGTTTGAAGCGTGCGTGATACAGCGGGTTGGGCAGCAGGCCCTCGGGTGCATAGTTGGAGGTTACCAGCAACATGATCCGCCGTTTGAACAGGGCCTTGAACAAACGCGTGATCAGCATCGCGTCGCCGATGTCGTGCACATGAAATTCGTCGAAACACAGCACCTGGCAATCTTCCAGCAACTCATCCAGGGTGATTTCCAGCGCATCTTCCTCCTGGCGGTGACGGAACATGCCGTCGTGCAGCCGGGCAAAAAACTGATGGAAGTGCAGGCGACGTTTGCGCGGGATCGGCAGTGCCTGGAAAAAACCGTCGAGCAACCAGCTCTTGCCGCGCCCGACGGCTCCGTACAGGTACAGACTCGGCGGCGTGTGGCCGCTGTCGCCCAGCAGTACGCTGGCCTGCTGCGCCATGCAGTCGATGACGTGCTGCTGACTGCGGCTAAGGGTGTAGCCCTGGCTTTTGGCCTTGTCGCGGAAATAATCGCGGATGGTCGCGGCATGAGCATCGTGCCCGGCGCTGACGGGCAGGCTTTTGCCGAACAGGCGGCGCAACAACGGCCAGCGTTGGCTCAGTCGTGATCGTTTCGGCGTTCGGGCGGGCACGCGGGAAAGGCTCCTGGTTGATCGGGCGGGCTCCACCGGGAGCGCGGTGGCCCAAGTGTAACCAGAGCTCAGGCGTCGGCTCCATGAAATATGTGCACGGTCCCCTGTAGGAGCTGACGAGTGCAACGAGGCTGCGATCTTTTGATCTTGGTTGCCGCCAACAGATCGCAGCGCCGTTGCACTCGTCAGCTCCTACCAGAGGCGGATTTCAGAACGGTGGCGATTGCTTGAGCAACTCTGCTGCCGGCGAGTCGGTCGGGCTGACCACCGCATAGTTGTAGCCCGGCCCTGACCAGTAATCGGCCTGCAGATCGCCATCGCTGCGCGAACCGCGCGGCAGCAGGGTGTTTTTCGGCCCCGGTGGACGCAGGTAGAAACTGACCTTGTGACCGCTGCCATCCTCATACATCACCATCGCCGCCGCGCCTTCATCGGTGCTGAGCAAACGCCCGCTGACCGGCTCGAATCCGGCAGCTTTCAAGTCCGGCAAGCGCCCGGCACCGCTGAAGTAGCGGTCGAGCCAACGCTGCATGTCGCCGTCGCTGTCGACCTTGTAATCGGCGGGCAGTACGCCTTGCTGGGCGATCAGGCGATAGGCTTGCAACGCGTCAGTCATCGGCAATTGCGCAGGGCGCGCCAGGGTCATTTCCCGTGCCTGCCAGCCACTGAAACCGCCAATGCTCACGGCAATCAGCAGCACCGCCGCGCTGGCCAGGTGCCTACGGGACTGCTGGCGGCGGCGCTGGCGAATCATCATCGGGTCAAGCGCCGGATTGGCCGGTTGCTGCAACGCGCCACTCAGCGCTGCGCGCAGCTGCTGGGCGTCGCGTTGCCAGGCGCGCACCTGCGCCGCTTCTTCGGGGTGGCTGGCCAGCCAGGTCTCGAGCACGCGCCGATCGGCGTCGCTGAGCTGGTGGTCGACATAGGCGTGCAAATCACGTTCGCTGGGAGGCAGGCTGATCATTTGAGTATCCGCAAGGAAGGGCTGCTGATTTCGCCGTCGCTGAGTTGGCGCAAGGCCTGGCGGGCGCGGGACAGGCGCGACATCACGGTGCCGATCGGGGCGCCGAGGATCTCGGCGACCTCTTTATAGGACAGGCCTTCCACCGAGACCATCAGCAGCAAAGCGCGCTGTTCGGTGGGCAGGCGTTCGAAGGCTTGCAGGGTCGACTGGGCAATCACCGCGCGTTCCACCGAGGGCTCGGCATCGTCGCGACCGGTGAAAAACTCGAGCATTCGCGCATAGCGCCGCGAACGACGGTGCGCATCGAGAAATTGCCGATAGAGGATTGCAAACAGCCAGGCGCGCAAGTCGCCATCGGCGCGTTTTTCGCCCCACGCCGACAGCGCCCGCTCGAGGCTGGCCTGGACCAGATCGTCAGCGCTGCTGCTGTTGCGCGTCAACGACACGGCGAAGCGGCGCAATCTGGGAATGATTTCTCTCAACTGTTCGTCGAATTCGCTCATGAATGTCTGCTGGTCGCTACGCTGTGGACTAGGAAGACGCCCGTCAGCGCAGGTTATTCCCCGCGCGCAAAAATAAATACCGCACCGTGGAATAAACCCGGACGGGGTGCGTCTTGCTGACTCTTTCCACTTGTGGCCGATGGCCTGGAGATATTCATGGTTGATCGCTCGTCCCCAAACGCTGCACCGCCCGGCAGGCCGCCGCGCGAGCCACTGAGCGCCGCGAGCCTGGTTTTACGTCTGGGCGGCATTGCCGTGATTGTCGCTGCCGTGGCCGGGGCGTTTGCCTACGTGCATGGCAACCTTGACCCACAACGATTGACGCCAAAAGCGTTGGTCGATGTGCTGGAAAAGAACAACGGCGTGCATCCCGGCTTTCGTCGCAATCACGCCAAGGGTGTCTGCGTGATCGGCCATTTCGAAAGCAGCGGCGAGGCGCGCGCGTTCTCCACGGCACAGGTGTTCAACCTGCCGCAGACACCGGTGGTGGGGCGTTTCGCCTTGCCGGCCGGCAATCCCTACGCGCCGGACAGCGCCGTACCGATCCGCAGCCTGGCGCTGCGCTTCACCCAGGCGAACGGTCAGCAATGGCGCACCGGGATGAACAGCATGCCGGTGTTTCCGGTGGGCACGCCCGAAGCGTTCTACCAATTGCAGCAGGCGCAGTCGCCGGATCCAGCCACCGGCAAGCCAGACCCGACGAAGGTGCCGGCGTTTTTTGCCGCACATCCGGAAGCCGTGCCGTTTCTGACGTGGGTGAAGACCGCCAAGCCTTCGGCCAGCTACGCCACCGAAACCTATAACAGCATCAATGCGTTCTATCTGATCGATGGCAACGGTAAAAAACAGGCCGTACGCTGGAGCATGACGCCGCTGGCGCAGGACGCGGCGGGTGCCACGGCCCCTGAAGGCGCGGACTTTCTCGAGAAGGATCTGGTGCAACGCTTGGCCGCCGCACCCTTGCGCTTTCAGTTGAACATCACCCTGGCCAACGCCGGTGACCCGGTGAACGATGCCAGCAAGACCTGGCCCGCAGATCGCAAAGTGTTGAACGCCGGAACCCTGGTGCTGGTGAAGACCCAGCCGCAACTCAGTGGCGAGTGCCGTGACATCAACTACGACCCGCTGGTGCTGCCGGCCGGGATTCAAGGCTCGGAAGATCCACTGCTGGCCGCGCGTTCTGCCGGCTATGCCGATTCCTACCTGCGTCGCACCAGCGAAGTCAGCCAGTTGCCCGCCGCCAAACAGGAGGCTCGTCCATGAACAAGCAACCGACGCATTTCGTTTTGCTGGCGCGCCTGCTGCACTGGCTGATGGCGCTGATGATCATCGCCATGCTGTTTATCGGCGCGGGCATGGTCACTTCGGTGTCGTCTCGCCATGAATGGCTGATTCATCTGCACAAGCCGCTGGGCATCGCGATCCTGGCGCTGGTGATCGTGCGCCTGCTGGTGCGCTTCACCACCCGCCAACCGCCGCTGCCGGATGATCTGCCGGGCTGGCAGGTGCTGGCAGCCAAGGCTTCCCACGTCTTGTTGTATGCGTTGATGCTGGTGTTGCCGTTGCTCGGCTGGGCGATGATCAGTGCGTCGGGTGAGCCGGTGATGCTCTCGGCGTCGCTGCATCTGCCGTCGATTGTGCCGGCCGATGCGCAACTGTTTGCATTGCTGCGCAAGTCCCATGGCTATCTGGCGTATCTGCTGTTTCTGACGGTGCTGCTGCACTTGGCGGCGGCGCTGTTCCATGGCTGGGTGCGGCGTGACGAAGTGCTCGACAGCATGTTGCGCGGGCGCGATCGCGGCTGACCGGTTAAAGCAAAAGATCGCGGACAGGCCGCGATCTTTTGTTGTTGCAGGGAAGGGGATCAGCGCAGGGTGTCGACCATGTCGGCGAGGGTGGTCAACACGTCTTTACCCAGTTGCTTGGAACGTTTGCCCGACCAGCCGGTGATCTTGTCCGGGTGGTCGTCGTGGTCCTTGAACGGCATCTCCAGGGTCAGCGACAGGCAGTCGTATTTCTGTCCGACGCTGTTGCAGGCCAGGGTCATGTTGGCCTGTCCCGGTTCGTCGCGGGTGTAGCCATAGGTGGTCTGGAAGTCTTTGGTGGTGTGCTTCAAGTGGCTGCGGAAATGCTCTTCAAGCTTTTCGATGCGCGGCGTAAAACCAGGATTGCCTTCACAGCCGGCGGTGAAAACGTGAGGTATGGTTTCGTCGCCGTGTACGTCGATAAACGCATCGACGCCATACTTTTGCATCTGCTGCTGAACGAATAGCACTTCCGGGCTGATGTCCTGGCTGGCGTTCTGCCAGGCCCGGTTCAAGTCCTGCCCCATGGCATTGGTGCGCAGGTGGCCGTGGAACGCGCCGTCCGGGTTCATGTTCGGCACCAGATACAGATCGGCGCTGGCCAACAGTTTGTTCAATACCGGATCATCCTGGCGCTCCAGACGCTCGATCACACCTTCCATGAACCATTCAGCCATGTGCTCGCCCGGATGCTGCTGGGCGATGATCCAGATTTTGCGCTGGCCTTCGGCACCGGTGCCTTTGCGCAGCAGCTGAATGTCGCGGCCCTCGACACTTTTGCCGGTCGCCAGCAATTCGGTGCCAGCCTTGCTTAGCGCTTGCTCGATCAACCAGTCGTGGCGGCCGCGGCTGTAGGGTTCGAAGTAGGCGAACCAGGCGTGGGTCTGTTCCGCTTCGAGGCAGAAGCGCAGGCTGTCGCCTTCGAAGCTGGTGGGGATGCGGAACCAGTTGACGTGATCATACGACGCCACCGCTTGATAGCCCGGCCAGCCTTTGCTGTAGGTCGATTGGCTGGCGTTGACCAGGCGAAACCAGTGTTCCTGGTGCACATGCAGGCCGCTGGCCTTGAAGTGGAACCACTGAAAATGAGCGCTGCGGGTGTCCGGGCGGATGGCCAGGACGGGACTGAGCGGGTTGCTGATATCGATGACTTGGATATTGCCGCTGTCGAAATTGGCGCTGATGTCGAACGAAGATTTGGCCACGGTCATGGTCGGTTCCTGATCAGGATTTTTATGACCGGTACTTTACACGCAGGCAGGGCTGAAACCGAGGGGAATCGCGGGTGTAGCGGGGGGCGTCTTCCGTGACGCGCCAGCAGCTTAGAGGCTATGCGATTGATTCTCAAGTGCTGATTGCCATTAGTTTCGCCCAATGTGGCTGGGCTCGGCTTGCCAATCAATATTCTTTTGATATTATCCGCGCCATCGAATTTGCAGCACCCAAAGACTTCATTAGCCTGAAGACACAAGCCCGAAAAACGGGCAAAAAAAGACCCGGCAAAAAGCCGGGTCAAAAACCGTGATTAGCCTGATGAGGAGATAGTCCAGAAGACCGACCTAAGGTCTCTGGTCCATCGACTGATCTCGCGACCAGCTGCTTGCAATAATAATCATTATCATTTGCAAGTCAAATGTTTTTATCTGCGCGATGGGAAAATTCTTTCCTGTCCGCCCGTACCTTGTCCGCCGTGACTTCGTCGTTGTCGATCGAATGGTCGACCATCGCCCGCGCCATATCCACCATGTGCACCACCGAAAAGGCCAGATCGCGACTGGTGCCTTGCAGGTTTTCTGCGGCCTTGAACGCGGTGGCGGCTGCACATCGCAACAAGTCCGAGGCGTGCACCAGTGCTTCCTCGCCGCTGAGATGGCCTTTGACATTGAAAAAACGTTCGTCCGTCTCGGATTTCGAAACAGTCGGTTTCAAGTAATAGTCCAGCGCGCGCTGTGCGGCGGCATTGCCTTGAGGGGAGGTGAAGCTGGTGTCGATTTGCAGATCGGGCAGGTCTTTGCTGCTGATGTTCATCATGAAACGTCACTCCATGTTCGATTGAAAGTCCGTTCCTCTAGGATAGTACCGCCTGTATTTGTGACTAGGATTTAAATACTACAATATGTGTTTTGCCGGTCGAAGACGTCCGCGTAAGGTGCGGCACATGGATAAATGGATTGAGTTGGTCAAGGCCAAGATGAGTGAACTCAAAGTCACTCAAACAGAGCTCGGAGAGCGCGTCGGCATGTCCCAGGGCGGGATCGGTCATTGGCTGAACAAGCGTCGCGAACCCGGTGTTACCGAAATGAACCGCGTGCTCAAGGCGCTGGGAATGGACTTCCTCGAAGTCGTTCTGGTGATTCGCGAACCGCAGCCGACGCCGGAAGACGAGATGCCGCTGGCGCAGAAGTACAACCCGTACTTCCGTTATCCGGTCTGCGATTGGCGTGCACCGTGCGAAGTGCGTGACACTGCGGCGAGCTATCCCGGAGCATCAGCGAAGCAGCGCTTCGAACTGACGGATTACCACGCTCGCGGCGGTGCGGCGTTCTGGCTGACGGTGACGGGGGATTCGATGACCGCGCCGAGCGGCCAGAGCGTTGCCGAGGGCATGCTGATTCTGGTCGATCCGGAGTTGGAGGCAGTGCCTGGCAAACTGGTGATCGCCCAGTGGCCGGACAGCGAAGAAGCGATTTTCCGCAAGCTCGACGAACAGGCCGGCCAGCGTTACCTGGTGCCGCTCAATCCGACCTGGCCGAAAACCCTGCTCACCGATGAATGCCGGATCATCGGCGTGGTGGTTCAGGCAACGGCGCGTTACTGAACGGATCGATCCTCGCGCAAGGCCAGGATCGACCCTTTTATTTCATCCCTCTTCCAGTTCAACCAAAGCGCTGCCTTCGCTGACCATATCGCCTTCCTGGCAATACAGCGCTTTGATCACACCGGCCTTCGGCGCACGGATGCTGTGTTCCATCTTCATGGCTTCAAGCACCACCAGTTGCGCCCCGGCCTCAACCGACTGTCCCGTTTCGACCAGCACGCGTACGATGCTGCCGTTCATTGGCGCGGTCAGACCGCCCTGATGGCTGTGGCTGGCCTCGACGGCGCTGATCGGATCGAACGCTTCGATGCGCCGCAACTCGCCGTCCCATTCCAGATACAACGCGCCAGCCTGACGAATCGCCCGCAATGTGCGGCGCACGCCGTCATGCTCGACGATTAGTGCTTCGCCCAGCAGTTTTGCATGGGCCGCAGTTCTCAAGGTCAACGCGCGATCCTGTCCCTCGCAACTCAAATGCAAGGTGATTTGCGCCGGCAAACCTGCTCGCAATCCGCCACCTGAAGCCCACGGCGAAGCGGGATCATCCGCCCGAGCACGCTGCGGCAGACTCTGCGCAAACGCCTGCGCCGCCGCCTGCCAGAACTCATCGCTCAACGTGCCTGGTGCTGGCAGCAATTGCTCCTGATAGCGCGGAATGAACCCGGTATCCAGCTCTGCCGCCGCAAACGCCGGATGCGCGATGATCCGGCGCAGGAAATTGATGTTGGTCTTCAGCCCGCCAATCGCAAACTCGTCGAGCATGCTCAACAGACGCAAGCGCGCCTGTTCGCGATCTTCACCCCAAGCAATCAGCTTGCCGAGCATCGGGTCGTAGAAGGGCGATATCTCGTCACCTTCCTCAACGCCGCTGTCCACCCGCCGCCCCGCGCCCTGTGCCGATTCGCGATACAAGTCCAGCCGCCCGGTGGCCGGCAGGAAATCATTCGCCGGATCCTCGGCATACAAACGCACTTCGATCGCATGACCATTGAGCGGCACCTGCGCCTGAGTGGTCGGCAGCGTTTCCCCACGGGCGACGCGAATCTGCCAGGCGACCAGATCCAGTCCGGTGATTGCTTCGGTCACCGGGTGCTCGACCTGCAGCCGCGTGTTCATCTCCATAAAGAAAAACTCGCCGCGCGCATCCAGCAAAAACTCCACGGTGCCGGCGCCGACATAACCGATCGCCTGCGCCGAACGCACGGCCGCTTCGCCCATTGCTCGGCGCAACTCGGGCGACAGGCCCGGCGCCGGGGCTTCTTCGACGACTTTCTGGTGACGGCGCTGGATCGAGCAGTCGCGCTCGTTGAGATACAGGCAGTTGCCGTGCTGATCGGCGAACACCTGAATCTCCACGTGACGTGGCTTGAGCAAATACTTTTCCACCAGCATCCGCGAGTCGCCAAACGACGATTGCGCTTCGCGCTGCGCCGAGGCGAGGGCTTCAGCCAGTTGGCTGACATCCTCAACCACCTTCATACCCTTGCCGCCACCACCGGCGGTGGCCTTGAGCAGCACCGGATAACCAATGCGTTCGCAAGCTTCGCGGAAGGTGTCGAGGTCCTGCGCTTCGCCGTGATAGCCCGGCACCAAAGGCACACCGGCCTTTTCCATCAGCGCCTTGGCGGCGGATTTGCTGCCCATCGCGTCGATGGCCGAGGCGGGCGGGCCGAGGAAGATCAGCCCGGCGGCTTCGATGGCGCGGGCGAATCCAGCGTTTTCCGAGAGAAAGCCATAGCCGGGATGAATCGCCTGGGCACCGCTGGCCTTGGCGGCGGCGATCAATTTATCGATTTGCAGATAACTCTCGGCAGCCTTGCTGCCGCCCAGATCCACGCGGATATCGGCTTCACGGCTGTGCCGCGCATCGCGGTCGGTGGTGCTGTGCACAGCGACGGTAGTCAGGCCCAGGGCCTTGGCGGTGCGCATCACTCGGCAGGCGATTTCGCCGCGGTTGGCCACCAATAGGGTGGTAATCACAGGTGCGCTCATCAACGCGACTCCTTGGTGGATGCGGCTTGCCAGCTCGGCGGGCGCTTTTGCAGGAAGGCGCGCAAGCCTTCCTGGCCTTCAGGGCTGACGCGAATCCGCGCGATGGCATTTTCGGTGTAGCGGCGCAGGGCCGGGGTCAGCGCGCCGTTGCCGACTTCGCGCAGCAAGTCCTTGCTGGCGCGCATGGCCGCGGGGCTGTTGAGCAGCAGGTTGTCGATCCACTGTTCGACCTGTTGCTCCAGTTCAGCCGCAGGATAGCTTTCGGCGAGCAAGCCGATCTCCCGCGCCCGCTGCCCGCTGAAGCGCTCGGCAGTCAGCGCATAGCGCCGCGCCGCACGCTCACCGATCGCCTGCACCACGAACGGGCTGATCACGGCCGGTGCCAGACCGATGCGCACTTCCGACAGGCAGAACTGCGCGTCATCGGCGCCGATCGCCATGTCACAGCAACTGATCAAGCCCAGCGCGCCACCAAACGCCGCGCCCTGAACCACAGCCAGAGTGGGGATTTTCAGCTTGGCGAGGTTGTACATCAGCTCGGCCAGCTCGCGGGCGTCATCGAGGTTGGTGTGGTAATCGAGTTCTGCCGATTGCTGCATCCACGCCAGGTCGGCGCCGGCACTGAAGTGCTTGCCGCGCCCACGCAGCAGCAGGAAACGCAGGCTCGAATCGCTGGCGACCTTGTCGAGAGCGAGGATCAGTTCGCGGATCATCTCGGCGTTGAACGCGTTGTTTTTCTCGGCGCGATTGAGCCACAGCGTCGCGAAACCGCGTGGGTCGTTTTGCAGTTCGAGGGTATTGAAGTCGCTCATATTCATCCGTCTCCACGGTTCTTGTGGGAGCGAGCCTGCTCGCGAAAGCGGGGTATCAGTCGATCTATCCGCTGCCTGACAGAGCGCATTCGCGAGCAGGCTCGCTCCCACAAAAAAACATCACATCCGGAACACGCCGAAGCGGCTCGGTTCGATTGGCGCGTTCAGCGACGCGGACAGGGCCAGGGCCAATACATCGCGGGTCTGCGCCGGGTCGATGACGCCGTCGTCCCACAGCCTTGCGCTGGAATAATAGGGGTGACCCTGTTCTTCGTACTGATCAAGAATCGGCTGCTTGATCTCGGTCTCCTGCTCAGCGGTAAACGCCTGACCGCTGCGTTCGGCTTGTTCGCGCTTGACCTGCACCAGCACACCGGCGGCCTGTTCGGCGCCCATCACGCCAATCCGCGCGTTCGGCCACATCCACAAAAAACGCGGATCGTAAGCGCGCCCGCACATGCCGTAGTTGCCGGCACCGAAGCTGCCGCCGATGATCACGGTGAATTTCGGCACCTTGGCGCAGGCCACTGCGGTCACCAGTTTCGCGCCGTGTTTGGCGATGCCGCCGGCCTCGTATTTCTGGCCGACCATGAAACCGGTGATGTTCTGCAGAAACAGCAGCGGAATGCCGCGCTGGCAGGCCAGTTCGATGAAGTGCGCGCCTTTCTGCGCGGCTTCGGCGAAGAGGATGCCGTTGTTCGCCAGAATCGCGATCGGATAGCCGTGCAAGTGAGCGAAACCGCAGACCAGCGTGGTGCCGAAGAGCGCTTTGAACTCATCGAACACTGAGCCGTCGACCAGCCGCGCAATCACTTCGCGCACATCGAATGGCTGCTTGGCGTCAGCCGGAACCACGCCGTACAACTCGTCGCTGGCGTACAGCGGCGCGATCGGCGTGCGTTGCTGCACCTCGCCGAGCTTGCGCCAGTTGAGGTTGGCGACGCTGCGGCGGGCGAGGGCGAGGGCGTGTTCGTCGTTCTCGGCGTAATGGTCGGCCACGCCGGAGGTCTTGCAGTGCACATCGGCGCCGCCGAGGTCTTCGGCGCTGACCACTTCACCGGTCGCGGCTTTCACCAGCGGCGGGCCGGCGAGGAAAATCGTCGCCTGGTTGCGCACCATGATCGCCTCGTCCGCCATCGCCGGCACATACGCGCCGCCGGCGGTGCACGAGCCCATGACCACGGCGATCTGCGGGATGCCCATGGCGCTCATGTTCGCCTGATTGAAGAAGATCCGCCCGAAATGCTCGCGATCCGGGAACACTTCGTCCTGACGCGGCAGGTTGGCACCACCGGAATCCACCAGATAAATGCACGGCAGGCGATTCTGCTGGGCGATGGTCTGCGCGCGCAGGTGTTTTTTCACGGTGAGCGGGTAATACGAGCCGCCTTTCACCGTCGCATCGTTGGCGACGATCATGCACTCGACGCCTTCAACGCGACCAATCCCGGCGATCACCCCGGCAGCCGGCACGTCTTCGCCGTAAACCGCATGGGCGGCCAGTTGGCTGATTTCGAGAAACGGCGAGCCCGGATCAAGCAAGCGATTGATGCGCTCGCGCGGCAGCAATTTACCCCGCGAGGTGTGGCGTTCCTGCGCTTTGACACCGCCACCCTGCGCCACTTGGGCGAGCAAGGTGTGCAGCGCGTCGACCTGTTTGAGCATCGCCGCACTGTTGGCGGCGAACTCCGCTGAACGCGGGTTGAGCTGAGTGTGCAGAATCATGGGGCTTACTCCGTAAGCAGCTTCCAGCTACAAGCGGCAAGCTGCAAGTTGGGGCAAGAGCGTGGTTCTCTTGCAGCTTGTCGCTTGCGGCTTGCAGCTGACGAAATTCATTTCGTCTCGTTGAACAGTTCGCGGCCGATCAGCATGCGGCGGATCTCGCTGGTGCCTGCGCCGATTTCGTAGAGCTTGGCGTCGCGCAGCAGGCGGCCGGCGGGGAATTCGTTGATGTAGCCGTTACCGCCGAGAATCTGGATCGCGTCGAGGGCCATTTGCGTGGCGCGTTCGGCGGTGTAGAGGATTACCCCGGCAGCGTCCTTGCGGGTGGTTTCGCCGCGCTCGCAAGCCTGGGCCACCGCGTACAGATAGGCGCGGCTGGCATTGAGCTGGGTGTACATGTCGGCAACTTTGCCCTGGATCAGCTGGAATTCGCCGATGCTCTGGCCGAACTGCTTGCGGTCGTGGATGTACGGCACGATCAGGTCCATGCACGACTGCATGATCCCGGTCGGGCCACCGGAAAGCACCACGCGTTCGTAATCGAGGCCGCTCATCAGCACTTTCACGCCACCGTTGAGCACGCCGAGGATGTTTTCCTCCGGTACTTCGACGTCATCGAAAAACAGCTCGCAGGTGTTGGAGCCACGCATGCCAAGCTTGTCGAACTTGTTGCTGCGGCTGAAGCCTTTCCAGTCACGCTCGACGATGAATGCAGTAATGCCGTGCGGGCCTTTTTCCAGATCGGTCTTGGCGTAGATCACGTACGTATTGGCGTCAGGGCCGTTGGTGATCCAGGTTTTGCTGCCGTTGAGTACGAAGCGATCGCCGCGTTTGTCGGCGCGCAGCTTCATCGAGACCACGTCGGAACCGGCGTTGGGCTCGCTCATCGCCAGGGCGCCGACGTGCTCGCCGCTGATCAGCTTCGGCAGGTATTTGGTTTTCTGTTCGTGGTTGCCGTTGCGGTTGATCTGGTTGACGCAAAGGTTGGAGTGCGCGCCATAGGACAACGCCACCGACGCCGAGCCACGGCTGATTTCTTCCATCGCCACCACATGCGCGAGGTAACCCAGACCTGCGCCGCCGTACTCCTCCGGCACGGTGATGCCGAGCAGGCCCATGTCACCGAATTTGCGCCACATGTCGGCGGGGAACAGGTTGTCGTGGTCGATCTGCGCGGCGCGCGGGGCGATCTGATCGGCGACGAAGGACTGCACCTGATCGCGCAGCATGTCGATGGTTTCACCGAGGGCGAAATTCAGGGATGGATAGCTCATGAGGCACCTTTTGGCTTTTTTATCGGGTGGAGCGCACGACGAATCGGCGTTCAGCTTTACGTTAACGTAAAGCTTCCGGAGTTCGACTGTCAATCGGCTTTACGTAAGCGTCAACTTGGGCGAGAGTAAGGACAGTTCAGGATCAGATATCGGTTTGTTTCTGGTGGGAGCGAGCCTGCTCGCGAAAGCGCTGTATCAGTCGCCCTCAAGGCTGAATGACGCAGCGTATTCGCGAGCAGGCTCGCTCCCACAGGGATTCAAAACCGGGAAAACCCACTAATAAAGACAATAGGGGTCGTCATGGATCTACCCAGTGCAAACCCGCAGCGCAGCTACACCCGTGGCTCTCAGGACAAAGCCCTGCTGGCGATGACCATCGGTCAGCGCTTCGATCAGACTGTCGCGCAATACCCGGACGGCGAGGCTTTGGTGGTGCGCCATCAACAGTTGCGTTACTCCTGGCGGCAACTGGCCGACGCGGTGGATGAGCAGGCCAGGGCCTTGCTCGCACTGGGCTTGCAGACCGGTGATCGCCTCGGCATCTGGGCGCCGAATTGCGCGCAGTGGTGCATCACTCAGTTCGCCACGGCGAAGATCGGCGTGATCCTGGTCAACATCAATCCCGCCTACCGCAGCTCCGAACTCGAGTACGTGCTCAAGCAATCCGGCTGCCATTGGCTGGTCTGTGCCGGAGCGTTCAAAACCTCGAATTACCACGAAATGCTCCAGAGCCTGGCGCCGGAATTGGCCGAGCACGCCATCGGTCAGCTGCGTAGCGAACGCCTGCCGGAGTTGCGCGGCGTGATCAGCCTCGATGCCAATCCGCCGCCCGGTTTTCTGCCGTGGTCGCAGCTCAGCGATCTGGCCGCCAGCGTCTCGCCCGATCAATTGCGCGAACGCAGTGCCAGTCTGCATTTCGATCAACCGGTGAACATCCAGTACACCTCCGGCACCACCGGTTTCCCCAAGGGCGCGACCCTCAGTCACTACAACATTCTCAACAACGGCTACATGGTCGGCGAAAGCCTCGGCCTGACGACTGCCGATCGTCTGGTGATTCCGGTGCCGCTGTATCACTGCTTCGGCATGGTCATGGGCAACCTCGGTTGCGTCACCCACGCCAGCACGATGATTTACCCCAATGACGCTTTCGATCCGGCCCTGACCCTGCAAGCGGTGGCCGAAGAAAAAGCCACGGCGCTGTACGGTGTGCCGACCATGTTTATCGCCATGCTCGATCAGCCGCAGCGGCAGACTTTCGACCTGTCGAGCCTGCGCACCGGGATCATGGCCGGCGCGACCTGTCCGATCGAGGTCATGCGCCGGGTCATAAAGGAAATGCACATGAGCGAAGTGCAGATCGCCTACGGCATGACCGAAACCAGTCCGGTGTCGCTGCAGACCGGGCCAGCGGATGAGCTGGAGTTGCGCGTCACCACCGTCGGCCGCACCCAGCCGCAACTGGAAAGCAAGATCATCGACACCGCCGGCAACCTTGTGCCGCGCGGCACCATTGGCGAATTGTGCACGCGCGGTTACAGCGTGATGCTCGGCTACTGGAACAACCCGCAGGCTACTGCCGAAGCCATCGATGAGGCGGGGTGGATGCACACCGGCGACCTGGCGAGCATGAACGAGGAGGGTTACGTCAACATCGCCGGGCGTAACAAAGACATGATCATTCGTGGCGGGGAGAACGTTTATCCGCGTGAGCTGGAGGAATTCTTCTTCACCCATCCGGCGGTGGCGGACGTGCAGGTGATCGGTATTCCGTGCTCGCGCTACGGTGAGGAAATCGTCGCCTGGATCAAATTCCACCCCGGCCACAGCGCCTCCGAACTGGAGCTGCAAGCCTGGTGCAAGGAGCGCATCGCCCATTTCAAGACACCGCGTTACTTCAAATTCGTCGACGCGTTTCCGATGACGGTGACGGGCAAGATCCAGAAATTCAGGATGCGTGAGATCAGTATCGAGGAGCTGAAAACAATCGAGGGATAATCACAAAATTTCTGTGGGAGCGAGCCTGCTCGCGAATGCGGTGTGTCATTCAGCGCAAATGTGTCTGGCACACCGTTTTCGCGAGCAGGCTCGCTCCCACAGGGATGCAGTGATAGAGAGACGAATTGCAGAAAGCACAAAGGGGAGCCGAAGCTCCCCTTTAATTTGTCGTTGCGTGCTCTTTTTATTATTGAGGGTCGGTCTGTTGTTGTTTTTGGCAACCGTGGCCCTGTACAGCTTTTTGGCGACCCCCATCCGGGATCAAGAGCAAACGTATTTTTTTGAGCGCTGATCTGCTTTCTCGTTAACGATCCAACCGATTCGGGAGCTACCTGAAGGTAGTTTTATTGTTCTCTGCCCGGTTGCGGGTCACTCCTGAGAGCACCCTGAAAAGCACACCTTCTCCAAAAAAATCTGTTAGCTGCGTCTCTGCCGTGTTGTTCTTGTTATGTCAGAGTCGTTTCGTCTTGTTTTTATTGGTTTGCGGCTTTTTATTCTTGTTATGCCATAGAGATAGCAGGTGTCGTGCCAACTTTTAAAAAGTCTTATAAATCAGTGATTTAAGTTTTTCGGGCTTTTTCACCCCAGGGCAAAGCCAGACAATTTGTTTCCGTGTTACTCGCTTTTGCCCACTTCACTGATCCAGCGGTAACACCTCACTGCGCGCTGCGTGCCTTGGCCACTCGCGAACCGCTTGGACGGCCGAGCACTGCACTGATCTGCTGGCCCGCGGCAATCAAGGCGTCCAGGTCGATACCGGTCTCGATGCCCAAGCCATTGAGCAGGTACACCACGTCTTCGGTCGCAACGTTACCGCTCGCGCCTTTGGCGTACGGGCAGCCGCCGAGGCCGGCGATAGAGCTGTCGAACACCGCAATGCCTTCGAGCAGGCTGGCATAGATATTGGCCATGGCTTGGCCATAGGTGTCGTGGAAATGCCCGGCAAGCTTGTCCCGTGGTACCTGCGCCGAGACCACCTCGAACAGGCGCCGGGTCGCGCCCGCCGTGCCGGTGCCGATGGTGTCGCCCAGCGACACTTCGTAGCAGCCCATCGCGTACAGCTCGCGCGCGACCATCGCCACTTGCTCCGGCGCAACCGTGCCTTCATACGGGCAGCCCAGCACACAGGAAACATAACCGCGCACGGTAACGCCGTGTTGTTTCGCGGCTTCCATGATCGGCGCAAACCGCGCCAGGCTCTCGCTGATCGAGCAATTGATGTTGCGCTGCGAGAACGCCTCGGAGGCGGCGGCGAACACCGCGACTTCCTTGACCCCGGCGGCTAGCGCGTCTTCAAAGCCGCGCAGGTTCGGCGCCAGCGCGCCGTAGGTCACGCCGGGCTTGCGCTGGATCTGCGCAAACACCTCGGCGGATCCGGCCATTTGCGGCACCCATTTCGGCGAGACGAAACTGCCGACTTCGATGTAGCCGAGCCCGGCGGCGCTCAGGGCATCGACCAGTTGCACCTTGTCAGCCACGCTGATCGGTTGGGCTTCGTTCTGCAGGCCATCGCGCGGGCCGACTTCGATCAGGCGTACTTGGGAGGGGAGGGACATGGGTGGGACCTGCCTGTTTTTTTAGTTCACGAAGAACCCTGTGGGAGCGAGCCTGCTCGCGAAAGCGGTGGATCAGTCACCGTTAATGTTGGATGACAGAATGCATTCGCGAGCAGGCTCGCTCCCACAGGGGCGCCAGTGTTGGCTAGACCGCCTGCTGGCTCTTGAGCGTCTGCTCCAACGCCTGCACGCAGCGCTCTTCTGCTGTATCCAGCTCAAGCTTCATCTGTTCGATATCCAGCAACTGCTGTTCGAGCTGTTCGCGGCGTTCGCTGATTTTTGCCAGCATGCTGTTGAGCTGTTTGGTGTTACCGCCGGACGGATCATAGAGCTCGATCAGCTCGCGGCATTCGGCCAGGGAAAAACCGATGCGCTTGCCACGCAGGATCAGCTTCAGGGTGACCTTGTCGCGCGGCGAATAGATACGTTCCTGGCCACGACGCTCGGGGCTGAGCAGGCCTTGCTCTTCATAAAAGCGGATCGCCCGGGTGGTGATGTCCAGCTCGCGGGCGAGGTCGGAAATGCTATAGGTCTGACTGCTCATGAAAGCGCTCGGAAAAGGGGCATGGCGCTAAGCTAATCGGTGGTTTACGTTTACGTCAAGCGGGATGGTTTTGGGGTGTCTGTACAGGCCTCTTCGCGAGCAGGCTCGCTCCCACATTCGACCGCGTTCCTTCAGATGAAATGCAATTCATTGTGGGAGCGAGCCTGCTCGCGAAGAACAATAACGCGGTAAAAAGCCCTACACCTTCTCCAGCTTCTTCTCCTGCGCCGTCACCTGTTGGCACAACTCGATCATCTGCTCGCGCATCCAGCGGTTGGCCGGGTCCTGGTCGGTGCTCTCATGCCAATACAGGTGCGTTTCCACCGAGGGCACATCATTCACCGGCAAATTGAACGATTGCAGATCATGGCGGCGGGCGAAGCGTTCCGGCACGGTCATGACCATGTCGGTCTGCTGCATCACTTGCGAGGCCATCAGATAGTGCTGCGAGCGCAGGGCGATCTTGCGCTGGATGCCCATTTTGCCCAGCGCCAGATCGACATAGCCCAGACCACTGCGGCGGCTGGAAATATGGATGTGAGTCAGCGACAAATAGTCATCGAGACTGAGTTTTTCCTTGCTCGCCATCGGATGGCCCTTGCGCATGGCGCAGACGTAACGGTCGTCCATCAGCTTGACGTGGCGTACCTGCGGGTCGGTGTTGAGCGGCGCATCCACGGCGAAATCCAGACGCCCGGCGGCCAGTTCCTTGGTGGTTTCCCGGCGCTTGGACAGAAAGCTTTCGATGATCACCGTCGGCGCCAGGCGGCGCAGACGCTGGAACAAGGGCGGCAGAATGATTGCCTCCGTCAAATCGGTCATGCTGATGCGGTAAGTCTTGGCCGCCTGCGCCGGGTTGAAGATGCGGCTTTCCTGCACCGACACGCGCAGCAGCGACAGGGCGTTGCGCACCGGGCCGATGATGTTCTGCGCCATCGGCGTGGGCACCATGCCCTGAGCGGTACGCACGAAGAGCGGGTCGTTGAAGGTTTCGCGCAACCGCGCCAGGGCATTGGACACCGCCGGCTGGGTGATGCCGACAATCTGCCCGGCGCGGGTCAGGTTGGCTTCCGTGTAGATCGCGTCGAAGACGATGAAAAGGTTCAGGTCGACCTTGCTCAGATTCATAACGCGGCTTCTCTTGTTATTAAGTGCAAGTGTTTTGGGGCTGACGATCAGCGGATCATATATTGGTGATGAATGTTTATACACGCCGAGAATAGGCTAGGTAAATGATCAGCGCTGTTCTAGCATCGATTGCATGACTTGAACAACCTCTGCCCGAGAAGGTAACTACCCATGGATTTCGCTTATTCGCCCAAGGTTCAGGAACTGCGTGAGCGCGTGACTGCGTTCATGGACACTTACGTTTACCCGGCCGAAGCGGTGTTCGAACGCCAGGTCGCCGAGGGCGATCGCTGGCAGCCGACCGCAATCATGGAAGAGCTCAAGGCCAAGGCCAAGGCTGAGGGTCTGTGGAATTTGTTTCTGCCTGAGTCCGAGCTGGGCGCCGGCCTGAGCAATCTTGAATACGCGCCGTTGGCGGAAATTATGGGCCGTTCCCTGCTGGGGCCGGAGCCGTTCAACTGCTCGGCGCCGGACACCGGCAACATGGAAGTATTGGTGCGCTACGCCAACGAAGAGCAGAAACAGCGCTGGCTCGAGCCGCTGCTGCGCGGCGAGATCCGTTCGGCGTTCGCCATGACCGAGCCCGACGTGGCATCTTCCGACGCGACCAACATGGCCGCTCGGGCCGTGCGCGATGGCGATCAGTGGGTGATCAACGGTAAGAAATGGTGGACTTCCGGCGCCTGCGATCCGCGCTGCAAGATCCTGATTTTCATGGGCCTGAGCAACCCCGACGCGCCGCGTCACGCCCAGCACTCGATGATTCTCGTGCCGGTCGACACCCCCGGGGTGAAAATCGTCCGTCCGCTGCCGGTGTTCGGCTACGACGACGCACCGCACGGTCACGCCGAAGTGCTGTTCGACAACGTTCGCGTGCCGTACGAAAACGTCCTGCTCGGTGAAGGACGCGGCTTCGAAATCGCTCAGGGTCGCCTTGGCCCAGGCCGCATTCACCACTGCATGCGTTCGATCGGCATGGCCGAGCGTGCGCTGGAACTGATGTGCAAACGCTCGGTGAGCCGCACCGCGTTCGGCAAACCGCTGGCGCGTCTGGGTGGCAACATCGACAAGATCGCCGACTCGCGGATGGAGATCGACATGGCGCGCCTGCTGACGTTGAAAGCGGCGTACATGATGGACACCGTCGGCAACAAAGTGGCGAAAAGCGAGATTGCGCAGATCAAAGTCGTCGCGCCGAATGTCGCCCTGCGGGTGATCGACCGCGCTATCCAGATGCATGGCGGGGCAGGGGTGTCGAACGATTTCCCGCTGGCCTATATGTATGCGATGCAGCGCACCCTGCGTCTGGCCGACGGCCCGGACGAAGTGCACCGCGCGGCGATCGGCAAGTTCGAGATCGGCAAGTATGTGCCGAAGGAGATGATGCGTAGCGGCCAGTAACACCGCGTCGCCTCATTCGCGAGCAGGCTCGCTCCCACAAGATTTGTGCACGCCACAGATCCAATGTGGGAGCGAGCCTGCTCGCGAAAGGGCCTGTACACTCAGCACATCGACATCAGGATCAATACACCCAAACCTCAACCCGCCGATTCTTGATCCGCCCTTCATCCGCGCTGTTGGTCGCCACCGGCATCAGCGCACCAAAGCCGCGTACTTCGCGCATGACCACACCGTTTTTGACCAGCTCGCGCCGCACCGCCATTGCTCGCAGCTTCGACAGTAGATCAGCCCGCGCCGGGTCATCCTTCAAATCACCAAACCCCACCAGCGTCACCGCCCGTTCGGTCTTGCCATTGCGCTTTATATAGTCGAGCACCCGCGCCAGATCCTGCCGCGCCTTGTTGTCCAGACTGGCGCTGCCCTCGGCAAAACGGAAATTCACTGTCAGACGCTGGGCATGCCGGCTGAGAGATTGATAACCCTCTGGCATCAGCGCATTCGGCGCCACGCTCATGGCCTGCACGGTCTGGCTGACAAAACCGCTGGTCGCGACGATCGCCTGACCCTCTGGGCTCTGGGCAAAGCTGGCCAACGCCTGCGCCCACGGGTTGCGGCTGTCCGGCGGCAGATAAAAGAACAAGCGCCGCGACAGCGGATAGTCTTCGGTGGCGATCAGGCTGTTCAGCGGCAGCATCGCTTGCGACGCGCCGTCGGCAATCGCCACGGCTTTGGCTTGACGCACATAGGGCAAGCCGATGAAGCCGATACCTTGCGGATCGTTGCTGACTGCATCGGACAATTGCTCGCTGGATTCGAAACGTTTCGCCGCGCTGCTCAGACTTTTCCCACGCCGGCTCAGGACCAGTTCCTTGAAGGTGTCGTATGTTCCCGACTGATCATCCCGCGCATATAAATGAATGGCGCCGCCACGGCCACCGAGTTCTTCCCAGGTTTTCACTTCGCCGGCAAAAATCCGCGCCAGTTGCTCGGTGTTCAACTGCTGTAACGGATTGGAAGGGTTGAGGATGATCGCCAGACCGTCGATGGCGATGACTTGCTCGGCCGCCGGGCTTTTCAGATCGCCGAGGGTTTGCAGGGCAAGCAGTTCGCTGTCCTTGATCTCACGGGAAGAGGCGGCCAGATCGACGCTGGCGTTTTTCAACGCAGCGAAACCGGTGCTGGAACCGTGAGCGGCAACTTCGATGATCACGCGTTGCCCTTGTGCGGTCTGGCCGACGATGCGTTGTTCGTTGGCGGTGTCCGGGGTTTCGCGGTGGATTTTCAGCAGGCCTTGTTCCTGCAACAGGCCTTCGACCAGCGCCGGACCCAGATCGGCACCGATGGTGTTGGAACCCTGAATGCGCAATGCCGGGCCGTTTTCGGGGATCGGCAGGGCGGCGGCGTAGATCGACAGCCAGCCACTCAACAGGAAAACGCAGAGAACACGCAGGGTCATGCCGGCACCGAATCAAGCCAAGGGGATTGCCGGGGAGATTAAGTCAGGCGCGTGACCGAAATATGACAGGGGATTACCTGTGGGAGCGAGCCTGCTCGCGAAGGCGCCGTGTCAGTCGAAAAATTCGTCGCTGATCCACCGCATTCGCGAGCAGGCTCGCTCCCACAATGAAAATTCCCTCAGGCCAGCTCAAGCCAGATCGGCGCATGGTCCGATGGCTTTTCCATGCCGCGCAGTTCGTAGTCCACGCCGGCATCCTTGACCCGTGGCAGCAGGCCATGGGACGCCAGAATTACATCGATGCGCAGGCCGCGTTTGGGCTCATCTTCAAAGCCACGGCTGCGGTAGTCGAACCAGCTGAACATGTCGCTCACGTCGGGATTGAGGTGACGGTAGCTGTCGGTCAGGCCCCAGTTTTTCAGGCGCGCCATCCACTCGCGTTCTTCCGGCAGGAAGCTGCATTTGCCGGTTTTCAGCCAGCGCTTCATGTTGTCCGGGCCGATGCCGATGTCGCAGTCTTCCGGGGAAATGTTCACATCGCCCATCACCACCAGCGGCTGTTCGTTGTGGAACTGGCTTTCCAGCAGCGCTTGCAGATCGCTGTAGAAACGCTCTTTGGCAGGGAATTTGGTTGGGTGATCGCGGCTTTCACCTTGTGGGAAATAGCCGTTCATGATCGTCACCGGCACGCCGTTGGCATCGGCAAAAGTGCCCCAGATAAAGCGCCGTTGCGCGTCTTCTTCATCGGTGGCGAAGCCTTTATGGATGGCGATCGGTTCGTTGCGCGAGAGCAGGGCGACCCCGTAATGACCTTTCTGGCCATGGAAG
The DNA here is from genome assembly GCF_057291535.1 of Pseudomonas sp. 1L-E-NC-VB-C3. Classification (NCBI taxonomy): domain Bacteria; kingdom Pseudomonadati; phylum Pseudomonadota; class Gammaproteobacteria; order Pseudomonadales; family Pseudomonadaceae; genus Pseudomonas; species Pseudomonas sp. 1L-E-NC-VB-C3. Next base: position 76,638 of record NZ_JBXAWD010000005.1, on the reverse strand, counting down.
TGCACGTGGTAGCCGAGGGCGCGGATGTCTTCGAGGGGGAACTGGTCGTCGTGGACCTTGGTTTCCTGCAGGCCGATCACGTCGGGCTGATGTTTTTCGATCAGCGCTGCCAGCTGATGCGGACGGGCACGCAGTCCGTTGATGTTGAAGGAAACAATCTTCATGGTCGGCAGTCCTGGCAAAAGGGCGATGCTAGCTGACATGGGGGAGATGGGCCAGTGTGGGACAAATCATTTTGGCCTGTGGGATTTGTGATGCCCTATGCAGCGCCTCTGTGGGAGCGAGCCTGCTCGCGAAGAGGCCGGCGAGATCGATGAAGATCCCGACTTGGTCTATACCTGTCAGGGGAACCACCACATCCGCCCAAGGTTCGTACCAACAAGCGCGCCAGCCTCCGAGCGCGCCCCCGGGGAGAATCACTGCAATGCCTGAAACCCAGACCGCCGTTGCCGACATCCATATGCTCGACCGCGGCTATTCGCGCGAAGCCCGCTCGTTGCTGTATCAGGCCTATCGCCACGAGCCGACCTTCGGCTACCTGTTCGAAGCCGAACGTCCCGGCTATGAACAACGGGTGCGCGCGACGGTGCGCGAGTTGGTCAAACAGCATTTTCTCCAGGACCTGCCGGCGATCGGCCTGTTGGTCAACGATCGCTTGATCGGCATCGCCCTGATCGCACCGCCGCAACGGCGCCTGGGCGTTACCGAAAGCTGGGCGTGGCGCTTGCGCATGGTGCTCAGCACCGGTTTTCGCTGCACCCGGCGTTATCTGGAATACCACGATGCCGTTGCTGCATGCGTGCCGGGTGATTCGGTGCACATGCTGCCGCTGCTCGGTGTGCACCCGCAGTTTCAGGGCAAGCACTACGGCGAACAATTGCTCACTGCCGTGCACAACTGGTGCGCCGTTGATGAAACATCGCAAGGCGTGGTGCTCGACACCGGCAACCCACGCTACCTGGAATTCTATAAAAGGCAGGGTTATCAGGAGATCGGCGAGGTTGCCGTCGGGCCGGTGCGCGAACACGTATTTTTCCACGCCAATCCGCAGGTGTTACAAACAGCAACGGGATAATGATCGAACTTCTTCACAAATTACCTGTTCTATCAGGCTCCCGAGCCCGTGATAGCATCCGCGCCTATGAAGTTTCCACGAAGATTTACCAGCGGCGTGCTGATGCTGTTATCCAGCTGCACGGCGCTGGCGCAAAGTGAATTGGATGTACGGATCAAGCCGTCCAACGATGAACTCAAGGCCAATATAGAAGGCTATATCGGCAGCCTCGGCGATCGCGACGAAGAAGCCTTGCTGCGTTTCAGTCGCGGCGCCGAAGAGCAGGCGCGCAAAGCGGCGCAGGCGCTGGGCTACTACCAGCCGCAGATCGACAGTGACGTCAAGGGCGGAGAAAAACCGCGTCTGGTGTTGAACATCGATCCCGGCGAGCCGATTCGCCTGCGCAACGTCACCGTGCGCGTCGACGGCCCGGCAGCCTCGCTGAGATCCTTCCGCGTGCCGAAAAGCGACCTGCTCAAATCCGGGGCAGTGCTCAACCATGGCCGGTACGAAGACGCCAAACGGGTGATCCAGAACCAGGCCTCGCGCTTCGGTTACTTCAGCGGTCATTTCACCAGCCAGAAGCTCATGGTCGATCCGCGCGCGGGCGTGGCCGACATCGAATTGATCTACGACAGCGGCCCGCGTTATGCGCTGGGCAAAGTCAGTTTCGAGGGCGATACGCCGTTCGACGAAGACCTGCTGCAACGCATGGTGCCGTTCAAGGCAGGCGAGCCTTACGATTCGGAACTGATCGCCGAACTCAATCGCGATCTGCAATCGAGCGGCTATTTCGAAGGCGTGCGCGTCGACGCGGCACCGACGGCAGCGCAGAACGATGTGATTCCGGTCGCCGTCAAACTCGACACGCGCAAGCCGCGCACCATGGGCCTGGGCCTCGGTTATTCGACCGACGTCGGGCCACGGATCAAGGCCAACTGGACGCGTCACTGGGTCAACCCGCAGGGCGACAGCTATGGCTGGGAGGCCGAGCTCTCGGCGCCCCGGCAGAACGTCGGGCTGTTTTACGACATCCCGCTCGACCCGCCATTGACCGACAAACTGCGCTGGGCCGGCGGCTATCAGTTCGAAGACATCGAAGGCTCCGACACCCTCAGCAAGCTGCTGACTTTCGGCCCGGAATGGCACAGCAAGTTGCCCAGCGGCTGGCAGCGGGTGATCTCGCTGAAATGGCAACGTGAAGAATACGAACTCGGCGACGACTCCGGCCTGAGCACGTTGCTCATGCCCGGCATCAGTTATTCCTATCTGAAAAGCGACAACCGCATCGATCCGCGTAACGGCTATCGCCTGAGCTTCGAAAGCAAAGTGGCCAAGGAAGGCCTCGGTTCGGACAACAACCTTTTATATGGCACCGCGCTGGTCAAGGGCCTGACTACGGTGTTCGACAAGCACCGCTTGCTCGGTCGCGTGCAGGTCGGCGGCAGCGCCACCAACGGCTACAACTCGATTCCGCCGTCGCTGCGCTTCTTTGCCGGTGGCGATCAGAGCGTGCGCGGTTACGACTATCAGAGCCTGTCGCCGAAAAACTCTGACGGCGACCGCATCGGTGGCCGCTACATGATTGCCGGCAGCGTCGAGTATCAGTATTCGATCGCCGAGAAATGGCGGGTCGCGACCTTCGTCGACCAAGGCAACTCTTTTAACAAACTCGAACTGCCCGACCTCAAGACCGGGGTCGGTGTAGGTGTGCGCTGGGTCTCGCCGGTCGGGCCGATCCGCCTTGACCTGGCCCATGCGCTGGACGACGACGGCGGCATCCGGCTGCACTTTTCCATGGGGCCTGAGCTGTGAAGCGTGGTGTGAAAATAACGGCGCTGACGCTGTTGGCGCTGGTCGTGTTGATTGTCTTGAGCCTGGCCGCGCTACTTGGCACGCAGGCTGGCAGTCGGTGGGCGTTGGGCCTGGTGCCCGGCTTGAGCGTGGAGAATTTCCACGGTCGCCTCGCTGGGCAGTGGAGTGCCGATCACCTGGTGTGGCAGCAGGACACAAGCCGCGTCGAGCTGAACAAGGCAATCTTCGCCTGGTCGCCGCTGTGCCTGACGCGCATGACCTTGTGCATTGATCAGCTCAAGGCCGATCAGGTGATCCTGCAATTCCCGCCGAGCGAAGAAACCACCGAGAGCGGCCCGATCAAACTGTCGGACCTGCAATTGCCGTTGGCCATCGAATTGGGCGACGTCGAGGTCGGCAGCCTGTTGTTCAACGGCAGCGAACAGCTCAAGGGCTTGCAACTGGCGGCGCACTGGACCGCACAAGGCCTGCAGATCGACAGCGTGAAATTGCAGCGCGACGAGCTCAGCCTGAACCTGTCCGGCCTGCTGCAACCGAGCGGCAACTGGCCGCTGACGATTCAGGGCGATTTGACTTTGCCGTCTCCCGGCAGCGAGCCGTGGACGCTGGCGCTGAAAGTTGAAGGCGATCTGCTGAAAACCCTCAACCTGCACGCCGACAGCCGTGGCTACCTCGACGGCCAGTTGAACGGTGAACTGCAAGCGCTGGCGGAAAACCTCCCGGCCAAGCTGCGCATCACCAGCGGCGCGTTCAAACCCAGCGCCGATCTGCCGGACACCCTGCAATTCAATCAGCTTGTGCTCACCGGCGAAGGCGACCTGAAAAACGGTTATCAACTGCTCGGCAACGCATCGTTGCCCGCCGAGGAATCACCGGTGGCGCTGCTGCTCAAAGGCAAGGTCGACGCCAACGGCGCGCAGATTGCCGGGCTCGACCTCAATGCCAACGACAAGCAAAGCCTCAAGCTCACCGGCAATGTCGACTGGAGCAAGGGTCTCAGCGCCCAGGCCAATATCAACTGGCAAGACTTCCCGTGGCACCGGCTCTATCCGGAAATCGACGAGCCGCAAGTCGCGTTGCGTACTTTCACTGGCGAAGTGTCCTACACCGACGGCCAGTACCTCGGTAATTTCGACGCCGCGCTGGATGGCCCGGCGGGGGCGTTCACCTTGAGCAGTCCGTTCAGCGGCAGTCTGGAACAGATCGCCTTGCCGCAACTGGTCATGCAGGCCGGGCAGGGCAGGGCCGAAGGGCACGTGAATGTGCGCTTCGCCGACGGCATCGCCTGGGATACCGCGCTGGATCTGTCGGCGCTCAACCCGGCGTACTGGGTCGCCGAACTGCCGGGCACGCTGGCCGGGCCGTTGAGGAGCAAAGGCGAGATGAAAAATGATCAACTCAGTCTCAGCGCCGACCTCGACCTCAAAGGCAAATTGCGCGGTCAGCCGGCGATCCTCCAAGCCAAGGCTGACGGCGCGGGCGAGCGTTGGAACCTCAGCGCCCTGCAGATCCGCCTCGGCGATAACAGCATCAACGGCAAGGGCAGCCTGCAGGACAAACTCGGCGGGCAGATCGACATCAAGCTGCCGCGTCTGGCCCAGTTGTGGCCGCAATTGCGCGGGCAGGTCAACGGTCAGATCAACGTCGCCGGCACGCTGAAGGCGCCACAGGGCAAGCTCGATCTGCAAGGTTCGCAACTGGCCTTCCAGGACAATCGCCTGCAAAGCCTCAACCTCGACGCCACGCTCGACAGTGCGCAGCGGGCGAAGATCAATCTCAAAGGCAGCGGCATTCAGGCCGGCGATACTTCGCTCGGCACCCTGACCGCCAGTGCTCAGGGCGATATCAAAAGCCAGAAACTCAATCTCGACCTGATCGGATCGAAGCTGAAACTGGCGCTGGGGCTGGACGGCAATCTGGACAAGGGCAACTGGCGCGGACGCTTGGCCAGTGGCGACATTCAGGCCGGTGGCCAAGACTGGAAGCTGCAAAGCCCGGCCAGACTGGAACGCCTGGCGGATGGCCAGATCAATTTCGGCGCGCATTGCTGGTTGTCGGGCAATGCCAGCCTGTGTGGCGAAGACCAGCGCCTGATGCCCGAGCCGAAGCTGCGTTATCACCTCAAGCAATTCCCGATCGAAAGCCTTGCGCAATGGCTGCCCAAAGACTTCGCCTGGCAGGGCCGACTCAACGCCGATCTGCAACTGGACTTGCCGGCGAGCGGCCCGAACGGCGCGGTCAGTGTCGATGCCAGCGGCGGCACCCTGCGCGTGCGCGACAAGGATCGCTGGCTGGATTTCCCCTACCAGACCCTCAAACTCAGCAGCAAGCTCACGCCCAAGCGCGTCGATACCGAGCTCAATTTTGTCGGCGGCAAACTCGGCGAATTACTGGTGCAGGCGCAGCTCAATCCGCTGCCGAAAAACAAACCGCTGAGCGGCTCGTTCCGCCTCTCTGGCCTCGATCTGTCGGTGGCGCGGCCGTTTGTACCGATGGTCGAGAAACTCACCGGCCGCCTCAACGGCAGTGGCACGATCTCCGGTGGTTTGCTCGCACCGCTGGTCAACGGCACCGTGCAGCTCAGCGATGGCGAAGTGTCCGGCGCCGAACTGCCGATGGAGCTGCAGAATCTGCAACTGACTGCGGCGATTGCCGGTGAATCGGTACGCCTGGACGGCGGCTGGCAAAGCGGCAAGACCGGTCAGGGCAGCCTCAACGGCAACGTCGCCTGGGGGCAGGCGCTGGTGGTCGATCTGGCGCTCAAGGGCACGCAATTGCCGGTCAGCGTCGAGCCCTACGCCAAACTGGAAATGGCCCCGGATCTGAAGATTTCCATGGCCGGCGATGAGCTGAAAGTTGCCGGCAAGGTGCTGGTGCCGAAAGGCGAAATCACCGTGCGCGAGCTGCCGCCATCGACGGTAAAAGTCTCCGACGACACGATCATCGTTGGTGCGCAGACCGAAGAGGGCAAACCACCGATCGCGATGAAAATGGACATCGACGTGATCGTCGGCCAGGACAAGCTGAGCTTTGCCGGTTTCGGCCTGACCGCCAATCTGCAAGGTCAGGTTCACATCGGCGACAACATGGACACCCGTGGCGAACTCTGGCTCAACGACGGCCGCTATCGCGCCTACGGCCAGCGCCTGACCGTGCGTCGCGCGCGTCTGTTGTTCGCCGGTCCCATCGATCAGCCGTATCTGGACATCGAAGCGATCCGCCAGACCGACGACGTCATCGCCGGTATTCGCCTGAGCGGCAGCGCCGAACAGCCGACCACGCAGATCTTCTCCGAACCGGCGATGAGTCAGGAACAGGCGCTGTCGTACCTGGTGCTGGGCCGTCCGCTGAGCACCAGCGGCGAAGACAACAACATGCTCGCGCAAGCCGCGCTGGGCCTGGGCCTGATGGGCAGCGCCGGGGTCACCAGTGGTCTGGCCAAGGATCTGGGCATCGAGGATTTCCAGCTCGACACCCAGGGCAGCGGCAACGACACCAGCGTCGTCGCCAGCGGCAACATCTCCGAAAAACTCAGCCTGCGCTACGGCGTCGGCGTCTTCGAACCGGCCAGCACCATCGCCTTGCGCTACAAGCTGAGCAAGAAGGTCTACGTCGAAGCGGCGAGCGGCGTGGCGAGTTCGCTGGATATTTTCTACAAGCGGGATTTCTAGAGCGCGTTCTCTCCAATGATCGTTCCCACGCTCTGCGTGGGAATGCCTCAAGGGACGCTCTGCGTCCCGGCTCTCAAAAAAAACGGACGCAAAGCGTCCCCGGCTGCATTCCCACGCGGAGCGTGGGAACGATCCCGCGTGGCCGGTCAGTGATTAATTACAAAGCCCCCTAACTATTGCGTTGACATTCGCTGCCTAAGCAGTAACATCTCGACATACATTCACTGCCTAGGCAGTTATCAGGTCGACCCATGAAGCATTTCACTCCGGAAGAATTCAAACATTGCCACCTCGGCCTGTTGCTCGGTCGTGCCGCGTTGCTCAAGGACCGGATCATCGATACCCACATGGAACCCCACGGCATCACCGCCGCGCAGTTCAAGGTGTTGATCATCATGGCCCAGTTCGGCGTCGACACGCCGGCCGAGCTGTGCCGCCATCTGTCGCTGGACAGCGGGTCGATGACGCGCATGCTCGATCGCCTCGAGCAGAAGGCTTTTCTGATTCGCCAGCGCAGCGAAGGCGACCGGCGTCAGGTGCAGTTGAAACTGACCGAGCAGGGCCAGCAACTGGCTGATCGCCTGCCGCACATCGGTGCCGATGCGATGAATGAACTGGCCGGCGCGATCTCCCGCGAAGAGCTGAAAACCCTGGAATACATCCTCAAGAAAATCCTGCTGGCCGCCGGTGACCCGATCACCATCCAGCGTCTAGGTGATCACAATGAGCGCTAACACTTTGCGCAGCAGTCTGACGCTGCTGTTGTCGGCGATGATCCTCGCCGGTTGCGCTAATTACAGCGGCCTCGACACCGAAGGCCAGCGCCTCGACGCGAAGAGCCTGAAGACAGCGCAGTCTCTCGACGGCGTCACCCTGTCGCCAGCGGCGTGGCCGAAAAGCGATTGGTGGAGCAGCCTCGGCGATCCGCAGCTCGACGGCCTGATCCGCGAAGCCCTGCATGACAGCCCTGACATGCAGATCGCCGCAGCCCGCGCCCATCAGGCCAGTGCCGCCGCCTATGCCGCCGATGCCGAGCGTTATCCGACCCTCGACGCCAGCGCCGGCATCAGCCGTTCGCGGCTGGCTCGTGACCAGGATCCGCGCGGGCAGGGCGGGGCTTACGCGACGGTGCGCAATGTCAGCGCCGGCTTCAATTACAACTTCGATTTGTGGGGCGGCCAGCGCGATGCCTGGGAAGCCGCCCTCGGCGAGGCGCGCGCTGCTGAAGTCGACCGTCAGGCGGCGCAGTTGACACTTGCCGCTGACGTCGCCCGTGCGTACAGCGATCTCGGTCAGGCGCACATCGTTTACGACCTTGCCAGCGAAGACCTCAAGCGCACCCGGCAAATGCTCGACCTCAGTCAGCGCCGCTTGAGTTCGGGGATCGACAGCCAGTACCAGTTCCAGCAAACCCAGAGTCTGGAAGCCAGTTCTCAAGCGAGCCTGATCGACGCGGAAAAACGCCTGAACAGCGCGAAAATCGCCTTGGCGGTATTGCTCGGCAAAGGCCCGGATCGTGGCAACGAGATCGCTCGGCCGAAAGTTCTGCAAGCCAGCGCCGTGGCGGTGCCGTCGATGTTGCCGGCGGAACTGCTCGGCCGCCGCCCGGATCTGGTCGCGGCGCGCTGGCGTGTCGAGGCGGCGAGCAAAGACATCGATGCGGCGAAAACCCGTTTCTATCCCAACCTCAATCTGTCGGCCTCGGCCGGCGCCGAGTCGTTGCTGGGTGATGCGATGTTCGGTTCGGCCAGCCGCTTCTTCAACATCGCGCCGACCGTATCGCTGCCGATTTTCGATGGCGGACGCCTGCGCGCCAACCTCGATGCGCGCGACGCCGATTACGATCTGGCGGTGGCGCAGTACAACAAAAGCCTGGTGAAAGCCCTCGGCGATGTTGGCGACACCATCAACCAGCTGCGTGATATCGGCCGGCAGATCGGCGCGCAGCAACATGCCACCGACATTGCTCAGGATTCTTACAACACCGTCGTCCAGCGTTACGGTTCCGGCATCGGCAACTACCTGGACGTGCTCAGCATCGAGCAGCAATTGCTCCAGGCCCAGCGTCAGCTGGCGACCCTCAATGCCGAGCAGATCGACCTGTCGATTCAACTGATGCAAGCGCTGGGCGGCGGCTTTCAGGGTGAAAACCTGAACGCAGCCAACGCCAGCCCCGCCTCGTCGCACCATTAATTCAAGGTATTTGTCATGGCCACTGCCGAAAACACCCAAGCTCGAGACAACACCCCGGACACCGGCAACCCGCGCAAACGCAAGGTGATGCTGCTGGCCCTCGCCGTGGTCGTCCTGCTCGCCATTGCCGGCGTCTGGGCCTATCACGAGTTCATCGGGCGCTTTAACGAAAGCACCGACGATGCCTACGTCAACGGCAACGTCGTGGAGATCACACCGCTGGTCACCGGCACCGTGGTCAGCATCGGCGCTGACGACGGTGATCTGGTCCAGGAAGGCCAGGTGCTGGTCAACTTCGACCCCAACGATGCCGAAGTCGGCCTGCAAAGTGCCAAGGCGAAACTGGCGCGCACTGTGCGTCAGGTGCGCGGCCTGTATAGCAACGTCGACGGCATGAAAGCCCAGGTCAACGCGCAGCAGGCCGAAGTGCAGAAGGCCCAGGACAACTACAACCGGCGGAAAAATCTCGCCCAGGGCGGGGCGATTTCCCAGGAAGAGCTGTCCCACGCCCGCGACGACCTGACCTCGGCGCAGAACGCCTTGGCTAACGCCAAACAGCAACTGAAAACCACCAGCGCACTGGTCGACGACACCGTGGTCTCGTCCCATCCGGACGTAATGTCGGCGGCTGCCGATCTGCGTCAGGCCTACCTGACCAATGCGCGCAGCACCTTGATCGCGCCGGTCACCGGTTACGTCGCCAAGCGCACCGTGCAACTCGGTCAGCGCGTGCAGCCGGGCACCGCGTTGATGGCGGTGATTCCGCTGGATCAGCTGTGGATCGACGCCAACTTCAAGGAAACCCAACTGCGTGACATGCGCATCGGTCAGCCAGTGGATATCGAGGCCGATATTTACGGCAGCGATGTGAAATACAGCGGCACCGTCGACAGCCTCGGTGCCGGTACGGGTAGCGCGTTTGCTCTGCTGCCGGCACAGAACGCCACCGGTAACTGGATCAAGATTGTTCAGCGTGTGCCGGTGCGTATCCACATCAACGCCGAAGAGCTGGCCAAGCACCCGCTGCGTGTCGGTCTGTCGACCAATGTCGAGGTCAATCTGCACGACCAGAGCGGCCCGGTGCTGGCCCAGCAACCGCCGCAAAAGGCCTCGTTCAGCACCAACGTCTACGAGCGCCAACTGGCCGAAGCGGACGCGATGATTGCCCAGTTGATTCACGACAACAGCGCAGCAGCAGGCAAGACCGCACAGCGCTGAGAGCACACTGGATCAGAAGGGGCTCTGTGGTGAGCGGTTATCTGTGGCGAGGGGATTTATCTGTGGCGAGGGGATTTATCTGTGGCGAGGGGATTTATCCCCGCTTGACTGCGCAGCAGGCCCGTTTTTCCTGAGCCAAAAGAGGGGCCGCTTCGCGACCCAGCGGGGATAAATCCCCTCGCCACAAGGGCCTGTTACCACAGGGCCTGCTGTGTTCATCAGACCGCAGCGACCATCAGGTTTCATAGGATTCACAATGAGCAATAACGCTTCTTTCACGCCGCCCAGCCTGTTGCTCAGCACCATCGGCCTGTCGCTGGCGACGTTCATGCAAGTGCTCGACACGACCATCGCCAACGTGGCGCTGCCGACGATTTCCGGCAACCTCGGGGTGAGTTCGGAGCAGGGCACCTGGGTCATCACTTCGTTTGCCGTGAGCAATGCCATTGCGCTGCCGCTGACCGGTTGGCTCAGCCGCCGCTTCGGCGAGGTGAAGCTGTTTCTGTGGGCGACGATGCTGTTTGTGCTGGCGTCGTTTCTCTGCGGTATCTCGACTTCGATGCCCGAGCTGATCGGCTTTCGTGTGCTGCAAGGCCTGGTGGCCGGGCCGTTGTATCCGATGACGCAGACCCTGTTGATCGCGGTCTATCCGCCGGCGAAACGCGGGATGGCCCTGGCATTGCTGGCGATGGTCACGGTGGTCGCGCCGATTGCCGGGCCGATTCTCGGCGGCTGGATCACCGACAGTTACAGCTGGCCGTGGATCTTCTTCATCAACGTACCGATCGGCATCTTTGCGGTGATGGTGGTGCGTTCGCAACTGGCGAAACGGCCGGTGGTGACCAGTCGCCAGCCGATGGATTACGTCGGTCTGATCACGCTGATCATTGGCGTCGGCGCGTTGCAGGTGATCCTCGACAAGGGCAATGACCTGGACTGGTTCGAATCGAACTTCATCATCGTCGGCGCGGCGATTTCCGTGGTCGCCCTGGCGGTGTTCGTGATCTGGGAAATGACCGACCGCCATCCGGTGGTCAACCTGCGCCTGTTCGCCCATCGCAACTTCCGCATCGGCACGCTGGTGCTGGTCTTGGGTTACGCCGGGTTCTTCGGCATCAACCTGATCCTGCCGCAGTGGCTGCAAACGCAAATGGGTTACACCGCGACCTGGGCGGGACTTGCCGTGGCGCCGATCGGGATTCTGCCGGTGTTGCTGTCGCCGTTTGTCGGCAAATACGCGCACAAGTTCGACCTGCGTCTGCTCGCCGGCATTGCGTTTCTGGCGATTGGCCTGAGCTGCTTCATGCGTGCCGAGTTCACCAACGAGGTCGACTTCCAGCACATCGCTCTGGTGCAGTTGTTCATGGGTATCGGTGTGGCGCTGTTCTTCATGCCGACCCTGAGTATTCTGATGTCGGACTTGCCGCCGAGCCAGATCGCTGATGGCGCAGGCCTGGCGACGTTCCTGCGGACACTGGGCGGCAGCTTCGCGGCGTCGTTGACCACCTGGATCTGGATTCGCCGGGCCGATCAGCATCATGCGTATATGAGCGAAAGCATCAGCACGTTTGAGCCTGCCACCCGCGAGACCTTGAATCAGTTGGGTGGAGCGAGTCAGTCGGCGTATGCGCAGATGGACCAGATCCTCACCAGCCAGGCGTACATGCTTTCGACCGTGGATTACTTCACGTTGCTAGGGTGGGGATTCATGGGGCTGATTTTGATTGTATGGCTGGCGAAACCGCCGTTTGCCGCCAAGGCCGGGCCGGCAGCTTCGGGGCACTAGAATCAAGAGCCCCTCACCCTAACCCTCTCCCGGAGGGAGAGGGGACTGACCGCGGTGCATGTTCGAGGTACATCGACTTGCGATACCGAGTCGAACTCAGGTTTTGAACTGCATGCGATCAGCTCCCTTTCCCCCTCGCCCCCCTGGGGGAGAGGGCTGGGGTGAGGGGGTAAAGCTCTTCAGCCGTGCGGCAATGCCAGCGGCGGGGCGAAATCGAACGGCGCCAAGGCATACCCGCTCTCATCCACCTGCAACGCCCAACCCTGACGATCCCAATCCCCCAGCACAATCCGCTTCGCCGCTTGTTCACCAAGCTGCAACTTGTGAATCGCCGGGCGGTGGGTGTGGCCGTGGATCAGAGTCTTCACGCCGAATTCCTGCATCACTCGCGGAATCTCTTCCGGGGTGACATCGACGATGTCATTGGCCTTCATCCGCGTCTGTGCGCGGCTTTCGCTGCGTAGCTTGCGCGCCAGTTTATGGCGGCTGCGCAGTGGCAGGTGACGGAGGATGAACAGGGTGATCGGATTACGCAGATAACGCCGCAGCTTCATATAGCCGACGTCGCGGGTGCACAGGCTGTCGCCGTGCATCAGCAGCACTGGCTCGCCGTAGAACTGCACGACACTCGGGTCCTTCAGCAATGTGCAGCCGGCCTGTTTGCAGAAGGCCTTGCCGAGCATGAAGTCGCGATTGCCGTGCATCAGGAATATGGCTGTGCCGCTGTCGCTCAAATCGCGCAGGGCCTGGCAGATGGAACGCTGAAAGGGCGTCATGGCGTCGTCGCCAATCCACGCCTCGAAGAAGTCGCCGAGGATGTACAACGCACTCGCCGAGCGGGCGCGTCCGGCGAGCAAATCCAGAAACGCCCGGGTAATGTCCGGGCGCTCCTCTTCCAGATGCAAGTCTGAAATCAGCAATATCACGCTGCGATGATCTCGGCTTTCTCGATGATCACGTCGTCTGCTGGTACGTCCTGGTGGCCGGCCTTGGAAGTGGTCGACACGCCTTTGATCTTGTCGACAACGTCGGTGCCGGCGGTCACTTTACCGAATACCGCGTAGCCCCAGCCCTGGACGTTCTTGCCGCTGTGGTTGAGGAAGGTGTTGTCGGCGACGTTGATGAAGAACTGCGCCGATGCCGAATGCGGCTCCATGGTGCGGGCCATGGCGACGGTGTATTTGTCGTTGGAGAGACCGTTGTCCGCTTCGTTCTGGATGCTTGGACGCTTGTCTTTCTTCTCTTTCATGCCTGGCTCGAAACCGCCGCCCTGGATCATGAAGTTACCGATGACGCGGTGGAATACGGTGTTGGTGTAGTGACCGGCGTTGACGTACTCGATGAAGTTGGCAACGGTGATCGGCGCCTTTTCAGCGTTCAGTTCGATGACGATGTCGCCATGGTTGGTGGTCAGTTTGACTTGAGTCATGGTCATTACTCTTCATAGGGAATTCGTGGTTCTGGGACCTTTAGCCCCACAACCGGTTCAGCCTGCTTCGGCCAAGGTGCGCAGTTTAGCGTGACAGGCGCGAATTTCGAGGCGGTTTTTCATTTCCCGGCGATTAAATGCGTGCCTTTATAAGAGCTGCTCTGTCAGGCCCTTGACAGCATCGGCTATGATAGCGGCTTTGTTTTGTCTGGCCCCTCTTTGCGGCCGCGCACCTGTACGTCAAGGATCCTATGAGCAAGCCCACTGTCGACCCTACCTCGAATGCCAAGTCCGGCCCTGCCGTGCCGGTCAACTTCCTGCGGCCGATCATCCAGGCAGACCTGGACTCGGGCAAGCACACCCAGATCGTGACTCGCTTTCCGCCGGAGCCCAACGGCTACCTGCACATCGGCCACGCCAAGTCGATCTGCGTCAACTTCGGCCTGGCCCAGGAGTTCGGTGGCGTCACGCACCTGCGTTTCGATGACACCAACCCGGCCAAGGAAGATCAGGAATACATCGACGCCATCGAAAGCGACGTCAAATGGCTGGGCTTCGAATGGTCCGGTGAAGTGCGCTACGCCTCGCAGTATTTCGACCAGTTGCACGACTGGGCGGTCGAGCTGATCAAGGCCGGCAAGGCCTACGTCGACGACCTGACCCCGGAGCAGGCCAAGGAATACCGTGGCAGCCTCACCGAGCCGGGCAAGAACAGCCCGTTCCGTGACCGTTCGGTTGAGGAAAACCTCGACCTTTTCGCGCGCATGAAGGCCGGTGACTTCCCTGACGGCGCGCGCGTGCTGCGGGCGAAGATCGACATGGCCTCGCCGAACATGAACCTGCGCGACCCGATCATGTATCGCATCCGCCACGCCCATCACCACCAGACCGGTGACAAGTGGTGCATCTACCCGAACTACGACTTCACCCACGGTCAGTCGGACGCCATCGAAGGCATCACGCATTCGATCTGCACCCTCGAGTTCGAAAGCCATCGTCCACTGTACGAGTGGTTCCTGGAGAACCTGCCGGTGCCGGCGAACCCGCGCCAGTACGAGTTCAGCCGCCTGAACCTGAACTACACGATTACCAGCAAGCGCAAGCTCAAGCAACTGGTTGACGAGAAGCACGTCAACGGCTGGGACGATCCGCGCATGTCCACGCTGTCGGGCTTCCGCCGCCGTGGCTACACGCCGAAATCGATCCGCAACTTCTGCGAAATGATCGGCACCAACCGGTCCGACGGCGTGGTCGATTTCGGCATGCTCGAATTCAGCATCCGTGACGACCTCGACCACAGCGCACCGCGCGCCATGTGCGTGCTGCGTCCGCTGAAAGTGGTCATCACCAACTACCCGGAAGGCCAGGTCGAAAACCTCGAACTGCCACGCCACCCGAAAGAAGACATGGGCGTGCGCGCGCTGCCGTTCGCCCGGGAAATCTACATCGACCGTGAAGACTTCATGGAAGAGCCGCCGAAGGGCTACAAGCGCCTGGAACCGGCCGGTGAAGTGCGTCTGCGCGGCAGCTACGTGATCCGCGCCGACGAAGCGATCAAGGACGCCGACGGCAACATCGTCGAACTGCGTTGCTCGTACGACCCGGATACCCTGGGCAAGAACCCGGAAGGGCGCAAGGTCAAAGGCGTGATCCACTGGGTGCCGGCCGCCGCCAGCGTCGAGTGCGAAGTACGTCTGTACGATCGCCTGTTCCGTTCGCCGAACCCGGAGAAGGCCGAAGACAGCGCCAGTTTCCTCGACAACATCAACCCTGACTCGCTGCAAGTGCTGACCGGTTGTCGCGCCGAGCCATCGCTCGGCAACGCACAGCCGGAAGACCGTTTCCAGTTCGAGCGCGAAGGCTACTTCGTCGCGGATCTGAAGGACTCGAAACCCGGTCAGCCGGTATTCAACCGTACCGTGACCCTGCGTGATTCGTGGGGCCAGTGAGTGAGTCAAGGAACTAACGTGCTAACGATCTACAACACGCTCAGCAAGAGCAAAGAAGTCTTCAAGCCGCTGGATGGCAACAAGGTGCGCATGTACGTCTGCGGGATGACCGTGTACGACTACTGCCACCTCGGCCACGGCCGCAGCATGGTCGCGTTCGACCTGGTGACGCGCTGGCTGCGCTTCAGCGGTTATGACCTGACCTACGTGCGCAACATCACCGACATCGACGACAAGATCATCAATCGCGCCCGCGAGAACGGTGAGTCGTTCGAAGCGCTGACCGAGCGCATGATCGCCGCGATGCACGAAGACGAAGCGCGCCTGAACATCCAGAAGCCGGACATGGAACCGCGCGCCACCGATCACATCGCTGGCATGCACGCGATGATCCAGACCCTGATCGACAAGGGCTACGCCTACGCACCGGGCAATGGCGACGTGTACTACCGCGTCGCCAAGTTCATGGGCTACGGCAAGCTGTCGCGCAAGAAGATCGAAGATTTGCGCATTGGCGCGCGCATCGAAGTCGATGAGTCGAAAGAAGACCCGCTCGACTTCGTCCTGTGGAAAGCCGCCAAGCCGGGCGAGCCGAGCTGGGAATCGCCATGGGGCGCCGGACGTCCGGGCTGGCACATCGAGTGCTCGGTGATGTCGACGTGCTGCCTCGGTGAGACTTTCGATATTCATGGCGGCGGCAGCGACCTGGAGTTCCCGCACCACGAAAACGAAATCGCCCAGAGCGAAGCGGCCACCGGCAAGACCTACGCCAACGCGTGGATGCATTGCGGCATGATTCGCATCAATGGCGAGAAGATGTCCAAGTCCTTGAACAACTTCTTCACCATCCGCGACGTGCTCGACAAGTACCACCCGGAAGTGGTGCGTTACCTGCTGGTCTCGAGCCACTACCGCAGTGCGATCAACTATTCGGAAGACAACCTCAAGGACGCCAAGGGCGCACTGGAGCGTTTCTACCATGCGCTGAAAGGCCTGCCGAGCGTGGCGCCGGCCGGTGGCGAGGCGTTCGTCGAGCGTTTCACCACGGTGATGAACGACGACTTCGGCACCCCCGAGGCGTGCGCTGTGCTGTTCGAGATGGTGCGCGAGATCAACCGTCTGCGCGAGAGCGATCTTGATGCAGCGGCGGGGCTGGCGGCACGTCTGAAGGAACTGGCGAGTGTGCTGGGCGTGTTGCAACTTGAGGCCGATGACTTCCTGCAGGCGGGCGCTGAGGGGCGGGTCGATGCGGCTGAGGTTGATGCGCTGATTGCGGCGCGTCTGGCGGCTCGGGCGAGTAAGGATTGGGCTGAGTCCGATCGTATCCGTGATCAGTTGACGGCGATGGGTGTCGTGCTGGAAGACGGCAAGGGTGGGACTACCTGGCGTCTGGCTGACTGAGGCCCAGAGCCCCTACCATGATCGTTCCCACGCTCTGCGTGGGAATGCCTCAACGGACGCTCCGCGTTCGGCTCTGTAGGGACGCGGAGCGTCCCGGGCTGCATTCCCACGCGGAGCGTGGGAACGATCGATCCCCTGTGGGAGCGAGCCTGCTCGCGAAGAGGCCCGTCCAGACAACTTGTCATTCAGCCTGCCGCAACCGCTTGTAAAGCGTATTGCGGCTAACCCCCAGCCGCCGCGCCAGATGCGAAATATTTCCCCCGGCCGCCTTCAACTCGCGATTCAACGCCTCAACATCATTCAAATCCAGCCCCAGCGGCGCAGCCGTCTCAACCGGCTCCATCTCCAGATCGACAAAAAAATCATCCGGCAAATGCTCCGGTCGCACTGGTTGTTCCTCGGCCATGGCCAACGCCACCTGCATCACGCTGCTGACCTGACGCAAATTCCCCGGCCACGGATGCTTTTCAAACAACTCCAGAACTTCAGGGCTTAGCCCCGCCCATTGCGTCGGCTCGCGATGCTGCTCCCACAGTCGTTTGAACAGCGCCTGCTTGTCACTGCGCTCACGTAACGGCGGCAGCTCCAGGGTCAGGCCGCCGATGCGGTAGTACAAATCTTCGCGGAAGCGGCCCAGTTGCACCTGCTCGCGCAACGAGCGGTTGGTCGCGGAAATGATCCGCAAATCAACCGGGAACAACTCGCTGCTACCCACCGGCTGCACGCAGCGCTCTTGCAACACGCGCAACAAACGCGCCTGGGTCGGCAGCGGCATGTCACCGATCTCATCGAGAAACAGCGTGCCTTTGTCGGCCTTGCGGATCAGGCCGATGCTGCCTTTCTGGTTGGCCCCGGTGAACGCGCCTTTCTCGTAACCGAACAACTCGGACTCGACCAGTTCAGCGGGGATCGCTGCACAGTTCACCGCGATGAATGCCTGTTTTTGCCGGGAGCTGGCCTGGT
The DNA here is from genome assembly GCF_057291535.1 of Pseudomonas sp. 1L-E-NC-VB-C3. Taxonomy (NCBI): domain Bacteria; kingdom Pseudomonadati; phylum Pseudomonadota; class Gammaproteobacteria; order Pseudomonadales; family Pseudomonadaceae; genus Pseudomonas; species Pseudomonas sp. 1L-E-NC-VB-C3. The sequence goes on along the minus strand of NZ_JBXAWD010000005.1, from coordinate 59,159 downwards.
GCAAGGCTTTGACGAACACTTCCTTGCCGACGCCGGTTTCACCGTGAATCAGTAGCGGAATGTCTTTCTCCAGCAAACGCTCGGCCTGGCGCACGGCTTTTTCCACACGGCTGTCGCCGAAATGCAGCGTGTTGAGGCTGATCACGCTGGCTGGCGCAGGCTTGTCCTCGGCGACAAACACCCGCGCTTGCACCGGCGCCTGTTTCGGCCGTTTCAGCAAGCACTGGAAACGGTTGCGCCCGGAGGTCTGCAAAGCAAACGGCAAGCCCTCGGGCTGATTGATCAACTCCAGCAGCGACACCTTGAACAGGCTTTCAACGCTGACGCGCGACAAACGCACACCGAGCAAATTGTCGGCGCGGCGATTGGCCGACAGCACTTGACCGCTTTCATCGAAGATCAGCAACCCGGCCCACTGGCTGTCGAGGTTGTTCAACCCGGTGTTGAATGTCAGTTGAAAGTGCTGGCCATGGAACAGGTTGAGGATCAGCCGGTTTTCCACGGTCTGGCTCATCATCTTGACCATGCCCAGAGTGTGCGAGGGCGGCAGGTAGCTGTCGCTGGAGACATCGAGCACGGCGATGACCTTGCGCTCGGCGTCGAAAATCGGCGCGGCAGAGCCGGTCATGAAACGGTTGGCCTTGAGGAAGTGTTCATCGTGTTCGATGTGCACAGCCTGCTCACAGGCCAGTGCGGTGCCGATTGCATTGGTGCCGCTGCTGCGCTCCATCCAGCTCGCCCCGGCCTGAAAGCCCCGGGCCAGATTTGGTTCGATAAAGCGCTGTGTGCCCCATGAGGTCAGCACCTGGCCCTGATTGTCGGCGAGCATGATCAGGCAGTTGGAATTGCTTAGAATGTTTTCGTAGTAGGGCAGGACTTCCTGATGCGTGGTCTGCACCAGCGAATGATGGCTGTCGAGCAATCGTGCAATGCCGGCGGCGGGCAATTGATCGAAGGCCGGTGCGCTCTGGTGGTCGAGGCCGAACGCGCGGCAACGTTGCCAGGAGGTCTGGACGATCGCGTCGTGGGACAGCGGCGAAGCAGGTGCGGCCATGGGGCGAGCCTCTGAGTGCAGCGATTTTATTATTGTTATGAGCCCGATCTTCAAAACTACACAAATCCCCATGTGGGAGCGAGCCTGCTCGCGAAAGCGTCGGTTCAGTCAATGGATTCATTGAATGACACACCGCTTTCGCGAGCAGGCTCGCTCCCACAGGGATCCATTTTGCATTCAGGATTGGGCAAAAGCGTGCATAGAGTGTTGTTCACTATTGTTCATTGTCAATCACCCCGACTGTTCAAAAGTGTTCAGCTGTGAACGCCATTTCCTCGCGTAATCAACGATTTTCACGGCAAATCAACCACTTGCCATTTCTGGCACGAATGTCGCTCTGTTGCTCCGGTCGCTTGACTCCAAAAATAAAAAAGGCCGAGCCATGTCACTCACCCTGGAGCACGTCAGCCGTACCGTCGAGGGCCAGATCTGGATCGACGATGCGTGCCTGAAATTCGAACCCGGATCCTTCAACGTTCTGCTCGGGCGCACCCTGTCCGGCAAGACCAGCCTCATGCGCCTGATGGCCGGCCTCGACAAGCCCGACAGCGGCCGCGTGCTGATGAACGGCGTCGACGTCACCCAGCGCCCGGTGCGGCTGCGCAACGTGTCGATGGTCTATCAGCAGTTCATCAATTACCCGACCATGACGGTGTTCGAGAACATCGCCTCGCCACTGCGCCAGGCCGGTATTTCGAAAGAGATCATCCACAGCAAGGTGCAGGAAACCGCACGCATGCTGCGCATCGAGAAGTTCTTGCAGCGCTATCCGCTGGAGCTCTCCGGTGGGCAGCAACAGCGCACGGCCATGGCCCGCGCGCTGGTCAAGGATGCTGAACTGATCCTCTTCGACGAGCCGTTGGTCAACCTCGACTACAAGCTGCGCGAAGAGCTGCGTCAGGAAATGCGCGAGCTGTTCAAGGCCCGTCACACCATCGCCATTTACGCCACCACCGAACCCAACGAAGCGCTGGCCCTCGGCGGCACCACGACCATCCTGCACGAAGGCCGGGTGATCCAGAGCGGCCCGTCGACCGAGGTCTATCACCAGCCGCAGTCGGTGCTCGCCGCTGAATTGTTCTCCGAACCGCCGATCAACCTGATGCCGGGACGCATTGCCGGCAACGAAGTCAGCTTCGCCAACTTCGTCCACTTTCCGTTGAACGTCGATCTGCGCCCGGTGGGCGAGGGTGAGTTCCGCTTCGGCGTACGCCCGAGTCATATCTCGCTGGTGCCGAGCAACGATGACGATCTCGAACTGGCCGTGACCGTCGAGGTCGCCGAAATCAGCGGCTCGGAAACCTTCCTGCATGTGCGCAACGAGCATTTCCTGCTGGTGCTGCACTTGCCGGGTGTTCATGAATACGACGTCGATGCGCCGATCCGCATCTATATCCCGACCCACAAACTGTTCGTTTTCGATGCGCAGGGCCGTCTGGTGCAAGCACCGGGCCGGCGTGTCGCGAGGGTTGCCTGATGGCCGAAATCCGTTTGCAGCACCTCGCCCACAGCTACAGCAAAACCCCGAGCGGCGCGGAGGATTATGCGATCCGCGAGATGGATCACGTCTGGGAGCAGGGTGGCGCCTATGCTTTGCTCGGCCCGTCCGGTTGCGGCAAGTCGACCTTGCTCAACATCATTTCCGGCCTGCTCAGCCCGTCCCAGGGCCACGTGTTGTTTGACGGCAAAGCGGTCAACGACCTCACGCCGGAGAAGCGCAACATCGCCCAGGTTTTCCAGTTTCCGGTGGTCTACGACACCATGACCGTGTTCGACAACCTCGCTTTCCCGTTGCGCAATCAGGGCATGGCCGAGGCGAAAGTGCACAGCAAGGTGCAGGAAATTGCCGAAGTGCTCGACCTGCAGAATCTGCTGAGCAAGAAGGCGCGCAATCTCACCGCCGACGAAAAGCAGAAAGTCTCCATGGGTCGTGGACTGGTGCGCGATGACGTCTCGGCAATCCTCTTCGATGAGCCGCTGACGGTGATCGACCCGCACCTGAAGTGGAAGCTGCGGCGCAAGCTCAAGCAGATCCACGAGCAGTTCAACATCACCATGGTCTACGTCACCCACGACCAACTGGAAGCCTCGACGTTCGCCGACAAGATCGCGGTCATGTACGGCGGTCAGATCGTTCAGTTCGGCACGCCACGGGAATTGTTCGAGCGGCCGAGCCACACCTTTGTCGGCTATTTCATCGGCAGCCCGGGGATGAATCTGATCGAGGTGCAGCCGCAGCCCGGCGGCGTCGGTTTCGCTTCGACGCACCTGCCGTTGTCCGACGCCTTGCAGCGCCATATCGAGCACGGCCAGTGGAAAAATCTCAAGGTCGGCATCCGCCCGGAGTTCATTCATGTGTGGGACGAGCCGTTTGACGACGCGATGCGGGCCAAAGTCGTACACGTCGAAGACCTCGGCACCTACAAGATCATGACTCTCAACCTCGACGGCGCACCGTTGAAGGTGCGTCTGGCCGAAGACAAACCGGTGCCGCAGGGCACGGCTTACATCAGTTTCCCGGCGCAATGGCTGATGGTCTATGCCGATGAGTTTCTCCTGGAAGTCAGCGACGAGGAGGTGCAGCCATGAACAAGGTGCAGAACAACAAGGCCTGGTGGCTGGTGTTGCCGGTGTTCCTGCTGGTGGCGTTCAGTGCGGTGATCCCGATGATGACCGTGGTCAACTATTCGGTGCAGGACATCTTTGACCAGTCCAGCCGCTACTTCGTTGGCGCTGACTGGTACAAGCAAGTGCTGCTTGATCCGCGTCTGCACGACTCGCTGCTGCGCCAGTTCATCTATTCCGCCTGCGTGCTGCTGATCGAAATCCCGCTGGGCATCGCCGTCGCGCTGACCATGCCGACCAAGGGTCGCTGGTCCTCGGTGGTGCTGATCATTCTGGCGATACCGCTGCTGATTCCGTGGAACGTGGTCGGCACCATCTGGCAGATTTTCGGCCGCGCGGACATCGGCCTGCTCGGTTCCAGCCTCAATGCGATGGGCATCAGCTACAACTACGCGGCCAACACCATGGACGCCTGGGTGACGGTGCTGGTGATGGACGTCTGGCACTGGACTTCGCTGGTCGCGCTGTTGTGTTTCTCCGGCCTGCGGGCGATTCCCGACGTCTATTACCAGGCGGCGCGGATCGACCGCGCCTCGGCCTGGGCGGTGTTCCGCCACATTCAGTTGCCCAAGCTGAAGAGCGTGCTGCTGATCGCGGTGATGCTGCGCTTCATGGACAGTTTCATGATCTACACCGAGCCGTTCGTGCTCACCGGCGGCGGGCCGGGCAATGCCACGACCTTTTTGAGTCAGACGTTGACGCAGATGGCTGTAGGGCAATTCGACCTCGGTCCGGCAGCGGCGTTTTCGCTGGTGTACTTCCTGATCATCCTGTTGGTGTCCTGGCTGTTCTATACCGCCATGACGCACTCCGACGCCAACCGCTGAGGCCCGGCCATGAGCAAGAGAAAGCTTATTCCATTGCTGGTCTACATCCTGTTCCTGCTGGTGCCGATCTACTGGCTGCTGAACATGTCGTTCAAGAGCAACACCGAAATCCTCGGCGGCCTGACGCTTTTCCCACAGGAATTCACGCTGGCGAACTACAAGGTGATCTTCACCGATCCGAGCTGGTACACCGGCTATCTGAACTCGCTGTATTACGTCAGCCTCAACACGGTGATTTCCCTGAGCGTCGCGTTACCGGCGGCCTATGCGTTTTCACGCTATCGTTTCCTCGGCGACAAACACCTGTTCTTCTGGCTGCTGACCAATCGCATGGCGCCGCCGGCGGTGTTTTTGCTGCCGTTCTTTCAGTTGTATTCGTCGATCGGCCTGTTCGACACGCACATCGCCGTAGCCTTGGCGCACTGCTTGTTCAACGTGCCCCTGGCGGTGTGGATTCTGGAAGGTTTCATGTCTGGCGTGCCCAAGGAGATCGACGAAACGGCCTACATCGACGGCTATAGTTTTCCCAAGTTCTTCGTGAAGATTTTCATCCCGTTAATCGGCTCCGGTATCGGCGTCACGGCGTTTTTCTGCTTCATGTTTTCCTGGGTCGAACTGCTGCTGGCGCGCACGCTGACCTCGGTCAACGCCAAGCCGATTGCGGCAGTGATGACGCGCACGGTGTCGGCATCGGGGATCGATTGGGGCGTGCTGGCAGCAGCGGGGGTGTTGACCATCCTGCCGGGCATGCTGGTGATCTGGTTTGTGCGCAACCACGTGGCCAAGGGCTTTGCCCTCGGTCGAGTCTGAGGAGCTGATGATGGAATGGATGAGCTGGACGACACCGACCGCCGCGTTCTTCATCGGCATCGGTCTGATTCTGGTGGGCATGACCACCTGGGAATTGCGCTCGCCGAGCATTCTGCGGCGCGGGTTTCTGCCGATTGCCACCACCCGTGGCGATCGCTTGTTTATCGGTCTTCTCGGCAGCGCCTACCTGCATTTGCTGGTAATCGGCGTCACCGACTGGAGCATCTGGGTGGCGTCCGCGTTGTCCCTGGTGTGGCTGTTGGCTGTGATGCGTTGGGGCTAGTCGAATCGTTCGGCAACGCGGCTCCACAACTTAAACAGGAGGTCTCTATGTTCGATAAAAACAATAAGCTGCGACATAGCATTTCATTGGCAGCCATGCTGGCACTCAGCGGTCTGAGCGCATCTGCCTGGGCCGACGCCTACGAAGATGCTGCGAAAAAATGGATCGGCAGCGAGTTCAAGCCCTCGACCCTGACGGCCGAACAGCAGCTTGAAGAACTGAAGTGGTTCATCAAGGCCGCCGAGCCGTTTCGCGGCATGGACATCAAGGTCGTTTCCGAAACCCTGACCACCCACGAATACGAGTCCAAGGTGCTGGCCAAGGCCTTCAGCGAAATCACCGGGATCAAACTCACCCACGACCTGCTGCAGGAAGGCGACGTGGTCGAGAAAATGCAGACGGTGATGCAGTCGGACAAGAACATCTACGACGGCTGGGTCAACGACTCCGACCTGATCGGCACGCACTTTCGCTACGGCAAGACCGAATCGATCACCGACCTGATGGCCAACGAGGGCAAGAACTTCACCTCGCCAACTCTCGACATCAAGGACTTCATCGGCATCTCCTTCACCACCGCGCCGGACGGCAAAATCTATCAACTGCCCGACCAGCAGTTCGCCAACCTGTACTGGTTCCGCGCCGACTGGTTCGAGCGCGCCGATCTGAAAGCCAAGTTCAAGGAAAAATACGGCTACGAATTAGGCGTGCCGGTGAACTGGTCGGCCTATGAAGACATCGCCAAATTCTTCAGCGAAGACGTCAAGGAAATCGACGGCAAACGCGTCTACGGCCACATGGACTACGGCAAGAAAGACCCGTCGCTGGGCTGGCGCTTCACCGATGCCTGGTTCTCCATGGCCGGTGGCGGCGACAAGGGACTGCCCAACGGCTTGCCGGTGGACGAGTGGGGGATCCGCGTCGAGGACTGTCATCCCGTCGGTTCAAGCGTGACCCGTGGCGGCGACACCAACGGCCCGGCGGCCGTGTTTGCCACCACCAAATACGTCGACTGGCTGAAGAAATATGCGCCACCGGAAGCGGCCGGCATGACTTTCTCCGAGTCCGGCCCGGTGCCATCGCAGGGCAACATCGCCCAGCAGATTTTCTGGTACACCGCGTTCACCGCCGACATGACCAAACCCGGCCTGCCGGTGGTCAACGCCGACGGCACGCCGAAATGGCGCATGGCGCCGTCGCCTAAAGGCCCGTATTGGGAAGAGGGCATGAAGCTCGGCTATCAGGATGTGGGGTCGTGGACATTCATGAAATCCACGCCTGAGAAACAGAAACTCGCGGCGTGGCTGTACGCGCAGTTCGTGACCTCGAAAACTGTTTCGCTGAAGAAAACCATCGTCGGTCTGACACCTATTCGCGAGTCGGACATCAACTCGCAGGCGATGACCGATCTGGCGCCGAAACTCGGTGGTCTGGTCGAGTTCTATCGCAGCCCGGCCCGCGTGCAATGGTCGCCGACCGGCACCAACGTGCCGGACTACCCGCGTCTGGCGCAACTGTGGTGGAGCCATATCGCCGAAGCCGCCAGCGGCGAGAAGACCCCACAACAAGCGCTCGATGGCCTGGCCAAGGATCAGGACCGCATCATGGAACGCCTCGAACGCTCCAAGGCCCAGGCCACTTGCGCACCGAAGATGAACCCGGAACGCGATGCGCAATACTGGTTCGATCAACCGGGCGCACCGAAGCCGAAACTGGCTAACGAGAAGCCGAAGGGTGAAACGGTGAGCTATAGCGAACTGCTGAAATCCTGGGCGGATGCGCGTAAATGATGTTGGAAATGTAAGAAGCGAACGGCACCGGAAGGTGCCGTTTGCTTTTCTCCCCCTTCACTTGAATCGACAGCGGCCTGGCTCCCATATGTATTGTAATGCACGCATTTCGCATACACCTCGATGTCCCTTCAAGGGCTTGAGGGGGGATGGAAGTCAGCGTTTCACGTTGCGAGCAAATTGAGTCAGCAACTGTTTTTTACTTCGCTCGTATGAGTCTATCGTGTACTGGGCAAGCTCAAAGGGGAACGGCTGCATGTCGACGGGGTAAACTTTAGTATCTCTCTCCGACCAGAGGAAATTATGGTCCTGTACATCCTGGTGATATAGGTCCTTTGCTTCCATTTCATCAAACATCTCCAAAAGTGCATTGGCGCCGCTTGCCGGAATGGAACCTTTCTTGATGTCGCCGAGGGGGATGCCATCGAGTTTTATCATCTTGAGGTAACTCTGATTGTCTTCAATAAGTGCCGTCGCCGAGCCTGCTCCATAGTAAGCATTGAAACCCTCGGCTTCGGTTTTTACATACCCCGGAATACTGTTTCGCTTGTCGGCTCCTCTGAACTTTTTATAGACATGTTTTCCGTCGGCGCTTTCGTATATTTCTCCTTCGCCCCCGCCGCCTATAGCAGGGCGACCACCAATATCATCGGCAATCGACGTTGGCTTGTTCTTCAGCGAAGAATCGGTCAATTGCACTTTCTCCATCAACACTTCGATGGAGTGGCTTGCGCTCGCTACTTCTGGAGACAATGGTGGTGTATCAGAAAATCCAAATCTCGTGCTTTCGTTAATGACAGAGTTTGCTGAAAATGGCGTTGATGATTGCGGCGAAGGCGAAGATCCGATGGTCGCTTGAGTCGGGTACTCCTCATTGACGCCTTCACGAATTCGCCCATCAGTATCGAAGTAGGCCAACGGATTGCCTTTCACCATGCTGAACAGATTCAGACCATCAATCGCCCCGGACGGATCCGGATTCAACCATCGCTGCCAACCCGCCACGTAATACCTGAACCCGTAATAATAAAGCCCGGTCGCATCCCGCTCTTTGCCCGAATAGCGCAGCGTTTTATAGCTTGTCTCGATTTCGCTACGCCCGGCAAACCACGCGGTGGTGCCGAAAGGGTGGTATCGCTCCTGACTGATGAGCTTGCCCGTGGCGTCGAGTTCCAGGGTGCAGGAACCCAAATGGTCGTTGAGGCTGTAACGCGCTTGATCGTTGTCGATGCCTTGGGGCGGTTCGGATTCCCAGTGCAACACCTGCACGCTGCTGCGCCCGGCCTGGACACTGATCACCTGCAGTATTTCTCCCGTACCACTGTGGGTACGGATTTGCAGATTCGGCAGATAACGCACTTCGTTCATCAGCGTTTTAGCGTTGGTCTGCATCAGCCGCACTTTGCGCACGCGCATGCCGTCTGCGGCGTATCGGTATTGCTCGTTATCAGCCGAACGGTCTTCACGCAAAACCAGCCGGACTTCACGCAATCGGTTACGCAAGTCCCAGTTGAAAGTCTGTCCTGGTTGCAGGCCAAGCAGATTGCCATTGGCATCGAAGCCGTTGCGCAAATCTTCCTCGCCCGGGTCCATGCCATCGCGCACCGGCAAGCAGCGGTTACTGTGCTTGGCGGCGACCAGGCGGTGACCGTGGCCTTGTGGGCCGTCGTGGATCAATTTGAGCAAATTGCCACCGCAGTCATAGTGGTAGGTCTGGGTGTAATTGGCGATCGCTGCAGGATCTGCCAGTGAAAGCTTCGATGTCTGACCGGCCTCCCAACCCGTGGCCTCGATCAACTGATCGAGACTGTCATAACGGTAGCGGTTGACCGGTTCGATGCGCTGGTTGGCAAAGTATCGAATCGGGAGGGCGGCGTCTTCAATACTCAGCACGTTGCCTACCGGGTCGTAGACATAACGCAGGTCTTGCAGGATGTCATTGCCGCGCTGGCTTTGCAGGCTGATCAGCCTGCCATCCTCGGCGGCGTAGTCCAATGTGGTGATCACTCCGTTGTCAGCGGTTTCCCGAAGGGTATGTCCTTGGGCATCGTACTGGATGGCGCCGACCAGGGTTTTCGGCGCGATGCCCTTCAATTGCAGTCGAACGTCTCGCAACTGGCCGTCTAGGGTCTGGCTGAAAAGCTGTCGGTGTCCTCTGGCGTCGATTTGTTCGATGGTTTCCGAGAGCGGGTTGAAACGCGAGTAGCTCGTGGCGGCAGGCGCGTCTTCGAGCAATTTGTCACGCTCGCTGAGCGATACCGGCCAGTCAGGAGGGTCGAGTGAGCGCAGAAAGCGTCGAGACTGAGCGATGATTCCACCGGTCAATCCGAACTGTTCGAACAACTGCGTGCCGGCCGGATCATCGAGGCGGATGATCTGTCCGCACTGATTCCGCGTGGCAAATGTCGGATTGCTGCCGGCATAACCATATCGCTCCGTGCACAAAGGTTCTCCGTCATCGGCGTGTTCGAACACAGCCAGTGGTCGCAGCTGTTCGTCATACTCGATGCTGCGCACGCTACCCCGGCCATCCCAACCGTGCAGCGGTTGACGCGCCTCGCCCCACAGACTGACGTGCCATCCGGCATCGACGCTGAGCGTGATCAGCACCTGACCGGTCAGTGAGTAAACCGTCCTGAGATTGGCGGGGGCTGATGCGTCGGCGAACAATCGTGGATCGCGCTGCGCCACCCGTCGCCCGTCAACGTCATGCTGAACCGCGGTGATGCGCGCTTCAGATTCGCTGCCATCTTCGCGCCAGTAGGCAACCTGCCGCACCGGTAAGCCTCGGGCATCAGTGACGCTAAGATGCGGTGTCTGCGCATGCTTGCTCACCTTCCTGTCCACCAGTTGCGTCGCCGTTGTTCCGGCGGCGGGTCGAACAGGTCGTTTTCGTCGAAGGCGACGTTACACCAGATCCAGTACCAGACTTCCCGGCGCAGGTGTTTGAGCGTCGGTGGATTGCCTTGCAGCATTTGCTTCGCCAGCACGGTTGCGGTCGGTCGGCCCACCGCGTCGTAGAACTGCTGGTCGTGAAAAGCATGCTTGCGCATCGAGCGATCATTGATGTAGCGCGGTTGATCGGCGAAGTAGGGCCGGTAAATCCGCACAGTCTGGCCTTTGTTGTTGTATTCCACTGGCTCGCTGACACGCCAGCGTCGCTGGGCCTGGGCGTCTATTGGTTTGCCATTGTCGTCGAGGACCAACTCACCGTTGTCATCGACCTGCCAGGCCACGCCCGGGGGGACCTCATGTTTGGTTTGCAGAGTGCGGCCGAAACCGTCCAGGCAAGCAATGCTGACTCGCACTTGCAGATCGGGATCAAGCGGATAGCGGTCGGCCACCAGAGAGACGGCATACACGGGCTCACGCTGTGCATTATCGATTTGCTGCTGGAGTTCGGTTTCATTCAGATCGGGATTTTCCATAGCGGCAAGGTACTGTCGGGCGCGATCGCAAATGTGTCCTTCGGGCAGAATGTAGCCTTGGCTTTTCGCCCAGTCCCACCACTCTTGGGAGCGTGAGGACGTGCGGGAGATGCAACCCATCCAACTGAACGTATCCCAGAAAGCGGCATGGGCGAAGTTGCCAATGGCTTGTTTCGGATCGGCGATGGCAATGGCCGGGTCGCGGTCTGCCGGCGGGACGTAGGTTTGCAGCGGGTCAAAACCCACCGGTTCTCCAAGTTCGGTGCCGTGGAAACTGCTCACCAGCGGCTCGCCGAAAGCGTTGTAGCGCGCTTCCTGCAGGTTGCGGTTGGCATCTTCAATGGCCGCAGGGAGGAAGGTGCGGTAATCCACGTCGAGGCTGCGGGTAGTGCAGCCGTCCGGTAAGGTCACGGCGGTTGTCACACACCAATACGCGTCATAGGTAATCAGGGTTTCGCCGTGACTGCGGGTTTCACGGTATTTCTGCACGTTATGAAAGCCGTCTAGCGTGTGGTAAGTGGAGAAACCTCTGTGCACTGACCACAGATAGTTCTTCGCATCGTCAGGATCATCGATCGGACCGTGGTCTTGCTCGGGCAGAAACAGCGGCATGATGTGGTAACCGACCTCCTGCGATTCGAGTTTCTCTTTCAGGTTGAAGGGTAATTGGCCATCGACCTCGAGTTTGTCATATGCGCTGAGGGCGACGGCGTCCAGTTCGGCCGTCTCCATGTAGGCGGGCAAACCCTCGAAAGTCGCGGCGCCCGGATCCAGCGTTGCACCGCTGCGAGGGTCGATGTAGCGCTGCAGCGTCAATGCAGACAACACTGCTTGCTGCGCCCATTCGCCATCCTCGCGGGCCATTAGCAAAATATGTTCATGGTGGATCGTTGCGGCACTCAGCGCCGCTTTTTCCAGCACCAGCGAATTGCTGCGCAAGCGGCAGGGCAATCCAAGGCGCCAGGCCTCGTCATTGGGCAAATGAATCGATTCTGACCGGAGCTGCGTCAGGTACCATTTTTGTTGCGCATCGTCATGAGCATCCTTCCACCAGTTCTGCTGATGCTCTTCAGTGAACGGCGGCGCATCGCTGCTGGTTTTGCGTCGCGCGTAGTTCACCGTGAAAGCATGCACCACACGGCCGTAGGGGTCCCATTCCAGATTCAACTGGTGCTGGCACATCGGATCGTCGGCAATTGCCGGTTCGTACTGATAACTGATGGATTCCGCGTCCAGGGGCAAGATCACTGCATAAGGCTGGTACTTGCCTTTGGGGCGCAGCACCCGTGCACCATAGCGATGTTCCTGGACCACATAGGGGACTGCGGTCGCCGCGTCGTCACCGGCGGCGAACACTTCCGAGCGCATTACTCGGCCGCTCAGGGTGCGGGCGATCTCTCGCGCAGTCTCCTCATCGGCTTCGGTGAAAGGTTGCGCGATGCGATCATTGAAGTGATAGAGCTGCAGCAGTGTGGGTTTGAGATCGACCGCATCATCGTCACGGCTGTAATAACCGGTTCTTGACGGGTCGATGGTTTCGCCTGTGTGAAACCAGGTCTTGCTGAGAATCGGCGCGGTGAACTCGGTTGCTGACGCTTCGGTGTCGCTTTGCAGTAGCAGGCGAAAACCACGGAATTCGCGCTCGAAACGGTCGTAATAACCGCCGCGATAGCTGAAGAGCTGTGTCAGTGCGTTGCCGGTGATCTCATCATTTTGGATTTGCTCGTGTACCAGGTGCATGGCCATTGGTAGACCGGACACTGGATTTTCAACACCGGCTGCCTGTTGCTCACGTTTTTCATCCAGCCATTCCTGCGCCGAACTGCGGTAATTCACGCTGGCGCTGCAACCCATGTTGTTGCAGCTTCTGTTGAGGAGATAGGGTTTGGCGTCGACGAAATCGTAACGCCAGTGTCTGGGCGACATGTGCGGCAATGTCACCACCAGGCTCGAGCAGCCCAGGCCTTGCAGATCTGCGCTGGTGACCTGCCAGAGCGCGTCATGGGCGAGGCCCTCAGGCCAGGGAAGATCAATGGATGTCTGGGCGAAACCGCTGCCGGCATGGTTCATGAAAATACGCAGGCGCTCGGCTTCCATGTAGATCAGGTCAGCCGCACCCGAGCCGTCGAGATCCGCCAGCAAGACCCGTGAGGCGTTGAATTCATCGTAGGCAAAGGGCAGGGTGCACAGCACAAAGCCTTTGCCGAAACGACCATGTCCCAAATTCGGCCAGCACTTGACTTCGTTATGACGGATCCGCACCAGATGTTGCTGACCGCTGCCGATGAGATCGGCGAATGCAACGATTTCGCTCGGTGTATTGCTCAGCACAGGCAGCTCATCATCATCGCCTGCGGCGGTTTTTTCCGCATGCGGCACGTCGACGGCCTCGGCGAAGCCAGCCGCGCGACGATTGGCATACAAACGCACGCTGCGCGGGCCGACCAGCGTCAGGTCGCTCAGGCCGTCACCCAGCAAGTCGGCGATCTGCGCCATCGGGTGGGAAAATTCGCCGGGAAATGCATCGAAGGGCACGAACCCTGACCAGTTGCGATCTGGGTCGAGGGTGAAAAATCCGCACATGCCCGGCGCGGCGAGCACCCAGTCGAGCTTGCCGTCGCCGGTCAGATCGGTAAGCGACTGATGCACGGGTTTGCCGGCGTCGGACATCGGCACGCCTTCAAGAAGTTTCCACTCGCTGTACTCGACCTGATCGCTGCCGGTCTCTGCGCGCAACGGCTCGCGGTAATACCAGCCGTGGTCATAACGGCAGAGCACACCCGCCAGGCCCTCACCGTACAGGTCAACCAACTGATATTGATGACCATCGTCGAGGCCGGGCATGGCCGTGAATTCTTTCCAGCCTTGCGGCTGCGGGGCGAGGTCGAACGTGTTGTAGCTGAACTCCATGGGCGGTCGGCTTTCGATCTGGCCGAGGCCGTCATAGGCCTGCTGATGCGCCGCGCTCAGATGGCTGTAACCCAGTGGGCTGAGGCGATATTGCAGGAGCAGGCGCTGCACCAGAACCGGATGGTCACCCAACTCTTTGGGGAAGTGATGAAACATCAGCACTTGTCGACACAGGCGTCGGTTGCCCAGCTCGAAACCGTAGGCGTAGATCCAGTAAGGGTCGCTGCGCTCGGCCCATGGCTGTTGCTCTTCAAACGTTGGCACTTGTTCCAGATCGCTGCTGCGTTCGCCATAGTCGAACACCAGTTGAAAGTGCCACAACTGTTTTTCCCGGCTACCGCTGTCCCAGGCATACAGGTGCGCTGAGGCTTTTTCGTTGCCATAACACACGCGTTTGAGATAGCGCTGAGCGCGATAGTCGCGATACTGCGGAGCGACTGGCAGTTCGGTTTCCGCCTTGTATTCGTAGATGATGTGTTCGCCGCGGGTATTGAGGCTTTCGTCGATCATCCAGACGCCGACGCGCTGCGGGTCGGCAGGGTCGGCCCGGCGTGAATTGGCGGTGGTGCCATAGATATGCAGGCTGCCGTCGGCACCGTGAATCAGCCAGAAACCGGCTTTGTCGGTCTCGTTCGACCAATGTTCGATCAAGGCGAATGCACCCTCGACCCGTGGCCAGTGGCGAACGACGTCATACGCTGTCGTCAGGGGCAAGCCGTTGTATTGCTCAGTAGTGCGGAAGATCAATTCACCGGTGCTTTCATTGCGCTCGGGCAGCCATACATCACCGTCAGGCCCCACGACCTGGTCAGTGCCGTCATAAGTCGGCACGCCATTGACCGTGCGCAGGGTCACCGCGTCAACCGTCAACTGCCAGCCAATCCCGCAGGAACTGTTGCCCGTGCCACTGCTATAGCCCAGACCCAATGGCGGGGCAAAACCGCGTCCGGTGGAAATCGGCAACGACAGTTCCAGCGACGCAGTGCCTTTGGTACCCACGCCGGCCGATCCCTTGCCAATACTCTGGATGGCGCCGCCGCCCTTGGGCAGGCTCGGTGTGTTGATCTGCATTGTCGACTGTTGCGGCGGCGGCTGTTCGTTCATAGCGAACCGCCTTCGCATCTCGCGGTGTAGCACACATGCAGGATGATGTCGGGCAAGCGCTGGAGTATGTGCTCCTGACCCTTGGGAAACGTCAGGATCCAGCGTGAAATCGCGCCGGTGTATTCGAATGGCAGATAGCGTTCGTCCTGGAAGTTGAGCTGAAACATGCCGTTGTCTTCCAGCGAACTCGACAGGGCGATCTGTTGACTGGATCGCAGGTTTTCTTTGACGCTGCTGCCGACCGTGGGGGCCATTTCAACTTTGCTGTAGGTCTGTTTCAGCACCGCTCGAATATCTTGATAAGGCCCAAGCACGGCCGGTAGCGTCACGCTTATAGTCTTGATCCGGCGCAGGTAATGATTTTGCCCGGCGTAATCATCGTCGAACATTTGCTGAGTCAGTTCCAATTCACACGTGCCGTTGTCGATCAGCGATTGCTTGATCTGTGCCCACGGTTTATTGATGGTTGAACTCGGGTCCTTGCCGGTCAAATCCTTCAGTGACACGGTTTTCCTGATTTCCAGATCGCGGCGGTTGTGCTGCACGTACTGGCTGTACATCTGTTGCAGGCTCATCTTCAACTCTTCCCCGGCACCGAGGCCGCGGTACGTGGCATTCCACGCGCCGGGATGGACAAAGGTTCGGGTGAAATCGCCCATTTCGTATTGCCAGCAGGCCTCAGCGGCCTGGCATAGCGATTGTGCGTTGGTGAAGGCGGTATGGTAGAAACCGGCGAATTTGCTGTTGAGCCAGTCGTAGGTCTGTGATCGGCTGAAACGATTGCTGCTCAGCAGGAAATCGTGGGTGGCCTTGGCCTGGTTGAGTGCTGCTCGCGCCTGGCGCAGTTGCAGTTGCGTGGCTTTGTGTTGTTCGTCGGAGACGGCAAGCTGGGCCTTGATTTGCTCGGCTTCGAGTTTTGCCTGGTCGCGGGCCTGGGTCCATTCCTGGGCGCGGCGCCGGTATTGTTCGATGCGATCCATGGTTTGGCTTGCGCCATACGCAACGTGTGAAAACGCTTGCATATGGGCCGCGAAGCCGTTGGCAGCACCTTCCAGGCGTGCGCCACCGGCCGCCATGCCAAATATGTTCGGCGCTACAGTCATTGCCTGGCCGATTCCGTGGGCAATCGTCGCTCCGGTCTGGCCGAGACTTCCCAGCAGGTAAGAAGCTCCCGCGCCGATTTCCAAGGTGCTGACACCGTCTTTCAGCAATTTCTCGTAATAACTCACTCGGTCCAGAATGGTGTCCTGACTCGCCAGCAACGCCTCCTTGTTTTTTTCATCAATCTTCTCGGCCTGAACCTGTATTTGCACCGCCATCTCCGCGAGGTTCCACGCCTGCTGCTGTTGCAGTTCCAGGTACTGCGCCTGCTCCTTGCGTTCGATCAGCGACAGTAGCGTGGCGCCGAACGCGATCACGCTGTCCACCGCGTTCTGCGCGAGTGCGAACATGAAACTGAAGCGACAATGGGGAATCTGCGGGTTCAACAAGCGGCTGAGTGCTGCCCCGGACAAGCCTTGGCCCCAAGCGGCGAGCAGTGCGCGCGGATCCAGCGGCGTGGCGAATAACGGCAGGTTCAGCGGAGCGCCGGCCATATCGAGGTTATGTCGCAGGTTAAACAAGCGGCTTTCGGCTCGATCCCAGTGCATGATCAGTTCGGGGTTGAAGGGCCGACGGAAATACTCAGTGTCCGCGCTCGCCAGTAGCGGGTCATGGCCGTCAGGCCGCAGACACAATAGTGGTGCAGGCTGCGAAGCCGGGGCCCTGCCGATGCGCAAAGGTGGCTGTTGTTGCAGCTGCCGGTGCGCGCTGATCAGGCGCTGTTCGAATTGACGCAGTTGCACATTCTTCGACGAACTCAATTCGTCGAGCGTGAGCGGCAACCATTCGTCGATCTGGCGTACATCCGGGCGCGGTCCCAGCAGATCCATGATGTGGACGTAGCGCATCTTGGCTTCAGCCAGGCCGTCCGGCGTCAACTCTGCATACGCCAGATCAGCCTGGCGGCTTTCGATCTCGATAAACAGTTTCCACAGCGCCTTGCGAAAGTGCACCGGAAAACTCAAGGCAATCTGATGCGGATCGTCCGGGTACAGAATGGCCAGGCTGGGGTCGACCGGACCGGGCCATACCGGCTCTTCCAACGGTACGGCCTGCCAGTAACCGGGGTGTCCCGGGTCCGCGCTTTGTCGTGTCGGGTCAAACAGATACGCAAGCCACTGTTTCGCTTCGTCGTACTGCTGCTCTTCGTTCAAGCGGTAGGCCACCAGCCAGGGCAGGTACAGGAACAGTTCCAGGAAATACAGGTAGTAAGCGCCCGAGAAATCCATGGCTTGCGACCCCTGACCGTCCGGGATAGGTGGTTCTGTGTGCTGGGTCTGGGTTTCCCAGCTCAGCAGAGGTTCCATGCCGCTTTCGGCAAGGTTGATCAGTTGCCGGGCGAAGGTGGTGTTCATGCGCACAGCGGCCCGACGTGATCCTTCGGGTTCCTGCCCGTCGCTCAACTCGATGCCGGAGCCGCTGAAGTCAATGAATTGCGCCTTGCCCAAAGAAGGGCTGTCCCCCAGAGACGGGTCGATCATGCTGTTGATGCTGGGCGCTATTTGCAAGTTTGAGGGAGGCACTTCTGCCCATTCAACGGTCAGCGCCTTGAGTGCTCCGCCAATCAGCGTGGTTGCCAAGGAGCCTGCGTGATAAACCAGAACACCATAGATCAGCGGGATTTTCAGTTCCTTTGGATCCTCAGGCCACTCCACTGGCCAGCCGTCGGGCTGGAGGGTGGATTGATCGACCGAAAACGAATAAGTCAGCGAGGAGTCCTTCGACAGGCTATTGACGATGGCTGTAGACGCCAGCTTGCGCATTGCGCTGAATGTTTCAGGCGGCTTTGTTGACAGAACATTCAGCGGGTGTGCGATGAAAAACTGGTAGCCCACGCTGCTGTTATAGCGCCCTGCTGAAGGATGAAGATCGATTTCATTGTGATCGGTGGTAGAACGCCAAAAGGACGTAAACAAAACCATGCTGGAGCCGATCAGTTCATAGAGCACCCTTCGATTTGCATGTTTACCTGCAAGGCACGCCGTTTCTCCTTGCTTGGTGGCGGGTACCGTAAATTCAGTCGGATTCCCGACAGGGTCGGCGATCAAGCTACGCAGCCGATCAGGGTACCCCTTGAAACAGAATGCCGTATCTGCGACATCCATGAAGTCGGTACCAACAGGTTCAATGATGGAGCCTGGAAGTAGCGGAACTTCAAGGTGATTTTCCGAAGGATCGAACACCAGCGTAACTTTGATGAGCTCCTTGTTTTCGTCGTGTTTGTCGAAGACGGAAAGTTTGAAAATCAGGAGGTTGTTGAATCCTGCCGCCAGTCTTGCGGTCAACTCGATATTGGACGCCGCCCGGTTATAGACAAAGTCGACGTCTTTCACGCTGGTCTCGATTCGCGACTGCCACCCCTGATAATCCCAGGTGGTCTTTTCGCTATCCGGTGTCTGGTACTCCACTGCACCAAACATTGGCGTGCCGGAGGGAAGCCAGTATTGGAACCGACCAGCGTTGCCATTGGCGAAAATATTGCCGATCAGCCTCACGTGGGCTTCGCCGTTCTTGAGGACCTCGACGGAGGGAGGTGAGGCCGGTCTGACCTCCGGCGCCATGCCGAATGACGGTGGCAGCCTTGTAACATTGAAGTTCTTGTCTATCTGTACCGTTCGCAGAAAATCATAGGTATCTGCATCGCCCGGAATCTCGGAAGGGACGCCCTGATAGTTCGAATACAGCATGAGCACCATCGACTCAGGTGACGTCGAGTGGTCATACACCGCAATGGTCTGGGTTTGCTCCGCAATTTCTTCCTGCGGTTTTTCGATCAGCGCTTTGGTCTGGCAGTAACTCTCGATGTAAACCCGCGGCGTACTCCAGGTCTCGTCATATTTCTTGTAGCTGGCATATAGGCGGAACCTGGGATTGACCTTGACGCTCTGGTCGGCCTTGCCGTCAACGGGGGCCTGCATGGCGTCCGCATCCTGAAGCTCCAGCTCGGCCCAGATCACGAACAGACGATTGTTGAACCAGCACGGGCGAATGGTGTGTTCCAGCGCCTTTTCCGAAATGGGCACGTTGGCTTTTTGCCAATCCGACCAGGCATTGGGCAGCGGCTTGTCATATTTGACCGGGGTTTCGCCTGCTGCACTCGCGGGCGCTTTGACCGCGCGCTGCGACATGTCCAGTGAGCGCCAGTAATAAGCATTTTCGGCAGGGGATTTGCCGATGAAATAATAAGTACTGTTGGCAAAATCTTCTCCGTCAATGTAGCCATTGCAGATTTTCAGGTTGGCAATTTCTTCGAACCTGGCAAGGTAAGCCAGCACTGCGGTTTGTACTGTTTCGGGCTGAATCTGCGCCTGGTTGAGGTCATTCTCCAGTTGCTCGAAACTGGCGCTCTTGGTCAGGCGCAGGGTCGGGTCCAGATAGATGTCCGGGAACGTGCGCAACTGCTGGAGGGCGGGCCAGATCGAGTAGCGATTGAGGCCGTCGCGCCAGGTGCTGGTTTGCAAAGGCGTAAAGCTGTCATCGCTGTAACCGGGCTCCAGGTTCAGCATCATGCTGTTGATTTGCTGTTGGTAGCTGGCAATGGCGCAGGCCACCGGACTGGTCGGGACATCCTGGCTGACCAGTACATCCAGCAACCAGAATTCATAAAGGTCGTTGGCGGTCTTGATCGTTTGAGCCAGCCCTTGCTCGATCAGGTAGGGATCGCTGGGTATTGCTTCGTGCAGATACAGGGCGAGCATCGCGTCACGCAGTGCTTCGTTAAGCGGCGCATCGAAGGCAGTCGTCATGATCGTTCCTCAACCATTGTCACGTGATGGGGCGGCGTTAGAGTGGGCGGCCATGACTCCCTCACCGACGGCTTTCCAGGCCAGCAGATCGCTTTGTTCGCCCAGCGCGGTGGCTTGCAATAGGGTTTTGGCGGCCAAGCCGCTGGCCTGACAAGCGGCCTGGCAACGACGGACCCAGTCGACTTGAGCCATCGAGGTGGCGCGTTTATCGGGGAGCGAGCTGGTCAGCTCGGCAACTTGCGCCTGCGGCCAGTTCAGCAAACGAGCAAGGGCAGCATCGGCCGTTTCGCTGGCGAGCTGGCGCAGGGCCTTGTTTTTCAATTGGGCCTTGGCTGGATTGGCGCAGCTGAAATAACTCAGGACATGGTCTTCGGACTGGCTCTGGCTGTGGAACCAATGACTGAAGCGTTCAAGCAGATAGAGATCGGAAAGCGAAGGCATGCTGTTACTGCCTTCCTCGTATGCCGCGCCACCCAGCCACATCGGATTGATTGCAAACAGGCGCAGAGCGCTATTGCTCAAACGCAGCTCTCTGGCGATCTCGGCGTGGCGAGCCACCCGTTGATAATCCTCGATCAACGCTTGGGGCAGCGGGGTCTTGAGTGCTTGCTGCAAAATGCTATAGGGCGTGGCCCACGCCCAGTGAATGACCGCCCGGCAGCAATCCGGCGCGAGTTTCGCGGTTTCCTGGAAAAGCCCTTCGAGCAACTGGGCCTGACGGTCATGCACATCGAGCAGGAACTTGACGAGTCTGTCTGCGCAAGCATCTTTGACAGGTTGGGCCAGCCCTAGACCTTTGAGCGCTTGCGCGACATCGGCCTGTAACCAGGCAACGGGTTCATCTGTCAGGGTCAGTGTGCGATCAAGGCCAGACAGCAGGCCGTCAGCAGTGATCAGATGGTGTTCGATCAGCAACTGAAACCAGTTGATTTCTCCTCGCTTGCGTTTGCCATCCTCTTGCAGTGGCAGACCCAGCGCATTGACTTGCGCCTCGGTCGCCAGGCTGCGGCGCGTATCACTCTGCAGCGTGGTCAGACGCGCCCGCAACTCATCGGGCAGGGGAGCTTGCTCAGCCAATCTGATCTGCTGATCATTTTCCTGCTCTTCGGGATTTGGCGGGGCATCGATGCCCAGGCGTTGCAATACCTGCGTCACGGTCTGCTGACTGTCTTTGAGCCAGTCGAAGGCCCAATCCAGTTGCATCAGCACATCGAGGATGTCCGGATTCGCATCCGCGGTCGTTGCACTCAAGCGGCCGCTGGCCAGTGCGGTTTTGTAAGACGAGCCTCCGAGAAGTCCCGCCAACGCCAGCAGTTCTTCGACCGAGTGACCGAACAACCGGGCTATCCGCGCCTGGCGGTACAACGAGGAAACGGTAGGCAAGTCACGCTTGAGCGCGCCCACGTGCTTTTCGGTCTGACGGGCAATCAACAGCAAAGAGTCTTCGGTGGGTTGCACACCGAGCCCGGCACAGAGTTGCAGCAGGGTTTTCTGCGTCGCGGCATCGAGGGTGGTCAAATCGATGGGTGTTTGATCAAGAATCAGCGGTGTGTCGAACAGTTGCACATGGTTGAACACTTGATCGAACAACGGCACCTCGTCCTTGCCGCTGGCATAGGGGCTGAGGTCGTGCAGCAGCGCCGCGAACTCTTCAGGTTCGATGCTGTAGCGCTGGTTCAGGTAGCGATAGACGCCCAGCGCACGCAGGGTGTTTGCGTTGAGTTCCATGCCCAGGTTTGATTCGCCCTCGGCGCGGATGGCACTGCAGATCAACGTGTCGAGCCTGGCGAAAGGAATGCCGCTCCAGCGTTGCAGGCGGATCATCCGCTGAAGACGATCGAGACGATCAAGTGAGGTTTTGGTCAGACGCCATTGTGTGTTGTCACCCGACGCTATCCGCTCCAGTCCTATGGCGTGGTCTGACTCATCGCTCAGGTCTGTTTCCGGGGCCGGTTCCGGCGCGTTGTCGGACAGTTCAGCACCGGGACCGATGCCATTGACGTAGCAGGCACCGTAGTGATTTGGAAAAGACCCGGTCAGCAGGTCAATCCTGTTCGGGGTCGGCTGCAGGTATGGACAATTGGGCGACAATCGCACTGCAAAGCTGCGGCGGGCCACAAGTTGCTCGACCTGTTCAGCGGTGAGGCCAGTGTGCTGCATGAAGTCGGTCAACAGGGTCAATTGCTGCACAGGCGCATCGCTGGTGACTTCGACACCGTAGGCGCCTTTGAAAAAGTTCTTTTCTGTCGTCGTCAGGCGGTACTGCTCATCCAGCGTAAAGGCGAAGCGCTGTCTGGCCAGACGGACCGGTTGCTCCACCGTCCCGGTGGCGGTGATCAGATCGAATCTGGCTGTGTATTCCTGCTCGGTCGGCGTGGGAAGGGTGGCAGCCTGGAAATGCACAACGATGGGTTTATCTATCGCAGCGTGCAGACGATTTATCAGCCAGCCAGTCCCTGTGAGGTCCGGCACGTTAGAGCTCAGATCGATACTGGCAGGCACGGTCTTGTCGTCTTTACGAAAGGTCAGTGAGACAACGGTTTTGGAGCCGCCTTGATTCGTTGGTGCGTCCGCCAACGGAGTCGCGACCACGTAGTCGGGCTGCCCGGACAGGAGCAAGTAACATCTGCTTGGTGTGGTATGTGGCCGCAGGTAGGCAGTGAGAGGGTTTTGCCAGCCGTTGATGAGATTGCTGCGGGTCAGATAAAAATGGCTGAACACCGGGGGGGCGAGCAGCAATTGCTGCTGTTGCGGGCTCAACCCGCACAGCAACCGTTGTGCCTGTAGCGCCGGTTGCTGCAATTGCCCGTAGTCATTGATTGCCACCTGTTTGATCGGTAGCAACAGACTGGCCCGGTAATTCAACTCGCCCAGACGCGGCTTATTATCAGCGAGCCCAAGTTGGCATTGGTGATGATAGAAGTTGTAGGGCAGTTCGAAGGGGTAGCTCCGTTCGGCCAGTACCTGATAGGTGGATTTGCTTTTGTCGGGAAGATTGCCATCCAGATAGGTGCGCAGATGACTTTCCAATACCTGCGTGACAATTTCCAGCATTGGTCTCGGTGTGAAGGTGCTCTCCTGGCTGATCAACAGGTCCTTGAGGTCAGGACGGCGTTGGTCCATCAACAGTCGCTTGGGATCCTCACTGGTGGCTTCCAGTTGCAGGGAAAATCTCCGCAGTTCAGTCAGGTAGGCCACCGGAC
The DNA here is from genome assembly GCF_057291535.1 of Pseudomonas sp. 1L-E-NC-VB-C3. Classification (NCBI taxonomy): domain Bacteria; kingdom Pseudomonadati; phylum Pseudomonadota; class Gammaproteobacteria; order Pseudomonadales; family Pseudomonadaceae; genus Pseudomonas; species Pseudomonas sp. 1L-E-NC-VB-C3. The sequence goes on along the minus strand of NZ_JBXAWD010000005.1, from coordinate 36,278 downwards.
TATCGTTGGCGGCAATGGCTCCGACCTTGGTGAACTCGTCCCAGTTTTCATTGAACATGCGTTGATAGGTAGCGCCCAGCGAAACCAGCGAACTCACACCACTGCGTTGAGCCAGTTGCTGCAACGTGCCGGAAGAGGTCTGGTATTCCCGATACAGGCGCGAAATGAGCGCCGCATATTTCATCGCATTGTCGTAGGCCACATCGGCGTTGGCGTCGCTGTATAGGGCGAGCTGGCGAGCGAACGCTGCTTTGGATAGACGGACGATGTCGAAAACTGACGTAAAGCCCATTTGCTGCATGGCGGTGGGGAAGTCGTTGCGGTCTGTCTTCAATCTGGCGTCGGAACTGATGAGGGCGTTCATCAGGGAGGGGGTGTCGGCCATGACTTTGGATCTCCTGCCAGAAGGGGGCATTGGAAAAATGCCTGGGCAGGAACAAAGTAACGACAAAATGAACTTGGGTAACCTGTCAAACCTGACAGGTTTTCAACAGTTTTTTAGGCCTTATGGAAATCAATTGAATTGCTGTTATGCAATTTGCAAATGCTGACTTTTCCATGCTCAAGCATGACCGTCCGTCCGAACTGTCACAGTTGACAGGTAGCCGCAAGGAATGCACGACGTCAAGAATCGCATCTGAAGATCGGCAATTGCGCCGGGATAACGGGAGCGATGGATATGGATGACGAAAACAAGCTGCAACCGAATGGCCTGTGGCCGGCGCCTTTGATTTTGTCACCTTTAAGCAACTCTACAGTCTCGCCAGGCGGGTTCAATATCGTCGCTCTATCTCCTGGAGGAGTCACTGATAGTTGGAAAATCGAATGCTGGGGAGAAGCAACTGACCATCATGGTTCAGAAGATGAGTGGGCAAAGCTGGAGCATTGGGTACCTGATACGTCTTTTGATCGCTTTGGTGCGTACTTCAATTTCAAAGTCAGGTACAAGCAGGTCTGGGTCTGGAGTGAATGGGCTGAATGTCACAATTTGTATGTGCCGCAACCTGTACCGCCCGATCCGGCCAAACCGCCAAAACCGACCATTTATCCGCCACCCAAGCCGGCATCAGTAAGAGAGTCACTGGGCATTGGCGGCGTTTTGCTTAATGCCAAGGTGCACATGTACACCGACAGAGACATACCGGTGCCTGGCATTTACGTTGTCAACACAGGCATTTTCATGCCAACAGCGGAGTGGGTTGCAGGTACCACTCGGGTCAAGGTTGTGCAGATCCTGAACGGCATGGCTTCGGATCCGAGCAATCTGGTTTCCGTTTCAGTGGGGCTATCCAGACCAAGCATTGACTGGCCACCGAACCCGGCCATGGGTAATCAAACGCTAAACATAACCGGCGTAGAGACAGGTGACGTCACGCTGCGAATGTTTACCGAGGCAGACGCACTTGTCGCTGGCAGTTTCACCGGTAGTGGCGCAACTCGCGTATTTACGCCCACAGAGAGATGGCGCGGTGGCACGACCGTTGTATCTGTTGTGCAGACCCTGGGCGGTGTGTCTTCCGATCCAAGCCTTTCGGTCTCCGTTAGAGTGAAGCCATTCAAACCCTACATCTCACTCCCGCCCAACCCGTCTTCCAGTACCCAGTCACTGGAAATTACCGGTGTTGCGAACGGCGACGTTACTTTGCAGATGTCTAACGCCGCCGATGGCGTGGTGGCCGGCAGTTTTACCGGCAGTGACAGCAAACGTACTTTCACCCCAACGGCGAACTGGGCTGCGGGTATCACCCGCGTCAAGGTCGTGCAGACTGTAGACGGTATGCATTCTGATCCGAGTGGACCGGTTTCTGTGCCAGTGAAACCGTCCAGACCAAGCATTGCCGAACCACCGAAACCGGCGTTGGGCAATCAAACGCTAAAAATAAGCGGTGTGGTGAGCGCTGTGGTCAGCCTGCAAATGTATACCGCCGCAAATGCCCCTGTAGCTGGCAGCTTTACCGGCAATGGCGATACTCGCATTTTTTATCCAGCGGTCAACTGGGGTGGGGGCATCACCGTGGTCACGGTTGTGCAGAGTGTTGACGGTATAGCCTCCGACCCGAGCGCCCCGGTTCCTATTGCAGTGAAGCCGTCCAAACTAACCATTACACCACCACCCAGTCCGGCTGCAGCGAAAGAGCCGTTGATCATTACCGGTGTTTCCTCGGGCGTTGCCGTCCTACAAATGTCCACCACCGGAGGTGCGCCGATAGAGGGCGAGTTCGCCGGTAGTGGCACGGAGCGTACCTTTGTATCAAAAACTGGCTGGAAGCCAGGCAGTACGGACGTCTGGGCCGTGCAAACGATAAACGGGATGGTCTCGGATCCAAGCGATCCGGTCACTGTTTCGGTAATAGAGAAGCCTCCCGCCCCCGTAATCATTCAGCCTCTACCCCACACCGTTCATCATGCCGATGTCAGGGTGCAAGGAACGTGCATTGCGGGAGCGACGATCACCTTGCAAAGTGCCGCTGGCACCTCTCTGCAAGGCGACCTGACCTACGATGCAACGACATGGTCTTTCGAGTACCTGTGGCTGCCCGGTCCTAAACATATCAAGGCGCAGCAGAGTGTGAATGGAGATACGTCTGAAGCAACCGCTGTCCTCGAGTTCTACATCAAGCCAGCTACGCCTGACATCGAGCCGCCAACCGACCCGGCAACACCGAAACAGCCTTTGAAAATCACCGGTGTCGCGTCAGGCGTCGTCACCCTGCAAATGTTCACCCAACCCGATAGAGCTGTGCCTGGCGAATTCGCCAGCAACGGAGCCGACCGCCTCTTCACACCGGCGGAGGACTGGTCGCCCGGCGAAAACACCGTCTACGTCATCCAGACAGTAAACGGCGTGGACTCTGACCCCAGTGACTTGTGCACTTTCACCGTGGAGGTGGAGGACCGGCCCGACGCCCCTCAATTCCAGCAACCGCAGGCGGGGGGCTTAACCTCACGGTATCCCTCCCTCAAGATCGCCGGCCTGCCAGGCGCGCTGCAAACCGTTCGTTTTGAGAACGGTGCGACGTTGCACGAAGAGACAGCGGGTGCAGACGGGATCCTGACATTCACAGTGGTGGAACCGTTGGATCCAGGCACCATTGTCCTTGAGGCTAAACAGGCCAGCGGTGGGACTGATTCGGATTGGAGCGCGCCGCATCGGTTTACGGTCAAGGCTGCCCCGTCAACTCCATCGATCGAAGCGCCACGGGCGAACTCCGAAACATCACGCTATCCGAGGATTCGAGGCACAGGAGCAACGGGAGGTGAGATTGTCCTGCGTCATGCGCTTGATCCCAAGGAAGAGTTTGCCATCGTCGACGGTTCAACCCGGTGGAATTGGACCGCAGAAAAAGCGTGGCCCCTCGGAGACTACGCCGTGCAGGCCCGGCAGACATTCGACGGCGACTGGTCCGACTGGACTGAGGCTCGCTCCTTCAAGGTAAGCGAATCGCGGTATGCCATTGGCGACGCTACACCCGCCATCGGTACACCGGTGGTGGGCACCGAGCAGAGCGTGCTGTTGCGAATCCAGGTCATCTCCGGTGTCAGCGGGGAGGTAGCGGCTGGCGTGGAGGTGAAGTGGCGCGTCAATGGCGAGGAGGAATTGCTGGCGACAACGCAGACCGACGTCAACGGCTGGACCAGTTATCGCTATACACCTGAGACAGTCGGCAAGCATGAAATTCTGGCGGACGTCACTCAGGATAACGCCGGTGTGATTTTGACCGAACTCTATGAAGTGAATGCCGTACTGGACGATGTCTGGGCGCAGGCAGCAGAGCTTTATCTGGACGGTGAGCGCGTCGACCCTGCAAGCGAACTCGTGCTGTTGAGAAAAAACCTGCCCTATAAGCTGGAGCTGAAGATTGCCGACGACAGTGTTTTGATTGGCTCTACCGTCACTTTGCAGAACTTCTGGGGCGCGAAGGAACGAGGCCTGACTTTCAACCCTGATCTGGGCACGCCGCTGACAATAAACAAAGGATCGTCAATCCATTGGTATATTTCTACCGAAGAGGCGAACAGTGGTTTTTATGGTTTGAGTCTGGCCAGTTCGATACTGCCCGACTGGGAGCTGCCCGGGCGAGTGGAAGCGGGGGATTTGGCTGACGCCGTGAGGTTTGATCTGGATGGGTTCCCCCAGGTGTTCGGTGGTGCCCCGGCGTACCCCTGCCTTGGGGCCACGCATACATTGACTTTGCGACCCCAGGACAGCAGTTTTTTGCTCGGCCAGGACGTGGTTCTGGAGTTGAGTGCGCAAGCGGCCGATCTAGGCGTGACCTTGAGTCCGAGCATCCCGCAAACGCTCGGCGAGGACGGGTTGAGCTGGTTGCTGAACTGCGTCGACAGTACCAGTGCCGGCGATTTCGCAGTCTGGTTGAAGGTGCCGGCGCTGGAATTCAGTTCGCTGGAGTTGCCCATGTCGCTGGCGCATAACAGTGCTGAGGTATCTGAAAGATTCGGCCCTCAGCAAATGGGAGGTTCGGCCTCGTTCTGGAGATATGGCATTCGCGCGGTTTCCACTTTCACGGGGCTGCCGGCGGGGGGAGTGCCGGTGACCGTCGCGGTGACTGGCAAGCCAACCATGGAAAATGTTACTGCTCGCGATGGCTGGATATTTATCAGCTACTACGACGGAGAGTCTGCAAGCCTGACCATTCGTAACCGCTATGGAAAGTAGTGGCTGAGCAAGCGTCGACAAGGGGAGTGAGGCGCGGTAATCGTCGAGGGTAGTTTGCTGTGCAACAAATCCCGGACAAAAAAAACGGCACCTGCGAAGGTGCCGTTTTCATGTGTAGCCAGATCAGCCGAGCAATCAGCCCGCCAGACCAGCCTGCTGTACCAGCACCAGCAATGGCTGCGGGTACACGCCCAGGAAGAATGCGACCAGCGCGATGGCCAGCAGCATCACGCCGCCTGCTTTCTGTTCCCAGTGCAGCTGGGCGTCGTGGCGACGCAGGTTTGGCTCGATCAGGTACAGGGTGACCATCACGCGCAGGTAGTAGAACACGCCGATGGCGCTGCCCAGTACCAGTGCGCCGACCAGCCACCACTGACGCGTTTCGACGCCGCTGGCGATGATGTAGAACTTGCCGATGAAGCCAGCGGTCAGCGGAATGCCGGCCAGGGACAGCATCATCACGGTGAGCACGGCGGTCAGGTACGGACGGCGCCAGAACAGGCCGCGGTACTCGTACAGGGCGTCGGCGTCGCGGCCGTTGTACGGCGAGGACATCAGGGTGATCACGCCGAACGCGCCGAGGCTGGTGATGACATAAGTCACCAGATAGACGCCGATGGCTTCCACCGCCAGACCCTTGCTCGCCACCAGCGCGATCAGCAGATAGCCGAAGTGCGCAATCGACGAGTAACCGAGCAGACGCTTGAGGTTGCTCTGGGTCAGGGCCAGCAGGTTACCGAACAGGATCGAGGCGACCGCGATAACGCTGAGCACATCGCTCAGCACACCACTGCTGGCAGCAGGGGAGAGCTGGAACAGACGCACCATCACCGCAAACACCGCGACCTTCGAAGCGGTGGCGAGGAACGCCGCCACCGGTGCCGGAGCACCTTCGTAGACGTCCGGCGTCCACAGGTGGAACGGTACCAGCGACAGCTTGAACGCCAGACCGATCAGCATCATGCCCAGGCCCAGTTGCGCCAGCGGGCTTGGCAGGCCGGTCGCAGCCAGGGCCTGACCGATGCCGACGAAGCTCAGCGAACCGGCGTCGGCGTAGAGCAGCGCCATACCGAACAGCAGGAACGCGGAACCGGCGGCCGACAGCACCATGTACTTGATGCCGGCTTCCAGCGAACGCTTGTTGAAGAAGGCGTAAGCCACCAGACCGTAGACCGGTACCGAGAGCAGTTCCAGACCGATGAACAACCCGGCCAGGTGCTGCGCGCTGACCAACACCAGACCACCGGCGGCGGCCATCAGGATCAGCAGGTACAGTTCTTCGCGATTGCCCGGGTAACCCGAACCGCCATCACCCAGATAGGCGTGGGCGAGGGTGACGCAGGCGAGGGTGGCGACCAGGATCATCGCCATGTACAGACAGGCAAACGCGTCGATCTGCAGCAACGGGGTCACGGCCAGAGGCGCGACTTTCAACGCAGGCAGGATCGACAGCAGGGCCAGGTTCAGACCCGCCACCGAAATCAGGAAGGTCTGCGAGTGGTTGCGGCGCCAGGCGATTGCCAGCATCACCACGATAATGGTGAGGCTGGTGATCAACAGTGGCGCAAGCGCAATAAAGTGTTGAATCGTGAATTCCATAGCGCTCTTACCGGGCCGAAGCGAGTTGAGAGAAGGCGGTGCCGAGCCACTGCTGCACGCCATGCATGGTGGCGGCAGAGGTGTCGAGGAACGGTTGCGGGTAGACGCCGAGGTAAATCAGCAACACCGCCAGACCGAGCACCATGATCAGTTCGCGCGCGTCCATGCCGTGCAGCACCGCGTCGGATTTCGACGGGCCGAAGTAGGCACGGTGAATCATGATCAGCGAGTAGACCGAACCGAACACCAGACCCGAAGTGGCAATCGCCGTGACCCATGGAGCGCTGGCGAAGGAACCGATCAGGATCAGGAACTCGCCGACAAAGTTACCGGTGCCCGGCAAGCCCAGCGACGCCGCCGCGAAGAACAGGCTGATCGCCGGCAGGTACGCGATACGCGACCACAGACCGCCCATCTCACGCATGTCACGCGTATGCAGACGCTCGTACAACTGACCGCTGAGGATAAACAGCGCCGCTGCCGACAGACCGTGCGCCAGCATCTGGATCACTGCACCTTGCAGCGCCAGTTGGCTGCCGGAGTAGATGCCGATCAACACGAAGCCCATGTGGGAAACGGAAGAGAAGGCAATCAGACGCTTGATGTCGGTTTGTGCGAACGCCAGGAACGCGCCGTAGAAGATCCCGATCAGACCGAGGGTCATGGCGATCGGCGCGAACTCCGCCGAAGCGTTCGGGAACAGCGGCAGGGCGAAACGCAGCAGACCGTAGGCCGCAGTTTTCAGCAGGATACCGGCGAGGTCGACGGAACCGGCTGTCGGTGCCTGGGCGTGAGCATCAGGCAGCCAGGAGTGGAACGGTACGACGGGCAGCTTGACCGCGAAGGCGATGAAGAAGCCGAGCATCAGAATGTACTCGGTGGTCATCGACATCTTGGTTTTCAACAGGTCGGCGTAGTTGAAGGTGATCACGCCGGTGTTGTTGAAGTTGACCAGCACCAGACCGAGGATCGCCACCAGCATGATCAGGCCGGACGCCTGCGTGAAGATGAAGAACTTGGTCGCTGCGTAGATCCGGGTTTTCTTGCCGTCCGAAGAACTGTGACCCCAGAGCGCGATGAGGAAGTACATCGGCACCAGCATCATTTCCCAGAAGAAGAAGAACATGAACAGGTCGAGGGCGAGGAATACGCCGACCACACCGCCCAGGATCCACATCAGGTTGAGGTGGAAGAAGCCAACGTGACGTTGAATCTCTTTCCACGAGCAGAGTACCGAGAGGATACCCAACAGACCGGTCAGCAGGATCATCAACAGCGACAGGCCGTCGAGGGCCAGGTGCACGTTGATGCCGAAACGCTGGATCCAGACATGCTTGAACTCAAGCGCCCAGGTCGGATCGGCGCCCGGCGCCGGTGCGAATGAATAGTCACCGTGGGCCCACAGCCAGAGGCCGAGCGCGAGTTCCAGGGTCATGGTCAACAGCGCAATCCAGCGCGGGAGGGTGGCGCCGAAGCGCTCACCCATCCAGCACAGCAGGCCGCCGATGAAGGGGATCAGGATTAGCCAAGGCAGAATCATGACGGGCTCGTTTCCTTTCGCAAATTCGCAAGGTTCATATCAGACCGCTACCAGCACGATGGCGCCGATCACCAGCACGGCACCAGCAGCCATCGAGGCGGCGTACCAACGCAGTTGACCGGTCTCGGTGCGGCTCAGGGCAGTGTGACCACCCTTGGCCATACGCGGGATCAGACCGATGGTCTGGTCGAGCGGGTCTTTGCGCAGTACATGGCTGATCGCAAGGTACGGCTTGACGAACAGTTTGTCGTAGATCCAGTCGAAGCCCCAGGCAGCGAACCACCAGGCCGAAAGGAAACGGCCGATGCCGCTGTTGGCAATTGCCGTGACGAAGCGACGCTTGCCGAGGAACAGCAGCGCTGCCAGCAGGATACCGGCCAGGGCGATGGCGCCCGAGGCGATTTCCAGACTGTGCTTGGCTTCGCCACCGGCATGGCCAACGCTTTGCGGCAGTACGCCGTGCAGCGGTGGCACGATCATCGCGCCGACGAAAGTCGACAGCACGATCAGCACCGACAATGGCAGCCAGTGGGCAATGCCGTGGCCGGCGTGGGCTTCGGTCTTGGCTTCACCGTGGAACGCGATGAAGATCAGGCGGAAGGTATACAGCGACGTCATGAACGCACCGACCAGACCTGCGTAAAGCAGACCCTGGTTACCGCTGGCGAACGCTTCCCAGAGGATTTCGTCCTTGGAGTAGAAGCCTGCGGTAACCAGTGGCAGAGCGGCCAGCGCGGCACCACCGACGATGAAGCTGGCGTAGGCCAGTGGCAGTTTCTTCCACAGACCGCCCATCTTGAAGATGTTCTGCTCGTGGTGGCAGGCAACGATCACCGCACCGGAAGCAAGGAACAGCAGGGCCTTGAAGAAGGCGTGAGTCATCAGGTGGAAGATCGCGCCTTCCCAGGCACCAACGCCCAGCGCCAGGAACATGTAGCCGATCTGGCTCATGGTCGAGTAGGCGAGGATACGTTTGATGTCGGTCTGCACCAGCGCGGCGAAACCGGCCAGTACCAGGGTCACGCCACCGACGATGCCGACGAGGTGCAGGATGTCCGGCGCCAGCGCAAACAGACCGTGGGTACGGGCAATCAGGTAGACACCGGCGGTGACCATGGTCGCGGCGTGGATCAGTGCCGAAACCGGGGTTGGGCCGGCCATCGCATCCGCGAGCCAGGTTTGCAGCGGCAGTTGCGCCGATTTGCCGACAGCACCGCCGAGCAGCATCAGGGTTGCCAGAACGATCCAGAAATCGCCGACCTTGAAGTGCTCAGGCGCACGCACCAGCAGTTCCTGGACGTTCAGCGTGCCCAGTTGCTGGAACAGGATGAACAGGCCGATGGCCATGAACACGTCGCCGATGCGGGTGACGATGAATGCCTTGAGTGCCGCGTTACCGTTGTTGCGGTTGCTGTAGTAGAAACCGATCAACAGGTACGAGCACAGGCCCACGCCTTCCCAGCCGAAGTAGATGAACAGCAGGTTATCGCCGAGGATCAGGAACAGCATGCTGGCGATGAACAGGTTGGTGTACGAGAAGAAGCGCGAGTAACCGTCTTCACCACGCATGTACCAGGACGCGAACAGGTGGATCAGGAAGCCGACGCCGACGACCACGCCGAGCATGGTCACCGACAGGCCATCCAGGTACAGCGCGAAGTTCGGCTGGAAACCTTCCACCGACATCCAGCGCCACAGCACCTGGGTGTACACGCCACCTTCCGGCGGCGCGACGTTGAATTGCCAGATCACGTAAGCGGTGACGATGGCCGACAGGCCGATCGAACCGACACCGATCAGCGCCGAGAGGTTTTCCGAGAAGCGGCCGCGCGAGAACGACAGCAACAGGAACCCGATCAGAGGGAATACGAAAGTCAGAAAGAGTAGGTTCATCCGCGCATCTCACTGGCAGCGTCGATATCGAGCGTGTGGAAGCGGCGATACAGTTGCAGCAGGATCGCCAGGCCAATACTGGCCTCGGCTGCGGCAAGGCTGATCACCAGGATGAACATGATCTGTCCATCCGGCTGCGCCCAGCGGGCGCCCGCAACGATGAAGGCCAGGGCAGAGGCGTTCATCATCACTTCCAGACTCATCAACACGAACAAAATGTTGCGGCGGACCATCAGGCCGACCAGACCAAGGCAGAACAGGATGCCGGCAACGGCTAAACCATGTTCGAGAGGGATAGCAGGCATGTCTTACTCCTTCGCCTCGTTACGGCCCAAATGGAACGCCGTGACGGCTGCGGCGAGCAGCAGCATCGAGGCGAGTTCGACCACCAGCAGGTACGGGCCGAACAGGCTGATGCCCACGGCTTTCGCGTCTACGGTGGTGTGGCCGATGGCCTGGCCGCTCTGGTGAGCGAACAGCACATACAGCAGTTCGGCCAGCAGCAGCGCGGCGAGGATCACCGGTCCTGCCCAGATGCCGGGCTTGAGCCAGGTGCGTTCCTGCTGCACCGAGGCGGGACCGAGGTTGAGCATCATCACCACGAACACGAACAGCACCATGATGGCACCGGCGTAGGCGATCACTTCCAGCACACCGGCGAACGGCGCGCCGAGGGCGAAGAAGGTCATGGCCACGGCAATCAACGAGATGATCAGGTAGAGCAGGGCGTGCACAGGGTTGGTGTTGGTGACCACACGCAGCGTGGACACCACAGCAATACCCGATGCGAAATAGAAAGCGAATTCCATCGTTCTTCCTTAAGGCAGCAAGCTCTTCACGTTGATCGGTTCGGCTTCGTTCTGCGCAGCGCCTTTCGGCTTGCCAGCGATTGCCATACCTGCAACACGATAGAAGTTGTAATCAGGGTTTTTGCCGGGGCCGGAGATCAGCAAATCTTCTTTCTCGTACACCAGGTCCTGACGTTTGAACTCGGCCATCTCGAAATCCGGGGTCAGCTGGATCGCGGTGGTCGGGCAGGCTTCCTCGCAGAGACCGCAGAAAATGCAGCGCGAGAAGTTGATCCGGAAGAAGTCCGGGTACCAGCGACCGTCTTCGGTTTCAGCTTTCTGCAGCGAGATGCAACCCACCGGGCAGGCCACGGCGCACAGGTTGCAGGCTACGCAGCGTTCTTCGCCATCGGGGTCGCGGGTCAGGACGATGCGGCCACGGTAACGCGGCGGCAGGTAGACCTGCTCCTCGGGGTATTGCAGGGTGTCGCGCTTGCGAAAGCCATGGCCGAAGACCATGACCAGGCTGCGCAACTGGGTACCGGTACCCTTAACGATGTCGCCAATATATTTGAACATGGGTCAAATCCTCACTGAACCGCAACCGCAGGCGTGTTCATCAACACAACCGCAGCGGTCACCAGCAAATTGATCAGGGTCAGTGGCAGGCAGAATTTCCAGCTGAAATCCATCACCTGGTCATAACGCGGACGCGGGATGGAAGCGCGCAGCAGGATGAACAGCATGATGAAGAACGCGGTCTTCAGTGCGAACCAGACGAAGGACAGTTGCGGCAGGATGCCGAACGGACCGTGCCAGCCACCGAAGAACAGGGTGACCAGCAGCGCCGAGATCAGGATGATGCCGATGTATTCACCGACGAAGAACATGCCCCATTTCATACCGGCGTATTCAATGTGGTAACCGTCGGCCAGTTCCTGTTCCGCTTCCGGCTGGTCGAACGGGTGACGGTGAGTCACGGCGACGCCAGCGATGAAGAAGGTACAGAAGCCGAAGAACTGCGGAATGATGAACCAAAGGTTCTGCGCCTGGTATTCGACGATGTCGCGCATGTTGAACGAGCCGACCTGGACCACGATGCCCATCAGGGCCAGGCCCATGAACACTTCGTAGGACACGGTCTGCGCCGAGGCACGCAAGCTGCCGAGAAGAGCGAACTTGTTGTTGCTCGACCAGCCGGCGAACAGCACCGCGTAGACCGACAGACCGGCCATGGCGAAGAAGAACAGCAGGCCGATGTTCAGATCCGCCACGCCCCAGGTCGGGGTGATCGGGATGATCGCAAAGGCGATCAGCAGGGCGGACATGGCCACCACCGGCGCCAGGGTGAAGATCACCTTGTCGGCGAACGGCGGGGTCCAGTCTTCCTTGAAGAACATCTTCAGCATGTCGGCGGCGATCTGGAACATGCCGAACGGGCCAACGCGGTTCGGACCGTAACGGTCCTGCCACCAGCCCAGCAGGCGACGTTCGACAAAGCTGAGCAAGGCGCCTGCGACCACCACGGCCAGCAGGATCACGATGGCTTTGATGACCGTCAGGATCACATCGATCACTTCAGGGGTGAACCAGGTCATTGCGCTGCCTCCTGCAGACCGTCGACGGACACACCGGCGAATGCCGGTGGAATGCCGGCGATGCCCGCAGGCAATGCCACCAGACCGGCGCCCAGTTCTTCATTGATGCGCAGCGGCAGACGCAATGTCTGCCCGGCAACGTTCAGGCTCAGCAGGGCACCGTCGTTGACGCCGAGGCGATCCGCTTCGGATTTCGCCAGCGCGACGTAAGGTGCCGGAATGCGTTCCTGTACCGGGGCGGCTTTCGAAGAGTTTTCTTCGCTGCCGAACAGGTGGTAGAACGGCACGGCCTGCCAAGTGCCCGGCGCCGGATTGAATGCGCGCGGAGCAGCAGCGAACCAGTTCAGCGAGTCGCCAGTGCTTTCGATCAGGCGCGTGCCCGGATCGCCAGCGCGCAGATGACCACCGACTTCGTCCTGGAACTTGTTCCAGGCTTGTGGCGAGTTCCAGCCCGGCGACCATGCGAATGGCACTTGTTGACGCGGTTCGGCGGAGCCCGAGTAACCTTCCATGGAGAAGGCGAACGCGGTGTCCTGGTCTTGCGGGGTGCGTGGTTCGTGAACGCTGATGTCGGCGCGCATGGCGGTGCGACCGGAATAACGCAGCGGCTCACGGGCCAGTTTCAGACCCTTGATGCGGAAAGCAGCCGACGGTGCAGCATCGACGATGCGCGCCAGTTGCGCGGTGCTCGAGGCAACGGCGGCGGTGACGTGGTCGAGTTGCGTCCAGTCGATCGGCTGGTTCAGCAGGGTCGCGCGCAGGGCATGCAGCCAGCGCCAGCCTTCGTGCACCAGAATGCTCGCGTCCAGGTATTGCGGATCGAAAACCTGGAAGAAACGCTGGGCGCGGCCTTCCTGGCTGACCAGCGTACCGTCGCCCTCGGCGAAGCTCGCCGCTGGCAGAACCAGGTGCGCGCGATCAGTGGTGGCGGTTTTCTGATGGTCAGCGACGATCACCACTTTAGCGGCGTCCAGTGCAGCATCGACCTTGGCGTTGGCAGTGCGGGTGTACAGATCGTTTTCCAGCACGACGATCGCGTCGGCCTTGCCATCGATGACCGCTTGCAGCGCGGCGTCGACCGACTCGCCACCGAGCATGGCCAGACCGAGGCTGTTGGCCTCCGGCACGATCAGGCTGATCGAACCGTTCTTCTCGCGCAGCTTCAGGGCTTTGGCGATGTTCGCGGCAGCTTCGATCAAGGCTTTGGAGCCCAGCGAAGTACCGGCGATGATCAGCGGGCGCTTGGCGGCGAGCAGGGCATCGGCGATGCGCTGCGCCAGTTCCAGGGCTTCGGTGTCCAGACCTTCAACGGCCGGCGCGCTGGCATCCAGCGCGTGAGCCACGGCGAAACCGATGCGCGCCAGATCGTCGGGAGCGGCGTGTACGCATTCTTCGGCAACGTCGTCGAGTTTGGTTTCGGCGAGGCTGGCGATGAACAGCGGGTTCAGCGCGTGCTGGCCGATGTTCTTCACCGCCGCGTCGAGCCAAGGCTGGACGCGCATGGCTTCAGCCATGTCTTCAGCCTTGCCCTTGACCGACTGACGCAGAGCCAGCGCCATGCGCGCGGCGGTCTGGGTCAGGTCTTCGCCGAGGACGAAGATCGCGTCGTGGTCTTCGATGTCGCGCATGTTCGGCACTGGCAGCGGGCTGTCGTTCAGCACCTGAAGGACCAGACGAATGCGCTCCAGCTCGGAGGCTTCGATACCCGAATAGAAGTGCTCGGCGCCTACCAGTTCGCGCAACGCGTAGTTGCTCTCGAGGCTGGCGCGCGGCGAACCGATACCGACGATGTTGCGTCCGCGCAGCAGGTCGGCGGCTTTGTCCAACGCAGCGTCGAGGCTGAGCTTGGTGCCATCGGCCAGCAGCGGCTGACGTGGGCGGTCGGTGCGGTTCACGTAGCCATAACCGAAACGGCCACGGTCGCAGAGGAAATACTGGTTCACCGAACCGTTGAAACGGTTTTCGATGCGACGCAGCTCACCGTAACGCTCGCCCGGAGAAATGTTGCAACCGCTCGAGCAGCCATGGCAGATGCTCGGGGCGAACTGCATGTCCCACTTGCGGTTGTAGCGCTCGGAGTGAGTCTTGTCGGTGAACACGCCGGTCGGGCAGACCTCGGTGAGGTTGCCGGAGAACTCGCTCTCGAGGGTGCCGTCTTCAACGCGACCGAAGTACACGTTGTCGTGGGCGCCGAATACACCGAGGTCGGTACCGCCGGCGTAGTCCTTGTAGAAACGCACGCAGCGGTAGCAAGCGATGCAGCGGTTCATTTCGTGGGAAATGAACGGGCCGAGTTGCTGGTTCTGGTGGGTGCGTTTGCTGAAGCGATAACGGCGCTCGTTGTGGCCGGTCATCACTGTCATGTCTTGCAGGTGGCAGTGACCGCCTTCCTCGCACACCGGGCAGTCGTGCGGGTGGTTGGTCATCAGCCATTCGACAACGCTGGCGCGGAACGCCTTGGATTCTTCATCGTCGATGGAGATCCAGGTGTTGTCGGTGGCAGGGGTCATGCAGGACATGACGATGCGACCACGGGTGTCGTTCTCGTCGGTGTACTGCTTGACCGCGCACTGGCGGCAGGCCCCGACGCTACCAAGCGCGGGATGCCAGCAGAAATATGGAATGTCGAGGCCCAGCGACAGACATGCCTGTAACAGGTTGTCTGCCCCGTCGACTTCGAGCGCTTTGCCGTCTACGTGGATAGTGGCCATGGTTCAAAGGTCTTCGTTGGCCCGGTGTCAGCGGGCGTGGCTAATGGAATCTTGTTATGCGTCCGAATCCAAACAGCCCCGGAGGGCGTCATCGGACGAAAGGCGAAGGGCACGGACCCTTCGCCTTTTTAAGCGTTTAAGCGCCGACTACGATCGGCCTTGCCAGAGGCGGGACGGCGGCGCTGACAGGCGCGATACCGGCTTCGAACTCTGGACGGAAGTATTTGATCGCGCTGCCCAGCGGCTCCACGGCTCCCGGTGCGTGAGCACAGAAGGTCTTGCCCGGGCCGAGGAAACCGACCAGGCCCAGCAGGGTCTCGATATCGCCCGGCTGGCCCTTGCCCTGTTCGATGGCCATCAGGAGCTTGACGCTCCATGGCAGACCATCGCGGCACGGGGTGCAGAAACCGCAGGATTCGCGAGCGAAGAACTGCTCCATGTTGCGCAGCAGCGAGACCATGTTGACGCTGTCGTCCACCGCCATCGCCAGACCGGTACCCATCCGGGTGCCGACCTTGGCGATACCGCCGGCGTACATTTGCGCGTCGAGGTGCTCCGGCAGGAGGAAACCGGTACCGGCACCCCCTGGTTGCCAGGCCTTGAGCTTGAAGCCGTCGCGCATGCCGCCGGCGTAATCTTCGAACAGTTCACGACCGGTGACGCCGAATGGCAGTTCCCACAGGCCCGGGTTCTTGACCTTGCCGGAGAAGCCCATGAGTTTGGTGCCCATGTCTTCGGAGCCTTCGCGGGCCAACGATTTGTACCAGTCAACGCCGTCGGCAATGATCGCCGGCACGTTGCACAGGGTTTCGACGTTGTTCACGCAGGTCGGCTTGCCCCACACGCCGACGGCGGCCGGGAAGGGCGGCTTGGAGCGCGGGTTGGCGCGGCGGCCTTCGAGGGAGTTGATCAGCGCGGTTTCTTCACCGCAGATGTAACGCCCGGCACCGGTGTGGACGAACAGCTCGAAATCGAAACCCGAACCGAGAATGTTCTTGCCCAGCAGGCCGGCCGCCTTGGCTTCTTCCACGGCACGGTTGAGGTGCTTGGCGGCGGTAGTGTATTCGCCGCGCAGGAAGATGTAGCCACGGTAGGTTTTCAGCGCGCGGGCACTGATCAGCATGCCTTCGATCAGCAGATGGGGCAGTTGCTCCATCAGCATGCGGTCTTTCCAGGTGTTCGGCTCCATTTCATCCGCGTTGCACAGCAGGTAGCGGATGTTGATGGATTCGTCCTTGGGCATCAGGCCCCACTTCACGCCAGTGGGGAAGCCGGCGCCGCCGCGACCCTTGAGGCCAGCGTCTTTGACGGTCTGGACGATGGCGTCCTGATCCATCTCGGCGAAGGCTTTGCGTGCAGCGGCGTAACCGTTCTTGGCCTGGTACTCGTCGAGCCACACGGCTTCGCCGTCATCGCGCAGACGCCAGGTCAGCGGGTGAGTCTCGGCCGAGCGCTGGATGCGGTTGGCTGGACCAAAAGATGTCAGGGTCATACGTAGCCCTCGAGCAGTTTGGCCACGCCAGCAGGCTGCACGTCGCCAAAGGTGTCGTCGTCGATCATCAGCGCCGGTGCCTTGTCGCAGTTGCCGAGGCAGCAGACAGGCAGCAGGGTGAAACGACCGTCGGCGGTGGTCTGACCCAGGCCGATGCCCAGATTGTTCTGGATTTCGCTGACCACCGACTCGTGGCCGCCGATGTAGCAGACCATGCTGTCGCAGACGCGAATGATGTGACGGCCGACCGGCTGACGGAAGATCTGGCTGTAGAACGTCGCCACGCCTTCAACGTCGCTGGCCGGGATGCCGAGGATCTCGCCGATCGCGTAGAGGGCGCCATCCGGCACCCAGCCGCGTTCTTTCTGGACGATCTTCAGGGCTTCGATCGACGCCGCGCGCGGGTCTTCGTAGTGATGCAGCTCGTGCTCGATGGCCGAGCGCTCGGTTTCACTCAAGGTGAAACGGTCTGTCTGGATAAGCGTGCTGTTCATGCTTAGCGGTCCACGTCGGCCATAACGAAGTCGATACTACCCAGGTACGCAATCAAGTCCGCGACCATGCTGCCTTTGATCACCGAAGGGATCTGCTGCAGGTGCGGGAAGCTCGGAGTACGGATCCGGGTACGGTAGCTCATGGTGCCGCCGTCGCTCGTCAGGTAATAACTGTTGATGCCCTTGGTCGCTTCGATCATCTGGAAGGATTCGTTGGCCGGCATGACCGGGCCCCACGAAACCTGCAGGAAGTGCGTGATCAGGGTTTCGATGTGCTGCAGCGTGCGCTCTTTCGGCGGCGGCGTGGTCAGCGGGTGATCCGCCTTGTACGGGCCTTCCGGCATGTTGCGCATGCATTGATCGATGATCTTGATGCTCTGGCGCATCTCTTCGACGCGGACCATGCAGCGGTCATAGGCATCGCCGTTGACGGCCAGTGGCACTTCGAATTCGAAGTTCTCGTAGCCCGAGTACGGACGCGCTTTGCGCAGGTCGAAATCGCAACCGGTCGAACGCAGGCCGGCACCGGTGACGCCCCATTCCAGGGCCTCTTTGGTGTTGTAGGCAGCGACGCCGACAGTACGCCCCTTGAGGATGCTGTTCTGCAGGGCGGCCTTGGTGTATTCGTCCAGACGCTTGGGCATCCACTCGACGAAATCCTTGACCAGTTTTTCCCAGCCGCGCGGCAGGTCGTGGGCGACGCCACCGATGCGGTACCAGGCCGGGTGCAGACGGAAACCGGTGATCGCCTCGATCACCGTGTACGCCTTCTGGCGGTCGGTGAAAGTGAAGAACACCGGGGTCATGGCGCCGACGTCCTGGATGTAGGTACCGAGGAACAGCAGGTGGCTGGTGATCCGGAAGAATTCGGCCATCATGATGCGGATGACATCGACCTTCTGCGGCACTTTGATGCCGGCGAGCTTCTCGACCGAGAGCACGTACGGCAGGTTGTTCATCACGCCGCCGAGGTAGTCGATACGGTCGGTGTACGGAATGTAGCTGTGCCAGGACTGACGCTCGCCCATCTTCTCGGCGCCACGGTGGTGGTATCCGATGTCCGGGACGCAGTCGACGATCTCTTCACCGTCCAGCTGCAGGATGATGCGGAACGCACCGTGCGCCGAAGGGTGGTTCGGGCCGAGGTTGAGGAACATGTAGTCCTCGTTGGCTCCGGAACGCTTCATGCCCCAGTCTTCCGGACGGAAACGCGCGGCTTCTTCCTCAAGCTGCTGCTTGGCGAGGTTGAGGCTGAACGGATCGAATTCGGTGGCGCGCGCCGGGAAGTCCTTGCGCAGCGGGTGACCTTCCCAGGTCGGCGGCATCATGATGCGCGACAGGTGCGGGTGGCCTTTGAAGTCGATGCCGAACATGTCCCAGACTTCGCGCTCGTACCAGTTGGCGTTGGGCCAGATGCTGGTGACGGAAGGCATGCTGAGGTCGCCTTCGGACAAGGCCACCTTGATCATCACGTCACTATTACGCTCCAGCGACATGAGGTGATAGAACACGGTGAAATCGGCGCCGGTTGGCAGCCCTTGACGCTTGGTGCGCAGACGCTCGTCCACGCCGTGCAGGTCATAGAGCATGACGTACGGCTTGGGCAGGTTGCGCAGGAAAGTCAGGACTTCAACCAGTCTGGCACGGGCCACCCACAGCACCGGCATGCCGGTGCGGGTTGCCTGCGCGGTGAACGCTTCGGCGCCAAAACGGTTGTTCAGTTCGACGACCACATCCTGGTCGTCTGCCTTGTAAGGCGGGATGTACAGAGCACTGCCTGTAGTCATGGTTATTTTTTCGCTTTCGGTCAACGTAAAGAATGAAGCCAGCTTCTCGTTACTTGGAACAGAACTGGATCAGACTTCGTCAGGGCTGCGCAGATTGGTGACTGCGATTCGCTGTTCGCGGCGCTGTTCCTTCTGCGATGGCATGTCGGCGCGATATACGCCTTGATCACCAACGACCCAGGAAAGCGGACGACGCTCCTGTCCAATCGATTCCTGCAACAGCATCAAGCCTTGCAGAAATGCTTCCGGACGGGGCGGGCAGCCAGGTACGTAGACGTCCACGGGCAAGAACTTGTCCACCCCTTGAACCACGGAGTAGATGTCGTACATGCCGCCGGAGTTGGCGCACGAACCCATGGAGATAACCCATTTCGGTTCGAGCATTTGCTCGTAGAGACGCTGAATGATCGGCGCCATCTTGATGAAGCAGGTACCGGCGATAACCATGAAGTCGGCCTGACGCGGCGAGGCCCGGATGACTTCGGCGCCAAAGCGCGCGATGTCGTGGGGCGCCGTGAAGGCGGTGGTCATTTCCACGTAGCAGCACGACAGGCCGAAGTTGTACGGCCACAGGGAGTTCTTACGTCCCCAGTTGACCGCGCCACTCAGCACGTCTTCCAGCTTGCCCATGAAAATGTTTTTGTGGACTTGATCTTCTAACGGATCGGCAACGGTTTCCCGCTGGCCAATCGGATACTGCTCGTTAGGAGCATCGGGGTCGATCCTGGTGAGATTGTATTGCATTGCCAAAGCCTCATTGTTTCAGCTTCGCCTGCCGCTTGCGACGAGCTTCCGGAGCCCAGTCAAGGGCGCCCACTCGGAACAGGTAGACAAGACCTGCCAACAGAATTGCTATGAAAACGAGAGCTTCGACGAATCCGGTCCAGCCGCTTTCGCGGACGGACACAGACCATGCAAAGAGAAAGAGGGCTTCGATATCGAAGATCACGAAGAGCATCGCGACCAGATAGAATTTGGCTGAGAGCCGCAAGCGGGCGCCACCGGTAGGTAGCATGCCCGACTCGAACGGTTCGTTTTTGCTGCGACCCCAGGCTTTTGACCCGAGGAGGCTGGAGACGCCAAGCATGAAGGCACACAGGCCGACGACACCCAGAAGGAAAATGGCAAAGCCCCAGTTGTGGGCCATGAGTCCTGTCGCTTCGGGCATGCTGGTAATCCTTAACAGAGAGCAAAGGTCTCTGAGCTTGATAAAGAAATAAGGCAGTGACGATATGTCGCAGCAATCAATCGGGCTGATTTTATGGCTAAACACCCGGCAAGTAAAATTCCAAAGGCGAAATTATTTACCGGATTAAGGACATAGCGTCTCCTGAAGGCGCTGCGGCCCATGCGTTGCGGGCATTAGCCGGGTTTCCGTCAATTATGTTTTGTAGGCTTTGTAACGAACATAGTTGCTGCTAAATGATAATTGATATCGTTTGGAGTGGTTTTGTAACTGTTTAACCAGTGAGTGGCTGGGAAGTTGTCTTACTTGCGCATTACTGCAAGTAGCGAAGCCTACCGTTTTAGCGGAAATTTCTGACGCTTGTAGCGCTTCAGATCAATGTTCCACCTCTCGGCTGACGGTAGCCCTGTGGGAGCGAGCCTGCTCGCGAAAGCGGTGGATCAGCCTCCAGATGTGCAAGCTGACTTATCGCCTTCGCGAGCAGGCTCGCTCCCACAGGAAATTTATGGGGGCTTTGAGATTCCAACAGGCAAAAAAACGCCCCGATCCAGTCGGGGCGTCAGTCTTGCGGCTTTGCGGTTAGCTTTTTATTCGATCCGCAAAGGCCGTTTGCTCAGGTGAGGCCGAATCAGTGGAACTGTTCTTCTTCGGTCGAACCGGTCAGCGCGGTCACCGAGGACGAGCCGCCCTGGATCACAGTGGTCATGTCGTCGAAGTAGCCAGTGCCCACTTCCTGCTGGTGCGCAACGAAGGTGTAACCCTTGGCGGCGTCAGCGAATTCCTGCTCTTGCAGCTTCACGTAGGCGGTCATGTCGTTGCGGGCGTAGTCGTGCGCCAGGTTGAACATGCTGTGCCACATGTTGTGAATGCCGGCCAGGGTGATGAACTGGTGCTTGTAGCCCATGGCGGACAGTTCGCGCTGGAACTTGGCGATGGTCGCGTCGTCCAGGTTCTTCTTCCAGTTGAAGGAAGGCGAGCAGTTGTACGACAGCAGCTGGTCCGGGTATTCCTTTTTGATCGCTTCAGCGAAGCGACGGGCTTCTTCCAGATCCGGTTTGGCGGTTTCGCACCAGATCAGGTCGGCGTACGGTGCGTAAGCCAGGCCACGGGCGATCGCTTGATCCAGGCCGGCACGTACCTTGTAGAAACCTTCCTGAGTACGCTCGCCGGTCACGAATGGCTGATCGTACGGGTCGCAGTCGGAAGTCAGCAGGTCAGCCGCGTTGGCGTCGGTGCGGGCCAGAATGATGGTCGGCGTGCCGGCAACGTCAGCGGCCAGACGGGCAGCGGTCAGCTTCTGTACGGCTTCCTGGGTTGGCACCAGAACCTTGCCGCCCATGTGGCCGCATTTCTTCACCGAAGCCAGTTGGTCTTCGAAGTGAACGCCGGCGGCGCCTGCTTCGATCATGCTCTTCATCAGCTCGTAGGCGTTGAGTACGCCGCCGAAGCCTGCTTCAGCGTCGGCCACGATTGGCGCGAAGTAGTCGATGTAGCCGTCATCGCCCGGATTCTTGCCGGCTTTCCACTGGATCTGGTCAGCGCGACGGAACGAGTTGTTGATGCGCTTGACCACGGTCGGTACCGAGTCAACCGGGTACAGCGACTGATCCGGGTACATCGATTCGGCGGAGTTGTTGTCCGCAGCCACCTGCCAGCCGGACAGGTAGATCGCCTGGATACCGGCCTTGACCTGCTGAACAGCCTGGCCGCCGGTCAGGGCGCCCATGCAGTTGACGAAATCTTTCTCTGGACGGAAGGACGGCTTGGCACCCTGGGTAACCAGGTTCCACAGCTTCTCGGCGCCCATCTTCGCGAAGGTGTGCTCAGGCTGAACCGAGCCACGCAGGCGGACCACGTCGGCAGCGGAGTAAGTGCGAGTCACGCCTTTCCAGCGCGGGTTCTCGGCCCAGTCTTTTTCGAGGGCTGCAATTTGCTGTTCGCGTGTCAGTGCCATGGAGATAAACCTCGTCGCGTCTTTTATGAAAAGTTGTTCTGCGGTGGAAAATTCCTGCGCTCGCTGACCAGAAGCTTAGGTGGTCAAGTCGGATTCGGCGGGGTAGGCGACGGGATGAACGATGGGCTCGAGGGGAAGTGAGCAGGTAGTGGCGCGGTGCGGGCGCATTCCGGCGTCGTGGGCCTTTATACGGTCTGCAGCGTGAAGCCGGGTTACCTAAATACGCTTCCGTCCCTCGGGACAACTTCGTTCCAGTCGGCAACCTCGTCAAACACACCTTGTGGGCGGTACAGACACGAAACGGCTCGCGGGGTAGGTGCGAGCGGCGCTTCGAAGGCCCTTGCCAGGGCCTCTGATTAGCGGGAGCGAGGCCATCATGCCTTCGCTTTTTTTTCGCGTCAAACGTTTTGTAGTGCTTTTTTTCAAGCACTACATCTTTCGTCTAATACGACTAATCAGTCAGTTTTCGGTGCTTTAGTCCAGCGTGTCGACTTTCACCCGCAAGGTCATGTCATCCCGGCCTTGAGTCGAGTAGCTGCGGGTCAGCCCCTGTTTATCGGCCTGAGTCTGGCTGTTGACGCCCGCCAGAGTGATCCACTCACCGAGGCGCCCGGTGACGGTTGTGTCGGTGCTTTGCACGTTCACTACATCGGGACGTTCCTGGCTCATGCGGTCACGGTTGGTACTGATCGCCAGATGAACGGTTTCGCCGGTGACGCTGGCGGTGACATAGAAACCCTGGGTGACGTTGCGGTATTGAGTCTCGCTGCTGTAACCGCCGTAGGAATCGCTCTGGGTGTTGGTGATCGGCACGCTCTGGCCAACCTGAATCAGCGCCGGAGTGCCTTCGCTGGTCTGCACTTGCTGAACGCCGCCGTTGCGGCTGGTAGTGCTGCGGCTGATGATCCGGATCTGGCTCGGCTGGGCGCCATTGACCGCATAACCTTCGTCGCCACGGCCGTTGTTTTCGTTGGTGTCGACGGTGATCAGCAAGCGCTTCGGTGCGGTATCGAGTTGCGCCAGCAAGTCCTTCAGTTCCTGAATCTTGCCCGGCTCGGCTTTGACGATCAGTTGATTGCCATAAGCGCTGACCTGACCGTCCTGGCCGATGAAGTCCTGCGCGACCGGCAGCATGTCAGCGCTGGTGTGGTATTTGAGGGGAACGATTTCTGTGGCTGCCAGCACCGAAAAACTGCAGCCGAGCAGCAGGGTGGTTAGCAGGGTGCGTAGGGACATGTCCGTTATCTCCGCGTTCGAAAGGCTTGATATTGCCAGTTTGTCGGCTTGGGGTGGGGCAAGTTGAATCGTAGACAGCAAAACGCCCCGGCATCCGAAAATGGCGGGGCGTTTTGTGGTGTGCTTGCGGCCATTGTGGCGAGGGGATTTATCCCCGCTCGGCTGCACAGCAGTCGCCGACCCATCGCGCTCGATTTAACTGACTCACCGAGTTTTCTGGATTTGGGGCTGCTTCGCAGCCCAGCGGGGATAAATCCCCTCGCCACAGGGATCTAGAGGTCTCGGAATCAGGCCGAATGCCGAACCATATCGACATGCGGAATCCCGGCCTCAAGAAACTCCTCGCTGACCAGGCTGAAGCCCAGGCGCTCATAGAACGCCGTGGCCTGCACCTGAGCGCTGAGCTTTTGTTGCTTCAAGCCGCGCGCTTCGGCTTCGGCGATGACCGCTTGCATCAGCGCGTCACCGACCTTCATTCCGCGCCAGTCTTTGAGTACCGAAACCCGACCGATATGCCCATCGGGCAGCAGTCGCGCCGTGCCGATCGGGAAGTCGCCTTCGAACGCCAGAAAATGCACGGCGGTCGCGTCATCGGCGTCCCACTCAAGCTCGGGTGGCACCGATTGTTCGGCGATGAACACCGTTTCACGAATGCGCCGGATCTCGGCGATATCCTTCTGCCAGTCTGCGACACGAACGCGAATTTTATTCATCGGCAAACCCCAGGCTTCCTTGCTTGACCAGTTCGCAGAGCAGGCTGCGGCCGTCTTCATCGCTCAGCCATTCGCCGAGGTTGTCGGCGTGCAGGGCGTCAGCGGCGCAGATCAGCTTCAACAGTTCGCGCAGCTTGCCCGGCAGGTAACGGCTCTGGCCGCTGGCGAACAGCAGTAGATCGTCGTCGACTTCCGACCAGGCCAGGCGCGCACTCGGGTTGCGGATCAGCACGGCGCCGTCCTGCAGGGCGGCGAGGAAGTCTTCTTCTTCGACGTCTTCCGGGCCGACCACCAGTTCCGGGTAGCGCGGCTCGGTCATGTACTGGCCGAACCAGGTCAGCAGCAGGCGCTCATCGCTCATGTGTTCGGCGAGCAGGCTTTTCAGACGATCCAGCGCATCGTGTTGAATCTGGTGCGGATCGACCGCCGGCTTGGCGTCGGCATCGGTGTAGCGCTCTTCGTCGGTCAGGAACTGGCTGAGGAAGTCGGTGAAGTGGGTCAGCACTTCAGCAGCGCTCGGCGCACGGAAGCCGACCGAGTAGGTCATGCAGTTGTCGACTGCGACGCCGCAATGGGCCAGACGCGGCGGCAGGTAGAGCATGTCGCCTGGCTCCAGCACCCATTCTTCGGTCTCGTGGAATTCAGCGAGGATGCGCAGGTCAGCGTGCTGCAGGAGCGGGCTCTCGGAATCGCACATCTGGCCGATTTTCCAGTTGCGCTTGCCATGGCCCTGCAGCAGGAACACATCGTAGTTGTCGAAATGCGGGCCGACGCTGCCACCCGGTGCGGCAAAGCTGATCATCACGTCATCGACGCGCCAGCTCGGCAAGAAGCGGAAGTTTTCCAGCAGTTCGCTGACTTCCGGCACGAACTGATCAACCGCTTGCACCAGCAGGGTCCACTCTTTTTCTGGCAATTTGCTGAACTCGTCTTCGGCGAACGGGCCGCGACGCAATTCCCATGGGCGCTCGCCGTGCTCGATGACCAAGCGCGATTCGACTTCTTCTTCCAGGGCCAGGCCGGCCAGTTCGTCGGCGTCGATCGGGCTTTCGAAGTCAGGAATCGCCTGACGAATCAGCAGCGGTTTTTTCTGCCAGTAGTCACGCAGGAATTCGCGTGCTGTGAGGCCGCCCAGAAGTTGAAGAGGAATATCGGAATTCATATGTAACCTATTGAAAAAAAGCACTTTTCAGACGGGAATAAAAACGCCCGGCGCGGCCGGGCGTCTCAAACGGAGCAAACGGTCGATCAGATGCGTTTGGCTTGTGCCACTGCGTTGCCGATGTAGTTGGCCGGCGTCAGTTGCTTGAGCTCGGCTTTGGCTTCGGCTGGCATGTCCAGGCCATCGATGAAAGTCTGCAACGCTTCAGGGCTGATGCCCTTGCCACGGGTCAGTTCTTTCAGCTTTTCGTACGGGTTTTCGATGTTGTAGCGACGCATCACGGTCTGGATCGGCTCGGCCAATACTTCCCAGCAAGCATCGAGGTCAGCGGCAATCTTCTGCTCGTTGAGCTCGAGTTTGCTGATGCCTTTGAGGCTGGCTTCGTAAGCGATCACGCTGTGGGCGAAGCCGACACCGAGGTTGCGCAGGACGGTGGAGTCGGTCAGGTCGCGCTGCCAGCGGGAGATCGGCAGCTTGCTCGCCAGGTGCTGGAACAATGCGTTGGCGATACCCAGGTTGCCTTCGGAGTTTTCGAAGTCGATCGGGTTGACCTTGTGCGGCATGGTCGACGAACCGATTTCACCAGCGATGGTGCGCTGCTTGAAATAACCCAAGGAGATATAGCCCCAGATGTCGCGGTCGAAGTCGATCAGGATGGTGTTGAAGCGTGCGATAGCGTCGAACAGCTCGGCGATGTAGTCGTGCGGTTCGATCTGCGTGGTGTACGGGTTGAAGCCCAGGCCCAGTTCATCTTCGATGAAGGCGCGGGCGTTGGCTTCCCAGTCGATCTGCGGATAGGCCGACAGGTGCGCGTTGTAGTTGCCGACAGCGCCGTTGATCTTGCCCAGCAGCGGCACGGCAGCGACTTGGGCGATCTGACGCTCGAGACGGTAAACCACGTTGGCCAGTTCTTTACCCAGAGTAGTCGGCGAAGCCGGCTGGCCGTGGGTGCGCGACAGCATCGGCACGTCGGCGAAACGGATGGCCAGTTCGCGGATGGCGTTGGCGGTCTGGCGCATCAGCGGCAGCATCACGTCGTCACGACCTTCGCGCAGCATCAGGGCGTGGGACAGGTTGTTGATGTCTTCGCTGGTGCAGGCAAAGTGGATGAATTCGCTGACCTTGGCCAGCTCCGGCAGCTTGGCCGCCTGCTCTTTGAGCAGGTATTCGATCGCTTTGACGTCGTGGTTGGTGGTGCGCTCGATCTCTTTGACGCGCTCGGCGTGCTCCAGCGAGAAGTTTTCAGCCAGTTCATTGAGAACGGCGTTGGCCTCGGCGGAGAAGGCTGGCACTTCAGGGATGCCAGCATGGGCGGCCAGGCGCTGAAGCCAGCGCACTTCAACCAGAACGCGGGCACGGATCAGGCCGTACTCGCTGAAAATCGGGCGCAGGGCCTGGGTTTTGCCGGCGTAGCGGCCGTCAACAGGGGAAACCGCAGTGAGCGAAGAGAGCTGCATGGGGTGTTCTCGGACAGTCGGGCAACGAAATGGGGCGCGTATCATACATGAAAAAATCCGCCGGTCCGTCGCCAACTGACCGGCGTATTACGCGTTACAGACTACAAAGCCTTCATGACGCGGCGTTTACTCGCTGCGCATCAACGGATAAAGCTCTTTGAGCAGCTTGCGGCGGCTGATCACCAACTGCCAGCGATGACCACCGAGCTGACGCCACAGGCGCGCCGAGCGGATACCGGCGAGGAGCAGGGCGCGGATCTTCGAGGCATTGCTCGGCTGTTGCAGGTTGCGCATGTCGCCGTGCACCTGAATGCGCTGGCGCAGAGTGCTCAAAGTGTCCTGGTACAACGCACCGCAAGCGGCCACGACGTTTTCGTGGGCCGGGCCAAAATGCTCCACCTGCGACTGGATCTGCGGCAGGCGTTTGGCAATCGTCTCAAGCATGTCGTCACGCTTGGCCAGTTGCCGCTCCAGACCGAGCATCGACAGGGCGTAGCGCAACGGCTCGCGCTGCAAGGTGCTCGGATCGCGCTCAAGGGCGCCAATCAGCGCGCGATAACCCTCGCGCAGATTGATGTCGTCGCCGCCGTAGACGTCCAGCGTATCTTTCGGGTCGCGGACCAGCAGGCTGCCGAGCATGCAACTCAGGCCGGCCTCGTTGGTCTGGCCGGTCTTGGCGATGCGATCGACCAGCACGGCGGCGAGAAACACGCCGCCCAGCGCCGTCAGTTGCTCCTGAGTCGGGCTCATGCCTGGCCGCTCCACGGCTCGGCCACTTCGATCACGCCGCCGCCGAGGCAGATTTCACCGTCATAGAAAACCACCGACTGGCCCGGCGTCACCGCGCGTTGCGGCTCGTCGAACACGGCGCGATAGCCGCTGGCGGTTTTTTCCAGGGTGCAGGCCTGATCGCTCTGGCGATAGCGCACTTTCGCCGTCAGGCGCAGCGGCTGACTCAGGTCGATCGGGTTGACCCAGTAGATTTCCGAAGCGAGCAGGGCGCTGGAGAACAGCCACGGATGGTTGTTGCCCTGGCCGACGATCAGCTCGTTGCTCTGCAGATCCTTGCGCAGCACGTACCACGGCTCGTCACCGGCATCCTTCAAGCCGCCGATGCCGAGGCCCTGACGCTGGCCGATGGTGTGGTACATCAAGCCGTGGTGACGGCCGATGACTTCGCCTTCGGTGGTCTTGATCTCGCCCGGTTGTGCCGGCAGGTATTGCTTGAGAAAATCGCTGAAACGGCGCTCGCCGATGAAGCAGATCCCGGTGGAATCCTTCTTCTTGGCGGTGGCCAGTTCGTACTTCTCGGCAATCTCGCGCACTTGCGGCTTTTCCAGTTCGCCGACCGGGAACAGGGTCTTGGCGATTTGTTCGCCGCCGACGGCGTGCAGGAAATAGCTCTGATCCTTGTTCGGATCGAGGCCCTTGAGCAGTTCGGTGCGATCATCGATATCACGGCGGCGCACGTAGTGGCCGGTGGCGATCAGGTCGGCGCCGAGCATCATCGCGTAGTCGAGGAACGCTTTGAACTTGATCTCGCGGTTGCACAGAATGTCCGGGTTCGGCGTGCGCCCGGCCTTGTATTCGGCGAGGAAGTGCTCGAACACGTTGTCCCAGTACTCGGCGGCGAAGTTGGCGGTGTGCAGCTTGATGCCGATCTTGTCGCAGACAGCCTGAGCATCCGCCAGGTCGTCCATGGCGGTGCAGTATTCCGTTCCGTCGTCTTCTTCCCAGTTCTTCATGAACAGGCCTTCCACTTCGTAACCCTGCTCGATCAGCAGAAGGGCAGAAACGGAAGAGTCCACGCCGCCGGACATGCCGACAATGACGCGCTTCTTGGATGTGTCAGAAGGGGCTGGATCACGCATAGGGATTCAATGAGTGTCTTGGAAAAGGGCGCGATTCTATCAGGCTCGCGGCCGCAAGGCTAAAGAGAAGGGCGGATCAGTTCGAGGCTGAAGTGATGACCGGCCAGATAATCGTCGATGCAACGGATGATCAGTTCACTGCGCCAGTTATCGCGCTGGGCGATTAATTCGTCGCGGGTCAGCCACTTGGCGCCGACAATTCCGTCGTCAAGCTGGAAATCCGGGTGATGCTGCACGGCTTTGGCGCTGAAGCATATGCGCTGGTAAGTCACGCCGTTGCTCGGTGCGGTGTACAGATAAATGCCGATCACGCCTGTCGGTTCGACGTCCCAGCCGGTTTCTTCAAGGGTTTCGCGAATGGCCGCATCGATCAGGGTTTCATCCGGATCGAGATGGCCGGCGGGCTGGTTGAGCACATTGCGCCCACCTTTGTGCTCTTCGACCATCAGGAAGCGACCGTTGTCCTCGACGATGGTGGCGACGGTGATGTGGGGGAGCCATTCCATAAAACCTTCCTCAATCTATTGGTTAAACCCCAATCCCTGTGGGAGCTGGCTTGCCAGCGATAGCGGTGGTTCAGTCACCATCCATGCTGGATGATAAACCGCCATCGCTGGCAAGCCAGCTCCCACAAAGTTTTGTGGTGATCACAAAACCCGGAAACACAAACCCCGGCACAAGGCCGGGGTCTGTTCACCGCATTACAACCTTAAACCAGCGCAGCAATCGCCGCGTTGAAGGTTGCGCTTGGACGCATGGCCTTGCTGATCAGCTCGGCGTCGGCGTGGTAGTAACCGCCGATGTCGACTGGCTTGCCCTGAACGGCGTTGAGCTCGGCAACGATGGTTGCCTCGTTCTCGGTCAGGGTTTTGGCCAGAGTCGCGAACTGCGCTTGCAGTGCAGCGTCTTCGGTCTGGGCAGTCAGGGCCTGAGCCCAGTACATCGCCAGATAGAAGTGGCTGCCGCGGTTGTCGATGTTGCCGACCTTGCGCGATGGCGACTTGTTGTTGTCGAGGAACTGGCCGGTGGCCTGGTCCAGGGTTTTCGACAGCACCAGTGCTTTCGGGTTGTTGTAGTTCACGCCCAGGTGCTCAAGGGAAGCGGCGAGGGCAAGGAACTCACCCAGCGAATCCCAGCGCAGGAAGTTTTCTTCAACCAGTTGCTGCACATGCTTCGGAGCCGAACCGCCGGCACCGGTTTCGAACAGACCACCGCCGTTCATCAGCGGCACGATCGACAGCATC
This sequence comes from Pseudomonas sp. 1L-E-NC-VB-C3, assembly GCF_057291535.1. Lineage (NCBI taxonomy): Bacteria > Pseudomonadati > Pseudomonadota > Gammaproteobacteria > Pseudomonadales > Pseudomonadaceae > Pseudomonas > Pseudomonas sp. 1L-E-NC-VB-C3. The sequence goes on along the minus strand of NZ_JBXAWD010000005.1, from coordinate 6,878 downwards.
TTGGCGCTGGTGCCCAGTTCCATGATCGGGAACAGGTCGGTCAGGTAGTCGCGCAGTACGTTGCCGGTCACCGAAATGGTGTCCTTGCCTTCGCGGGTGCGCTGCAGGGTGTACTTCATCGCGTCGACCGGCGCCATGATCTGGATGTCCAGACCGCTGGTGTCGTGGTCCTTCAGGTAGGCCTGAACCTTCTCGATCACCACGCCATCGTGAGCGCGCATCGGGTCGAGCCAGAAGATCGCCGGCGTGCTGCTCGCGCGAGCACGGTTGACGGCCAGTTTGACCCAGTCCTGGATCGGCGCGTCTTTGGTCTGGCACATGCGGAAGATGTCGCCGGCTTCGACAGCCTGTTCCATCAGCAGCTTGCCCTTGCTGTCGGTGACGCGAACAACGCCGTCAGCCTTGATCTGGAAGGTCTTGTCGTGGGAGCCGTACTCTTCGGCTTTCTTCGCCATCAGACCAACGTTCGGCACGCTGCCCATGGTGGTCGGGTCGAAAGCGCCGTTGGCTTTGCAGTCTTCGATCACAGCCTGGTAGATGGTCGCGTAGCAACGATCCGGGATCACAGCCTTGGTGTCGTGCAGCTGACCGTCGGTGCCCCACATCTTGCCGGAGTCACGGATCATCGCTGGCATCGAGGCGTCAACGATGACGTCGCTCGGCACGTGCAGGTTGGTGATGCCTTTGTCGGAGTTGACCATCGCCAGCGAAGGACGAACGGCGTAGACCGCTGCGATATCGGCTTCGATCTGCGCTTGCTGCTCGGCCGGCAGGGCCTTGATGCGCGCGTACAGATCGCCGATGCCGTTGTTCAGATTGAAGCCGATCTGGTTCAGCACGTCAGCGTGCTTGGTCAGTGCGTCTTTATAGAACTCGGCAACGATCTGGCCGAACATGATCGGGTCGGAGACCTTCATCATGGTCGCTTTCAGGTGAACCGAGAGCAGCACGCCCTGGGCCTTGGCGCTTTCGATCTCGGCAGCGATGAACGCACGCAAGGCGTTTTTGCTCATCACGGCGCAGTCGAGGATCTCGCCAGCCTGAACGGTGGTTTTTTCTTTCAGAACGGTGGCAGCACCGTCCTTGGCGATCAGTTCGATCTTCACAGCGTCAGCGGCGTCGATCAGGACAGCTTTTTCGCTGCCGTAGAAATCGCCGGTGCTCATGTGCGCGACGTGAGACTTGGAGTCCTTGGCCCAGGCGCCCATTTTGTGCGGGTGCTTGCGCGCATAGTTCTTCACCGACAGCGGAGCGCGGCGGTCGGAGTTGCCTTCACGCAGAACCGGGTTCACGGCGCTGCCCTTGACCTTGTCGTAACGCGCCTTGGCGTCTTTGTCGGCGTCGCTGGTCACGGTTTCCGGGTAGTCCGGCAGGTTGTAGCCCTGCGCCTGCAGCTCTTTGATCGCGGCTTGCAGCTGTGGCACCGAAGCACTGATGTTCGGCAGCTTGATGATGTTGGCTTCAGGCGTAACGGCCAGGTCGCCCAGTTCGGCGAGGTGGTCGGCTACGGCTTTGTCGCCCAGTTGCTCGGGGAAGCTTGCCAGGATGCGCGCTGCAAGAGAGATATCGCGGGTTTCCACGGCGATATCGGCCGAGGCGGTGTAAGCCTCGATGATCGGCAGCAGGGAATAGGTGGCGAGGGCAGGAGCTTCGTCGGTGAAGGTATAGATGATCTTCGAGCGGGTGGGCATATTCGGATTAACTCTCTCTTCTTTGCTAAAGCGTGCGCAGAAACTCGAGGGGCGCCGGGTAAGCGCGTTCGTTCAAAGTCATCCATGAACCGAATGTCGAGATTCTTCGCGGTGATGTTGGGTGCATCAGTAGAGCGTCAAGCAGTCAGGCTGCGGTAACAACCCGACCAATCAGGCGGAAAGTCTCGTGCTAGAGAGGCCAGCCGTCGTGACCCTGTGGTCAGCGGGCGGCATTATACATAGGTAGCTGGCAATCTGCCGATGGTTCATATGCAACGATTCTCGTCCATTGGTCTAAAGGTCGCAGGGCGCGACCGGGCAAAGACTCGTTACGAATGCTGGAGTTTGGCGCTTTTCCCTTTGCTTTCAGGCTTGTAGGAAACGAGATGTGCGCGGCGCAGGAACATAGGGTTTGCGTGTTGATTCAACTGGGTTACGCTCGAAGCAAGCCAGGTGTTCAATCCAAACAATGGAGTTCAGCATGGGTTACAAGAAGATTCAGGTTCCAGCCGTCGGCGACAAAATCACCGTCAATGCAGACCATTCTCTCAATGTTCCTGATAACCCGATCATCCCCTTCATCGAAGGTGACGGTATTGGTGTCGACATCAGTCCGGTGATGATCAAGGTTGTCGATGCTGCTGTTGAAAAGGCCTACGGCGGCAAGCGCAAGATTTCCTGGATGGAAGTCTACGCCGGCGAAAAGGCCACTCAGGTTTATGACCAGGACACCTGGCTGCCGCAGGAAACCCTCGACGCGGTCAAGGATTACGTGGTTTCGATCAAAGGCCCGCTGACCACTCCGGTCGGTGGCGGCATCCGCTCGCTGAACGTGGCCCTGCGTCAGCAGCTCGACCTGTACGTCTGCCTGCGTCCGGTGCGCTGGTTCGAAGGCGTGCCAAGCCCGGTGAAAAAGCCCGGCGATGTCGACATGACCATCTTCCGCGAGAACTCCGAAGACATTTACGCCGGTATCGAATGGAAGGCCGGTTCGCCGGAAGCCACCAAGGTCATCAAATTCCTTAAAGAAGAAATGGGCGTCACCAAGATCCGTTTCGACGAAAACTGCGGCATCGGCGTCAAGCCGGTCTCCCGCGAAGGCACCAGGCGTCTGGCGCGCAAGGCTCTGCAATACGTGGTCGACAATGATCGCGACTCGCTGACCATCGTGCACAAAGGCAACATCATGAAGTTCACCGAAGGTGCCTTCAAGGAATGGGCCTACGAAGTGGCGGCCGAAGAATTCGGTGCGACGCTGCTCGATGGCGGTCCGTGGATGCAGTTCAAGAACCCGAAAACCGGCAAGAACGTTGTGGTCAAGGACGCCATCGCCGACGCCATGCTCCAGCAGATCCTGCTGCGCCCGGCCGAATACGATGTCATCGCTACGCTTAACCTCAACGGTGACTACCTGTCTGACGCCCTGGCGGCGGAAGTGGGCGGTATCGGCATCGCGCCGGGTGCCAACCTGTCCGACACCGTGGCGATGTTCGAAGCGACCCACGGTACCGCACCGAAATATGCCGGCAAGGATCAGGTCAACCCGGGCTCGCTGATTCTCTCGGCCGAGATGATGTTGCGTCATATGGGCTGGACTGAAGCGGCGGACCTGATCATCAAGGGCACCAACGGTGCGATCGGCGCCAAGACTGTTACTTATGATTTCGAGCGTTTGATGGATGGCGCGAAGCTGGTGTCGTCTTCCGGGTTTGGGGATGCGTTGATTTCGCATATGTAAAAGTTGCAGGTACGCAAAAACCGCCTGACTCGATGGGTTGAGTCAGGCGGTTTTTTTATGACCGAATATTTTGAGGCTTCAACTGGTTGCCGTTTGTTTTTCCGTGGCAATCGAGCTCGACGCCGAAGCGACTTCGACCGAAGTTATCTTCACGGCATGCAAGCCTTTAGGGCCTTGAACGATCTCGAAGTTCACCGCCTGACCCGCTTTCAGGGTCTTGTACCCATCCATTTCAATGGCCGAGTAGTGGGCAAAGAAATCAATGTCCTTGCCATCCTCATCGCGACCTTCCCGGGCGTCGGTATTGATAAAGCCGAATCCCTTGGCATTGTTGAACCATTTCACCTTGCCGACAGCCATGCTCAAATCCCTCTGCAACAGACTCCATCGCTGGAGTATCATCCACGACATCCGCAATCGAATTCGATAAAAGAATTGACTCCGCGGATCTTTTTTACCCACTGTGGGCTCTATTGGTTGTAACACCGTTTTCCCGATAGTCAAGGTGACCGGGCAGTCGTAGTTGAAAACGTGTGCAACCGCCCCCACCACTGTATTCGCACAACTGACGAACCTTTTTTTCCATGCATGCAATCAGCCAGATTCGACTAACATTCAATCAGGATCGCCCGCTTCTCCAAAAGGATCTTCCACAGGAGCACGACGACGATTCGGCAGGCGTTGCTGTTCAGGAAGCAAAGCCCGCGTTACAGGCGCCGCCGATGTACAAGGTGGTTTTGTTCAACGATGACTACACACCGATGGATTTCGTCGTCGAAGTGCTCGAGGTGTTTTTTAACCTGAATCGCGAGCTGGCGACCAAGGTCATGCTGGCCGTCCATACAGAAGGACGGGCAGTATGTGGAGTGTTTACCCGCGACATCGCCGAGACAAAGGCCATGCAGGTCAACCAGTACGCCAGGGAAAGCCAGCATCCGCTACTCTGTGAAATCGAGAAGGACGGTTAATCGCCGACCACTTGGGTATGAGGTGAAGCTATGTTAAACCGCGAGCTCGAAGTCACCCTCAATCTTGCCTTCAAGGAGGCTCGTTCGAAGCGTCATGAGTTCATGACCGTCGAACATCTCCTGCTGGCCCTATTGGATAATGAGGCTGCCGCCACCGTTTTGCGTGCCTGCGGCGCAAACCTCGACAAACTCAAGCATGATCTGCAGGAGTTCATCGACTCCACCACGCCATTGATCCCCGTCCATGACGAGGATCGCGAAACCCAGCCAACCCTGGGCTTCCAGCGTGTCCTGCAGCGTGCTGTTTTTCACGTACAGAGCTCGGGCAAACGCGAAGTGACCGGCGCCAACGTGCTGGTCGCCATCTTCAGTGAGCAAGAGAGTCAGGCCGTGTTCCTGCTGAAACAGCAGAGCGTGGCGCGCATCGATGTCGTCAACTACATCGCCCACGGCATTTCGAAAGTACCGGGGCACGGCGATCACTCTGAAGGTGAACAAGATATGCAGGACGACGAGGGCGGTGAGTCTTCTTCTTCAGGCAATCCTCTGGATGCTTATGCCAGCAACCTCAACGAACTCGCGCGCCAGGGTCGCATTGATCCGTTGGTTGGTCGTGAGTCGGAAGTCGAGCGTGTCGCGCAGATTCTTGCGCGCCGGCGCAAGAACAATCCGCTGCTGGTGGGCGAGGCAGGCGTGGGCAAAACCGCGATAGCCGAAGGCTTGGCCAAGCGCATCGTCGACAATCAGGTGCCGGATCTGCTGGCCAATGCGGTTGTTTATTCGCTCGACCTCGGCGCTCTGCTTGCGGGTACCAAGTATCGCGGTGATTTCGAGAAGCGCTTCAAGGCGCTGCTCAATGAGCTGAAAAAGCGTCCGCAGGCGATTCTGTTCATCGACGAGATCCACACCATCATCGGTGCGGGTGCTGCGTCCGGTGGCGTGATGGATGCGTCCAATCTGCTCAAGCCGCTGCTGTCGTCTGGCGACATTCGCTGCATCGGTTCGACCACATTCCAGGAGTTTCGCGGCATCTTCGAGAAGGACCGTGCCTTGGCGCGTCGCTTCCAGAAGGTCGATGTCGTCGAGCCGTCGGTGGAAGACACCATCGGTATCCTGCGTGGCCTGAAAGGGCGTTTCGAGCAGCATCACAATATCGAATACAGCGATGAGTCGTTGCGTGCCGCTGCCGAACTGGCGTCGCGCTACATCAATGACCGGCACATGCCGGACAAGGCCATCGACGTGATCGACGAGGCGGGGGCCTACCAGCGTCTGCAACCGGTGGAGATGCGCGTCAAGCGTATCGAAGTGCCACAGGTCGAGGACATCGTCGCGAAGATCGCACGGATTCCGCCAAAGCACGTCACCAGTTCCGACAAGGAGCTGCTGCGTAATCTGGAGCGTGATCTGAAGCTGACGGTGTTTGGTCAGGACGCGGCGATCGATTCGCTGTCGACCGCGATCAAACTGTCCCGTGCCGGGCTCAAATCGCCGGACAAGCCGGTCGGTTCGTTCCTGTTTGCCGGGCCTACCGGTGTCGGTAAAACCGAGGCCGCGCGACAACTGGCCAAGGCGCTGGGCATCGAGCTGGTGCGCTTCGACATGTCCGAGTACATGGAGCGTCACACCGTATCGCGTCTGATCGGTGCGCCTCCAGGCTATGTCGGTTTCGATCAGGGCGGTCTGCTGACCGAAGCGATCACCAAGCAGCCACATTGCGTATTGCTGCTCGATGAAATCGAGAAGGCGCATCCGGAAGTCTTCAACCTGTTGTTGCAGGTCATGGACCACGGCACGCTGACCGACAACAACGGGCGCAAGGCGGACTTCCGCAATGTGATCGTGATCATGACCACCAACGCCGGTGCAGAGACGGCAGCGCGGGCTTCGATCGGTTTCACCCATCAGGACCACTCGTCCGATGCGATGGAAGTGATCAAGAAGAGCTTCACGCCGGAATTCCGTAACCGTCTGGACACCATTATCCAGTTTGGTCGCCTCAGCCATGAGGTCATCAAAAGTGTGGTGGACAAGTTCCTCACCGAGCTTCAGGCGCAGCTGGAAGACAAGCGTGTGTTGCTTGAGGTTACTGATGCGGCACGCAGCTGGCTGGCGGCGGGTGGTTATGACTCGGCGATGGGCGCACGTCCGATGGCGCGTCTGATCCAGGACAAGATCAAGCGTCCGCTGGCGGAGGAGATTCTGTTTGGCGAGCTGGCCGAGCATGGCGGTGTGGTGCACATCGACATCAAGGATGGGGAGTTGACGTTCGACTTCGAAACCACGGCTGAGATGGCCTGACGGTCGTATATCAAGAGGGCGCCTTCGGGCGCCTTTTTGTTGCTCGTTGTTTGATAGTTTTGGGTGTATATCCGTTGCTGCGGTTACGGCTGCTTAGGGTTTCGCCCTTACGGCGACTCACTTTTTTTACAAACGCCTAAAAAAAGTAAGCAAAAAAACGCTTGCTCCTGCGTTCGGCCC